>NZ_QUDG01000001.1:0-709573 GCF_003474415.1 Butyricicoccus sp. AM05-1 | reverse complement strand
CAGTATCCAGAGTACCAGCGGACACGTGAAACCCGCTGGGAAGATGGGGGGACCATCCTCCAAGCCTAAATACTACTCAGTGACCGATAGTGGAGCAGTACCGTGAGGGAAAGGTGAAAAGTACCCCGGGAGGGGAGTGAAAAAGAACCTGAAACCTTGTGCCTACAAGCACCGAGAGTCCGTTAATGGATGATCGGGTACTTTTTGTAGAACGGTCCGGCGAGTTAATATTTGCAGCGAGGTTAAGGAACTGGAGTTCCGGAGCCGCAGCGAGAGCGAGTCTGAACAGGGCGTATGAAGTTGCAGGTATTAGACCCGAAACCGGGTGACCTATCCATGAGCAGGCTGAAGCGGTGGTAAGACACCGTGGAGGGCCGCACCCACGTCTGTTGAAAAAGCCGGGGATGACTTGTGGATAGCGGAGAAATTCCAATCGAACTCGGAGATAGCTGGTTCTCCCCGAAATAGCTTTAGGGCTAGCGTTATTTTAGATTACCGGAGGTAAAGCACTGAATGGTCTAGGGGCCGCGAGGTTACCAAAGCCTATCAAACTCTGAATGCCGGATAATTGATGAATAGCAGTCAGACTGTGTGAGATAAGTCTCATAGTCAAAAGGGAAACAGCCCAGATCTACAGCTAAGGTCCCAAATGAACACTAAGTGGAAAATGATGTGAAACTGCGAAGACAACCAGGATGTTGGCTTAGAAGCAGCCACTCATTCAAAGAGTGCGTAATAGCTCACTGGTCGAGTGGTTTTGCGCAGAAAATGTAACGGGGCTAAGTGTTCAACCGAAGCTTAGGCATTGTACTTTGTACATTGGGTAGGGGAGCGTCGTATGCGGGGCGAAGTCAGAGCGGAAGCACTGGTGGACTGCATACGAGTGAGAATGCCGGAATAAGTAGCGAGAATTATGTGAGAATCATAATGGCCGAAAATCTAAGGTTTCTTGGGGAAGGTTCGTCCGCCCAAGGTTAGTCGGGAGCTAAGCTCAGGCCGAAAGGCGTAGGCGATGCACATACGGTAGAAATTCCGTAACCACCGAACATTTAAGCTAGAGGGACGCTTTCTTTAAGGTTATCCCGGGCGATGGTTGCCCCGGGCGTAAGGGACCGAAATATAGTAGGGAAGTAACTGGCGAGAGAGACGAGAAAAGCTCTAGTGTATACTAAGGTGCCCGTACCGCAAACCGACACAGGTAGATGGGATGAGTATTCTAAGGCCAACGGGAGAAGGGTTGTTAAGGAACTCGGCAAATTGGCCCCGTAACTTCGGGATAAGGGGCGCCTGCGAGAGCAGGCCGCAGTGAAAAGGCCCAAGCGACTGTTTAGCAAAAACACAGCTCTCTGCTAAATCGAAAGATGACGTATAGGGGGTGACGCCTGCCCGGTGCTGGAAGGTTAAGGGGAGTGCTTAGCGCAAGCGAAGGTGCGAACTTAAGCCCCAGTAAACGGCGGCCGTAACTATAACGGTCCTAAGGTAGCGAAATTCCTTGTCAGGTAAGTTCTGACCCGCACGAATGGCGTAACGATTTGGGCACTGTCTCAACAGCCCGCCCGGCGAAATTGTAGTACCGGTGAAGATGCCGGTTTCCCGCAACTAGACGGAAAGACCCCATGGAGCTTCACTGTAGCTTGATATTGGATCTCGGTATTCCATGTACAGGATAGGTGGGAGGCTAGGAAGTAAGCGCGCCAGCGTTTATGGAGCCAACCTTGGGATACCACTCTTGGGATATTGGGATTCTAACCTGCGACCATGAATCTGGTCGGGGGACACTGTCAGGTGGGCAGTTTGACTGGGGCGGTCGCCTCCAAAAGAGTAACGGAGGCGCTCAAAGGTTCGTTCAGCACGGATGGAAATCGTGCACTGAGTGTAAACGCATAAACGAGCCTAACTGCGAGAATGACGGTTCGAGCAGTAACGAAAGTTGGAGTTAGTGATCCGGCGGTATGTGAATGGAAATGCCGTCGCTCAACGGATAAAAGCTACCCTGGGGATAACAGGCTGATCTCCCCCAAGAGTCCACATCGACGGGGAGGTTTGGCACCTCGATGTCGGCTCATCGCATCCTGGGGCTGAATTCGGTCCCAAGGGTTTGGCTGTTCGCCAATTAAAGCGGTACGCGAGCTGGGTTCAGAACGTCGTGAGACAGTTCGGTCCCTATCTGTTGCGGGCGCAGGAATATTGAGAGGAGCTGTCCTTAGTACGAGAGGACCGGGATGGACGTACCGCTGGTGCACCAGTTGTTCTGCCAAGGGCATAGCTGGGTAGCTAAGTACGGACGAGATAAACGCTGAAGGCATCTAAGCGTGAAACTCCCCTCGAGATAAGTGTTCCCATCCTTCGGGAGTAAGGCCCCTTGTAGACTACAAGGTTGATAGGTCAGGAGTGGAAGTGCAGTAATGTATGGAGCGGACTGATACTAATAGGCCGAGGGCTTGACCTTAAATGTTAGGTAACCTCGAAAGATAGCTTGCGAGTAGGATTGTTCAGTTTTGAGGGTGTAAAGAAATAAATTACACTTTCAGATTGTGAATGAGAAAGTAAAGCACACGAAGTGTGCAGGTAAAGTTTTCTTTGCATACTTTCTTGTACACAAGAAAGTATGCACCATTAGCTCAGTTGGTAGAGCAACTGACTCTTAATCAGTGGGTCCACGGTTCGAGCCCGTGATGGTGTACCACGAAACCCGAGTTTTCGTTAGAAAACTCGGGTTTTTGTTATGTTTTAATTTAATTTTACGCTTTTGTATCTCTTTTCCTTGTGTTTGTTAAAACTGTAATCCGGCTGCCGCATGACGATTGACAAACCGCACTCTCCGGGGTATGATAAGCACAAGGCAGGATAATTATTTACGGAATTGCATAGGGAGGGAATGTAATGCTGTTCAAAACAGAGCTTACCGAAGTCTCCACCATGGAGGAGATGGACAAAATCGTCAAGATACTCAGCGCGAAAGGCATAGACGCGACCACGAAAACGGTCGATCTGATGAGCGGTGGTTTACTGGAAAACCGGCGTTCGTCCGGCACGTTCGGCATGAATGCCGAGGTGAGATTCGTTTACAAGATCTACGTTAAACGCACGGAGCTGGAGCCTGCAAAGAGCGTTCTGGCGACAATCTGATTGCAAGAAGGGAATGAAGTAAAATTCATTCCCTTTTTCCATGCCTACTTTACCGATTCATCAAAATGTGATAAAATAGAAACCAAACAGAAAATTTAGTTTCTATTCCGAGCGGATTTTCCGCTTTGGGTTTGGTTTGATGGAGGCTGCACTATGATAAAGTTCCGAATGCCGCTGCTGGCGGTGCGTGATGTGGAGATTTCAAAGAAATTTTACCATGATCTGTTCGATCAGGAGGTTGTGCTGGATTTAGGCGGAAACGTGACGTTTTCCGGCGGCTTTTCCGTTCAGCAGGATTTTGACAGGCTGACCGGCGTGCCCAAATCCACGATCCTGCACCAGTCGCACAACATGGAGCTTTACTTTGAGGTGGACGACTTTGACGCGTTCACGGAAAAGCTGCGCGGACACCTGGACGTGGAACTGGTGCATCCGCCGATGACGCATGCGTGGCAACAGCGTGTGGTGCGCCTGTACGACCCGGACTGGCACATGATCGAGGTCGGTGAGTCCATGGAGCACATCGCACTTCGCTTGCTGGACGAGGGCCGTTCCGTGGAGGAAACCGCCGCTCTCATCCATCACCCGACTGATTTTGTGGAGCAATGCAGAAAGGGTTTGAAATAGATATGTTCGGTTATGAACCGGAATTCGTCGTGTGCGGCGATGCCCGGATTGCTTATTACGATGTCGGCCGAGGAAAGCCGCTCGTGCTGCTGCACGGCAACGGCGAGGACAGCTCGTACTGGAACGCCCAGATACCCGAGCTGACCCGCTTTTACCGCGTTATTGCGGTGGACAGCCGCGGGCACGGCGCCTCCGGGAGCGGCGGGCACGGCCTGTCGTTTGAAATGATGGCGGAGGATCTCAAAACCGTGCTGGACACGCTCGGCGTGAAGAAAGCGCACTTCCTCGGCTTTTCGGACGGCGGCAATCTGGCGATCAAATTCGCACTGACGTACCCGGAATATATAGATAAACTCATCCTCAACGCGGCTAATGTGGAGATGTTCAGCGGCGTTAAACCGCAGGTGCAGCTGCCCATTATGGCAGGCTACGGTGTTGCTGCGGCGCTGAGCCGTTTCAGCAAAAAGGCGGCGCGCCGAAGGGATGTGCTCGGACTGATGGTGCACCCGTATGGGGTGACGATGAACGATTTGGAGCGGCTGACCATGCCGACCCTCATCATCGTCGGTGAGCACGATGCAATACGCGAAAAGCAGACAAAGGAGATGGCCTCGCACATTCCCCACTGTGAAGTGGAGGTTTTCCGCGACGGCGACCACTTTGTTGCAGCAAAGCAGCCGTCCCGCTTCAACCGGACGGTTATAGAATTTTTACTTGGGAGATAATCAGCATGAAATTCATCAAAGCGGGAGAAATCGCAGACAGCAATATTTTCAACAAGCTCGACGAGCGCAAGAAGTCACTCCTCGAAGGCGGCATGGACGTCATCAATCTGTCCATCGGCACGCCGGATTTTCAGCCGGGAAAGCATGTGATGGAGGCCGTCAGCCGCGCTGCACTCGATCCGGAGATGTACAAGTATTCGCTGAATGAAACGCGCGAGCTGCTCGATGCCGTAGAAAACTGGTACAAGCGCCGCTATGACGTCACGCTTGCCGACGACGAGATCATGGCTGTGTGCGGCTCGCAGGAGGGCATTGCACACGTTGGCTTTGCCTTCGCCGGCCCGAACGACCTGATCCTTGCACCGGACCCGGGCTACCCGATCTTCTCGTTCGGCCCGATGATGACCGGCGCAACGGTCGGTCTGTACCCGCTGTACGCCGAGAAAAACTGGCAGCTGGACTTTAACGACATTCCGGAGGACGTGGCAGAGCGTGCAAAGGCGATCGTTGTTTCCTATCCGAACAACCCGACCACCGCCGTTGCCGACCGTAAGTTCTACGAAAAGCTGGTACTCTGGGCGCGTGAGCACAACATCATCGTTCTGCACGACAACGCGTATTCCGACATTATGCTGAACGGGGAAAAGGGTCTGTCCTTCCTGTCCATTCCGGGTGCGAAGGAGGTCGGCATTGAGTTCAACTCGCTGTCCAAGACCTACAACCTGACCGGCATGCGCGTGTCCTTCGCACTCGGCAACCGCGAGGTTATCAGCCGTTTCCGCGCGTTCCGCTCGCAGATCGACTACGGCATGTTCTACCCGATCATGGCGGGTGCGGCTGCCGCGCTCAACGGTCCGCAGGATGTGGTAGAGAGCAACCGCACCGGCTACATGGCACGCCGCGACGCGCTGTGCGGCGGTCTGCGCTCGATCGGCTGGAACGTGCCGGATGCACAGGGCACCATGTTCGTCTGGGCGAAGATTCCGGAGCGCTTTGTGTCCTCGGTGGACTTCGCCATTGAGCTGATGGAAAAGACCGGCGTTATCGTGGTTCCGGGCAGCGCTTTCGGTGCGCAGGGCGAGGGCTACGTCCGCATGGCGCTTGTCGTTCCGCCCGAGCGCATGGCAGAGGCGGTTCGTCGCATTGACGAGAGCGGTATTGTAAAGGAGTGAGTTTCTATTATGCAGATCGACCATATTGCACTGTACACGCGTGATTTAGAGCGTCTGTGTGAATTTTACACCAAATATTTTGACGGTACGGCGGGCAAGCTGTACCAGAACGAGGAGACCGGCACGCAGGCGTGCTTTGTGTCCTTTGCCGACGGCGCACGGCTTGAAATCGTGACCCGTCCGCAGTTTGAGGACGCCGAGCATTCGCGTCTGTGGACCGGCTGGGCGCATACGTCGTTCAAGGCGGGCACCCGAGAGAACGTGGACGCGCTGACCGAGCAGATGCGCTCGGAGGGCTATGAGATCACGGATGGCCCTGTCGTCGGCAAGGATGGCTGCTACGGCAGTTTTGTGCTCGACCCGGACGGCAATACCGTCCGCATCGTAGCGTGAAGGAGAACGCAAATGAAGCTGATTTCATGGAATGTAAACGGCCTGCGTGCGTGCATGGGCAAGGGTTTCCTTGATTTCGTCGCCGCCGAGCAGCCGGATATGCTGTGCCTGCAGGAGACCAAAATGCAGCCGGGACAGGCTGATGTGCCGCTCGAGGGCGGCTACCGCGAATACTGGAACTCGGCAGAGAAGAAGGGGTACTCCGGCGTGGCGCTGTTTACCAAAACCGAGCCGCAGAGCGTCGTTTACGGTCTCGGCATTGAGGAGCACGACCACGAGGGTCGTGTCATCACCGCCGACTACGGCGAATTCTACCTCGTTACCGTGTATACGCCCAACTCGCAGAATGAGCTGAAGCGTCTGGATTACCGCATGACGTGGGAGGACGCCTTCCGCGAGTATCTGTGCCGACTGGATAAGGAGAAGCCGGTCATCGTGTGCGGCGATATGAATGTCGCGCATCAGGAAATTGACCTCAAGAACCCCAAGACCAACCGCAAGAACGCAGGCTTCACCGACGAGGAGCGCGGCAAGATGACCGAATTGCTCGCCGCAGGCTTTACGGATACGTTCCGCCATTTTTACCCCACGCTCGAGGGCGTGTATTCGTGGTGGAGCTACCGTTTCCACGCCAGAGAGAAGAACGCAGGCTGGCGTATCGACTATTTCCTCGTGTCCAATCGCTTTGCCCAGCGGGTCAAGGACGCGCGCATCCTGACCGACGTGTTCGGTTCGGATCATTGTCCGGTGCTGATCGAAATTGAATAAGGACGAGTATGCCTTTCTGCCGGAGGCGTTTTTCGACGGCGTGCAGGAGCGGGAGGACGAGGAGGTGCTCGACCCGTACTTTCGGCCGGATGCCGTACCCGAGGACGAAGAACCCGAGCCGGATATGAGCTGGCTGCCGGAAACGCCGACCGAGCCGTGTCCGTGCTGCGGCGCAGAGATCCCCGAGAATCCTTCGTGGGGTTATATCTGCCCGATGTGCGGATGGGAGATTGATTACGATGTCGAAGGTGAGCCGAATAAGCCGAGCGACCAGAATCATGGGCTGTCGCTCACCGAGGCCCGGTGGAATTTTCATTCGTTCGGTACGGTCGCACCGTGGAGGATAATTGAGAATGGATAATGGAGAATGAACTCGATGGGAGCGCGTTCTCCATTTTTTCATTCAGAAATAAATTCACTTTCCGTCAGATCAGTCAAATCAGAATCAGTCAATCATTTTCAATTCTCAATTTTGTTCTGCTTTGCTGTTCTCTACTATAATATCTACTCTTTTCTTTTCTTCTCTGCTCTGGTCTGCTCTACTGTACTGTTCTCTGCTCTTCTGTACTCTTCTCTGCTCTGTGTACTTTCTCGCCAAGAAATGCCCATTTCTCGCCAAGAAATAGCGATTTCTCGCCAAAAAATCCGGAATACTGGAAGAACACACCAGATTCCGCCAATTACTAACTTCTAATTCCTGATTACTAATTAAGGAAACCTCCTCACTCCTAACTCCTGCCTGACTGCATAATCTATCCGTCCGGCACATAGCCTGTCATAAAGGGGTGAACAGAAGTGAAGAAGATAATCTGTGCCGCTTTACTCAGCGGTATGCTTACGGTGCAGGCGGCGGCGCTGCCCGAAATGGGCGCGCTCTACGCGAAATCGGCGGCACTGTATGCGGCAAACGGGCAGGAGCTTTACGTCTACAACGCCGACGAGCAGCTGCAGCCTGCGTCGGTGACAAAGATCATGACCATGCTGCTGGCGATGGAGGCGCTCGAGCGCGGCGAGGTGACACTGGACACCATGATAACCGGCAGTGAGTACGCCTGCTCGATGGGCGGCACGCAGATCTGGCTGGAGCCGGGCGAGCAGCTGACACTGGATGAAATGCTCAAGGCGATTGCGGTCGGTTCAGCGAATGACTGTGCGGTTGCGGTAGCGGAGCATCTGGCGGGCACAGAGGCCGCCTTTGTCGAACGGATGAACACGCGCGCACGCGAACTCGGCTGCACGAACACAACGTTCATCAACGCCAACGGACTGGACGGCGAAGGTCAAAAGACGCTGACCTCGGCACGCGATCTTGCGCTTATTTCCTGCGAGCTGCTGCGCCACCCGAAAATACTGGAGTACACCGGCATCTGGATGGACACCGTGCGCGGCGGCAAATTCGGTCTGGCGAACACGAACAAGATGCTCAAAAGCTATCAGGGTCTGACCGGTCTCAAAACCGGCTACATCCGCGAGGCCGGCTTCTGCATTTCTGCAAGTGCCGAGCGGGACGGACTGAGCCTTGTGGCGGTCGTGATGGCGGCGCCCACCAAGGAGAACCGCACAGCGGATGCGACCGCGCTGCTCAACTACGGCTTTGCCAACTTCACGGCGTACACGCCTGCGGCGGAGGACTTGGAACCCATTCCGGTGACGCTCGGCACCGCGGAGACCGTGCAGCCGGTGCTCGAGGGCAGCGACACGGTCGTCATCGAAAAGACGAGAGCAGAGGATATGCAGACCACATTCGACCTGCCGGAGACACTTGCCGCGCCGATACAGGCCGGTCAGCAGTTGGGCGAAATGACGGTATCCGCCGGCGGAGAGACGGTTTTAACCGTTCCGATCATCGCCCAAGCCGGTGTGGACGCGCTCGGACTGTCCGGGCTGCTTATTTCCTTTGTGCGCGGCCTTGCAGGAAATGTTGTAAAAGATGCAAAATAACGTCAAAATTCGGCGTTTTCCGAACAAAATTGGAAAGGGTGAGAAATTTACCATACAAAATGACGGAAAGTTTGCAATTCGGACTTGTGATTTTGGCTAAACTATGGTACACTAATAGCAACCTCAAAGGTTGGGAGGATAAAAACTATGGTAAAACTTATTATTGGCGGTACCGGTTCCGGTAAGACCAAGGAGCTTATTGATCAGGTCAACGCTGCAGTAAAAGAAGAAAAGGGCAGTGTCGTTTGCATTTCCCGCGGCAACAAGCTGACTTTCGATATCTCGCATGACGCACGTCTGATCGACGCAGCGGATTATCCGGTTAGCGACATCGCAAGCCTGCTCGGCTTTGTCGGCGGTCTGCATGCCGGCAACTACGATATCACCCGTGTCTTCATCGACGGTCTGTACAAGATCATCGGCGGCAAGGACGCAGCCAAGGCTGAGGAGTTCCTCGTCGCTCTGGACGCATTCTCTTCCAAGCACAGCGTAAACTTCACCGTTTCGCTCAGCGAGGAGCCGGAGTCTGCTACCGAAGACATGAAGCGTTTCCTGTAATCCTTAAACGGAAATACATATCGCAAGCACAAAAAAGCAACGATGAAAGTCGTTGCTTTTTTCTTTTGCCCGCAGTCGTGCTGGTAAGAAAAAACAATGGGGAATGCTGCGTCTTTTTCCCTTTGTGATAAAAAAGACAATCTGGCATTTTGTATATACTTAATAAGAATAATTTATGCAGAATGTATGATACGACACAAAGTCACAAAAAATATTTAGCTTTTCTGAGCAAAAGTATTTTACTTTTTGGGCAAGTTGTTTATAATAAGTAATATAGCGTGCCGAGAGAGCACGCTGCATTTTGTACAATGTTGCTATGGCGTTCATGAAGGGGGAATGCGATTGCAAAGAGGGAAAGAAGGCTTTAGTGTGCTGCGCTACCTGATCTATTTTTCTCAGGTAGGCTTCACAGTGATCACACCGCCGGTGCTTTGCTGCTTCGGGGCGATATGGCTCCGCAACCGGTTCGGTTGGGGCAACGGTGCGGTGATTATCGGAATCCTGCTCGGTATCGCGGTTGCAGCCTGCAGCCTGCGTGACTTTCTGCGATTTACCGAGCGCAAAGCCAGAGAAAGCGCAGAGAAAGAAAAGGAGCTGTGACGGAAATGCACATCGTTTATGAGGAAACGAAGCGCATGCTGCGCGGCATGCTCCCGCTGGCGCTGGTGACCTTCGGTGTGTTCGCTCTTTGCGGACAGGGCATCGCTCGGTCCGGCGCAAGCGTTCTGCTCGGTACGGCGTTCGCGCTGCTGCTGTTCTACATGATCGGCAGGAGTACGGTAAGGGCAACCGCCTTTCCGCCGGCACAGGGCATTCGCATTACGCGGCGCGGCTATGTAGTTCGCTACATGCTCACGGCGGTGTTCGTGATCGCAGCGATCAAGCTGCCGTATCTGAACGCAGCTGCAGCGGTCATTCCGCTGTTTTTCACCAAGGCGCTGCTCCTCTGGCGCCACGCAGTTCAGCGGAAAGGAGGTTAAACGGTTGAACGTCGAAATAAACGGTCCTAAAATACTGGGTTATTTGTTCGGCAATACCAATCTGCCGATCACGGAGACCATGAGAAACTCATGGATCATCATGGCGTTTATCCTGTTCCTGTGTATCTTTTTAACACACCGCATGCAGAAGATCCCCAAAGGCAAGCAGGCACTGGCCGAAAAGGCGGTGCTGATGATCGACGGTCTGGTCGAGAGCACGATGGGAGAAGGCTGTCAGGCTTTCTCGCCGTACATTATGACGCTGATGATGAGCTCGCTGTTCGGTTCACTGGCCAGCCTGTTCTGGATGCGCTCTACCACGGCAGACCTGAACACCACGCTCGGCTGGGCGCTCATCACGTTCGTGCTGATCACGTTCAATAAGATCAAGTACGGCGGCATCAAGGGCTACCTCAAAGGTTTCCTCGAGCCGATCTTCGTCATGGCGCCGCTCAACGTGCTCAGCGAGATCGCAACGCCGGTCTCCATGTCGTTCCGTCACTTCGGCAACATGGCAGGCGGCCTTGTCATCACTACGCTGATCATGGGCGCACTCAAGGTGCTGTCTAATGCGGTATTGGGTTTCCTGCCCGATAATATCGCGCTGCTGCAGATCGGTCTGCCCGGTGTGCTGTCGCTGTATTTTGACTGCTTCACGGCCTGCATGCAGGCGTTCATCTTCAGTATGCTCACCATGGCTTATGTGGGTGACGCACGCAACAGCTGACGTGAAGAAAAAACAAATTCCAATTTCGTTATCTGAATTAGGAGGAAGAAAAGTATGGATCCCAAAGCATTCGTAGCAGGTATGTCCGCTCTTGGTGCAGGTATGGCAATGATCGCCGGCCTTGGCCCTGGTATCGGCGAGGGTTATGCCGCCGGTCAGGCGTGCTCCGCAATCGGCCGTCAGCCGGAGGCGCAGGGCGATATCACCCGTACCATGATCCTTGGTATCGCAATGGCAGAGTCCACCGGTATTTACGCGCTGGTTATCGCGCTGATCCTGCTGTTTGCCAATCCGTTTGTTAGTCAGTTTTAAGGGAAGCGTCAATATCCCAACTGGGTTTGCCAGTTGAAATATTGCCTCTTCATAGACCGCGCGTATTGAGCGGTCTATGATTGAAAAGACGAAACGGATTCTTCCGTTTGGGAAGGAGGTAAACCAGTGACAGCAGCATTATATGAAGCGTTCGTCAGCATCGGCTGGTGGGAGATCCTTGTGACGATGTGCAACACGCTCATCACGTTCCTGATCATCAAGAAGTTTCTGTACAAGCCGGTGCGCAAGATGCTCGCTGCTCGCAGCGAGGAGGTACAGTCCATGTACGCCACCGCCGAGAAGGCGCAGAGCGAGGCCGAGCAGATGCGCAGCGAATATACCGAGCGTCTGTCCAAGGCGAAGGAGGAGGCTGCCGAGATCGTCGGCTCCGCTACCCGCCGTGCGGCAGAGCGCAGCGATGAGATCCTGCGCGAGTCCTCGCAGCAGGCATCCGCTATGGTCAAGAAGGCCGAGCGCGTCATCGAGCAGGAGCGCATCAAGGCACACAAGGAACTCAAGGATGAGGTTGCGGATCTGTCCGTGATGATCGCCTCCAAGATCGTGGAGCGCGATGTAAAGCCGGAGGATCACGAACGCTTTATCGAAGACTTTATTGACAAGGTGGGGTGAGCAAACATGGCGGATATGGTAAGCGAGCGCTACGCACTGAGCCTTTACGAGGTCGCGCAGGACGAGAAGCAGGAAAAGCTGTATCTCGATCAGCTGACCGAGGTGTGTGCGGCGTTTGACAGCGAACCGGATTTCCTCAAAATGCTCACAACGCCCTCTATCGCGGCGGAGGACAAACGGAATGTCCTGAAAGCCGTGTTCGAGGGACGTATCGAGCCTTTTCTGCTCAATTTCCTGATGCTTGTAACGGATAAGGGCCGCATCGGTCTCATCCACGAGATGTGTCAGGCATATAAGGAGCAGTATTATTTTGAAAACGGCATCGTAGAGGTGCTGGCGGTCACGGCGGTGCCGATGAGTGCGGCGCTGACCGACAAGCTGCGCGGCAAGATGGAACAGGTTACGGGCAAAAAGGTAGAGCTGAAATGCTCGGTCGATCCGAGCATCATGGGCGGCATCGTTGTGAAAGTCAACAACGAGCAGTTCGATACCAGTCTGCGCACCCGTCTGGAAGAGCTTGCAGCACGGTTGACCGGTACACAGGAAAGCAGGTGATTTTTATGGAATTGCGCTCCGAAGAGATCAGCAGCATTATCAAGGAGCAGATCACGCATTATCAGAGCCAGATCAAGCTGACCGACGTAGGTACTGTCGTTACCGTCGGTGACGGTATCGCGCATATCCATGGCCTTGAAAACTGCATGGCAGGCGAGCTGCTCGAATTCCCGGGCGGCGTGCAGGGCATGGCGCAGAACCTGGAGGAAGAGCTGGTCGGCGCGGTTATCCTCGGCTCGGATCAGAACATCCGCGAGGGTGACACGGTAAAGCGCACCAAGCGAATCGTAGAGGTCCCGGTCGGTGAAGCAATGCTGGGCCGCGTTGTTGACGCACTCGGCAAGCCGATCGACGGCAAGGGCGCTATCGAAACCAAGGAGAGCCGTCCGATCGAAATGCCCGCACCGGGCATCATCGAGCGTGCACCCGTTAATGTGCCGCTCCAGACCGGTATCAAGGCGATCGACTCCATGATCCCGATCGGCCGCGGTCAGCGTGAGCTGATCATCGGTGATCGTCAGACCGGCAAGACCGCGATCTGTCTGGACACCATCATCAATCAGAAGGGCACCGGCGTTATTTGTATCTATGTAGCCATCGGTCAGAAGCGTTCGACCGTTGCACAGGTTGCAGAGACGCTCGCTGCCAACGGCGCGATGGATTATACCTGCATCGTAGCCGCAACCGCATCCGAGTCTGCACCGCTGCAGTACATTGCACCGTACGCGGGCTGCTCGATCGGTGAATTCTTCATGCACAAGGGCAAGGACGTTCTGGTCATTTACGACGATCTGTCCAAGCACGCGGTAGCTTACCGTGCACTTTCCCTTCTGCTTCACCGTCCGCCAGGACGTGAGGCGTACCCCGGCGACGTATTCTATCTGCACTCCCGTCTGCTCGAGCGTGCAGCGAACATCCAGAACGGCGGCAGCCTGACCGCACTCCCGATCATCGAGACGCAGGCAGGCGACGTTTCGGCGTATATCCCGACCAACGTAATTTCCATTACCGACGGTCAGATCTTCCTCGAGACCGAGCTGTTCAACTCCGGTATCCGTCCGGCAGTAAACCCGGGTATTTCGGTATCCCGCGTCGGCGGCAACGCGCAGATCAAGGCGATGAAGAAGGTTGCCGGTACGCTCAAGCTGGCGTACTCGCAGTTCCGTGAGCTGCAGGCGTTCTCGCAGTTCGGCTCCGACCTTGATGCGGACACCAAGAAGCGTCTGGAACAGGGCGCACGCATCGTAGAGGTGCTCAAGCAGCCGCAGAACAGCCCGATCCCGGTCGAAAAGCAGGTTATCATCATCTATGCCGTTGTTTCGGGCGCACTGCTCGATATTCCGGCAAACCAGATCGGCGAGTTCGAGAAGGAGCTGTTCTCCTTCGTGGACAGCGTTTACGGCGACATTCCGGAGTCCATCCGCACCACCGGCAAGCTGGAGGACGATGTGAAGGAAAAGCTGACAAAGGCAATCGAGGAATGCAAGAGTAAGTTCCTTTCCGAGCACTAATGTGAAAGGGAGGGACTGAAAATGGCTTCCGGAAATATGAAGGACATCAAGCGCCGTATCAAATCGGTGCAGTCCACCATGCAGATCACCAAGGCGATGGAGCTGGTTGCGTCCTCCAAGATGCGCCGCGCAAAGGAGCGTGCTCTCGGGGCCCGTCCGTACTTTAACGCGCTGTATCAGACCATCACCCGCCTTGCGGGCGCGACCCGCGGCAGCGAGTCGGTGTACACCAAGCCGCGTGAGGTCAAGAACAGCCTGTACATCGTCATCGCGGGCGACCGCGGACTGGCAGGCGGCTACAACGCCAACCTGTTCAAGCTGGCCGCTGCCGAGATGCAGGGCAAGCAGGCACAGGTTATCACCATCGGCAAAAAGGCGCAGGAGCATTACGCAAAGCGTCCGGTAACGGTGGCGGCGGACTATCCCGGCATTGCCGAGACCATGCGCATCAGTGATACGCATCCCATCGTGGAGGACATGCTGAAGCTGTTCCGCGAGGGCAGGGTGGACGAGGTTTTCCTGTGCTACACGGAGTTTATCTCCCCTCTGCAGCAGGAGCCGAAGTGCCTCAAGCTGCTGCCTGCGCACTTTGATGCGGCGGACGAGCAGCCGGCAGGCGCCCATGTTCTGACCGAATACGATCCCTCGCCGGAGAGCGTGTTTGATGCAGTCATTCCGGAGTATCTGTACGGCGTGTTGTACGGCGCGGTAGTCGAAAGCTACTGCTCCGAGCAGTCCGCGCGCCGCATGGCAATGGAGGCTGCGTCCGATAACGCGGGCGAGATGATCGAAAATCTGAATCTGTCCTACAACCGTGCGCGTCAGGCAGCGATCACACAGGAAATTACGGAGATCGTGGCCGGCTCGGGCGAGGTAGGAGCTTAATCGAGAGTGGAGATAGAAGAGTGGAGAGTGGAGAACACTTTCATCTCTTCACTCGGAACTCTGCACTCTTCACTCTTTTCACAAAAGGGAGTTTTGCCAATGAGTGAGCAGAATATTGGCACCGTTGTCCAGATCACCGGACCGGTGCTTGACATTAAATTTGCCGCTGACGCGCTTCCGAAGCTGCTGAATGCTATTACGATCGACAACCACGGTCAGATCATCACGGTCGAGGTTGCGCAGCACATCGGTCAGGATACCGTGCGCTGCATCGCAATGGAATCCACCGACGGCTTGGTGCGCGGCATGAAGGCAGTCGATACCGGCAGCCCGATCACGGTGCCGGTAGGCGACAAGAACCTCGGACGTATCTTCAACCTGCTCGGTCAGCCGGTGGACAACAAGCCGGCGGTCGAGGGCGAGGAGCGCTGGCCGATCCATCGTCCGGCGCCGTCCTACGAGGAGCAGCAGTCCACGACCGAGATCCTTGAGACCGGCATCAAGGTCGTTGACCTGATCGCGCCGTTCGCCAAGGGCGGCAAGATCGGTCTGTTCGGCGGCGCAGGCGTCGGCAAGACCGTTATCATCATGGAGCTGATCAACAACATCGCAAAGCAGCACGGCGGTATTTCGGTATTCACCGGTGTCGGCGAGCGTACCCGTGAGGGCAACGACCTGTACAACGAGATGCAGGAATCCGGCGTTATCAACAAGACCGCGCTGGTTTACGGCCAGATGAACGAGCCGCCCGGAGCGCGTATGCGCGTTGCACTTTCCGGTCTGACTATGGCGGAGTATTTCCGCGATGTCGAGGGTCAGGATGTGCTGTTGTTCATCGACAACATCTTCCGCTTCACGCAGGCCGGTTCGGAGGTTTCCGCGTTGCTCGGCCGTATGCCGTCTGCCGTAGGCTATCAGCCGACGCTGGCAACCGAGATGGGCGCGCTGCAGGAGCGAATCACCTCGACGAAGAAGGGCTCGATCACGTCCGTACAGGCTGTTTATGTGCCTGCCGATGACCTGACCGACCCGGCTCCGGCTACCACGTTCTCGCATCTGGATGCAAAGGTCGTTCTGTCGCGTGATATCGCATCCATGGGTATTTACCCGGCGGTTGATCCGCTGGATTCGTCCTCGCGTATCCTGTCGGCGGACGTTGTCGGCAAGGAGCATTACGAGGTTGCCCGTGCGGTGCAGTCCATTCTGCAGAAGTACAAGGATCTGCAGGATATCATCGCCATCCTCGGCATGGATGAGCTGTCCGACGAGGACAAGCTGACCGTTGCCCGTGCCCGTAAGATCCAGAACTTCCTCTCGCAGCCGTTCCATGTTGCAGAGCAGTTCACCGGTATGGCGGGCAAGTATGTGCCGGTCGCTGAGACCATCCGCGGCTTCAAGGAGATTCTTGAGGGCAAGCATGACGATCTGCCTGAGTCGGCGTTCCTGTTTGCCGGCACGATCGACGAGGTAGTGGAGAAGGCTAAGAAGGGGGCATAATATGGCTACCTTTCATCTCAAGGTGCTCACGGTCGATAAGCAGTTTTTCGACGGTGAGGTGGACCGTATCGTGGTTCGCACCTCACAGGGCGATGTCGGCATCCTGCCGAACCATGTGCCGTATGTTGCGGCGCTCGGCACCGGCGGCCTGACCATTATCCGGAACGGCGAACGCCGTGTAGCGGCGGTTTCGGGTGGTTTTGTGGATGTTTCGGCAGAGCAGACGGTCGTGCTGGCGCGTACCTGCGAGTGGGCCGACGAAATCGACGTTGCCCGTGCCCGTGAGGCCGCAGACCGTGCGAAAGCGATTCTGCAGAAAAAGACCGGCGACCGTGAAATGGATATCGCACAGGGCAAGCTGAAAAAGGCGGTAAACCGTATTCGCATCGCGGAGAGCAAATGATACAATTTCCGGCAGAGGAATTGTATCAGCATTACTGAATAATTCGGCATATTGACCGAATATAAATCCCTCGATTTGATTGAATCGGGGGATTTTTTGTGCTATAATAGCCGCTGGAAGACAAAGAAAAGTTCTCTGTCGAAGTGAAATGGGGGAATTTCCATGAAACGAGCGCATGGGCAGATGTCGGAATCGCTGCTGCTGGGCGCACTGCTGGCTATGGCCGGCGGTTTTTTTGATGCATATACCTATCTCTGCCGCGGCAAGGTGTTCGCCAACGCGCAGACCGGCAATATTGTCCTGTTTGGCGCGAATATTGCCGAGGGCAACTGGCTGCGTGCGGCCGAGTATCTCTTACCGATTCTGGCGTTCGCACTGGGCGTTGTGGCGGCGGAGATTGTCAAGCGGCGGTACAAAAAACGCCAGAGCGACATCAACATTCACTGGAGACAGATTGTCGTGCTGGTCGAGATCGTGCTGCTGACCGCAGCGGCTTTTATGCCGCAGACGCTGAATACCACGGTCAACATTATGATCTCATTCATCTGCGCGATGCAGGTCGAGTCGTTCCGCAAGGTGCGCGGCAGCGCATTTGCAACCACGATGTGTACAGGCAACCTGCGTTCGGGCACAGAGCAGCTTGTGATCTGGGCACAGACCGGCGACCGGAATGCGATTCGCAAAACGCGCAACTATTACGCAATCATTCTGTTTTTCATCCTCGGCGGTGCGATTGGCGCACTGACGACCGCGAGAATTGGCGAAAAAGCGCTGCTGCTGACCTGTATCCCGCTGAGTCTGGTCTTTGCAGTCATGTTTGTCGAGGAAGAACATACGCTCGAGGCGGAGGAGACCGCCGGAAAGGAACGGTAAACCATGTCGATCAAACTGATCGCCGCGGATATGGACGGCACGCTGCTGTCCAGCCGTAAGCAGCTGCCCAAGGGCTTTTTTCCGCTGGTGCGCACGCTGAAAAAGATAGGCGTACGCTTCGCACCTGCATCCGGACGGCAGTATTACAACCTGTACGAGCAGTTCGGCGAGATCGCGGACGAGCTGATGTACATCAGCGAAAACGGCGGCATGGTGTGCGACGGACGCAAAATCGTGTCGTTCGAGGCCATGCCGCAGCAGCTGGTGTGCGCGGCTGTGGAGCTGGCGCGCGGTCTGCCGAATGTGCACGCAATCGCGTCCATGCGGGACGGCGCGGCCTACGAGGACGACGATCCGGTGTTCGTGGAGAACATGGCGATGTACTACGCGCGGCGCAAAAAGGTGCCTGATCTGCTTGAAGCCGTGCAGCAGGAGCCGGTGTGCAAGGTGGCGCTTTTCTGCAAAAATGCGGCGGAAACCAACGTGCTGCCGTACTATCGGCAGATGTTCGACGATAAGCTGCAGGTAGCGCTCTCCGGCGCGGACTGGGTGGATTTGATGCGTCTGGGGCTGAGCAAGGGCGTGGCCGTAGGCGTTATGTGCGATAATCTGCACATCACACCCGCGCAGTGCATGGCGTTCGGCGATTATCTGAACGATGTGGAGCTTCTGCGCTCGGTGGGCGAGTCCTACGCGATGGCGAATGCACATGAGCGGCTCAAGAAGGTCGCAAAGCATGTTTGTCCATCCAATGATGAGGACGGCGTGTGCCGCACGATTCGCAGCGTATTGGCGGTGGAATAAAAGGCGAAACCCGGGAATCGAAGGATTCCCGGGTTTCTTTTGAATTAGGTTGTATTTGTATTCTGTTTGGAGACTTGAATATAAATAAGAGAGAATAAATTGAATGTGGAATAAGAATGCGGTTTCGAGAACGATTATTCGAGGGTCAGCTTTTTGTCGGTCAGGAAGGATTCCTTGCAGCGGAAGGCGATCTTGGTGGACTGGGTGCCGTCGATAACGCCCGGAGTTGCCTTGCGGCCGGTTGCTACGCAGTCGCAGAATTCCTCGATCTCAGTGATGTATGCATCGTGCCAACGGGTGATGAAGTCCTGATAGCACTCGCGGCATACGCCGTGCTGGCTCATAACCTCTACGAGAGAGTCGGTCGGAACGGAAGCGATACGCAGGGTGCCGCGGGTACCAACGATTTCGGTCTCAACATGAGAGCCGTGAGCTGCTGCACGACCGGCGAAGAAGAATGCCATAGCGTCGTTTTCCATCTTCATCAGGCCGGAAACGTTATCGCCGTCGTCCCAGTCCTTGTACTGCTTGAACTCGTAGCAGCCGCCGGTAGCCCACAGCTCCTTGACCTCGGAGCCGGTCAGCCAGCGAATCAGGTCGAAGTCGTGAATGGACATATCGATGAACTGACCGCCGGAGCGCGGAGCGTACTCCAGGGTGCCCTCGATGATGGAGATCGGGTCCTGCGAGTAGCAGCGAACCAGAATAACATCACCGATGTCGCCGTTCTCCATCTTCTTCTTGGCTACCTGATAGGAGTGGTCATAGCGGCGCATGAAGCCCAGCATAAAGGTCAGCTCCGGGTGAGCGGCGATGATGGCCTCGGCCTCCTTGCACTTCTCAACCGTGTCAGCCAGCGGCTTCTCGCAGAAAACGTGCTTGCCTGCGTCCATCGCAATCTTGATCATCTCAACGTGAGAAGCGGTGTTGGTGATGATGGCAACGGCCTCGACGTTCGGGTCAGCGCACAGATCCTTCGGGTCGTTGTAAACGGCGGTTACGCCCAGTTCTTCAGCGACCTGCTTTGCGCGGTCGAAGTTTGCGTCTGCAATAGCTACCAACTCCGAACCCGGAACGCGGTTTGCAATGTTGCAGGCATGCTCATAACCCAGACGGCCTACACCGATGATACCGATCTTCAGTTTTTTCATAGTAATACTCTCCTTTGCGATCTTTTCCTGCTCTTTTTATTAAGGCAACACCGCACAATTAAAGCTGCGGCGCTTTGCGGAAATTTTGTGCCCTGACTTTGTTGCGATTTCACGGTAATACGTCAAGTATTACCGCAAAACCGCGCCTCGTCAGTACGCAAAATTTACTCGCAAATCGCTCTTGTCCAATTATGCGGTATTGCCTTGAAAATAATGGGTTAACTTACAGTCCGGTGTGCTCCTTGACGTAGGCGCGGGCCATGCGGGCGTACTCGAGCGGATTTGCGATAGCCGGATCCTGCTCAGCCTCTACGACCAGCCAGCCCTCGTAGTTGTACTCGTCGAGCAGCTTGAATACGGTCGGGAAGTCTACGCAGCCTTCCGGGTCGCCGGGAACGGTGAACACGCCTTCCGGAATCGAACGGAGGAAGCTCTTGTTCTCGGCGTAGCACTTGTCCATTGCAGGCTTGCGGACATTTTTGAGATGGACATGACCGATGCGGTCGTGGTGCTTCTTGAGAATTTCGATCGGGTCCTCGCCGGAGAAGGTGAGATGACCGGTATCGTAAATCATGCTGACGTACTTCGGGTCGGTCATAGCGAGCATACGGTCGATTTCGTCGGTCTTCTGCACGGTAGTCGTCATGTGATGATGGTATACGATCTTCATGCCGCTGTCATAAGCGATCTTGCCGAGGTGATCCAGACCCTTGGTCAGTACCTCCCACTCATCGTCGTTCAGCACCTTCTTGTTGGAAAGCGGAGTGTTCCACTGATGCTGAATGGAGAACGACTGATCAGACGTGTTGATAATCGTAGCACCGATCGACTTCAGGAAGTTCATGTGGTCAACAAATGCACGCTCGTTCTGCCACATCGGCAGTTCATTTAAGTAGGTGCTGATCCAGCCGGTGATGGCGGAAATACCGCGGCGGCCAAACTCCTTATTCAGAATCGCCGGATCACGCGGGAACTGGCAGCCGATCTCGGTGCCAACATAACCGGTCAGAGCGATTTCACTGATCGTCTGCAGGAAGCTGTTTTCAGCACCCATCTCCGGCATGTCGTCCTCGGTCCATGCAATAGGAGCGATACCGATTTTAACCTTTTTGGGATCTAACATAATGCTTCGTCCTTTCATTCTTGTTGTATCTCACAACTGAGCTGTGAGATTCTTTCTTCTCTTTGTGCTTATAGTTTAGCAGATATGACGAACGGTTTCTTTTAGATTCTTGGCTTGATTCAAAAAACGGAAACTTTTTTTCGGACACCCGAAAATCCCATAATATATAATATATTAGAGGTAAAAGCGGCGGTAAAAATGCACAGTATTTTTTCGGAGCGGGTTTGAGGCTGTGCGCTTGTTTTTATAAATCCTGCTTTTTGCCGGTCGGAGACCGGCGAATCGGCAGGTTTGCGAAAGCTGAAAAACCGCAGAGAAACATACGGAAGATTCTCGGTCGGATATGCTATACAATAAATAAGCGAGAACAAAAAACAAGAATCTGCAAATAGCAAGAATCTATAATTATTCTCAGCCCGACCGCAAAAAAGCACGATATACGGCGGTCTGCAAAAGCAAATATGTGCTAGCGCACAACGGATCCGTGTGCTATACTTTTATAAGAGTAAAATCACCGTCAGAGAAAGAGAGGAGCTGCAAAAAACTATGCCGAAGGCAAGCCTGAACGTACAGTGCTTTGTAGAGAAGGAAGTTAAATCAATTTTTGAGGGGGAGAATCAGCCGAAGCTGCTTTACGTCAGTGAAATCCGACCGGATGCCAGCGCGCATCCGCGTGTCATGCATGCGCATGAGGATTTTGTCGAGCTGATTCTTATTTGCAGCGGTTCAAGTGAATACCTGATTCACGATAAAAAAGTCATCATCAAGCCGGGTGATCTGCTCGTATACAACGCAGGCGTGGTGCACGACGAGGTTTCCGGTCCGGATATGGAGGTCGGCAGCTACTGCATTGCCGTCGGCGGGCTGCATATACCCGGTCTGCGCGAAAACGCACTCATTCCGGATGATGCGGGCTATGTATTCCCGACCGGCAAGTATTTCGCTGATCTGCACTGCCTGTTTGAAATGATGTTCCGCACCCTGTCGGCAGGCGAGCCGAATGCTGAGTTGTTCTGCAGTTCGCTGATGCACGCGCTGCTGATGTCGGTGCTGACGGTCACCGCCGGTTCTCACGCGGAGTCGGAAAAGCCGCTGGAGGAGCCGCACATTCTCGGCAGACGAATTAAGGAATATATTGACAAGCATTATATGGAGCCGATCACGCTGCAGAGCATGGGTGAGGCGCTGCACATCAGTCCGTATTACTTATCGCATGTTTTCAAGCAGATGAGCGGGTATTCGCCCGTGCAGTATCTGCTGCGCCGCCGCATTGGTGAAGCACAGACGCTGCTGATCACGACCGACCTGTCCATCACGCGTATCGCAGAGATGGTGGGATATGACACGCAGAGCTATTTCAATCTGCAGTTTACCAAAAACGTCGGCATGCCGCCGAATAAGTTCCGGCAGAATTATATTGTGTCCACCGGCATCGAGGAGAAGCCTAAGCGCAAACGCAAGTAAAAAATCCCTGCACAGAGTGAGAATTCTGTGCAGGGATTTTTTTAATGAGGAAAACTGCGGAAAAAGAAGCATTCTCGTGGACAGAGCAGGCGGTTTGCTGCGGGAGTTTTTGTACGCATATTCCGTCCGAAATCCGCATAGAATTTCGTGAAATGGGGTCATGCTGTGCGGGTCAGAAAAGGAACGATTTTATACGCGGCAGGTGTGCTCGCGTGCGGAAATGTGCTGCTGCAGGTGCTCGGATTTGTCTATCGCGTGGTGCTCAGCCGCTTTGCGGGTGCGGAAGGTCTGGGCGTGTATCGGCTGGTCAATTCGGTGTATTTAGTATTGAATGCAGGCTGTCTGTCCGGCGTGACAACGGCGTGTTCGCGGCTGAGCGCGGCGTGCGAAGCAAGAGGGGAGAGTCATCGCTTAGGCGCGGTTTTGCGGTTGGCGTTCCGGGCCTTTTTTGCGCTGAGTGCGGCCTGTACAGCGGTGGTGCTGCTGTGCGGCGGCAGTATCGCGGCAAACCTGCTCGGTGACGGACGCTGTGCGCGCGCGTTTCCGTACATGCTGCTGTGTCTCGCACTAACCGGCGTGGAAAATATTTTTAAATCGCTGTTTATCGGACTGGAAAGGGTGCAGTACACGGCCTGCTCCGAGGTCGGTGAGCAGCTTATCCGCATATTCGCGGTCAGCTTTCTGCTGTACGAATATGGCAGCGGCGACTATGGCAGAATTGCCATGCTCATCTTCGCGGGCATGGTGTGCAGCGAGATTTTCAGCGCGCTTTTCCTCACACGGCTGTTCCGACGAAATATGCGGTATATTCGCTTCACAAGACCGGATAAGGAACTTTACGGTCAGTTTTTCGGCATTGCCGCGCCATTATCGGCCTCGGCGCTGATCGGGAATATGCTTGGCTCGGCAGGATCCGTTTTGCTGCCGCAAAGGCTGATGGCGGCCGGTCTGGACTATGAGCAGGCGCTGTCCGCGCTCGGCGTGATCTCGGGCATGGCCATGCCGCTGCTGCTGTTTCCGGTCGCGTTCGTCAGCTCGGTCTGCACGGCGCTGCTGCCCGCCGTCACGGCAGCGCAGGCGGTCGGTGAGCAGGCACGCGTGCGTGTTTTGACCGGCCGTGCCGTTACGACTGTGGGTCTCATCGGCATGCCGGCAACTGCTGTTCTCGTGCCGCTGGCACCGCAGCTGAGCGAGATGTTTTTCCGCCAGCCGCTCACCGGCGGCTACGCCGCGCTGCTCGGCGCGGCAGCCGTGGCGGCCTACTACCAGATGGCGACCGGCAGCCTGCTCAATGCACTCGGTCTGCAAAGGTGGAACGTGGCAACCGCCATCTCTGCGGAGCTGTGCCAGCTTGCGTTGCTGTACCGCTGGTGCGCAAGACCAACGCTCGGCATTTACGGCTACCTGCTTGCCATGTTTTTGACCGGAGCGAGCGCCGCTGCGGTCAACCTTGCCATCCTGCACCGGCGGACAGCGTTCCGCCTGAAACCCTTCCGGCGGTTCGGCGTGCCGCTGCTCTGCGGCGCTGCGGTTTTTCTGTGGACTCGCTTTTTCGCGCAGACGTTCGCCTGCCGGTTTGATAACACCGTGACCGCCCTCACGGCAGCACTCGTGTCGGCTATCATACTGTATTTGCTCGTGCTGAGGCTGCTCGGCATCCGTCTCGGGCGGTATCTGGCACATCGCATGGAAAATCCGGCAGTCCTTCCGGTATTCTTGTGGTAGGAAAATAGAGAAATGCTATCAGTGTGAAGGCGGAAAAGTGTCAGATATGTATGAGGCCGGCGCCTGCAAAATGCAGGAGCCGGCTTTTTGTTGCAGGAATTAAAAATGAAAACAGAGCGCTTCACAGCAGTGAAACGCTCTGTTTTTGTATGAGTATCATCGGATTTGCGTGCTCCGGAGCCTCATGCAGCCATTGCTCGAAAATCCGGATGAAGCAGTTCCGCAGCAGCCGGAGATGATTCGTACAGCGGGAACTTCTCGGTGAATACATGATTTGTCTGCTTTACGCAGTTTTCTGACCGATTTCACAGGGAATACTATTTACTACTTGAATAGTACGGATTTTTGCGGTATACTATAAACAAACAAAAAGCAACAGGAGGTTAATATCATGGCTGCTATTACGAAGAAGTCCACCATTGGTGAGGTTCTGAATATGAACATCGAGACCGCTCGTTTCTTTATGGAAATCGGCATGCACTGCCTCGGCTGCCCGGCATCTCAGGGCGAGAGCATCGAGGAGGCCTGCATGGTACACGGCACCAATGCAGATGAACTGGTTGCCAAGCTCAACGCTTTTCTGGGCGAATAAGTCGAGTGAGTAAGAAAATTAGAGCTGGCATTGTTTGCCGGCTCTGTTTTTTTGGAGTTTTACATGGAAAGTATGATTTTAACACCGCGGCTGGCCTGTATGGCGGCTCTGGTGCCGCAAAATGCTCGATTGGCGGATATCGGAACGGATCACGGCAAGCTGCCGATTTCACTGCTGCTGGATGGGCATATTGCATCGGCTATCGGCTCGGATATCCGTTCAGGACCGCTGGCGCATGCGGAGCGCAATGCGAAAGAGCATAACGTATCCCTGTCTCTGCGGCTTGCGCCGGGACTGGAGGCCGTGCGGGCAGAGGAATGCGACACCGTAACAATCGCAGGCATGGGCGGCCAGACCATCGCAGAGATTTTGACTGCCGCACCGTGGACCGCCCAAGGTAACCATCTGCTGCTGCTCCAACCGATGACCATGATTGCCGAGCTGCGCCGGTGGCTGTACGCGCACGGCTACGCCATCGAGCGTGAAACGCTGTGCCGCGAGGACAGACGGCGTTACGTCGTTCTCAGCGTACGCGGCGGTGCACCGAAGCGGGAAATGCCGTTGACCGAATGTGCTGTCTCTCCGGCCTTGCTGCGTGCAGAGGGTGCCGCCGATTATCTTGAGCAGCTCTATCTGCGGGAGAAAAAGGCACTGGACGGCATGGAACAGGGTACATCGGAGAACAAGCGTCTCGCATACCAGCGTGCGCTGGTGCAGTGCATCCAATCTGCAAGGGAGGAACTGAAATGACGACAGTTCAGGATATTTTGACATTTATGGAGGGTCTTGCTCCCTACGAGCTGGCGGAAAGCTGGGACAATGTCGGCCTGCTGTGCGGCGATCGTGCGCAGGAGGTCACGAGCGTGCTTTGTGCGCTCGATGTGACAGAAACGGTCGTGCAGGAAGCGGCTGAGCGCGGTGCGCAGCTTGTTGTCGCACACCATCCGGCGATTTTCACCTCGGTCAGCCGTGTGACATCGGACGATACGACCGGTCGAGTGCTACGTTACGCAATCAAGCACGATATTTCTATTATCTGCATGCATACCAACGCAGACTGTGCGGAGGGCGGTGTCAATGACGCACTCGCATCTGCGCTGTTTCTCACCAATGTGGTGAGCATGGAGGCAGGCGAGAACGGCATGCTCGGTCGTGTGGGCGATCTGTCGCGCGAAATGCAGCCGCGCGAATTTGCACTCTATGTCAAGGAATGCCTGCGTGCGGGCGGTGTGCGCTTCTGTGACGGCGGCAAGCCGATCACGCGCGTAGCGGTCGGCGGCGGTGCCTGCGGCAAGCTGATGGACTATGCCGCTGCAGGCGGCGCACAGGCGTTCGTCATCGGCGACTGCAGCTACGATCTCATGCAGCGTGCGCAGGCCATCGGTCTGTCTCTGGTGGATGCAGGACACTTCCCGACCGAAAATCCGGTCGCGGCCGTGTTCGCCGATAAAATCACAGCCGCATTCCCGCAGGTGCTCACCGAGGTTTCCGAGCGGCACGCGGACTGTATCCAATTTGTTTAAGGAAGAATTTATATGCCATTAGATGCGATCTGCCTGCGGGCAGTGACAAATGAACTCAATAACGTACTGGCAGGCTGTCGTGTAGAGAAGGTCTATCAGCCGGACCGCGATGAAATCGTGCTGCAGACACGCGGCGGTCAGGGCGGTCCGCGCCGACTGCTGCTGTCGATCGCGGCAGGCTCGCCGCGCGTGCATTTCATTGACGCGGCTCGAGAGAATCCAGCGGCGCCGCCGATGTTCTGCATGCTGCTGCGCAAGCATGTGCAGGGCGCAAAGATTGCGGCAGTGAGCCAGCCGGCGGTCGAGCGTATGCTCACCATCGAACTGGATACGACGGATGAAATGGGTGTACCCTGCAAAAAGCACCTCATCTGCGAGCTGATGGGCAAGCATTCCAACGTCATCCTGTGCGGCGAGGACAACCGCATTATTGACGCTCTGCGCCGTGTAGACGGCGACCTGTCCGGCAAGCGGCAGGTTTTGCCCGGTCTGTTTTACCGCATGCCGCCCGCACAGGACAAGCACGACCCGTTCACGGTTTCCGGCACAGGACTTGCCGCCGCCGTATCGCAGGCCGAGGAAGGGCAGACGCTCGACCGTTGGCTGCTCAGTCAGCTTCTGGGCTTTTCGCCGCTGCTCTGCCGCGAGCTGTCCTTCCGCGCGACCGGTGACGCAGCCAAGCCAATCGCACGCATGACGGACGAGAACCGTCAGCAGCTCGGCAAGGTGTACGACGATTTCATGTCGTATGTCGAGGATGACCGAGCCAAGCCTTTCCTGCTGACCAAGGCCGAGGACGGTGCGGTGTTCGACTTCACCTTTCTGCCGGTGACGCAGTATGAGGGTCTGATGAATGTCACGCAGGCAGACAGCTTCAGCGCGCTGCTTGCAGCCTTCTTTGAGAAAAAGGGCAAGGTTGAGCGTATGCAGCGCCGCACCGGTGATCTGCACAAGACTGTCACAAATGCGCGTGACCGTGTGGCCCGTAAGCTGGCGGCGCAGAAAAAGGAACTCGCGGCTACGCACAACCGTGAGCAGTACAAGCGCACCGGCGAACTCATCACCGCGAACCTGTATCAGCTGGAAAAGGGTATGAACAAGGCGAAAGTGGTCGATTACTACGCAGAAAACTGTCCGGAGGTCGAGATCACGCTGGATGTTCGCCTGACGCCGCAGCAGAACGCACAGAAGTATTTCAAGCTGTACAACAAGGCCAAGACCGCCGAGGAAGTGCTCACACAGCAGATCGAACAGGGCACAGCTGAGCTGGATTATCTGGAAAGTGTCCTCGCTGCTCTCAGCGAAGCCGAAAACGAGCGTGATCTTGCACAGCTGCGCGAGGAGCTCACGCAGTCCGGTGTGCTCTCTGCCAAGCAGACGCGCAACAAGAAGCTGCGCGGCAAGCCGGTGCAGGCCAAGCCGTTCCATTATCGCACGAGCGACGGATTTGACGTGTTTGCGGGAAAAAACAATCTGCAGAACGATCTTTTGACACTCAAAACCGCGTTTAAGAGCGATATCTGGTTCCACACGCAGAAGATTCACGGCTCACACGTTATCCTCGTGACGGATGGCAGGGAGCCGACTGATGAGGCCATGACCGAGGCCGCTATGATCGCGGCGTACCATTCGAGAGGACGCTCGTCCTCGCTGGTTCCGGTGGACTACACGCCGGTTCGCCAGGTGAAAAAGCCTGCGGGCGCGAAGCCGGGTATGGTTATCTACCATGTGTACCAGACCGCGTATGTCACGCCGAACGAAGCCGAAGTAGAAAAGCTCCGCGTAGAATAAAAATAAACCGCTCTCGAACTTTCGAGAGCGGTTTTTGTATAAAAAAGGGATTCTGCCGAAAACAGAATCCCTTTTGCTTTACTTGTGGGATGCGATAACGTCGCTCATGTCGTACATGCCCGGCTGGGTGCGCTCGGCCATGAAAGCGGCTGCATCAACCGCACCGACCGCGAAAACCTCGCGGGATAGGGCGGTGTGCTTAATCTCGATGATCTCATCGCGGCCGCAGAACAGCACGCTGTGCTCACCGACGATGGTGCCGCCGCGGATGGCAGAGATACCAATCTCGTGTGCCGGACGCTTTTCGCGGCGCTCGTGACGGTCGTAAACGTACTCCGCGTCATAGGGGAGTGCGCTCGCAACTGCGTCAGCCAGCATCAGAGCCGTGCCCGAAGGAGCATCCAGCTTCTGGTTGTGGTGCTTCTCAATGATCTCCACGTCGTATTTGTCACCCAGAACAGC
Organism: Butyricicoccus sp. AM05-1; assembly: GCF_003474415.1. Lineage (NCBI taxonomy): Bacteria > Bacillati > Bacillota > Clostridia > Eubacteriales > Butyricicoccaceae > Butyricicoccus > Butyricicoccus sp. AM05-1. The sequence goes on along the minus strand of NZ_QUDG01000001.1, from coordinate 681,252 downwards.
GGCGGACTGCTTGAGCAGCTCGCTCATCAGGTTGATGCCGAGCGACATGTTGCCCGAACGGAATACTGCGATTTTTGCAGAAGCCGCACGGATGCGGTCCAGCTGCGCCGCAGAGTGACCCGTGGTGCAGATAACGACCGGCGTGCCGTGCTGCTCGCAGTAATCGAGCAGGCGCTCGGTAGAAGCGGCGTTGGAGAAGTCGATGATTACATCGCATTCGCCGGTAAACTCGAACGGATCGGCAAAAATCGGGAAACCTGCATACTGCACCGTATTGATATCAAATCCCGCAACGATCTCCATACCTTCTCTGCCGCTGACAATGTCGTTGATGACATGGCCCATACGGCCGCAGCAGCCGGAAAGTGCAATTTTCAACATCTTTTTATAGCTCCTTTAGATCTTGCAGCCGGCGTTTTCCAGCTCGCGCTTGATGTACGCGATGTGCTCCTCGCTCGGCTCAACCAGAGGCAGGCGCAGACCGCCGACCTTCCAGCCGAGCAGCTCCATAGCCTTCTTGACCGGAATCGGGTTGACTTCGCAGAACAGCGAGTCGATCAGATCGTGATACTGCAGCTGCAGCTTAGCAGCTTCCGGATAACGGTTGTCAAAGCACAGCTGAGTAATGTCGTGTGCAACCTGCGGTGCTACGTTGGACAGCACCGAGATAACGCCCTTGCCGCCGAGAGACATCAGAGGAACGATCTGGTCGTCGTTGCCGGACCAGACATTCAGGTTGTCGCCGCACTTAGCCATGGCCTCAGCCAGCAGGCTGAAATTGCCGGATGCGGCCTTGAGACCATTGATGTTCGGATGCTTGGACAGCTCATACAGGGTATCGGCGGTAAAGCATACACCGGTACGGCTCGGCACGTTGTACAGAACGATCGGAAGATCGCAGCAGTCTGCGATTGCGGTGTAGTGCGCGATCAGGCCGCGCTGCGTAGTCTTGTTATAGTACGGCGTAACCGACAGACCGGCATCAGCGCCGCATTCAGCTGCAAACTTGGTCAGCTCAATGGCGTATGCGGTGTCGTTGGAACCCGTGCCGGCAACGACCGGTACACGGTGATTGACATACTCACAGCACCAGGCAATGGCTTCGCGATGCTCCTTATCGTGCAGGGCAGATGCCTCACCGGTGGTGCCGCAGACAACGATGGCATCCGTGCCATGTGCAATCTGGTGGTCGATAATCTTGCCGAGTTCCTCGTAATCGACCTCACCGGTGGACTTGAACGGCGTGATAATAGCAACCGCAGCACCGGTAAAAACAGGCTTCTTCATAATAAAACGGTGACCTCCTTAACGGTCCATGTAGCCCTCGGCGCAAAGCAGCTCTGCCATCAGAACAGCGCCGCCTGCTGCGCCGCGCAGAGTGTTGTGCGACAGGCTGACAAACTTGTAATCAAAGATGGTATCTTCACGCAGACGGCCGATGGAAACACCCATACCATTCTCGAGGTTGCGGTCCAGCTTGGTCTGCGGACGGTTATCCTCTTCAAAGTAAGTAAGGTAGTGCTCCGGAGCGGACGGCAGGTTCAGTTCCTGTGCGCGGCCCTTGAAGTTGTTCCAGCGCTCGATCATAACTTCCTTGCTCGGCTTGTTCTTAAACTTGACCGAAGCGGCAGCCATGTGGCCGTCAGAGCATGCAACGCGCAGGCACTGTGCGGAGATAACCGGAGTGGTCGCAGACTCGATGTGGTCGCCCTCGATGTGGCCCCAGATCTTCATCGGCTCCTTCTCGCTCTTCTCTTCCTCGCCGCCGATGTACGGAATAACGTTGTCTACCATCTCGGGCCAGGTCTCGAAGGTCTTGCCGGCACCGGAGATCGCCTGATAGGTGCAGACGGAAACCTCGGTCGGCTCAAAGTCCATCAGAGCGGACAGCGCCGGAACGTAGGACTGGATAGAGCAGTTGGACTTAACGGCGATAAAGCCGCGCTTGGTGCCCAGACGCTTGCGCTGTGCCGGAATGATCTCGGCATGGTCAGCGTTGATCTCCGGAATGATCATCGGAACATCCGGGGTACCGCGGTGAGCGGAGTTGTTGGAGCAAACCGGGCACTCGAGCTTTGCGTACTTCTCCTCAAGGGCGCGGATCTCATCCTTCTTCATATCTACCGCGCAGAAGATGAAATCAACCTTGGAGGCGATCTCCTCTGCATCAGCAGTTGCATCATACATTACCATGTCCTTGTACTTGTCGGGCATCGGAACGGTCATCTTCCAGCGGCCCTCGCAAGCTTCGGCATAGGTCTTGCCCTTGTTTCGGCCGGATGCAGCGAGTGCTACGACATCGAACCACGGGTGGTTTTCCAGCAGCAGGGTGAAGCGCTGACCTACCATACCGGTCGCGCCGACGATGCCTACTTTGTACTGCTTCATGTTTATCAAATCCTTCCAAAAGGTATTCTAACAAAGAAATTATGTGATGAAAAACATACAGAAAGAATATCCAGAGGCGACTTCGGATGATTCGGCAAGAGCAATTTTCCGCAAAGTGCCGCAAACGAATTGCGCGGAGTTACCTCAAAAGAAAAATACCGGTTGAAAAACCGGTATGATCTATACTATAATAGAGGGAGCGGAACAAACCGCTGCGCTCTAAACAGAATAGCTCTCCACCGGCGTTTCCGCTGATGACAGACGCTGGGATATTTTCCGACGGCGTCCAGCACGGCCTTTCCGCAACAAGCACCGGCTTCGGCGGAGGTCCCTTTCCCGGGTGATTATCGGGTCTGCGGACCCTTCCAACCGGTACTGATGAAAACCGCACCTCTATCTGTATTGATACTTTCGCTTTTTATTTTAGAATATACCCTTGAGTTTGTCAATAAGAACAAGGCGAAACAAGGATAAAAAATAAAACAGGAGTTGATAAAATGAAAAAGCTGTTATCCATGCTGCTTTGCGCTGTGATGACGGTCACCTGCATCGGTGCTGTTCCGGCACATGCAGCAAACAGCGATACACGCCTGCGTGTCGGTCTGACAATCAGCGGCGCTTCCGCCTTTGCGGCACCGCAACTCGAGAACGTTAGCGGCTGCAAAACCGGCTACACGGTCGGCACCGTCAGCGGTACCGCGTTCTCCGGCAGCAAGTCGATCACGAGCAGTGCGCTGACCGTCAAGCTGGTGAACGATGCCTTTCAGGTCAGCGATACCGACAGCGGCTCGGTGCTGTATACGTCCGCAGCGGGTGCAGACCATATCGCCATCCGTCCGAACAGCGCGCTGACGTGGTTCAAGGGCTACAAGTGGCACGGTGATTTTGTGTACCGCCGCGCATCGAACGGCAGCATCACTGTTATAAACTATGTGGGTGTGGAGGATTATGTGAAGGGTGTTCTGCCGTACGAGATCGACCCGGACTGGCCTGCCGAAGCACAGAAGGCGCAGGCAGTCTGTGCTCGTTCGTTCGCACTGGGCACACACAAGCACGGCAGTGAGTACGACCTGTGCAACACCACGAACTGTCAGGTGTATCTGGGCGCCAACCGTGCAACCGAGGCCTCTGACGCGGCAGTAGATGCGACCAAGGGTGAAACACTGTCGTACAACGGCAGCTCGGTCATCGGTTATTTCTATTCGTCGGACGGCGGCGCAACCGAGGACGCAGCGAACGTCTGGGGCGGCGATTACGCGTACCTCAAGGGCAAGGCTGACCCGTATGAGGACCCGAGCAAGGACAGATGGACGGTGACGCTCACCGCCGATGAGATTCAGCAGAAGGTGAATGCCGCAGGCTACTCCATCGGCAAGGTAGCAAATGTGCAGGTCACCAAGCGCACCGCAACCGATAACGTAAACGAAGTGACGGTGACGGATACGAGCGGCAAGTCGGTTACGATTTCCAGGAGCAGCGTCCGCACAGTGTTCGGTCTCAAGAGCATTCGCTACACGATCACGCCGGTCGGCGGCTCGGGCAACAAGACCAGTCTGCAGGTCAAGGCTTCGACGCATAACGTCAAGGTCAACGGCAAAACCGTATCTCCGCAGGGCTATTACATTGTAAACGGCACGCAGTACGGCAACAATTACTTCAAACTGCGCGATATTGCCTATCTGCTGAGCGGCACCAAAGGTCAGTTCAACGTCCGTTGGGATAAGGAGAATGAACGCATTCTCCTGACCTCCGGCACGGCGTATGAGACCGTTGGCGGTGAGCTTGCGGATTCGTCCACGGCGGTGGAGAAAATCGGCAAATCCACCTCGACGATCGTGCTCGACGGCGAGACGATCGCACTGGACGGCTACATCATCAATGGCAACAACTACTACAAGCTGCGCGATATCGGCAAGGCGATCGGCTTTGACGTTGATTTTGACAACGCAAGCAGCACTGTGCTTGTCAAAACCACGAGCGACTATTCCGGCGATGACGAGGGCACAAACAGCGGTAATTCGGACAATACCGGCTCGAATACCACGCCGACCGTTACCAATCCGACCAGTTATACGTTCAGCGGCTCCGGCTGGGGACACAGCGTCGGCATGAGTCAGTGGGGCGCTTACGCAATGGCGCAGAAGGGCTTCACCTATGACCAGATTCTGAAATTCTACTTTACCGGCATTGAGATTGCCGAGTAATCTATAAAATCAACACGCAAGGGAGGAAAAACGGCAGGGGCGCTTAGGCGATATTGTCTTAAAAGCGTCCTTGCCTTTGTGATGAAGAAAAGCGATTTTTATTTTGACTTGCCCGAACGCCTGATTGCCCAGCATCCGCTGGAGCAGCGCGACGCGTCTCGCCTGATGGTGCTCGACCGCAGGGACGGCTCGGTGACGCACCGCCATTTCCGCGATCTGCTGGAGTATGTTCAGCCGGGCGACTGCATGGTGTTCAACAATTCCCGCGTCATTCCGGCGCGGCTGATGGGCCACGCTGTCGGCCATGTTACGCCAATCGAGGTGCTGCTGCTGACCGACAAGGGCGACGGCCTGTGGGAATGCCTGACGCGTCCGGGTAAAAAGACCCGCACCGGCGTAGAGCTGACCTTCGGTGACGGCCTGCTGACCGCAACCGTTGAGGCGGTTCAGCCGGACGGCAACCGCCTGATCCGTTTCCACTATGAGGGCATTTTCCTGGAAATCCTCGACAAGCTCGGTACCATGCCGCTGCCGCCGTATATCAAGGAAAAGCTGGATGATCCCGAACGCTACCAGACGGTTTATTCCAAAACACCGGGCTCTGCAGCTGCACCGACCGCCGGCCTGCACTTCACGACCGAACTGCTTGATGCGCTGAAAGCCAAGGGAGTAAAACTGGCGTTTGTGACGCTGCATGTCGGTCTGGGTACGTTCCGTCCGGTCAAGGAGGATGAGATCACCGACCACATCATGCACTCCGAGTATTATGTCATGGACGAGATGACCGCGGGGATCATCAACGATACGCGTGCCGCAGGCGGCAAGATCTGGGCGGTCGGCACAACAGCCACCCGCACGCTGGAGACCATCGCAGCTGACGACGGTACTGTGCGCGCACAGTCCGGCTGGACGGATATTTTCATCTATCCGGGCTATAAATTCAAGGCAGTCGATCATCTTGTGACCAACTTCCATCTGCCGGAGAGCACGCTGATGATGCTGATTTCGGCATTCGCAACACGAGAAATGGTCATGAACGCATATCAGGAAGCCATTAAGGAAGAATATCGTTTCTTCTCGTTCGGCGATTCGATGCTTTTGTACTAATAAAACAGGATAAGAGGGAATTATGGAAATCGGAAAATTTAACCTAATCAAAACCGAGGGCCGCGCCCGTCGCGGCGAGTTCTGCACGGCACATGGCGTGGTACAGACGCCGGTATTCCAGAATGTCGGCACAGCGGGTGCTATCAAGGGTGCGGTTGACGCGTTCGACCTCAAGGAGCTTGGCTGCCAGATTGAGCTGTCCAACACCTATCATCTGCACGTCCGTCCGGGCGACCAGATCGTCAAGCAGATGGGCGGTCTGCACAAATTCATGCGCTGGGACGGTCCGATGCTGACCGACTCCGGCGGATTTCAGGTGTTTTCGCTGGCGACCCTGCGCAAGATCAAGGAGGAAGGCGTAACCTTCCACTCGCACGTTGACGGCCGCAAGATTTTCATGGGACCGGAGGAGAGCATGCGAATCCAGTCCAACCTTGGCTCGGATATTGCGATGGCGTTCGACGAGTGTATTGAGAATCCGGCGCCGCGTGAGTATGTTAAAAACTCCATTGACCGTACCACACGCTGGCTCAAACGCTGTAAAACCGAGCTTGACCGTCTGAACACGCTGCCGGATACGGTAAACCCGCACCAGCTGCTGTTCGGTATCAATCAGGGCGGCACTTATGATGACCTGCGTATCGAGCACATGGAAGCGATTGCGGAGCTGGATCTGCCGGGTTATGCCATCGGCGGTCTTGCCGTCGGTGAAAGCACCGAGGTCATGTACCATATTCTCGATGTTGTTCTGCCGCATGCGCCTGAGCATAAGCCGCGCTACCTGATGGGTGTCGGCACGCCGAGCAACATTATTGAAGGTGTCGCCCGCGGCATTGATTTCTTCGACTGCGTTATGCCGACCCGCAACGCGCGTCACGGTCATCTGTTCACGCACAACGGCATTCTGAACATTATGAACGCCAAGTACCAGACCGATGACCGTCCGATCGAAGAAGGCTGTCAGTGTCCGACCTGTCAGCGGTTCAGCCGCGCCTATCTGCGCCACTTGCTCAAGAGCGGTGAAATGCTGTCCCAGAGACTGCTCGTTATGCACAATCTGTGGTTCTACAACCACCTCATGCAGGAAATTCGTGACGCACTCGATAATGGCACATTCGAGGACTATCGCGCAGAATACAGCGAAAAAATGAGCAAACGCATCTGACCCGGATGCAAACCCGAGCGCCATTGTCCCGCGATGATGGCACTATCACTATTCAGAAGGAAGGGGAGAACTGCTATGCAAAAGTTGAGCCGAAGAAGCCTGCTTTTGGTAGGTTTTACACTATTTTCTATGTTTTTCGGTGCCGGAAACCTGATTTTCCCGCCGTATCTCGGTGCACAGGCGGGCACTGTCGCGTGGCTGGCCTTTGTCGGATTTGCGGTCAGCGCGATCGGTCTGCCGGTTATTGGCGTGATCGCTGTCGCGCGTGCAGGCGGGCTGTCCGAGCTGGCCGGGCGTGTGCATCCGCGATTTGCGCAAGTATTTGCGCTGCTGGTTTACCTGTCGATCGGTCCGTGTCTGGCCATCCCGCGCACGGCGAGTACGTCATTCCAAATGCTCGCGCCGCTCATCGGCGGAGATGCAATGCGGCAGCTGATTTACTCTATCGTGTTCTTTGCGGCAGCGTTTTTTGTTGCACTGCACCCGGAAAAGCTGACAAGCTGGCTCGGACGCATTCTATGTCCGACGCTGATTGTACTGATTTTCGTGCTGTTTTTCGGCTGCCTGTTTCATCCGGTGGCAGAGCATTACGGCGTGCCGACCGCAGACTACGCTTCGCTGCCGAGCCTGACGGGCATTCTGGATGGCTACCAGACAATGGATACGCTGGCGGCACTCAATTTCGGCGCGGTTATCGCGCTGAATATTCGGGATTACGGTATCGAGGACGAACAGCAGGTGCGCCGCAGCACCATCCGTGCAGGCTGGATTGCAGGCGCAATGCTGCTTCTGATTTACGCGATGCTGACGCACGTTGGCGCACTGTCCGGTGCGGCATGGCCGGGCGGCTCGACTGGCGCGGACACGCTGAGCAATATTGCCAGAGGTCTGTTTGGCCCGGTCGGGCAGGTGCTGCTTGCCGCAATTTTCGTCATTGCATGCTTCAATACCTGTGTCGGCCTGATTGCCTGCGTCGGTCAGTATTTCCATGAGCTGCTGCCGCGTATTCCGTATCCGGCCATTGCGGCGTTTTTTGCTGTGGCCAGCATGATTATTTCGAATATCGGTCTGGCGGGTATTATCCGTCTGTCCACGCCGGTGCTGAACGCGATTTATCCGGTCGCTATCGTGCTGATCGTGCTGTCGTTCCTCCCGAAGCCGGAGAAACACGGTGCGGTTTACCGCCTCTGCATTGCCTTTACTGCTGTGCAGAGCATTGCCGCGGCATTCCCGATTCCGATTTTGTCGCCGCTGCTGCGGGCACTGCCGCTGAACGCACTCGGCTTCGGCTGGCTGATGCCGGCTGCGGTCGGTCTGCTGATTGGCTTGCTGCTTCCGAAGAAAACTGAAAAGGCATAAGAAAACACCCGTCAAGATTCTTCTTGACGGGTGTTTTTGTTGTAAAATTGCGGTTGCGCGGCAGCTATCAGAACAGAGCCAGAATTTTCGCAATCTCACCGCGGGTGATATTGCCGTTCGGTCGGATGGTACCATCCGAGTAACCGCCGATGACACCGGCGGAAACGCAGGTCTTGACTTGCTCGGTCGCCCACGTTGGAATTACGGACGCGTCCGTGTAATTCAGGCTGACCGCCGCATAGCCGCGCGGCAGGCAGCGGCCGATGACCGTCATAACCTCAGCGCGCGTCATGGTAGCCTGCGGGTTGAAGTACAGCTTGCCGTTGCTGCCCGAGCCGTTCATAATGTTCGCACGCGAAACTGCGGCAACTGCGCCGCGTGCCCAACTCGGGATGCTGTCCTCATCAGCAAAGCCGAGCGTGCCGGAGGTGTTGGAGGTATCCAGATTCAGCAGACGCGCCATCGTCACCGCGAATTCCTGACGAGTCAGGTTGCGGTTCGGACGAAAATAGGTGCTGCCGTTTGCGGTTTCGCCCTTCATGATGCCGCGTGCGCTCAGCAGGGAAGCATAGCCGTTTGCCCAGTGCGACGCGGTATCCGCGAACACGTTGGATGCCGAACCGGCGGTTACGGTCGCACAAACGCGCGTGCGGTTGCCTGCATCATCGGACACGTCAGCGGTCACGGTATGCGTACCGGCAGACAGCGTGCCGGTCGTAATGGTCATGGTCGAGCCGCTCATCACAGCTGCACCGGAAACGGCTTTGCCGTCCACCTTGACCGCAATATTGCTTGCGCGGACCGGATATTTGCCGTTTTCCATGGTGGCAGTGCCGGAAAGCGCGGCATTTGTGCCGATGCTGACCGTTGCCGAGGTCGTATTCAGCTTGACCGACGGTGCATCCGTATTCGTCACCGCATGATCTGCGCTCAGTACGATCTGGTCGAGGTACAGCGCCGAGCCGCCGGAGCCTGCGCCGGATTTGTCAAACCGCAGACCGGTGAACTGCTGTGCGCCGTCCGGCACGCTTGCCGTCAGCTGCTTCCAGCTGTTGCCGGTTGCAGCGGACAGGGGAGCGGTCAGCTCATTGCCTTCCGCGTCGGCAAACACCGCCGTGAGCGTGCCTGCCGTGTTCCTGCTGCGCGCCCACAGTGTCAGGTACTGCATGCTCGAAGCATCAGCCGCCGGAACGGAAATCGTAAAGCCGTTCGTGTCGGTGCCGTTCCACATCGCCTGGAGCGAACCGGTGCCGCGTGCCACCGAGGTGTAATCCGTCACCCGCGAGAGTGTTACGCCGTCCGATGCGGTCAGATTGTTCAGACCGTTTTCAAAATCCGCAACGGTATGAGCGCTCTGGGCATCGCCCATGCCGACATTGATCGGGATGGACTTGCTTACGCTGCCATACGAGCAGGTGAGCGTGCCGGAGGCCATCTGGCTGCCCGCAGTGAACACGCCGTCCGCATTTACCGCACCGACATCGTCGGACACACTCCACTTGAAGCAGGAATCCGCAGCTCCCATTATATGACCGAGGTGGTACGCGAGCGCATCCACGTTGACGGTCTGGTTCGGCTTGACCGAGATAGAGCTGAGCGCTTTGCCGCCGCTCTGTAGTGCGATCGAGTCCACACCGGTGGTGATGCACACGTTCATCAAGCCGGAAATCGTGCCGTTTGAGCCGGTAATGGTCGCACGTCCGGCCTCGCTGCCCGCGGTGAACGTCTGGCCGGAGACCGTGCCCAGTTCATCATTCACCGTGTAGCTGAGGTCGGTCGGTGCGTCTGCCGAGGCGTAAGACGCATCTGCACCCTTGACCGAGAACCAGGTACTTCCGCCCGGGAGCACATAACGGTGGCTGGGCGTGAGCACAGCATGAGCCGTCACACCGTCCGCCGCGATGTTGTTGACAAAGAAAATGTAGTTGGCGCACGCGCGCTGCGAGCCGTCCGACGGCTGGGAGATCAATGCTGCGGTGCTCTCGCCGGGATTGCGGACCGCCATTGCGGAGGAGCCGCCGCCATCCAGACAGATGGCGCGGACACAGCCGAGCTCCTTCAGCTCCTGACCGAGTTCTGCCGCCGTCAGACCGACGCTGTACGAGGGCTGGTTGCCGTCGATTTCATACAGAACAACCGTGCCGTCCGCTTTCACGCCGACTGCGCTGCGTGCTCTGCGGGTCGAGCCTGCGTCAATGCCGTCGGTCGTAATCGTGCTGTTGTCCATCAGCAGCTTGCCGCCGACCGCATACTGCACGTCGCTCCAGCTGCTGTCGTTCGCTGCGATGGACAGCGTGACTTCTTCGCCAACCTCGAAATCCACCCACGAGGGCACATTTGCGCCGTCCGACTTGGTAAGCACCATCTGGTTTTTAGTGATCGTAATGGGACTGCTGCCCGTGCCCTTGTTCACGACCTTGAGCTTGACCGAGCCGTTGACCTTGACCGGTGTATCATCCACGCGCTCGAGGATAATGCTCGTGCCCTTGGCTGCAAAGTGCGTCGAGTCATCGTAGTTGTGATCGAGCAGGTACGCGCCAGCCGTCGTGCGCGTCTTGTTGAAGTAGGACACGTTGACCGTGCCGCTCTTGCCACTCACGCGGATGCCCATAGTCGGGCGGCCGAGGACAGCTGTGCCGTCCTGCTTGAAGCCGACCGCGTACTGCCAGGCATCGGACGAAATGAGCTCGCCGCTGTCGATGACCAGACCGATCGGAATGCCGGTAGACATAACGAAAAAGTCTGCATTCATGCCGCCAAGCACGGTTTTTCCCTGATTCTGCAGATATTTCACCGCATTTGTGATGGTGGCCTTGCTGCCGTACAGCTGCTCATCGGCGTAGACCATGAGGGGCGTGACACCGGTGTTCGGCGAGTACGTCAGCACGTTCGCGCGTTGCAGACCGGCACTGTTTTTGCCCTCGGTGCGGCTGTACTGCAGACCGCTGCCGAGGGAGTAGGTGTAGCTGAAGCTGTTGTCGAAAACGGCTCCGGCAGCGCCTGCGCATAGCTGCAGAGCGGCAAGCGCGGCTGCAATCAGGCGATAGGGACGTTTGACTGATGTTCTCATAATCCTTGAGTTCCTCCTTTTATTGCGGGTGTGAAAAAAGGGACATACTTTTCAGTATGTCCCTGAGGCTGTCGAAAAACTTCGTTTTCCGAACAGCCTCTCGCTCGAAACCACGCTTTCGAGCGAATCTCGAAGAAAAACCGCGGCCCGCGGACGCATTTTTTCTTCCCTTGTATAAATTCCGAGATACACAAGGTGAATTGCCGCATAGCGGCAAGAGAGGGTGGCCTGGGCCATGCTCCCGGAATTTATGAATTTGCAAAGCAAATTCGATTGAATGCGTGCTGCCGCACGAAGCATAAAAATCAAATATTGCTTTTTCGACAAGCTAAGGGACATACTTTTCAGTATGTCCCTAATTGTAAACGCTTCTGGTGGATTTGTCCAGTACCTTACACACTCTTTACTACTTTTTCCAGAACCTCGGACAGCTTGGGACTGCGCACCGCGATATCGGCCACTCGATGGTAGAGCGCCTTGCGCGCATTGTACAGGCGGTGTGTTTCCGCCTGCTTGTCCGGCTTATCGAGCAGCGGGCGATTCGTGGAATAGGAAAGGTTCTTCATAATGCGGTAGAACGGTGTGTCGAGCAAGATGAGCAGACCGGTCTCCTTGACAGCCGCCACATTCTCCGGACGGAGGACAGAGCCGCCGCCGAGCGCAAGTACGATGCCGTCTCTTTGAGACAGCTCTTTAATATACGCGGTCTCGCGGTCGCGGAAATAGGCTTCGCCCTTTTCAGCGAAAATCTCGGAGATTTTCTTACCTTCCTTCGCCTCAAGGTAGATGTCCGCGTCAATAAATTCCAGTCCGGTCAGACGCGCCAGCTTACGGCCGATAGTGGTCTTGCCGCTGCCCATAAAGCCGCACAGCACCAGATTTTTCTTGCCATGCTTCTCGTGCAGACGCTTGACCGCCATTTTACCATAGGTGCGGCGCAGAATGGTTTCGCACGCCTGCGGCTCAAAGGTCACGCCGGTCCAGATGGTCTGCGCATGCGCCGCCTGCATGACCAGCATGAACAGTCCGTCGCGTGTTTTGGTCTTGCGCGGATTGGCGAGCTTCATAGTCGAGGTCACCGGCGGATTGTAGATTGCATCGAACACATACTCGGTCTTGTGCGGCAGATAATGCAGCGGAGCCGCGTTTTCCTTCGGGTACATGCCCACCGGTGTGGAATTGAGCACGATATGAATATCGCGCGGAATGTGCCGGCGGCTGAACACGGAAATGCGTGCGCCCGGAACGGCATCGGTCAGCTGCTTCTGCAGTGCCTCCGCCTTCTCGAGGTTGCGTCCCGTGATGATTAGGTACGCGCCCTGCGTCACGCAGTGGTATGCCATCACGGAAGCCGCGCCGCCATAGCCGAGCAGCAGCACCTTTTTACCCTGGAGCGATACGCCGTCACGGTTCAGCGACTCCGCAAAGCCGAGGATATCCGTGTTGAAGCCGGTCGCCTTGCCGTCCGCAAAGCGGACCGTGTTGACCGAGTGCAGGTCGCGGGCGGCAGTATCAATCTCATCGAGCAGCGGGATGACGGCCTTTTTGTGCGGAATCGTGCAGTTGATGCCGCCGAGCTTGCGCTTGGCCAGTTCGAACGCTTCGGGTAAATCCTCGGGCGGAACGGCAACGCCGATGTAGTCCGCATCCTGACCGGAGGCTTCGAACAGCTGCGCGTGCAGCTCCGGGCTCATGGTGTGACCGAGCGGCCAGCCAAACAGGGCATAGGTGGTCTTTTTCGGCTCGAAAGCGCGAAATTCGTCCATGGAAAGCAGCATGACTCAGTCCCCCAGACGTTCGAGGGTGTTGAAGAAATCGGGGTAGGAGATAGCAACGACCTCCGGCTCGTCAATGCGGCTTGCGCCCTCGGCTGCCAGACCGAGCACGGCAAGGCTCATCGCAATGCGGTGGTCCTTATAGGTCTCGAACGATGCGCCGTGCGGCTTTGCACCGCCGTGCACGATCATGCCGTCGTCGGTCTCCTCGACATCTACGCCGGCCTTGGTCAGCTCTGCGACCATAGCGGCAATGCGGTTGGACTCCTTGACCTTGAGCTCCTGCGCGTCGCGGATAACGGTTTCGCCCTCAGCGAATGCAGCGGCTACCGCGATAACGGGCAGCTCATCGATCAGGCGCGGGATGATAGCGCCGCCGATTTCCACGCCGTGCAGCTTGCTGTACTTGACGGTCAGGTCGCACATCGGCTCGGCCTCATCGCGGAAGTTCGACTCGGTGATGTCCGCACCCATGTCGCGCAGAACGTCCAGAACGCCAGTGCGGGTCGGGTTCACGCCGACATTCTTGATGGTCAGCTCGCTGCCCGGTACGATAGCGCCCGCAACGAGGAAGAACGCCGCCGAGGAAATGTCGCCCGGAACCGCAATATCGACCGCATGGAGATCCTCCGGCGGGTCGAGCGTGATGGTGCTGCCGCTGGTCTCAATCTCAACGCCGAGTGCGCGGAACATGCGCTCGGTGTGGTCGCGGGAGGGAGCCGGCTCGATAACGGTCGTCTGGCCCTCGGCGTACAGACCTGCCAGCAGGATGGCGCTCTTGAGCTGAGCGGATGCTACCGGCAGACGGTATTCAATACCGTGCAGCTCGCTCGGGAACAGGGTCAGCGGGCAGAAATTGTCGTTCTTGCCCTCAATGGACGCGCCCATTTCACGCAGCGGCTTCATCACGCGGCCCATCGGGCGCTTCTGGATGGACGGGTCGCCGCTCATGGTAACGGTGAACGGCTGACCGGCCAGAATGCCGCACAGCAGGCGGGTGGTCGTGCCGGAGTTGCCGGTGTACAGCGCTTCTGACGGCGCTTCGAGACCGTGCAGACCAACGCCTTCCACGATAACCTCGTCATCGGTGATGTTGATCTCGACACCCATCTTGCGGAAGCAGTCAATGGTGGACAGGCAGTCCTCGCCCATCAGAAAGCCGGTGATGTGGGTGGTGCCGTTGGCAAGTGCGCCGAGCATAACGGCACGGTGCGAGATGGATTTGTCGCCCGGCACGGTAATTTCACCGCGCAAAGGGCCGCAGGGTTGAATTTGCATGGGTTTGTACTCCTTTTATTCGTTAGGCACGCAATAGCTGCCGATTACTTTGATATAGGGAAGCTCCTCATGAAGCTGATACAGCAAGGACTGCACCGCATGGTCGCGCATGTTGCCGGTGAAATCGACATAGAACACATAGCACCACGGGCTGTCCTTAAGCGGACGCGAGTGGATTTCGGTCATGTCGATGCCGTAGTGCGCGATGGTGTCCAGCACGGTGATGAGCGTACCGGACGCATTGGGAATGTGGAATGCGATCTCGATGCGGTTATCCTCGGGCTGACAGGTCAGCGTTCTGCTGACGGCGATAAAGCGTGTTTCGTTGTGCTGCATGTCGTTGATGCCCTCGGCGAGAATGTCGAGACCGTAGCGCACAGCCGCCTCCTGCGAGCAGATGGCAGCAAGGCTCTTGTCGCCCTTTTTCTGCACGTTCTGGGCCGCGATGGCGGTGTTCGCCACCTCGATGGCCTCCAGATCGTGCTCGGAAATGAAGCTGTGGCACTGCGGCAGCGCATGCGGATGCGAGCAGACACGCTTGACATCCTCGAGCTTTGTGCCGGGCACCGCCGCCAGACAGTGCGAGATTTTCTTGATGTACGAGCGGTTGATGTACAGGTCGTAGTCGAGCAGAAGGTCATAGACCTCGCTGACCGTGCCTGCCGTCGTGTTCTCGACCGGTACGACGCCGATGTCGGCCTTGTCGTCGCGGACGGACTGGAAAACCTGCTCCCAGGTGGGGACGTTGTGCGGTTCGCAGTTCGGGAACAGCGCCCGCGCGGCCAGCTCCTGATATGCGCCCGGAACCCCCTGATAGAACACGGTTTTCGGCTCGATAAGCGATTCATTTGGCTTAAATGGGAACTTTTCCGGCGCCTGACGCAGAATCTCACTGTACTGATACTCACGGCTCGCGCGGATCATGCTCTGCAGAAGGGAAACGTACTTGAGCTGCAGCTCCTCCTCCATACCGGCGGAGCGCTTTTCAACGATTTCCGCTTCACGGTCGGGCTTGTAGATTTTGTCGTCCGACTGGGCCTTGGTCTTTGCGACCTCGAGCGCCAGCGACATACGCAGCAGGAACAGCTCGCGGATAGCGGAGTCAACGCGGTTGATGTCCTGACGGATTTCGGGAAGTTCACGCATGATAACCCTTCGCCTCCCTCAGAAGATCTGCCAGTGCAACGGCACAGGCGGCCTCGACCACCGGCGCGGCGCGGGTGACGATGCATGGGTCGTGGCGGCCGTGGATGGACAGCGGCTCGACCTTGCCGGTGTGGATGTTGAGCGTATCCTGCACCATGCCGATGGACGGCGTAGGCTTGATGCACGCGCGTACGATGAGCGGCATGCCGCTCGTGATGCCGCCGAGGATGCCGCCGTTGTTGTTGGTTTCGGTCTTGACAACCCCGTTTTCCTCATAAAACGGGTCGTTTGCGTGCGAGCCGCGCAGCGCCGCAAAGGCAAAGCCTGCGCCGAACTCCACGCCCTTGACAGCGGGCACGCCGAACAGGATGGAGGCCAGACGGCTCTCCACGCTGTCGAGCATCGGGCTGCCGATACCGGCGGGGAGTCCGACTGCGGCGCACTCGATGACACCGCCGACCGAATCCTGCTCCTCGCGGGCCTCCTCGATGGCGGCCAGCATGGCCTCGAGCGCACGCGGATTGTTCACCGGATATTCGGCGTTCCGCAGCGCATCCAGCTGCTCGGCGGTGACTTCTACATCGTCGAACGGCATATCCTGAATCTGCGCGATGGACTGGATGTGCGAGCCGACCGTCACGCCCTGTTCCTTGAGCCACAGCTTGCACAGCGCACCGGCAAACACCAGCGGAGCCGTCAGTCGGCCGGAGAAATGGCCGCCGCCGCGCGGGTCGTTGCAGGAATCGTAGCGCAGCATACCCGTGTAGTCTGCGTGGCCGGGACGCGGCTGCGCCGCCAGCTCTGCGTAGTCGTTCGAGCGCTGATCGGTGTTGCGGATGACGACACAGATAGGCGTGCCGGTCGTTTTGCCGTTGTAGATGCCGGACTGAATTTCCGGCCTGTCCGGCTCCTTGCGCGCGGTGGACTGCTTGTTGCGGCCCGGTGCGCGGCGCTCCATCTCGCGCAGGACAAACGCCTCGTCATACGCCACACCGGACGGGAATCCGTCGATCACAACGCCGATGCCCGTGCCGTGCGATTCACCGAAAATGGAAATTTTGATTGTATTGCCCCAGGTAGAACCCATGCTTCTCCCTCCTTACAGCTTCAGAACGTATTCGTGCAGCTTTTCTGCATCAATCGGGGTAATTTCTGCCCGACCGGCTTCTCGCACGAGAATAAAGTTGACCGTTGCGCCGAATTTCTTTTTGTCCGACAGCAGAGCATGAAAGATGGACTCGCGGTCGTAGTTCAGCTCGGTCGGCAGACCGATGTGCTTCAGAATGTCGATGAGCGGCGCGGTCAGATCCTCGTTGCCCAGCAGGGCAGAGAGCCGCATCGCGGCCACCATGCCGATCGCCACCGCCTGACCGTGGGTGAGGTCGGTGTAGTTGCCCAGTTTTTCTGCCGCGTGGCCGATGGTGTGGCCGAAGTTCAGTATCATGCGCAGTCCGGTGTCGTGCTCGTCGATGACAACTACATCGCGCTTGATCTTAACGCACTCGTAAATGATATTCTCAATGTTGGACTTGTAGTTCGGCTGAGAAACCATCGTCAGGATTTCCCGGTTGGAAATGTAGCCGTACTTAACGACCTCGGCCATGCCGTCCGCAAAGGTGCTGTCCGGCAGGGAAGCGAGCACGTTCGGGTCGATGAGCACGAGCCGCGGCTGATAGAACGCGCCGACGAGGTTTTTGCCCTCGGGCAGATCAACGCCGGTCTTGCCGCCGACCGAGGAATCCACCTGCGCGAGCAGCGTGGTCGGGATCTGGCACAGCGACACACCGCGCAGGAAGGTCGCCGCCGCAAAGCCGGTGATGTCGCCGACAACACCGCCGCCGAGCGCGATAATCAAATCCTTGCGGGTCATGCCGGCGGTCAGCAGATCATGGTAAATGCCCTCAACCGTGGAAAGCTGCTTGTGCTCCTCACCGGCGGGAATGACCGTGTGCGTCACCGGCAGGGAGAACTGCTTTTCCAGCTTCTCGAGATACAGCGGCGCTACCGTTGAATCCGACACGATATGCACGCGGCTGGGCGAAAAGGTTTCGAGGATTACCGTGCCCGCGTGGTCCAGCAATCCGGTTTCGATATGAATTTCGGACACGCCGTTCGCGCCCGTCAGACTCAGCGTTTCTGCCATTTTTACAACACCCTTTTGGTTGAATTAGTAATTAGGAATGAGGAATTAGTAATTGCCGTTATCCTTTATATTTGCGAAGGAGGTCGGTGGAACACCGACCTCCGGCTATCTTACATTATAATGCGTATCAGATTTCTCTGTCAACTGCCGCTGCAACAGCGCGCAGTGCGTTCATGGTGTGGTGGAACGAATCGTAGGTCAGCGACTGTGCACCGTCGGACAGAGCATGTGCAGGATCGTTGTGAACCTCGATCATCAGACCGTCTGCGCCGGCTGCAACAGCAGCCTTTGCCAGCGGCTCGACCATCCAGTAAATGCCGCCTGCATGGGACGGATCAACGACGACCGGCAGATGGCTCATGCGCTTGAGCACCGGAACGGCGGAAATATCAAGCGTGTTGCGGGTGTACTTCTCGTAGGTGCGAATGCCGCGCTCGCAGAGGATAACGTTCTCGTTGCCGCCCGCCATGATGTACTCGGCGCTCATCAGGAACTCCTCCATGGTGTTTGCGAAGCCGCGCTTGAGCAGGATCGGCTTGCGGGTCTGGCCGAGTTCTTTCAGCAGCTCGAAGTTCTGCATATTGCGTGCGCCGACCTGGAAGCAGTCGCACTTGTCCATGAAGATGTCGATATGCGCCGGATTGGTGATCTCGGTGACAACCGGCAGACCGGTTGCCTCATGCGCCTTGTGCAGCAAGTCCAGACCCTCAGCCTTCAGGCCCTGGAAGGAGTACGGGGAAGAACGCGGCTTCCACGCACCGCCGCGGAGAACGGTCGCGCCGTCTGCCTGCACATGCTTCGCCACGTCGATGATCTGCTCCTCGCTCTCGACCGAGCACGGACCTGCCATAACGACCAGCTTCTTGCCGCCGACAACAACGCCCGGTGCGATCTCAACGGTGGAGTTGTCCGGATGGAACTTGCGGTTTGCCAGCTTGAACGGCTCCTGCACCTTAATGATGTTCTCAACCTGCGGGTCAAGCATGAGTGCGTCCTTGTCAACAGCGCCGGTGTCGCCGACCAGACCGATAACGATGGTGCCCTCGCCGTAGATCGGGTTTGCCTTTACGTTCCAGCGCTCGATATGCTGGGACAGTTCCTCAACGTGTTCGTGGGTCGTGCCCTGCTTCATAATGATGATCATGTTGTGTATCTCCCTTATATAGGTGGTATTTGCTGTTTGTCACGGCAGAATGGGTATAAAAAAAGCCCTTCATCCACAAAGAGGGACGAAAGACAAACGGTTCCGCGGTACCACCCACATTCGGCATAACAATGCCGCACTTTTTCGGATACAAATATATCCTATCCCTTTAACGGAGGAAATCCGTCAGCGCCTAATTCGATAGGGTTCAGCGCCGCAGCTCAGGAGGGAACTTCATCGTACCGGCGTCTGCGTCCGTTTCCAGTCATGCCGGACACTCCCTGAAAGCCGCACTTGGAACGATTACTTTCCTCTGTCATCGCTTTGTGCAATATTTGTGTTTATTATATCGCTGGACGGGCGAGTTGTCAATGACTGATTTGACATGGTTCGATGAAAAAATGCATAAATTTTCATATATTCTGACAAGTCCCTGACCTTCCGCACGTCAAGCGGATGCGTAATGAACCACCGCAGGGCGGGATGAGGTCATCCTGCCCTGCAATACAGATTGGCAATGAAGGATAATGGTCAATCACAACATTTATTCTCCATCCTCAATTCTCAATTTACCCTTCTACTTTAGCAATCTGCGGCATAAGGTATAGTGGTGATGAAAATGGACAAACGAAAAGCGGCCTTCCGGCAGGCGATTTCGTGCCTGCCGCCGATACGGCGGGCGCAGCTGGAGCGGCTGGACAGGCCGGAGGACATCGAGGAATTACGCTTTCGCGCGGGACAGCCGCCTGCGGCGAAAACTGCCGTCGGAGAGCGGCCGCTCCCTCTTGAGGCAGTCACATCGGCGGAGCTGCGCGAGATGCTCAGCCGAGCCGCGCAGTATTCCGTGCATAGTTATACAGACAGTTTGCGGCACGGCTTCCTGACGTTATCCGGCGGGCATCGACTGGGCATCTGCGGCACAGCCGCCGAAGAGGACGGCCGCGTTATCGGGGTGCGCGGCCTGAGTTCGATCAACCTGCGCATTGCACATCAAGCTGAGGATTTACAGGCGCAGATTGCCCGCTGGATAGGAACGGACGAGCCGCAGTCTGCCTTGCTCCTGTCACCGCCGGGATATGGCAAAACGACCTTGCTGAGAGAGTGGGTGCGCTACTTCTCCGACCGCGGTTTCACTGCTGCGATTGCGGACGAGCGCAGCGAGATTGCCGCTCTCGCGGACGGCGTACCGCAGCTTGCAGTTGGGCGCTGCACGGATGTGATGGAAGGCTGCTCAAAATGGCAGGCGGCGGTCATGCTGCTCAAAACCATGTCGCCTGCCCTGCTCGCTCTTGATGAAATTACTGCGCCTGAGGACGCAAAGGCGGTATCGCTCTGCACACACTGTGGAACGGCAGTGATTGCGTGTGCACACGCGGCCGGACTGGATGATCTGCGGCAGCGGCCGATCTACCGTGAGCTGCTCGCACTCGGCGCATTTCATCAGGCGGTTATTATCGAAAAACGGGACGGACAGCGGGTCTACCGCATGGAACGATGGGAGGAGACGAAATGTTAAAGCTGATCGGTTCGGTGATGGTGTTCGGCTCATGTGCGGCGCTCGGACTGTCTGCGCGGCAAAATCTGCGGCGCAGAGTGGCGGCGGCAGACGCGATGCTGCTTGCGCTCGGTCTTATCCGCAGCGAGATTTCCGGAAGACGGACACCTATGCCGGAAATTGTCGGTCTGCTGGCGGAAAACGAGCAGCCGATTATCCGCAAAGTCTTTCGCACGCTGCAGCGCCGCTTGCGGGAGCAGAACGGTCTGTCGCTCGGCTACCTGTGGCGCAGCACCCTGCGGGATTGCCGCGCACAGGTCGGACTTGGCGCGCAGGAGTGCGACATTCTGTGCGACGCCGCAAACTACTTAGGTCGCTACGATGCGGACGAGCAGCTGACCGGACTGTCGCAGGTGGAGCGGCGGCTGGCGGCCTCGCGGGAGGCAGCACAGGAGGATTTGGCCAATCGGGGGAATCTGTACCGGACCTGCGGCATTGCGCTCGGTCTGCTGGTGATTCTGGTGCTGATCTAAGCGGAGGAAAACGATGGATGTTGATCTGATTTTCCGCATTGCGGCGGTAGGAATTTTAGTGGCGGTGCTCGGACAGCTGCTTTCCCGCTCGGGCAGGGAGGAGCAGGCGCTGATGACGACACTCGCGGGTTTAATTGTCGTTTTGATGCTGATTGTTCAGGAAATCGACCGCCTGTTCACCATGATGAAAAATGTATTTGGGTTTTGACGATGGAATTAGGCTTGATTTGCGGCATTGTCCTTGCGGCGCTCACGCTGTCGCTGGTGCTGAAAAAGGACGCGCCCGCTATCGCGTTTCTGCTGGTGCTGACGGCAGGCGTGATCCTGCTTTTGCGGGTGTTCAGCGCAGCCGGAAGCGCGGCGCAGCGGTTTTCCGGTCTGCTCTCGCAGTGCGGCTTGGATTCCGCGCTGTATCTGCCGGTGTGCAAGGCAGTCGGTGTGGCGGTCGTGGTGCGGATCGCAGCCGCGCTTTGTCGGGACGCCGGTCAATCCGCGCTTGCCGCCAAGATGGAGATTGCAGGCGCTGTCCTGACGCTTTCCGTGTGCCTGCCGCTTTTCGAGCAGGTGCTCGACCTTATTACGGAGTGGGCGGTATGAGCAAATGCAAACTGGCGCTGAACGCCATTCTCGTGCTCCTGCTGCTTCTGCCGTTCGCGCATGCGGCTGTGAGTGAGGAACAGGTGCAGTCAGTCGGCGGCAGCAGTCTGACTGACGCTATGCCGAACAGTGCGCGGCAATACCTTGACGGCGTATCGCCGGAAAACGCGGACACGCTGTCGGATTCGGTCTCCCGCGTGCTGGAAAACATGACCTCGGACAGCCAAAGTGCGATTCGGACTGCACTTGGCGGACTGTTGCGCGTAGCCGTGATTGTGCTGCTGGCCTCGGCGGCGCGCGGCTTTTCTGCGGCGGCGGGCGGCGAGGCCAACGACTGGATCGACATGGCGGCGGCACTTGGCTGTGCGGCAGTGCTCCTGCGGGATTTCACGGGTGTGCTGTCGCTCTGCCGCGACACGCTCGACCAGATCGGCGTGTTTTCGGGCGCACTTCAGCCGGTGCTCGCCACTGTACTTGCGACCGGCGGCAACACGGCGACCGCAACGGTTTTACAGGCGGCGACTATGGTGGTGTTTGATCTTGTGATACGGCTGGTGAACGCCCTGCTTGTTCCGGCGGCGTGCGCGTATCTTGCTATCACGGCGGTGGATGCCGCGGCGGGCAACGGCATGCTGCGCGGCATCGCGGACGGCATAAAAACCCTGACCTCGGGTGTACTTAAACTCATTTTAACGCTGTTCACCGCATATCTTGCGATAGCGGGCGGTGTTTCCGGCAACGTGGACCGCATGGCGCTCAAGACCGCGAAACTTGCGGTGTCCGGTGCGGTTCCGGTGGTCGGCGGTGTGATTTCGGACGCGACCGAAACCATGCTGTCCGGTGCGGCTCTGCTGCGCGGCTCAATCGGCATTTTCGGGATGCTGTGTGTAGCGGCTATCTGCTTTGTGCCGTTCGTTCGAGCGGGAGCAAGCTATTTGTGCTACAAGGCGGGGGCAGCCGTGCTCTCGCCGCTGTGCTCGGACGGCATGAAGCGGTTCCTCGAAAACGTAGGCACCGGCTTTGGTCTGCTGCTCGGCATGCTGAGCACCTGCTGTATGATTTTATTCCTCGAACTCGTGTATATGGTGGCGATGGTGAAACCGATATGACTGAATTACTGCAAACAATATTACTGCGCGTGACGATCGCGGGAGCCGCGTCTGCGGTGGCGCTCAAGCTGGCAGGCGGCGGAGCCTTAAAAGAGGTTGTGCGGACAGCCGCCGGTCTGCTCATGCTGCTGGCGCTTCTGCAGCCGTTGGCGGGACTGCACTTGCTGTCGTGGAACTGGCAGAGCAGCGTCTCGCAGAGCGACTTAGACGAAATGCAGGCGCACAACATGCAGACCACGATGAGCACGGTCGCGGCGAGCATTGCGAAGGCGGTGCAGCAGCGTGCGGAGGAAGCCGGTATTCCGTGCACGGTGAATGTGGAGATGGCGAATGATGCGGACGGACTGCTGCAGGTCGATAAAGTAACCGTGTACTATGACAGTACAGCGGCGAATCGCCTGTCCGAGCTGCAAAGTCTGCTGACCAAGGAATGCGGCGTACCCGCAGAACGACAGGAGCTGATCGCAAGATGAAACTGCCGGATAACGAAAACTTAACTGCCGTCAAGGAGAAAATCCTGCCGGTTTTGAAGAAATATCGGGCCGTGCTGGCGGTATTGCTCGCGGGCGTGCTGCTGCTCACCTCGGGGCACAGCGGAAACACGGAGCAGGTGCAGACCACAAGTGCGGATACAACGGTTTCGCAGTCGTTCGACCTGAACGATTTTCAACAGGAACTGCAGACGAGACTTTCGGGGATTTCCGGCGCCGGACGTGTGGAGCTCATGCTGTCGCTCGACCAGACCGAGGAATCGGTCTACGCGGTCAACACCCGCCAGACAAGCGGGAGTGACAGCCACAGTCTGGAGAGCGATGTCAGCGTGGTATCGAACGGCAGCTACGGCGAAACGCCCGTGACGGTCAAGCGCGTTCTGCCGGTATTCCGCGGTGCGGTTGTGCTGTGCGATGGCGCAGATGACGCATCCGTTCGGCTGTCCGTCACACAGGCGGTCAGCACGGTGTGCGGCATCGGTGCAGACAAAGTTACGGTTCTGAAAATGAAATCCGATACATAAGGTATACCAATTCGTTAGGAGGGCAGGCAGATGAAGAAGATCAAAAAACGCGGAGCGGTCTACGGTGTGATCGCGCTGCTGCTGTGCGCAGCGGCTTACCTGAACTGGAGCTACGTTGACACGCCGGAGGACCTTCTTGCGGCGCAGCAGACCGACGCACAGGTGGATACGCAGACCGATACCTCGGCGGGCAGTGCCGCCGGTGAGAGCGATTACTTTGCGTCCTCACGGCTAACGCGCACGCAGGCGCGAGACGAAGCGGTGAGCACACTCAAGGAACTTAGTGAGAGCGACACCGCAGACCAGAGTGCAAAAGACGATGCGGCGGCACAAATTTCCGCACTGGCGGACGACACGGTGGCCGAAGCCAACATCGAGAGCCTGATTCGCGCCAAAGGCTACGAGGACGCAGTTGTGATGCTCGGTGACAGCAGCGCGAATATTGTGGTAGCGCCGCCGGACGGTGGTCTGCAGGCTGAGGACGTGGCTGTTATCCGTGATATCGTTATCTCGGAGACCGGCATGACGGCAGGGCAGATCAAAATCGTGGAAGCATCTTAATAGATAGCGTGTATTTTTACTTTGCTTTTTACACAAACTGTGCTATAATGCTCTTAGACAATACCGGATGATGGGATTGTCTCAAAAAAGGAGAGTGAGCACTATGGCAGATCACAAGGAGTACTGGTCCACCGAAAGCGATCAGGGCTCTATCCGTATCTCTGAGGATGTTGTTGCGTCTATCGCAGCACTGTCGGCCTCGGAAACCAAGGGTGTCAGCGGTTTGTATTCCAGCCTGACGAGCGACATTGTCGGCTTTATCAGTAAAAAGAATTTGTCCAAGGGCGTCCGTATCGAACTCGGCGACGATGATACCGTTAAGGTGGAAATCGGTTTCCTCGCACTGTTCGGCTACAACATCTGCGATGTGGCAAAGGAAGTGCAGGAGAACGTCAAGTCCTCGATCGAGTCCATGACCGGTCTGCGCGTTGTCGAGATCAACGTGCATGTCGGCGGCGTGACATTCAAGCCGTCCGCTTCGGCTGAGGAAAAGGCCGAGCCGGCATCGTCCGAGACCGAAACTCCGGCGGAGACGGCAGACGCCGAGTAACATAAGCAAAACAGGCATGGCTGCGGCTGTGCCTGTTTTTTGTTGTCCGGTTTTATGAAATATGGAATACCGCCTTGCGTTTTGCCCGAAAATAGGATAAAATAGTTATACTGAATAATAGGCAAAATTTGCGTAGAATATAGGAGGTCCTGCCGCATGTGTGTGATGAGCAGAACAAAAGCAAGAGAAATTGCGCTGCACCTGATTTTTGAGATGGGGTTCCAGCAGTTTGAAGAAGAAAATCTGAACGAGCGACTGGATGAGGAAATCATGAAGTCCATCAGCGGCGATATCGCACTGTATGCGGGCAAGCTGAGCGAGGAACAGACCGCGTATATCCGCGCGGTGGTAAAGGGTGTGGCGAACGACCTGCCGGTGCTCGATACCATTATCGAGGCCAATTCCAAGGGCTGGTCGCTCAACCGCCTGTCCCACATGACGATCGCGGTACTGCGTCTGGCGCTCTTTGAGATGCGCGATGTGGACGATGTTCCGGTTGGCGTAGCGATCAACGAGGCCGTTGAGCTGGCGAAGAAGTATGACACCGAGGATGCGGCTTCCTTCATCAACGGCGTGCTCGGCTCTGCCGCTCGTGCAGAGTTCCCGCAGGGAAAGCAGGAGAGTACCAATGCCTGAGCGCTTTATGGGAATTGATACGTCCAACTACCGCACGTCGGCGGCGATTTACAACGCCGAGACCGGTGAGTGGGTCAACCGCGGCGGACTGCTGACCGTGCCGGAAGGCGCGATCGGTCTGCGCCAGTCGGATGCGCTGTTCCAGCATACCGTGCGTCTGCATGAAAAAATCGAGGCTCTGCCGCAGGGAGAGGTGCGCGCCATCGGCGTCAGCACCCGTCCCCGTGCGGTGGAAGGCTCGTATATGCCGTGTTTTCTGGCAGGAGAGAGCGTCGCGCGGAGCGCGGCGCATTTGCTTTCCGTGCCGCTTTTTACCGTTTCCCATCAGCAGGGACATATCGCGGCAGCGGCGCTGTCGGCTGGCAAGTTGGATTTGCTTGACGGCGAATTCCTGGCGTGGCATCTGTCCGGCGGCACGAGTGAGCTGCTGCATGTGAAGTGCGGCGCGGACGGCCTGCCGGACTGCGCCTGCATCGGCGGCACGACCGACCTTGCAGCCGGTCAGCTGCTCGATCGCGCGGGAAATCTGCTCGGTCTGCCGTTCCCGTCCGGTGGCGCACTGGACGCGCTGGCGCTTACCGCCGAGCCGGAAAAGGGGTTCAAACCCAAGGTAAACGAGTGTAAATTCTCGCTCTCCGGTATGCAGAATCAGGTAGAGAATAAATTCAAGAGCGCCGAGCCAAAGCAGATGGCGCGTTTTGCACTCGAGACCGTGGCAAATGCCGTTATCAAAGCCACCGAGCAGGCACGCGAGCAGTATCATTGCCCGATTTTATGCGCCGGTGGCGTCATGGCCAGCCAGATTATCCGTGCCCGCATGAATAAACGGTTCGGCGGGGAGATCTCCTTCGCGGAGCCGACACTTTCGGGAGATAATGCTGTGGGCGTGGCAGTGCTGGCGGCAAAACTCTGTAACAGATAGGAGGTAGGAGTTCGGTGGTAGGGATGGGAAATTGAAAATGGAGGATGGAAAATGAACCAAACTCCTCAGTCCTGCCTCCTCACTCCTAACTTGTTGGAATGGCAACGATTTACACAGTATCTCAATTAAACAATGAAATAAAGGACTTGCTCGATGCGGTTCCCGGCTACCGCGGGTTAATGGTGCAGGGCGAAATCTCGAACTACAAGGCGCATTCGTCCGGGCACCACTACATGACGCTCAAGGACGAAAATGCGGCCATCAATGCGGTCATGTTCCGTTCGGATGCGATGCGGCTGAAATTCCGTCTGCAGAACGGCATGAAGGTCATCGTCAAGGCGCGCGTCAGCTCGTTCCCGCGCACAGGCGCGGTGCAGCTTTACGTCTCCGAGATCATTCCGGACGGTGCAGGTGCGCTCAACCTTGCGTTTGAGCAGCTCAAGGCTAAATTGCAGGCGGAAGGCCTGTTCTCCGAGCGGTACAAGAAGCCGATTCCGACCTGTCCGAACGGCATTGCGCTTGTGACCTCACCGACCGGCGCGGCGGTGCGCGATATGATCCGCATTCTCGGTAGGCGCTGGCCACTGGCCAAGGTTGTGCTCTATCCTGCACAGGTGCAGGGTCAGGGCGCGGCGGAGAGCATTGCACGCGCGATCGCTCTGGCGAACGCCATCGGCGAAGCAGATGTCATTCTGTGCGGTCGAGGCGGCGGCTCGATGGAGGATTTGTGGGCGTTCAACGAGGAAGTGACTGCCCGGGCGATTTTTGCCTCTGAGATTCCGGTGATTTCCGCGGTCGGCCACGAGCCGGATTTCACGATTGCGGACTTTGTTGCCGATCTTCGTGCGCCTACGCCGTCCGGTGCGGCGGAGCTTGCCGTGCCTGACAGAGCCGAGTACGCGCTGAACTTACGCACACTGGATGCACGTCTGCACACGGCGGCGCACCGCAGAACAGAGCAGCAGAGAAAGCTGCTGGACGGTCTGCAGGAGCGGCTGTCGAATCGCACACCGATGAAATACATCGAGGAAAAACGCCTGCTGCTGACCCAGACCGAGGAACGCCTGCTTTCGGCGGTTCCGGCGCGGCTGGAGACCGAGCACAACCGACTGAACGGACTGCGGCAGCGCCTGCTCACGGCAGGACAAAGCGGTCTGCACCGCTGTAAACTGCGGTTCGCACAGACTGTGGCGACACTCGACGCAATGAGTCCGCTGCGCGTTTTGGGCCGCGGCTACGCGGTAGCGACCAAGGGTGCCAAGCATACGGTTGTAACCGATGCAGCGGCGCTCAAGCAGGGAGACACCCTGCATATTCAATTTGCAGAAGGTGCGGCAGACTGCCGCGTGACCGATATCGAGGAGGACAAGTAACATGGCGGAAAGAACATTTGAAAGCCAGATGGCACGTCTGGAAGAGATCGTGCGGCTGCTCGAGCGCGGTGAAGCACCGCTGAACGAAAGCATGAAGCTGTTCGAGGAGGGCACCAGACTGTCCGCGTCCCTCGGCAAGCTGCTGGACAAGGCCGAGCAGAAGGTCACCGTCATGCAGGAGAACATGCAGGGTGAACTCACAGAGCAGCCGTTTGCGGCAGAGGAGGAAGCAAAATGACGTTTTCCGAGCAGTTAAAGGCAGATATTGCGCTCATTGAACCTGCACTGGAGAAATACCTCTCGCGGGAGACCGGCGAGGGTTACGACCGCATTTTCGAGGCTGCAAAGTACTCCGCGATGGCAGGCGGCAAGCGCCTGCGCCCGGTGATCGTGCTGGAATTCTGCCGCCTGTGCGGCGGCGATATCGAGAAGGCGCTGCCGTTCGCGTGTGCGCTTGAGATGATCCATACCTACTCACTCATCCATGATGACCTTCCGTGCATGGACAACGACGACTTGCGCCGCGGCAGACCGACCTGCCACAAGGCTTTCGATGAAGCGACGGCGGTCCTCGCGGGTGACGGACTGCTGACGGCGGCTTTTGAGACGGCTTCGGCGGCAAAGGATGTTCCGGCGGAGATCATCGTGCGCTGCATTCGTATTCTGGGCGAAAACGCGGGCATGAACGGCATGATCGGCGGTCAGGTGCTCGATATGGGCGCCGAGCACCGCAAAATCTCGCTCGACGAACTGCGCTTGCTGCAGAAGCTGAAGACCGGGTGCCTGCTCCGTGCGGCGTGTGAACTCGGCTGTGCGGCTGCCGGTGCGACTGACGAGGACACCCTCACTCGGGCACGCGCTTACGGTGAAAAGCTGGGTCTGGCGTTCCAGATTGAGGACGATATCCTCGATATTGAGGGAGATGCCGCAACACTCGGAAAATCCATCGGCAAGGATGCGGCCAGCGAGAAATCCACGTTTCCGTCTCTGCTCGGTCTGGAGGAATGCCGAGAGCTTGCGGCAAAGCTGACCGAGGAAGCGGTGGACGCGGTAAAACCGCTGGACGGTCATGCGTTCCTCGTCGAACTGGCACGCAGCCTGACCGGCCGCACCAGGTAAGACGCACATTCACATAAAATTTACACACATTTCTTGAATATTTATGCGTTCTGTGTTAATATAACAGATAAGTGACGTAGTATCCTAGTCAGTTCATGCGATTCCCAAGACGGGCCTAAAAATCCGTAGACGGGCATATCGATGAAGTCTCTGGTGTTTGCTTCTTACGCCCAGTTTGGGGTGGATGCTGGAGGTTAAGGCTTGAGGGCGCGCTTCAATGGCATGAAGTACCGACCCTCTTGCCGTGGAGACCCGTGACTGTCGGATGCCTATAGCATTTCATAAGAGATTGATGGACGTCCAACGGCGCGGGATGAAACCTGCAATGCGGTGCAGCGGAAGTTACAAAGGATTGATCACCGACGTAAGGACCAAAGTGCTGTGTGCAGTGTAGCCTGCCTTGAGTGGCCATGGTGAATAAGGTATCCGCCTGCGGTTTCCCGGCCAGGAATGCCGCGGGAATTGACTTTTGAAACCATGTCTGCAAAAGAGGCTAAGAATCGTTTTGACTGTAGTGGAAATCACCTAGGCTATTCTAACGAGGCAGACCGTGGATTGCAGTGCGGACTCAGTGGCAATTCGGTCCCGAACATGGTAACATCTCGGCACGGACTTTAATGGGAAACCCCCTTGACGGCGACGCGAGGCAGTCCGCGGGGAAAACCAACCGAACCTCAAGCCGCAAGATTTACTCGGTCTGCCGTCACTTACTTTAATAAAGAAACCGCGAAAGCGGCTCATATAGACGCTCCGGCGGCGGAATTTGCGGTTTGCCGCAATTTTCTGCTATTATGGAATAAATCCGGGGCAAAAATCGGTGAAGGAGTTATCTTCAGTGGATACGACCGACAAACAAAAGAAAAAACCGCCGCAAAAGCCCAAGGCTGTTAATACCGCATGGGTCAGCTTGATCACCGTCATCAGCTTTGCGCTGAGCGTGGTCATGTCCTACATCTCGAATGAAGCATTGGCCAGTGCGGGCACGATTCTGTCCTTTGCGGTGCTGCTGCTCTTCATTGCGCTCGGCATTGTGTTTGACATGATCGGCGTAGCATCCACCTCGGCGACCGAGAAGGAATTTCACTCGATGGCGGCCCACCGTGTGCGCGGCGCGCGCGAGGCGGTCTGGATGGTGCGAAACGCAGAGAAGGTTTCCAGCATCTGCAACGATGTGGTGGGCGATATCTGCGGCATTATCTCCGGTGCGACCGGAGCACTCATTGTTGCACATATCACCTCGGGCGTGAGTGCGGGACTCAAGGTTGTGGTATCTCTGCTGATTACCGGTCTGGTTTCGGCACTGACCATCGGCGGCAAGGCAGCCGGCAAGGGCATCGCGGTGATGTGCAGCAGCAAGGTGCTGGCGCTCTGCGGACGCGTGCTGTCCGTTCTGCCGCTCAAGCTGGATAACCGAAAGTAACGATATAAATACAGATAAACTGCCTTTCCAAAGGTGGGGATATTGATGAAGCAAAAACGATACGGAATTTTAGACAATATAAGCAGTCCTGCCGATTTGCGCGGACTGTCGTACGACACACTCGGCGTGTTGTGCGCTGCGCTGCGCGAGTTCATTGTGGACTCGGTGTCGCAGACCGGAGGTCATTTGGCGTCCAATCTGGGCATTGTAGAGCTGGCTGTCGCACTTGAACGCGAGTTTGACTCCTCGCGCGACCGCATCATCTACGATGTAGGTCATCAGTGCTATGTCCACAAGATCCTGACCGGTCGGCGCGACCGCTTTGACACGCTGCGGCAGTACGGCGGTCTGTGCGGCTTTATGAAGCCGGAGGAGAGCATCACCGACCCGTGCATCACGGGACATGCCTCGGATTCGGTTTCGGTGGCGCTCGGCATGGCACATGCACGCACGATTAAAAACCAGAAATACCACGTTGTCGCGGTCATCGGCGACGGTGCGCTGACCGGCGGCATGGCATATGAGGCGCTGAGCAGCGCCGGCACCTCTCGGGAGCCGCTGCTCGTGGTGCTCAACGACAACAATATGTCGATCGCCAAGAATGTCGGCGGACTTAGCCGCCATTTGTCTCGCCTGCGTGTCAGCCCGCAATATCTGCGTGCAAAAACCCGCATCAAGGAGCGACTCAGCCGCATTCCGGGCGGCGGAACGATCACGCGCGCGGTATCGCGCTTCAAGGCGAAGATCAAGCGGGCTGTCCTGCCGACCTCGCTGTTCGAGCAGATGGGCTTTACCTATCTCGGTCCGGTGGACGGTCATGACATCAAGAGCGTGTGTGAGTTCATCGCACTGGCAAAAAAAATGAAAAAACCGGTTCTGCTGCACGTTATGACACAGAAGGGCAGAGGCTATGCCCCGAGTGAGCAGTATCCGGAGAAATACCACGGCGTTTCCAAGTTCGACCGCGTAACAGGCGCACCGCTTGCCGCGAAGAAGGAGGATTTTTCTGCGTTCTTCGGCAAGGAGCTTTGCGCACTCGCTGAGAAGGATAACCGCATTTGTGCGATCACGGCAGCTATGCCGTCCGGCACGGGCCTGACCCGCTTTGCCGAGAAATTCCCGGAACGCTTTTTCGATGTCGGCATCGCCGAGGAACACGCCATCGGTATGGCGGCCGGTATGGCGGCACAGGGACTGGTGCCGGTAGCGGCCATTTACTCGACCTTCCTGCAGCGCGCTTATGACCAGATCGTTCACGATATTGCAATCGAAGGTCTGCACGTTGTTCTGTGCGTGGACCGCGCGGGCATTGTCGGCGCGGACGGCGCAACGCATAACGGTGTGCTGGATATCGCGTTCCTGCGGTCTATCCCGGGTGTGAAGATTTTCTGTCCGTCCGACTTTGCGGAACTCCGAGTCATGCTGTCCCGTGCGATTTACAGGGAGACCGGACCGGTCGCTATCCGTTATCCGCGCGGCAGCGAAGGCGCGTACCGCAAGGAGCTGTCGGCGCAGCCGCTCGTGTGCGTACACGAGCAATCCGGCAGTGAGGTGACGATCGTCACACACGGCATTATGGTCAATCAGGCGATCGACGCCGCGGAGATCCTCATGCACGAGGGTATCCGCGCACAGGTTTACAAGGTAAATGAAATCGGCAGCGGACTGGAACAGGCGTATGCCGAGGTGAAGGAAAAGCTGGGCGGCTGGTGTGTCGTTGCGGAGGACGTTGTGCCGAACGGCAGCGTCGGCGAGTGGCTTGCCGCGCACCGCAGCGAGCGCACCGATCTGCTGAACACCGGCGACCGCTTTCTGCCGCACGGCGGCGTAAACGAGCTGTACCGTCACTGCGGCATTGATGCCGAGGGCATTGCGGCATATATCATGAAAAATCGGAATGGGAAGGAGAACGGCGTTGGCTAAGAAGAGACTGGACGTATTGCTGTTTGAAAAGGGTCTTTGCCCCTCACGGGAGCGCGCAAAGACTGCGATTATGGAGGGAATCGTCTACATTGCAGGCCAGAAGGCGGGCAAAGCAGGCGATATGGTTGACGAAAACGCCGAACTGGAGGTTCGCGGCAACGAGAACGCATTTGTGTCCCGCGGCGGCAAGAAGATCGAGAAGGCGCTCAACTACTTTAATATCGACCCGACCGATCTGGTCGTGATGGACGTTGGCGCATCGACCGGCGGCTTTACCGACTGCCTGCTGCGCCGCGGTGCGCGCAAGGTGTATTCCATTGACGTTGGCTACGGTCAGCTGGCGTGGAGTCTGCGGCAGGATCCGCGTGTCAAGTGCATGGAGCGCACCAATATCCGCTATGTAACGCCGGATATGCTGGAGGAAACGCCGTCGTTCTGCGTCATCGACGTGTCGTTTATTTCCCTCAAGCTGGTACTGCCGGTCGTTTCCAGCCTGCTGACCGAGGACGGCCATGTGGCCAACCTTATCAAGCCGCAGTTTGAGGCCGGCAAGGGCAAGGTCGGCAAAAAGGGCGTTGTCCGTGAGCCGGAGATTCACCTTGAGGTGCTGCAGAATTATGTGGAAAACGCGCATGCGGCAGGCTTTAAAGTGCTTGATGTGACGTTTTCTCCCATCAAGGGACCTGAGGGCAACATTGAATTTCTCGGCTATCTGGCAAAGCAGGGCGAGGAGCACATTCCGGATCTGGCGGAGGTTGTCCGTCAGGCACATGAGGAGCTGGACGCAAAGGCATGATGAAGAACATTTTCATCTATCCCAATCTGCGCAAGGACAGCGCACGCGATATCCTGCAGCCGGTGTGCGATCAGCTGCGGCGTGACGGTGTGCGGCTTATGCTGCCCAAGCAGATGCGGGTCGTGCCGCCCATCATTGAGGACGCGGATTACATGAAAACCGAGGACGCCGTGCAGTTTGCGGATATGGCGGTCGTGCTTGGCGGAGACGGAACCATGCTCCGTCTGGCGAGAGAGGCGGCGCAGAATCAGCTGCCGCTGCTCGGCATCAATGTCGGTCACGTCGGCTTTATGACCGAACTGGAACCGGCTGAGCTGCCCGAAATGGAAAAGCTGTTCACCGGTGAATTTTCACTGGACAGCCGCATGATGCTGCATGTTGCTGTGCAGCGCGGCGGGCGTATCGTGTATGAGAACGACGCGCTCAATGATATTGTTATCGCAAAGGGCACCGCGTTCCGCGTGGTGTGCGTCGGCATTTCGGCGGACAACGAGGAGGTCACCCGCTTTAACGGTGACGGCGTGATCGCGGCAACGCCGACCGGCTCAACGGCCTACGGTCTATCGGCAGGCGGCCCGGTCATTGAGCCGAGCGCGGAGAACATCGCCGTTATTCCCATCTGTGCACATGCGCTGGCGGCGAAGTCGTTCGTGTTTGCGCCCGAGCGCAGCGTATCCATCACCGCAGCCTGTGAGGGCGGCAGTGAGGTGTTCATCTCGGCGGACGGCGGACAGGGTTTTGCCGTGCGGCCGGATGATCGGGTCATTATCACCCGTTCCGACCTGCAGACGCGGCTGATTCGTCTGAAAGGCAATAGTTTTTATCGAATTTTACAGCAGAAGCTGTGAGCGGCGCTGCTATAAGAGAGGAAAACGCGAACGATGAAGTTTCAACGACAGGCAAAAATCCTCGATCTCATCGACCGGTTTGAGATTGAAACGCAGGAGGATTTGACCGCACATCTGCGGGCACTCGGCTACAACACCACACAGGCGACCATTTCGCGCGATATCAAGGAGCTGCGGCTTATCAAGACGCTCTCCTCGGAGACCGGCAAGTACAAGTACACCTCCTCGAACGCCGGTGCGGCGGATAGCTTCACCACGCGTCTGCGCAACATTTTCCGTGAATGCGTCACGGATATTGATGCGGCGCAGAACATGGTCGTCATTAAAACACTGCCCGGTCTGGGTCAGGCGGCGGCAATGGCGATTGATGCCATGCGCGCACCCGATGTGGTCGGCACGCTTGGCGGCGACGATACCGTATTCGCCGTTATGCGCGATAACGACAGCGCGCAAAAGTTCTGCAAACAGGCAAGAGACATTCTAAAGTAAGCGAGGGATAAGGCGGCAATGCTGCAATTACTCCACATTGAAAATATAGCGGTCATCGAACGTGCAGACATCGAACTCGATAAGGGTTTGACCGTGCTTTCCGGCGAGACCGGCGCGGGCAAGAGTATCGTTATTGATTCGATCGGTGCGCTGCTCGGCAAGCGCGTCAGCCGCGATTTAGTGCGCTCGGGTGCACAGAAGGGCTTTGTCAGCGCGGTATTCACCGATCTGCCGCGTGCTCTGCGCGAACTGCTTGACGAGCTTGCACTTTCCGGTGACGAGCCTGACACGCTGTACGTCCAGCGGCAGATTTCCGCAGACGGCAAGAGCACCTGCCGCGTGAATATGAAGCCGGCCAGTGCAGCTGTCCTGCGGCAGCTGGCGCCGTACCTGATCGACATTCACGGTCAGAATGACGGCCAGAAGCTGCTCGATGAAGCGCATCACATCGAATATCTGGACGGCTACGCAGGCTGTGCCGAAATACTCGAGCGATACCGCCCGAAATATCAGGCGCTGGTGACACTCCGGCGGGAGATTACTGCGCTGGAGACCGGCGAGCAGGAACGCCTGCAGCGCATCGACATGCTGACCTTCCACAAGGAGGAAATCGAGCAGGCGGCACTTAAACCCGATGAAGATGAGGTGCTTGCACAGCGCAAGGCGTATTTCGATCACGCGGGCAAGATTGCGGGCGCACTCGAGCAGGCGCGTATGGCGCTCTCGGGTGACGATGAAATTGCGGGCGCGTGTGAGCTGCTCGATCAGGCGGCAAGCGCCATCGAGAGCCTGCGCGAAGTGTCGGATGCCTTCGACGGCATGGCCGAGCAGGCCGAGGAAGTACGTCTGCTGGCGGCAGACCTGCGCGACAGCGTGGCAAGTCAGGGGGACAATCTGGACTTTTCTCCGGCAGAGCGCGAGATGGTCGAGCAGCGCTTGGATGAAATCTACCGTCTGAAGCAGAAATACGGCGGTACGATTCCGGAAATCCTCGCGTACCTTGAGAAGATAACCGCCGAACTGGATACGCTCGAGAACGCGGACGACCGCAGGGAAGAACTGCGGGAGCAGTACCGCGGCATGCTCGCGGAGGCCAAGGGCATCGCCGCTGAACTCACCGAGCAGCGCCGCAAGGCTGCCAAGCAGCTGGAGGGCGAAATCGTGCGCGAGCTGAGCGAACTCGACATGGATAAGGTGAAAATGCGGGTTGCGGTCCGCACCGGCACCAAGCTGTCCGCGCACGGCTGCGACACCGTGACGTTTGAGATTTCAGTCAATCCGGGTGAGCCGGAAAAGCCGCTCTCCAAGGTGGCCTCCGGCGGCGAGCTGAGCCGAATTATGCTTGCGCTTAAAAACGTATTGACAGCGGGCGAAGATGTTGGTATGCTGATTTTTGACGAGATCGACACCGGCGTTTCCGGCCATGCGGCGCAGCAGATCGGCCGCAAGCTATCTGCGATTGCGAAAAAGAAGCAGACACTGTGCGTTACCCATCTGCCGCAGATTGCCGCCATGGGCGACCATCACCTGCGCATTTCCAAATCCGTGCGGGACGGCCGCAGCTACACCGATGTCAGCCCGATGGACAGAGCACACCGCGTAGACGAAATTGCACGTCTGCTCTCCGGCGAGGAAATCTCGGATGCAGCACGCCGCAATGCAGAGGAACTGCTCGACGCGGCCGGACAGGGAGCGTGAACCCGTGGTAATCATAGACGAACGCAGAAAAGAGCGTGCTCCGTAACGGTATTCGGACTCTTTTATCATAAAAATCAAACAAATTGAAATACAGGAGACAGAATAATGCAGCTTTACGACGAACTGAAAGCGCGCGGTCTGATCGCGCAGGTAACGAACGAAGAAGAGATCAGCGAGATGATCAACAACGGCAAGGCAACCTTCTACATTGGCTTCGATCCGACTGCGGACAGCCTGCATGTTGGCCACTTTATGGCGCTCTGCCTGATGAAGCGCATGCAGATGGCAGGCAACAAGCCGATTGCGCTGATCGGCGGCGGCACCGCTATGATCGGCGATCCGTCCGGCCGTACCGATATGCGCTCGATGATGACCGTCGAGACCATCCAGCACAACTGTGACTGCTTCAAGAAGCAGATGGAGCGCTTCATCGAATTCGGTGAGGGCAAGGCGCAGATGGTGAACAACGCCGACTGGCTGATGAACCTTAACTACATTGAGTTCATCCGCGACATCGGCTCGTGCTTCTCGGTTAATAATATGCTCCGTGCCGAGTGCTTCAAGCAGCGCATGGAGAAGGGTCTGAGCTTCCTCGAGTTCAACTACATGCCGATGCAGTCCTACGACTTCTACTACCTGTTCAAGAACTACGGCTGCAACATGCAGTTCGGCGGCAACGACCAGTGGAGTAATATGCTCGGCGGCACCGAGCTGATCCGCCGCAAGCTGGGCAAGGACGCGCATGCGATGACCATCACTCTGCTGCTCAACTCCGAGGGCAAGAAGATGGGCAAGACCGCTTCCGGCGCCGTTTGGCTCGATCCGAACAAGACTTCTCCTTACGATTTCTACCAGTACTGGCGCAATGTGGACGATGCGGACGTGCTCAAGTGCATCCGTATGCTGACCTTCCTGCCGCTTGAGGAGATCGAGACGATGGACAGCTGGGAAGGCGCACAGCTGAACCGCGCGAAGGAAATCCTCGCATACGAGCTGACCGCTCTGGTACATGGCAAGGAAGAGGCCGAGAAGGCACAGACCGCTGCCAAGGAGATCTTCGTTTCCGGCGGTGCGGCTGCCAACATGCCGACCACCACGCTGACCGATGCGGACTTCACTGACGGCCAGATCGGTGTGCTGACGCTGCTCGTCAAGTGCGGCCTTGCAGCCTCCAACGGTGAGGCGCGCAAGCTGGTGCAGGGCGGCGGCGTATCGCTGGACGGCGAAAAGGTCGCGGACTTCAAGCAGCAGCTGACCAAGGACTTCTTTAACGAGGAGTGCATGATCAAGAAGGGCAAAAAGACCTTCCACAAGGTGGTTCTGGGATAACGTCTGTCGCGGAACGATATTTTCAAGAAGACGCAAAGAAGCGGCACAGACCGATCGGTCTGCGCCGCTTTTGTTATCTGGTTTTAGGAAAGAAAACGTTCAGCCACCAGCATTACCAGCGGCAGCGTTGCCACGGACAGAATGGTGGACAGGCATACATACGACACCGCCTGCCGGTAGTCCTGATCGAACTTCTGCGCAAAGATGGCTGTGCTGCTGGCAACCGGCGTTGCGGCTGCGATCAGCGTAATCAGCGTGATCTCGCCGCGGGCAAAGGGGAACAGCAGGAAGATGAGCACGGTCACCGCCGGAACGATAAGCAGGCGCACGGCAGAGACAACGTACAGCCTTGCACTCGCGAACAGGTCGCGCAGGCGCACCTTGGACAGATAGAAACCGAGAATAATCATCGCCAGAGCAGTATTGGCATCCGCGATGTAGCCGATCGTGCCGGTGACGACCGAGGGCAGCGTCGGCTGAGTCACAAACAGGATGAGACCGATCACCATGGAGATGAAAACCGGATTGACGAACACCATTTTCAGATTGATGGTTTCCTTTTTGCCTGATATAATAACAATACCGTACGTCCACTGCAGCAGATTGACAAGTGTGCTGTACGAGACAATGTAGAACGCCGCCTCCGCGCCAAACACGGCTGTGACGAGCGGAATACCAATGAAGCCGGCGTTGCCGAACGCGACCGCAAAGTTTTCAATCCGGTGCCGGGTGCCGCAGGTGAGGTACGCCACGCCGATGGACGCGACAAACGCGATCACCGCGATAACAGCCGAAATGCCCATGGCACGCAGCTTGTCCACGCTGAACTCGGACATATAGCTGCGCAGGATGACGCACGGAATGACTGCGTACAGCAGCACGTTGGACAGATCACGGCTGCCCTGTTCGGTTATCATGCCGCGGCGGGAGAGGAGCAGACCGAGCATCATCAAAAGAAACATGATGATCGTCTGCTGAAGCAGAATTTGAGTAATCATAAGGGAAATTTTCCTGTACTTTCATAGAATGGAGGGGAACACGATGGAATTATATCAGCTTCGGCAGTTTGCCGCCGTAGCCAAATACGAAAATATGACGCGCGCCGCCGAGAGCCTGAACGTGGCGCAGCCCGCTGTATCCAAAACCATACGGAATCTGGAAAGCGAGCTGGGAGCCGAGTTATTCGAGCGAACGGGAAAGGGATTGCGTCGCACCGAGCAGGGAGATATCCTGCTGCGGTACGCACGGACGATGCTGGAAGCTGAGCGCGACGCACGCGGCGAAATCGAGGAGAGCCTGCACCGGACAGGCGGTCTGTGCATCTGTGCGCTGTCGTGCGCGGAGCGTATCAGTGAGATACTCGCAGGTTTTTCTGCCGAGTACGGCAATCTGGATCTGCGCATCAGCAGCACGCCCGAGGGCAGCGACCTGCTGCTCGATTCCGCGGTATCGCGGGACGAGGTGCCTGCAGGCGCCGTCCTGCTGTACGATGAGGAGATGTGCGTGGCTGTGCCCGAGGGACACCGGTATGCCGATCGGGAAAGCGTATCGCTGACAGAACTTGCCGACGATCCGTTTATCGCGCTGAGCAATTCGCAGTCGTTCCGACAGATTTCCGAGCATATTTTTCGGTCAGCCGGTGTGGAGATGCACGCCGCTATCGAGTGCGACAGCGCGGCCTTGCAGATCCGACTGCTGTCGTGCGGCATGGGTGTTGCACTGGTCGCGTCCGGCGAGTGGCGGCAGGTCTGCGAGGACGCAGGCGTGCGCCTGCTGCACATCAAGGACGCACAGTGCCGCCGGTATATCTATGTGCAGACGCTCGGACGGTTCCGCACGCAGAGCATTCGCGCGTTTACTGCGTATTTGGAGCGGTATTTTGCGCAGATGGCGTAAATCCGCGACAGATCATGCGGCGTGGACTTCCAGCGGTACCTTCTCGCCAAGCTCAAACTGATGCAGGCTTTCGAGCGAGCACTGAACCATATCGAACACCGCCTGATCGGTGAAGAACGCAACATGCGGGGTAACGATGGTGTTCTGGAAGGATTTCAGGATGATGTAATCGTGGTTGGTGACACGGCTGTTGTAATTGTGATCGACGCGGATCACATCATCCTCACCCTCAAAGCAGTCCACGCCGACCGAGCCGATGCGGCCGGATTCGATGCCATCGATGAGCGCACGGGTGTTGATGAGCGCGCCGCGTGCGCAGTTGATGATGACAACACCCGGCTTCATCTGCTGAATAGCATCGGTGTTGATCATGTGGTAGGTGCTGTCGTTGAGAAAGGTGTGCAGCGTGATGACATCGGACTGCGCATACAGCGATTCGAGCGAAACGTACTCCACGCCCATCTGCTTCATTTCCTCGGACGGGAACGGGTCATGTGCGATAATGCGGCAGCCAAAGCCGGACAGATTGTGAATGACGGCCTTGCCGATACGGCCGGTGCCGATGACGCCGACGGTCAGGTTCTGCATCTCCATGCCGCGGGCCGCACCGGATGCGCCGAGCGAGTAGTCTGCGGTGTGCGAGCGGAACATGATGTAGCCGGCCTTGCGGATGCACATCAGCATGAGCATAACCGTGTAGTTGGAAACGGCATACGGCGAATATCCGGCGTGGGATACGCGGATGCCGAGACGCTCTGCAGCTTTCAGGTCTACATTATCGTAGCCGATGGTGCGCAGGGCCACATAGCGGACACCGTTCTCGGCCAGCTTTTCCAGAATCGGCGCAGGCAGGTCGCAGGTGCAGGAAATGCCGTCGTAGCCGCGGGTCAGCGCAACATTATCGAGGGTCAGCGTGTCCTTCTGCAGCGTAAGATCCATATTAAGCGACTGACTGAAGTGATCGAAGAACGCGCGTTCGTCCGGACGAGCATTGAATGCCATAACTTTCATTTTTATTACTCCTTGATCCATTCGTGGGTGAGCTTGCCGAGAATTTCGATGCCCTTGACGATCTGCTCGTCGGTCGGGGTAGAATAGTTGAGACGGAAGGCGTTGGACACCTGCTTTTCGTCTGCCAGGAACGCTGAGCCGGGCACGCAGAGTACACCGTGCTGAATCGCCTCGCGGACAAACGGCTGCGAATCCATGCCGTCCGGCAGGAAGGTCATGGCGAACAGGCCGCCTTCCGGCTGCGAGAACGTGACCGCCGGATGGAAGGTGCGGCGCATGGTATCGAGCATGAGATTGCACTTTGCGCGGTATACGTCACGCGCTTTGTCGAGGTGCGCGGCAAAATCGTACTTGGTCATGTACTCGTTGCAGACATACTGGAACAGCACGTTAGAGTGCACATCGGTGGTCTGCTTGGCGATGGTCAGCGGCATGGTGAGCGACTTGTTGAACACGAGGAAGCCCAGTCGGAACGCAGGAGCCATAACCTTGGAAAAGCTGCCTGCGTACAGCACGCGGCCTTCGGTGTCCATCGACTTGATGGTCGGCACGTCCTCGCCGGAAAAGCGCAGCTCGCCGTACGGGTTGTCCTCAAGAATGGCGATATCGTACTTGCACGCGAGTTCATACACCTTTTTGCGCTTTTCAAGCGTAGTCGTGATGCCGGACGGGTTCTGGAAGGACGGGATCGTGTACAGCAGCTTGGTCTCGGGATGCGCCTTGAGAGCGGCCTCAAGCGCATCCGTATCCATGCCGTCCTGCTGCATCGGAATGCCGATCAGCTTGGCGCCATACGAACGGAATGTGTTCAGGCAGCCGACAAAGGCCGGGTCCTCGGTCAGAATGATATCGCCCTCGTTGACCAGAACCTTGGTGGTCAGGTCGGCGCACTGCTGACCGCCGGACAGGATGAACAGCTCATTGTTCTCGAAATCAAAACCCTGTGTGCGGGTGAGGTAGTCCTTCATCGTATCGCGCAGCGGCGTGTAGCCCTCGGACAGACCGTACTGCAGAACAGAGACCGGTGCGTCCTTCATGACGTCTGCGATGATGTCCGCAATCTCGGGAACCGGGAAAGTCTCCGCAGACGGGTTGCCGCCGCCGAACGAGATCATGTTCGGGTCTGCGCCGAGCTTGAACAGCTCGCGGATGGCCGAGCCGTGCACATCGCTCATACGGTTGGAAATTTCATACTGCATATCTATCGCTCCTGTTAAGATTTGGAATACAAGAAAACAAAAAGGTGCTGAAACCCCTTAGTCGGTAGGTTTCAGCGCCTTTGCTGATGATTCTATTGTAAACCTGCACAAGAAATTTGTCCAATATCTGTTGTTTATGACGATATAACAGGAAAGAATACATGCTATGCCTTGAAGAATCACGCAAAACCTGCGATAATAGTAGGAGTTAGAATCACTCGAATATGAAAGCGAATTTTGCTATGAAACATATCTGTATTGGCATCACGGCGCACGTTGATGCCGGAAAAACCACCCTGTCGGAAGCCATGCTGTACCAGGCGGGTGCGCTGAAAAAATTAGGCCGCGTGGACCATCAGGATGCGTTCCTCGATACGTTTGCGCTCGAGCGCGCGCGCGGCATCACAATTTTCTCCAAGCAGGCGGAGTTCTCCCTGCCGCACACCGAGGTGACACTGCTGGACACGCCCGGGCACGTTGACTTTTCGGCGGAGATGGAACGCACACTGCAGGTGCTCGACTGTGCGGTGCTGGTCATCAGCGGCACGGACGGCGTACAGGCGCACACGGAAACGCTGTGGCGGCTGCTGACGCGTCAGGGAATCCCGACGTTTCTGTTCATCAACAAGATGGATTTGGATGGTGCAGACCGAAATGCACTCCTGCAGGAGTTGAAATCGCGGCTGGACAGCGGCTGTGTTGACTTCACTTCGACGGACACAATGGCAGAGGAGCTTGCCGTGTGCGATGAGGGTCTGCTCGAGCAGTACCTCGAGACAGGAATGGTGGACGACAGCCAGATCGCACAGCTGGTTGCGGAACGAAAAGCGTTCCCGTGCTACTTCGGCTCGGCACTCAAACTGGACGGCGTGGACGCGCTGCTGGATGGTCTGGAACGCTATCTTCCTGCACCGCAGTACGGCGCGGACTTCGGTGCGCGCGTGTTCAAAATCGCGCGTGACGCACAGGGCAACCGCCTGTCATATCTCAAAATCACCGGCGGTGCGCTTTCCGTGCGCGAGCAGCTTTCGGGCGGCGAGGACGGCGGCTGGCAGGAAAAAGTGAGCGGCATCCGCATCTACTCGGGTGAAAAATTCCGCACGGCCGAGCGCGTCGAGAGCGGCATGGTCTGTGCGGTGACAGGACTCACGCACACGCGTCCGGGTATGGGTCTTGGCGCGGAAGCCGGTGCACTGCCGCCGGTGCTCGAGCCGGTTCTCGGCTATCGCGTGTGCCTGCCGGAAGGGTGTGACGCACATGTCATGCTGCGCAACCTGCGCCAGCTTGAGGAGGAGGACCCGCAGCTTCGGGTGGTGTGGAACGAACGGCTCGGTGAGATACACCTGCAGCTAATGGGGGAGGTGCAGCTGGAAATCCTCACCAGCGTTATCGCGGAACGCTTCGGCGTGGATGTGACCTTTGACGAGGGCAGTATCGTCTACCGCGAGACCATCACCGAGCCGGTGATCGGTATCGGCCATTTCGAGCCGCTGCGGCATTACGCCGAGGTGCATCTGCTGCTTGAACCGGCAGAGCGCGGCAGCGGCATTCAGCTGTCAACGGCGTGTCCGACCGATGTGCTCGACCTGAACTGGCAGCGCCTGATTCTGACACATCTGGCGGAAAAACCGCATTTGGGCGTGCTGACCGGTGCACCCATCACGGATGTGAAGATAACCATCCTTGCAGGACGCGCACACGTCAAGCACACGGAGGGCGGCGACTTCCGTGAGGCAACCTACCGCGCCGTCCGCAACGGCCTTATGC
Organism: Butyricicoccus sp. AM05-1; assembly: GCF_003474415.1. Taxonomy (NCBI): domain Bacteria; kingdom Bacillati; phylum Bacillota; class Clostridia; order Eubacteriales; family Butyricicoccaceae; genus Butyricicoccus; species Butyricicoccus sp. AM05-1. The sequence goes on along the minus strand of NZ_QUDG01000001.1, from coordinate 638,187 downwards.
GCACGGAAAGCCTGCTGCTTGAGCCGTATTATGCATTTCGGCTGGAGCTGCCGGACGAGTGCGTCGGACGCGCCATGACCGATATTCAGCGAATGAACGGCACGTTTGAGCCTCCGGAACAGGGTGCTCACGGCTCGATTCTGACCGGAACGGCGCCGGTTTCCACCATGCGCAACTACTGGACCGAGGTCGCGGCGTACACCAAGGGACGCGGTCGGCTGTCGTGCACGCCGAACGGCTACGCGCCTTGCCACAACGCGGAGGAAGTCATCTCGGCAGCTGCCTACGACCCGACCGCCGATGTGGAGAATACGCCGGATTCCGTGTTCTGCTCGCACGGTGCAGGCTATGTTGTCAAGTGGAATGAGGTGCCGGAGCACGCGCATATTGATACTTCAAACGTGCTTAAACCTAGGGAAGAAGAGCCGGAACAAGTCCGTCCGGTGCGTTCCTCCGGCACAGGCGGTGGAGACGGCTTCGGCGGCGACGCGGAACTGCGGGCCTTGTTTGAACGCACCTACGGTCCGGTCAAAAACCGCGGCTTTGAAGCCTTTCAGCAGAGCCGTAAAAAGGCCGCGACGCTTGAGCAGCTGTACGTCACCCGCATTCGTGAGGACGATTATCTGCTCGTGGACGGCTACAACATCATCTTCTCGTGGGACGAGCTGCGCGACATTGCCGCCCGTGATGTCAACGCAGCCCGTGAAGCGCTCGTCAACGTGCTGAGCAATTATCAGGGTGTGCGCAGATGCCATCTTATTCTCGTGTTCGATGCCTATAAGGTCAAAGGCGGCACCGGCTCAATTGAGCATCGCGGCGGCATCCATATTGTCTACACCAAGGAGGCCGAAACTGCGGATATGTACATTGAGCAGGCGTCCTACGACCTGTCGCGCAAGCACCGTGTTCGTGTGGCTACCTCGGACGGCATGGAGCAGATGATCATTCTCGGACATGGCGCAGAGCGTATCTCCGCGACCGAGCTGCACTGGGAAGTAGAGCAGGCCAATGAGCATATTGAGGCAATTCTGAAAAAATTGTAAACAAAATCGGTTTGGACTTGAATTCATAGTAAACCTGTGGTATATTAGTGAAAAGGGGAATTTGCAACTATGAAGATTTCAACCAAAGGAAGATATGCGCTTCGTCTGATGATCGACCTGGCGCAGCATGACGCAGGCGGCTACATTCCGCTGCGCGATATTTCCAAGCGACAGCAGATTTCGGCCAAGTATCTGGAGCAGATCGTGGTGCAGCTTTCGCGTGCGGGCTTTGTTATCTCGACGCGAGGCGCACAGGGCGGCTACCAGCTGGCGCGGCATCCTTCGGAGTATACCGTGGGCGATATTCTGCGCATTACCGAAGGCTCTCTTGCACCGGTGGCTTGTTTGGAGCATGAGCCAGTGGATTGTCCTCGTGTAGATGAATGCATTACGCTCAGCTTTTGGCGCGGATTGTATGACGCAATCAATAACTATGTTGATTCGGTCACGCTCGAGGATCTTGTCAATAACGGAACGCTTAATTTTTCCATCTAACGCAAAAAGACAGACGATTTTTCGTCTGTCTTTTTTTCGTTGAGTAATGGAGAATGAACGATGCGGTTTTATCTTCTATGTGCGTGCATGTGGTTTACAGGCGGTGCACCGAGTCGGTGCATCCTACGATATAACGTGATAATATCGTGTAGACAGCAAAAGAAAAAGGGAACGCCCCACAGACATTCCCTTTGCATATAAACTTATGCTCGATGCAGCAGCTTTTTGACACTGAGCAGCATCTCGCGGCTGTTGAGCGCCGCAACCGCGCCGAACAGTGCAATCTGCCAGACGAGCCACAGCGGCGGCTCGAGCAGCATGAGTACGGACTGCACGGCAAGCAAAATCACGGTCAGCGCCAAGCGCGGCACCTTCCAGCGGACCGGCATGAACCGCCGGCTGTCGATCGCACGGTACAGGAACAGAGCCACATAGCTGATGAGCGTTGCCAGCGCCGCACCGGTGCCGCCCATCCGCGGGATGAGCAGGGCGTTCAGACCGATGTTAATGACCGCGGAGAATGCCGTGGACAGGAAGGACGCAACCGTCTTCTTTTCCAGCAGGTACACGCTTTTCTGGAAGCTGGACAGGCAGTTGAAGCCCGCGCCGACCGCCAGAATCGGGATGAACGTCCAGCCGATATAGTAGCTGGGCACGGCGAGAACCGTCATAGCCAGCTTGGCGCACATTACGCCGCCGGACGCGATGATGAACACGATGGACGAGTATGTGTTGCCGACGTTCGAGAAGAACGTGATCTGCTCTTCCTTGGTGTTGTTGTTGACCATGGATATCTGCCATGCATCAACAAAGATGGACGCGACAAGCGCGATCAGCGTCGGCACACGGTAGGCGATCGAGTAGATGGCGCTGACTGCGGTATCCTGCATGGAAGCGAGGAACACCTGATCCGAGAAGCCGATAATATACACGAGAATCGCATCCGGCACGAGCGGCAGCGAGTACGCCAGCATTCCGCGCCACAGGTGCATGTCCAGACGCTTGAGCTTGACGTACTTCCACAAACCGGCAATAATGAACAGGCAAACAGTGGAAAGCGCGTCCGAGCAGATGATGGAGAACACATAGCCGAGGATGTTCCAGCGGAACACCTTCAGGTAGAGGATGTTCAGCATGATGGTGACGAACGTACGGAAAATGCCGTCGATCGCGTACAGGCGGACGTGTCCGAGCGCGCGGATGAACTGGCTGCACACATTCTGCGTGCACGAGGTCAGAACATACAGGTAGATGATCCACTGATACTCAAGCAGTGAGCCGGTAACACCCGCCGAGGTATTATAGTGGATGAGGCTCAGCAGCGGATGGAACGGCAGTGCGATAATGAAGCCGCACAGCACGGTCACGAGCGCAATGGTAAACACACTGCGCTTGTAATACTTGCGCTCAAGTCCGTAGCGGATGACCGCCTGTCCGATGGACAGCGACACCACCGGATACAGAATACTGGTGGTCTTGATGATCAGGTCAGCGACACCCATTTCATCCTGCGTCATCATGCCGGTGTAGAAACGCAGCATGAGGATGACGAGAATCTTGGAACTGAACGTGCCTATCGCAAAGATAAAGGTATTGCCGAGAAGGCGTTTGTATTGATTCATTTTTTGCCCTTTCTCAGCCGGAGTGTGTGGCACTGGTCGGTAACGCGGTCGGTCAGCCATGCAGCGATAATGCCGCACAGCACGCCGATGACCGCTCCGGCCAGTACGTCGGTCGGGTAATGGACGCTGGCATACAGCCGCGAAAACGCAATAGCTGCCGCCAGCAGAAAGGCCAGAAAACCGGTTTTATGGTGGAAGAAGTACAGCGCCGAAGCTGCCGCAAACGAGCTGAGCGTGTGCCCGGACGGAAACGACCACGGGTCCTCCGGAACGAGCAGCGCCGTCAGGTCGGTGTGGGTGACAAATGGACGCGGCCGCATGACAAGGTTCTTGAGGAACACGTTGCCAAGCAGAAAGCCGACACCGAGCGCGATCAGCATCGCCGCACCGGCGCGGCGTGTTCGCCGGAAGAACAGCAGCAGTACGGCAAGCGTAATCCAGACAGCACCGTAGCTGCCCATCAGGGAGAACACCTTCCAGACTGTGTCGGACAGACCACCGCGCCAGTGCTCCGAGATGTACGCGAGAACGCCGTAGTCAACTGAATGCACAATATCGAGCAGAATATCCATTTACCGGAATCGCCGCCTTTCAGGAGATTGGAAGTTGTTTTATGACCGGGGGATGGTCATAAAACAACTTCCCGGTTATTTTTCGGAAGCAGAACGGTCTACCTTGTCCACGATGAGGGCAATCGCCTGGTCACCGGTGACGTTGGTAGCAGTGCCGAAGCTGTCCTGCGAGAAGTGCAGGGCAATGATAAGCTGCTGCATCGGGTCGGTGAAGCCGAGCATCGAGGTGATCAGGCCCAGTGCCGACATAACACCGCCGCCCGGTACACCCGGAGCCGCAACCATGGTAACGCCCAGCATGAATACAAACGGAGCAAACATGGCAAAGGTCGGGGTTATGCCGCTTGCAAGCATGATGCCCATCGAGCCGAGTACGAGGCAGATGGTATCGCCGTTGAGGTTGATGGTAGCGCACAGCGGAACGACAAAGTCGGCAACGTCGTTATTTATATTGTTATTATATGCACAGTTCAGCGCAATCGGAATAGTCGATGCAGAGGACTGGGTGCCGAGTGCGGTAAAGTATGCCGGAGCGGCGTTCTTCATGCTTTTGAAGTGGTTCTTGCGGCAGACAATGCTTGCCAGACCAAACTGAGACAAGATGTACAGCAGCTGCAGCACAATAATGATAGCATACAGGGAAGCGAACATCTTGACGGTAGCCGCCAGACGGCCCTCGGCTGCGATGTTGGCGAACAGACCTGCGATGTGGATCGGGATCAGCGGAATGATAATGCGGCTGAGTACGCCGGTAACGATCTTCTGCAGATCGCGGAAAACGTTCAGCAGGGAATCGCCCTTAAGATTTGCCATGCCGATGCCGATCACGAACGCGAGCACAAGTGCGGTCATAACGCCGAACACCGGGTCAACCGTGATGGAGAACAGCGGCTCGAAGGCGTTGCTCTCGAGTACATCGCCGGTGATGGGCTGAATGATCCCCGGCAGAACGGCCTTGCCGATGAAGAAGGTCAGCAGGCCGGAAATAACGGTTGTGCCGTAGGCCAGCAGCAGGGTCAGACCAAACAGACGGTTGGCCTTCTTGCCAAGCTCTGCCATGCCGACCGTGATGAACGACAGGATAATCAGCGGGATCATGAATGACAGGAAGGTTGAGAACAGCGAGGTAAAGGTTGCCAGCAGGCGGATGATGGCAACGAAGAACCCAGTGTCCGCGATGCCGAACCACTGTCCACACATACCGATGAGGATACCGGCGATGATGCCGATAATCAGTCGAATTAACAGTCCTAATTGTTTCACTTGCATTTACTCCTCTTTTTCACAAAAATTTTAGCATACTAATAATACTATAGCAGAAAAGAGCCGTGATAGCAAGTTAAAGCGACAGATTATGACGGCGTATACCGAATTTATCCGAATTTGTGGTTGCTATCATGAATACAGGGCGCTATAATATAAAGGTATACCTGTCGAATAATGGCGGGTGCATCGAGAATCCAAAGCATATTCCAAGCATAGATTAGTTAAGAGGTATACTCATGGCAGATAAAAGCGCAAACAAACCGAAGAAGGGAGCGCATTTGATCAAAAAGCAGGCCAAAAAGCCGGAAAAACCGGCGCAGGTCATCCGGACGGAAGCGAAGCGGCCGAAGAAGAAACGTCGTGTTCCTATCGGTGTAAAGATTGCCGTCGGCGTTGTCATTGCGGCGGCAGCCGGTGCATTCGGCTATGTGTACTGCTACCCGAATGTTTTTCCGGGCGTGACTGTCGGACCGATCGCGGTCGGGGGCATGAACCGCGATGACGCGGCAAACACCATCGAGGACCAGAGTGCGCCGCTGTACGAGGGCAAGAATGTCACGGTGACGATTTACGGCTCCAACTATGATATTCCGGTCGATAAGGTGCTGAAAAGCGTGGACGGCATCCAGTCCGCCGAGAACGCCTATGAAATAGGCCGCACCGGCAATCCGCTCGAGCGCGTGCGCGATATCATCGGCGCAATGCGCGGCCACAGAGAGGCACAGATTGCGGCAACTGTAGATGAGGAAAGTCTGCGCGGCACGCTCAACGAAATCGCGGACACGGCGCTGACCGAACCGGTCAATCCGACCTGGGAACTGAAGGACAGCAATCTGATCGTGCATTCCGGCAAGCCGGGCGTCAAGTTTGACACGGATGCGGTAGAGCAGGCGCTGACTGATCAGATTCGCCTGATGGACTTTGAGCCGTATGAGGTCTCGACCGATGTGACAGCCGCTCCGGCGATTGACGTTGACAAGATTGCAGCCGACATTATCGGTGACCCGGTCAACGCTACCGTCAGCAAGGAGGACGGCAAGACCATCATCGCCGGCAAGGCAGGCGTGTCGTTCGACACCGATAAGGCCAAGGAGATCATTGGCGACGGCTCGCAAGAGACCTACACCATTCCTGTGACGATCACCCAGCCGTCCATCACGGCAGAGACGCTCAAGGCGAAGCTGTTCCACGATACGCTCGCGCGCACGGCGACCAATCTCGACGAGGGCAACGCACCGCGTACGAACAACATCCGTCTGGCGGCTAAGGCCATCAACGGCACTATCCTCAATCCGGGTGACGAGTTTTCCTATAACGGCACGGTTGGCGAGCGCACAGCCGCACGCGGTTATCAGGAGGCGCATGCCTACTCGGGCGGCAAGATTATTGACGAGTTCGGCGGCGGTGTCTGCCAGCCGTCCTCGACGCTGTACATGGCTGTACTGCGTGCCGATTTGAAGGTGACCGAACGGCATAATCATTCGTTTACCGTGTCCTACACACCGCTCGGCGAGGACGCAACCGTGGATTACGGCAATCTGGATTTCCGGTTCGTCAACAATACGGCGTATCCGGTCAAGATTCTTGCCGAGCAGACCGACGGTCAGATGATCATGACTATTGTCGGCACCAAAACGAGCGACAAGACGGTCACGACCCGCACAGAGGTGCTCGAGACCTATAAGCCGGAGACCGTTACCAAGACGGACAGCTCGATGGAGGCAGGCGACAGCCGCGTGGAGACCTCGGGCATCACGGGCTACTCGACCAAGACCTACAAGCAGATTACTGAAAATGGCAAGACGACCGAGGTGCTGGCCAACAGCTCCACCTATTCCAAGCGGGATGAGGTCGTGTACGTCGGTGAATGATAAAGAAAATGGAGAATTTTATGAACAATTTTACAGCTGAGACCCGCAGACAGCTTAAGCGGGAGCAGAAGGCGCGTGTAATGGAAAACCTTGGCCGGTGTATCGGCATCCAGCTGATGTACCTCGTGCCGTATGTGCTGCTGATGGTGATCCTGTACGTTTCCGTGTTCGGCAGAGCGTTCGCGCTCATCGCAGGCGGTGTTTCTGCGAATGATTACCAGTTGATGGCGGCACTCTCGCGCGGACTGAATACGGTATGGTTGTGCATTGCGCTTATGCTGGCGATCACGGGCCCCCTGCAGTTCGGCCTTATGCACTTTTACATTGGTCTCGCACACGGCGAGGATGTGACGATGGGTATGCTCATGTACCCGTTCACCTCGTTAAAAAGTGTCTGGGCGGGCATCCGTATGGTGTTTACGCTGTGGCTGCGCGGCATTATCTGGTCAATCGTGCCGACCGTCATCTATTCGACAATCGTGTTTGCGGCTGCTATGGCTGTCTCGGATATGGCACAGTATCAGGTGATTGCGGGAGCGCTGCAGGTTGTGTACCTGCTGGTGATGATTCCGATTCGCGTTAAGCTGCAGACTTATAACGCAGGCTGGCTCCTGCTCGCGCAGGATGAGAACCGCAGTGCATGGGCAGCTACGCGTGAGGCTTCATGGGCGTTCCGCGGAAATCTGATGAAGCTGTTTGTGTTCGACCTCAGCTTTATCGGCTGGTATGTACTGATCGCCGTTGTTCTGTGGGGATGTATCCTGCTCGGTACGGTCGGCCTGACTGCGATGAGCACCGGCATGGCGATTGCGGTATTCGCGGCGGCTCTGGTGGCGGCGCTATGCCTGACCGCTGTGCTGAACGGTTTTCTTTCGGCGTATATGGAAAGCTCGTTCGTGCGTGTGTATGAGCATCTGACCGAACCGTCGGCGGAGTTTTATCCGGAAGGGTAAGCATCCTGCCGGGCAACCTGCATTCGTGGAGGTTATGCGGTGATAGCATCAGGCAAACGATAGGATATCATTTAGGAACGTGTGAAAAGCCTCGGAGATGTATGCTCCGAGGCTTGAGGCTGTCGAAAAACTAACTTTTTCCGAGCAGCCTCTCGCTCGAAACCACGCTTTCGAGCGAATCTCGAAGAAAAACCGCGTCCTGCGGACACATTTTTTCTTTCCTTGTATAAATTCCGAGATACACAAGGTGAATTGCCGCATAGCGGCAAGAGAGGGTGGTCTGGACCATGCTCCCGGAATTTATGAATTTGCAAAGCAAATTCGATTGAATGCGTGCTGCCGCACGAAGCATAAAAATCGAATATTGCTTTTTCGACAAGCTGAAGCCTCGGAGATGTATGCTCCGAGGCTTTTTCTATTGTATCGTACCCGCAGATACGCTATAATAAACCTATCTCCGGAAAGAGAGGGAACCCTGATGTTTGAATGGTTTACAGAATTTATGGAATCGCCGCTGGGAAAGCTGATTTCCACGGGAATACTGGCCGTGGCGGTGCTGCTCCTAACGCTGGCGGCGGCCGGACTGGTCAATCGGCTGATGAAAAAGCTGGTTGACCGTCACCGGAAAACGAACAGCAGTATTGCGACCGTCTTAGGATTTGTGCGCTACATAGCGGTTGCTGCGGTGTACTTTGCGGGCGGCATGGTCATCGTAGGCGCGATTCCGGTGCTGTCGAGTGCGGTGCGTACTCTGCTGGCTACCGGCGGTGTGATCGCGGTGGTTGCCGGTCTTGCAGCACAGGAAGCCCTCGGCAGCGTGGTCAGCGGCATGATGATCCTCGCATTCAAGCCGTTTAAGATGGGCGATGTCGTGCGCTATGTCGATAATGACATCACCGGCTGCGTTGAGGAGATCACGCTGCACCATACTGCGGTCCGCACGTTCGAGAACAAGCGCGTCATCATCCCAAACAGCAAGATGAACAGTGCCATCATCGAGAACGCCGACTATGCGGACAGCAAGGTCTGCGTGTTCCTGACAGTGGGGATTACCTACGAAAGCGACCTCAAAAAAGCCAAAGAGCTGCTCGCCCGCGAGGTGCGGAAGCAGCCGGCCTTCCTCGATATTCGCACCGAGCAGCAGAAAAAGGACGGTGTGCCCGATGCGCCGGTCGTTGTGCTTGAGCTGGCGGATTCCGCGGTTGTTCTGCGTGCATCGCTGTGGGCGAAGGATAACGCCACCGCATTCGCACTGAAGTGCGCCGTGCTCGAGGGCATTAAGCTCACCTATGACGCGGAAGGCATTGATATTGCATATCCGCACATGCAGGTCGTAAAAAGTGAGAAATGAGGAGGCAGAAGTGAGGAGCGGACGATGGTTTCCCGTGTTGTCGGGCGGTCGGTGGTCTCCTGCGCAGCGGTAAACCGCAATCGAAACTCCTGTCTCCTGCCTGTAAGAAATCGCAAGATATTGTAAGACATCCATCCGCATTCCTTTTATAATATGGTCAAAGAGCAAAGGGAGGAACATAAGATGAAGAAATTACGCGTTGGTGTAATCGGCATTGGCGACATCAGCAATGTTTACCTGAACAATCTGAAAAAGTATGACGCAGTCGAGGTGGTGGCGTGTGCCTCACGCGGACTGGAGAAGGCACAGCGAAAGGCGGCAGAGCACGATATTCCCAAGGCATATGCCTCCGGTATGGAGCTGATCGCTGACCCGGATATTGACATTATCCTCAATCTGACGACACCGCAGGCACATTATGAGTATAATCTGGCAGCCTTGAAGGCGGGCAAGCATGTCTACACGGAGAAGCCGCTGGCGATGACGTTTGAGCAGGGCAGGGAACTGGTTTCGCTTGCTAAGGAGAAGGGACTGCTGATTGGCTGCGCGCCGGACACCTTCCTCGGCGGTCGCTTGCAGAACATCCGCGAGCTGATCGACAGCGGCAGACTGGGCCGCATCACGGGCGGCGGTGCGTGGTTTGTCGGTCACGGGCACGAGTTCCACCATCCGGCTCCGGCATTCTTCTATCAGCCGGGTGCGGGTCCGCTGTACGATATGGGGCCGTACTACGTCACCGCGCTGCTCAGCCTGCTCGGCCCGGTAAAGCGCGTCTGCGCAATGGCCACCAAGGCAGGGGAGACGCGAACTGTGCCGTCCGGCCCGAGCAAGGGACAGGTGCTGCCGGTGGACGTGGATACTCATATCAACGCGATTCTCGAGTTTGTGTGCGGGGCACAGGTGACGCTGACCTGCAGTTTTGACGTCTGGGATTCCGAGCTGCCGCGCATGGAGATTTACGGTACTGAGGGCACGGTGCTCATTGATGAAAAGGATCCGATTTCCGGTCCCAACCTGTTCGGCGGCGATACGCTCATGCGCACGCCCGACCAGTACCGCTGGGCGGATGCCGAACGCCGTCCGGAGAACGTAAACGCGCCGTGGCCGGTCGTGCCGAACAGCCATCCGTATAATTCGGTCAGCCACGCCGAGAACCCGCGCGGTATCGGTCTGGTGGATCTCGTCTACGCGCTCGAGGAGGGCCGCAAGCCGCGTGCCTCCGGCGAGATGGCGCTGCATTCGCTTGAGGTGATGGAGTGCATCCTCAAGAGTGCGCATGAGCACGTCTTCTGTGAGCCAACAACTACATTTGAGCAGCCGAAGCCGCTTGATTGGCTGTAATTGAAGTAAAAGCCCGAGAAGGATTTTCCGTTCTCCATTGCACCGCATGTCTACCTGAAAAAGACACCCCCGGGTGTCTTTTTTATTCCGCAAGTCCCATCGTGCCGTTGCCTTCGGTGGTGATGCAGGTCAGATCATCACGGACATACAGCACGACATCAGGCTGATATTTTGCGATATAGTCGAGGATATTCTCGCCGTCATAGTGGCGGTAATCCAGGCTGTGCATTTCATCGCACGAGGTATACAGGATGCCCTCCAAGGGGTTGGTGAACGAATCGCCGATGACAAGCACACGCGGCAGGCCGGGACGGTTTGTCTTAATAATGGTTTCGCCGATGTCACCGCCCATGTAGTAATCATACACGTTGTTGAAATTTTCGTTGACCACCGTGCTGGCAACCGGCTTGCCATTATCCGTGCGGGTGAAGGACACAGGCGTGCCAAGCGTAAAGCGGTACAGCTTGTCATCTGTGGGGTACTCGCCGAGCAGCTTGCGGGAACGGGAGCCGAGAAACTGCCGTTCGATTGGCTCGATGGTCACATCGGTGGTGACAGGCGTGTCTATGCCGAGCGTCTGCAAGTGCTCCATGGTGCGCAGATAGGTCTCATATGCGCCGTAAAAGTTGTAGTGATGGTCGGTTTTGCTGTAATATTTCTCCGGATCGGTACAGAGATAGTCCGCCATGTTCAGGCAGTCAATGCCGCGTGCATCCAGTCCGGCGAGGAAGTCCGTGCGCATGGAATCATCCGTGTAGGTGCCGGACGTGAGGTACGACGGATACTTGTACCGCAAAGCACTGCTCTGCTCGGGAATGGACAGATAGACAAACCTTGCACCGACAGTCTCACACGCCGTGTTTACCTGCGAGAGCGCATCCAGTACGGTCTGCATGTCCTCATGGTCGTAATCGGTGCGCGGCTTGCCGTGATAGGGCAGCAGCGTATCACCCGCGATAACCGTGTTGCTGACGACCGGATTATGCAGCGCAAGCTCCTTGCGGATGTTCAGCCGCAGCAGCGGAACACGGCAGGCAAAGTGGTCACTGATATAGGTCTCTACATCGGAGAAAAACGTGCCGTCCAGCACGGTCTCGACGCTCGGCACCGGAAAGACCGCCAGCCTGCGGTTTTCGTAAAACGAGCCTTTTTCCTTCGGACTGAATACGCTGACAGCCGAAAAAACGGCCAGCGTACCGCAGAACAGCACGGTTTTGACAATATGCTTCGCGTTTTTCATGTCTCAGCCCTCCTCAGAAGCGGAAGTAGATAAATGGGTTGTAGCTGCTGGCGAGCAGGCGCATCAGGCACAGTGTGAACAGGACAGCCAGCACCGGAAACTCCAGTACACGCCATACACGGGAGGCCTTGAGACGCGGGAATACCGGTGCGGACAATACAACACCGAACAGCAGGTAGGGCCAGAACCGCAGCAGATATTCGATTACGAATCGGTTGAGCGGCACCGCCGAGGTGAACATACTGCCGAGGTACTGCACCGCCAGTCCCATCGAATCGCTGCGGAAGAACACCCAGCCGATGACGATAAAAAACAGCGCATAGACATGCTGCAGCACGGACGGCAGGCGCGTAATCCATCCGGCGAGGAATTTCTTTTCCAGAATGAGCAGGATACCGAAGTACAGACCCCATGCCATAAACGTCCAGTTGGCACCGTGCCAGAAGCCGGTCAGGGTCCATACGGCAAGCAGATTGAAAATGTGCCGTGCGGGCGAGCACCGGTTGCCGCCCAGCGGAATGTACACATAGTCGCGGAACCAGGTGGACAGCGAGATATGCCAGCGGCGCCAGAACTCGGTGACCGACTTGCTGATGTACGGATAGTTGAAGTTTTCGAGAAACTCGAAGCCGAACATTTTGCCGAGACCGATCGCCATATCCGAGTAGCCGGAGAAATCGAAGTAAATCTGCAGCGTGTAGCCAATCGCGCCCATCCACGCACCGGCGGCAGACAGCTCGTTCGGTGCATATTTGAATACGCCGTCCGCAATCCGCGCGAACACATTGGACAGCAGTACCTTTTTGCTGAGACCGAACAGGAAGCGGCTGATACCCTCGGAGAACTGCGCAAACGAGTGTTTTCGCACGGCAAGCTGCACGTTGACATCGTGGTAACGTACGATCGGGCCTGCAATCAGCTGCGGAAACATGGAAACGTACAGCGCCAGCGAAAACGGGTCGTGCTGCGGCGGAACCTCCCGGCGGTATACGTCAATGACGTAGCTGAGCGCCTGAAACGTGTAAAACGAGATGCCGATCGGCATGACAATGCCTGTCACCGGAATACTCAGTCCAAGCAGACTGTCCGCCGTACTAATGAAGAAATTCAGATACTTGAACACACCCAGCAGGCTCAGATTGGCGATAACGCACAAAATGAGCAGTGGTTTTCTGTATGCACTGCGCATGGACAGACCAAACAGGTAGTTCATCAGTATCGAAAAAATTAGCATGCCGATCAGCCTTGGCTCTCCGTAGAAATAAAAGAACAGGCTGAATAAAAGCAGCACCGCATTCCGCACACGGATAAATTTCTGCGGCACGATATAATAGCAGAACAGCGCCGCAGGTAAAAAGAAAAATAGAAAAATCAGACTGCTGAAAACCATGTAGCAAACATCCCTGTATGGTAAAATTGCTGTCAGAAAGGCAAAACAACCGACAAAAAGCACCTTTAGTTTACCATGTTCTGCGCGGATTTGCAATCATGCATCAGATCGCTGCATCGTTTCTGAATTGTTGTTTACTTTTTCCAAGGACTATGCTATATTAAGGATAAGCTATTGGCTGTTTCGATTAAAAGGAGGAAGACAATATGAAAAAGATGAGAATCGCACTGGCATCCATGCTGGTTGCTGCCGGTATTACGGCAACAGCCGGTGCGGCGAACTTCACAAACTGTGCGGACCGCCTGAAGGACGTGGGACTGTTTCAGGGCACTAATCAGGGTTACCAGCTTGACAAGGCACCCACCCGTGCCGAGGCTTCGGCAATGCTGGTCCGTCTGCTGGGCAAGGAGGCTGAGGCGGAAAAGCTGACCTACACCGCACCGTTTACCGATCTGAAGGGCTGGGAAAAGCCGTATGTGCAGTACCTGTACGATAACGGCCTTGCCAACGGCATGAGTGAGACTGCCTATAACCCGACCGGCAAGTGCTCTGCACAGATGTATACCACGTTCCTGCTGCGCGCACTCGGCTACTCGGATGCCAAGGGCGATTTTACCTATGCCAAAGCACTGGATTTCGGTGAGCAGGTTGGCCTGGTGGACGATGTCAATTGCAGCACCAAGAATTTCCTGCGTGACAACGTAGTTGCAATGAGCCTGACCGCGCTTGATACCGATGTCAAGGGCAGTGACAGCATTCTGCTCGATAAGCTGGTTGCAGACGGTGCGGTTGACAAGACCAAGGCTGCTTCTCTGGGCGCATTTTTCGCAGACGCGGACACATTCAACACCGCTGCGAAGAACACCTCGGCGGAGTCCAAGATGGCTATGGATATGAACATCAAGGCAAGCGTTAAACTCGGCACCACCAAGCTGCTCGATATGTCCATGCCGATGACGATTAAGGCCGATATGAACCTCAAGGAGCTGGACAAGTCCGTGATGGCATTTGGCGGCAAGCTGAACATGACGATCGACCCGTCTTTGGCGAACGGCGGCGATACCAGTATTTCGCAGGATATTAACTATTACTTCACCAATGGCACTTACTACATGGATATGGGTGCACAGGGCAAGTACAAAATGGCGATGTCCTTTGATGATGTGCTGAACGGCATGGAGATTTCTGCTATGAACAGTTCTGTTCCGGTCAGCGCGATCGAGAGCATTACCAAGGGCAGCGGCGGTATGACCGTTAAGTACAACATGAACAGTGTCTTCAGTTCCGACCTGTTTGACGAGCTGCTCGGCGGCATGCTGGACGGTGTTTCCATCAAAACCCGCGATATGAATGTTACCGCGAAGGCAGTCAATGGCATGCTTACCGATACCGCGATTTCCGGTACGGTTGATATTACAGCAGAGGGCGAGACCATCAGCGCAACTCTGAACGCAGCCGCTAAGGTAACCGCTACCGGCGATGCGGTTAAGATTACGCTGCCGACCGATCTGAGCAGCTATGTCGATCTGCCGACCGAGATTAACTGACGGCTTGACAATTCCGCATCTTTTATGATAAACTTATCTCACTAAAATTTGTGTGGATTTTTACAGCATCTCAAGATGTTCTTTTTCGCCGCACGACCGGGATTCCGGTCGTGCGGTTTTTTATTTGCACAAAAGGGAGGAACCGAACGTGAACCAACGCTTTATGCGGGAAAAGCCGATACTGCCGCTGCTGCTCTCAATGGCGCTGCCGATGGTGGTTTCCATGCTGGTGAACTCGCTGTACAACATCATCGACAGCCTGTTTGTTGCAAAAATAGGGGAGGACGCGATAACAGCGCTGTCACTGGTCTATCCGGTGCAGAATTTGATAAACGCGCTCGCTATCGGCTTCGGCGTGGGCATTAACGCAGTGATTTCGTATCATCTCGGTGCCGGTGAGCTCGACAAGGCGGACGCGGCGGCGACGCGCGGTATTGCGTGCTCGGTTATCCACGGCGTAGTGAGCATGATCGTGTGCATCACCGTTATGCCGCGTTTCCTGCGGCTGTTCACGGATTCTGAGCAGGTAGCGGAGATGGGTACGCAGTACGCGTCTATTGCGTTCGCGTTCTCGGTGATTATCATGGTCGGTCTCGCGTTCGAGAAGATTTATCAGGCGATGGGCCGCATGCAGGTGACCATGACGGCGCTGTTGTTCGGCTGCGTAACAAATATCGTGCTGGACCCGCTGCTCATCTTCGGTATCGGGCCGTTCCCGCGGCTCGGCATGCGCGGCGCGGCGCTCGCCACCGGCATCGGCCAGCTGGTAACGCTGGCATTCTATCTGGTGATATATCGGCTGCAGCCGGTGTCCGTGCATATCACACGCAAGGGGCTGCACGGCGCTCGAGGCATCACGGCACGGCTGTATGCAGTCGGCATTCCGGCAGCACTCAATCTGGCGCTGCCGTCATTGCTCATCTCGTGTCTGAATGCGCTGCTGGCGGGGTTCAGTCAGGCATATGTGGTCGTGCTCGGCATCTATTACAAGTTGCAGACCTTCCTGTATCTGCCTGCGAGCGGCATTATTCAGGGGATGCGTCCGGTGATCGGTTACAACTACGGTGCGGGTGAGCGGGAACGCGTCAGCCGTATTTTTCAGGTAGCGCTTGCGCTGTGTGCGTGCATTATGATGATCGGCACGGTGCTGTGTCTGGCGTTCGCGTCTCCGCTGATGGCGCTTTTCACCGAAAATATCCGGACGGTGGTCATCGGTGCACATGCGCTGCGCATTATCTGTGTGGGATTTCTTGTTTCGGCGGTTTCGGTTACGGCATCCGGCGCACTGGAAGGACTCGGAAAGGGTACGGCGTCACTCGTGATTTCGCTGTGCCGGTATACCGTGGTCATTCTGCCGATCGCGGTCGTGCTGTGTAGGATTATGGGCGCGAATGGCGTCTGGCATGCGTTCTGGGTGACGGAGTTTATCTCGGCAGGAGTGGCATTGGTCGCTTGGAAGCGAGTATAACTGCGCTGACGCCGCGCCCGCGCGGTGGGCAAGAGGGTAGACACCTACGGTTTCTACCCTGTTTGTTTCGCAACATAATCCGTAGGTGCCGTGCGTTACAACGTGCCAAGGATTTGCGCGACACTGTTATGTCGCGCCTGCGGAGACAAAACCGCCTGTGTAGCAGTACGGTCTCCGACACTGCGAACAGGTTGCTTAAGAGGACGGACTCCGAAGGTAGTTCGTCCGTAGCAGAGAAAAATCTTCTGTCGTTCCTCTATTTCGCAGCGGTCGCCGGTCTCTGATTTGCGCCAGACTAAGAAATAAGGGAAAGGTAGGAGTTCAAAGAGGAAGGGAAACCGCAGGTGTCCCTTCCTTTTTGCCCCCGCGGCGGGCGCCGCAACGTCCCGCCGTCCGCAGACGGCGAATCCCCCGCTGAGGTTCAGCGAAAAACTTCCCGCCCGTTAGGGGCGAACACGCTTGCGCAGTTCGAGCACCCCGGTCAGTCGGTGCCGAAAAAGAAGCTGCCCGGATAGGGCGAACCCACCTGCGCAGTTCGGCCTCGGTCAATCGGTGCAGGGAAACAACAGCTTTCCTATTGACACAGTAGGCATTCCCCGCTATACTTATAATTAAGCGAAAAACTGCACGAAAGGGAGAAAAAACTTGCTCAATCAATTTTCGAGAACCGAGCTGCTGCTTGGCAAGCAGGGCATGGAGCGCCTGTACAACGCGCGTGTTGCGGTGTTCGGCATCGGCGGTGTAGGCGGCTACACGGTAGAAGCGCTTGCGCGTTCGGGTGTCGGTACACTTGACCTCATCGACGATGATAAGGTGTGCCTGACCAACATCAATCGCCAGATCATCGCTACCCGCAAGACGGTCGGTCAATACAAGGTAGAGGCCGCCGCCGAGCGTATTCACGATATCAATCCGGACTGCAAGGTCAACATTTACAAAACCTTTTACACGCCTGAGACCGCTCCTCAGTTTGATTTCACCCAATATGACTATGTTGTAGACGCCATCGACACCGTAACCGGCAAGCTCGAGCTGATCGAGCAGGCAACCAAGGCCGGTACGCGCATCATCAGCTGCATGGGTGCGGGCAACAAGATTCACGCCGACAAGCTGGAAGTGACGGATATTTATAAGACCTCCGGCTGTCCGCTCGCGCGTGTTATGCGCTACGAGCTGCGCAAGCGCCGCATCCGCAAGCTCAAGGTCGTGTACTCCAAGGAGCCGGCTATGACGCCCATCGACGATATGGCGATCGGCTGCCGCCAGAACTGCATCTGCCCGCCGGGCACTGCTAGAAAATGCACACAGCGCCGACAGGTTCCGGGCAGCACTGCGTTTGTGCCTGCTGTTGCGGGTCTTATCATCGCAGGTGAAGTTGTTCAGGACCTGACCGGCGTGGAAAATAAAGGATAACGCAGGCAAAAACCGTCATCTCAAATGCAGAGATGACGGTTTTTTTACTCTTTGACAATATTTGCAGCCAATGTCGCGTCAAACTCCGGCCAGCACCGCTTGAGGATAGCCGGTTTGCCCTCGGCGTTGATAAAGCAATGGCGGCTGTCGCCGGTACAGCGCAGCGTGCCGGTCGCCTTGTCGTAGACATCATAGTGCAGCGTCATGCGTACGCCGTTGTACTGCGTGATAGATGCTTCGATTCGCACTGTTTCGCCGAATTTCGACATGGTTTTGTACTGGCAGGAGACCTCCAGCACCGGACCGCTGTAACCGGCCTCTTCAATGCGGTCGTAGCCGAAGCCGAGCTGCTCGAGCAGATCCACGCGCGCCTCCTCGAACCAGCGGATGTAGTTCGAGTGGTGGACGATGCCCATGCCATCGGTTTCATAGTATTGGACTTTGTGCTCACAGGGGTTCATAAAAACACCTCGTTATTGGAAGAAAGTGAGTTGCGAAGTTTTTGGATTGCAAGTTTGTTCTTTGGCGTTAAAGAATATTTGGATAGATCATGAAAAGACAATTCATAGGAGCTGTTATAGAAACCACGCTCTGTATAAATTTCTGTTGTAGGTGCTCCTGTTATAAATAATCAAGATTATTGTAGGAAACGGCACAAAGATGTGAACAAAATGAGTCGTTTGCATATATAAAGATCAAGCATTCGTGACTATTGACAGGATCAAACTCGGTTCGATATACACCGAAAGAAAGTCCATTTCGCTGGCAAATATGAGCAAGATGACAATCGAACTGTGCGAGATCGGCAGTCTCTAATATAATTGGGGAAAATGCAGGAGTATCTCGAAGAATTTGCCGTCAATATGGGGATAAACTGATATATCCTAAAATGTCTTGCATGATGCGCTTATAGTATTTTTTAATCGTTTTTCATATTGTATTTATTGATAGGAAAGCGCCCTCTCCGAGGGCGCTTTCTGCACAGGCTTTACTTAAAGTATTTCACGCCGTTTGCAAACAGCGGCTGATACTTTTCGCCGTAGATATTCTTGCCGACAAACGGGCTGTAACGCTCGGTGTGGCCCATCTTGCCGAGGACACGGCCGTCCGGCGAGGTGATACCCTCGATCGCGCACATGGAGCCGTTCGGGTTCCACGCGATGTCCATGGACGGGTCACCGTTCAAATCGGTGTACTGGAACGCTACCTGACCGTTCTTAATCAGGTCGTCAATGACGTTCTGCGGCGCTACGAAGCGACCCTCACCGTGCGAGAACGCGATGGAATGCAGGTCACCGACGTTGCAGGAGGACAGCCACGGGCTCTTCACAGAGGCTACGCGAGTGGTGGCGTAGCGGCTCTGGTGGCGGCCGATGAGGTTGAAGGTCAGCGTCGGGTCGTCGCCGGTCATCTCGTCACGGATTTCACCGTAGGGAACCAGACCCAGCTTAATGAGCGCCTGGAAGCCGTTGCAGATGCCAAGCATCAGACCGTCGCGCTTGTTCAACAGCTCGTGGATGCTGTCCTTGATGCCTGCGTCGCGCAGGAAGGACGCAATGAACTTACCGGAGCCGTCCGGCTCATCACCGCCGGAGAAGCCGCCCGGCAGGATAACCATCTGCGCCTTACGGATGGAGTTTTCGAGCTGCTCTGCGCTCTCGCGGAGGGCATCCGCGGAGAAGTTGCGGACTACGACGATCTCAGCTGCGCCGCCTGCATTCTCAACCGCACGGGCGGTGTCGTACTCGCAGTTGGTGCCCGGGAATACCGGAATAACAGCCAGCGGCTTTGCGCTCTTGACTGCCGGAGCGGCAGCATTGCGCTCGGTGAAGGAAACCTTGGTCAGATGCTCGTCGGAAGCAGCCGCCTTGGTCGGGAACACGCTCTCGAGCTTGCCCTCGAAGGCATTCGTCAGCTCGTCGAGCGTTACGGACTCGCCGGCAACCGTGATCTTCTCCTCGTCGGTGGTATAGCCGACCAGCCAGTAAGCCGGGAGTTCGGATGCGGCTTCGATCAGAATGCCGCCGAAGTTCTTGAGGTACAGCGCGTCAGCCGGGAAGGAATCATCCATCTTAAAGCCGATTTTGTTGCCGAGCGCCATCTTGCAAACACCCTCGGCAATACCGCCGGTGGACAGCGCCCATGCGGAAACCGCCTTGCCGGACGCGATCAGGTTTGCAACCTCGTTCCACATGAACTTGAGCGTGGTGTAATCCGGCGTGCCGTCCTGATTGTACGGTGCGTCGAAGAAGTAAACCGGATGGCCTGCCGCTTTGAACTCAGGAGAGATCAGGCGGGAAGCGTCTTGCGGCGCGATAGCGAACGAAACCAGCGTGGGCGGTACGTCCATATCGTCGAACGAGCCGCTCATGGAGTCCTTGCCGCCGATAGCTGCCAGACACAGGTTCTCCTGTGCGGTGTACGCACCCAGCAGGGCGGACAGCGGCTTGCCGAAACGCTTCGGATCCTTGCCGAGACGCTCGAAATACTCCTGGAAGGTGAGGTATGCGGTCTCAAAGTCACAGCCGGCAGCAACCAGCTTGGCTACAGACTCGATTACCGCGGAAGAAGCACCGAGATACGGGTTCTGCTCGGTGAAGTAGGGGTCAAAGCCGAACGCCATGACAGAGGCGGTTTCGCACTGACCGCCCAGAGCCGGCATGGTAGCCGCCATGACCTGCGTCGGGGTCAGCTGATACTTGCCGCCGAAGGGCATGAATACCGAGCTTGCGCCGATGGAGCCGTCGAAACGCTCGACCAGACCGCGCTCGAGGCAGATGCCGAGGGTAGAGGCGTGGTTCAGCAGCTTTTCCTTCTCGGAATTGCCTGCCGGAGCACAGGAGATAGACGGAGTCGGCAGTGCGCCAACCTCTGCGTCAACGTGCTTGGAGCAGCCATTGGTGTTGAGGAAATCACGGGAAACATCCACGATCTTAACACCGTTCCAGGTCATGCACAGGCGGTTCTTGTCGGTAACGGTGGCTACGACAACAGCCTCGATATTCTCCTTGGCCGCAGCCGCAATGAACGCATCGACGTCCTTTGCGCGGACAACGACAGCCATGCGCTCCTGCGACTCGGAGATGGCCAGTTCGGTGCCGTCCAGACCGTCGTACTTCTTCGGTACGGCATTCAGATCGATGTCAAGGCCGTCGGCCAGCTCGCCAATGGCAACCGAAACACCACCCGCGCCGAAGTCGTTGCAGCGGCGGATCATGCGGGTGACATTGCCGTCACGGAACAGACGCTGAATCTTGCGCTCCTCAGGCGGATTGCCCTTCTGTACCTCAGCACCGCAGGTCTCAAGGGACTCCTCGGTGTGCTTCTTAGAGGAGCCGGTAGCGCCGCCGCAGCCGTCACGGCCGGTCTTGCCGCCGAGCAGGATGACGATGTCGCCCGGCTCGGGTACCTCGCGGATAACGTTCTCCAGCGGAGCTGCACCGACAACAGCGCCGATCTCCATGCGCTTTGCGACATAGCCCGGGTGGTAGATCTCGTGTACGAGGCCGGTCGCAAGGCCGATCTGGTTGCCGTAAGAGGAGTAGCCCGCAGCAGCGGTCTGGCACAGCTTGCGCTGCGGCAGCTTGTGCTCGAGGGTCTCAGAGAGCGGCACGGTCGGGTCGCCCGCGCCGGTTACGCGCATTGCTTGATAAACGTAGGAGCGACCGGACAGCGGGTCACGGATCGCACCGCCGAGGCAGGTAGCAGCACCGCCGAACGGCTCGATCTCGGTCGGGTGGTTGTGGGTTTCGTTCTTGAACATGAGCAGCCAGTCCTCGTAGTGACCGTTCACGAGCGCCTTCACCTTAATGGAGCAGGCGTTGATCTCCTCAGACTCGTCGATGTTCTTCAGGTAGCCGCGCTTCTTGAGCACCTTAGCCGCGATCGTACCCATGTCCATCAGCGTTACCGGACGCTTCGCAGCCTTTTCCTCGCCGTAGACTTCTACGCGGGCAGCCATGTAGCGGTCAAATGCGTCCTGCACCATCTGATCCTCGAACTTTACGTCATCGATCTGGGTGAGGAAGGTGGTGTGGCGGCAGTGGTCGGACCAGTAAGTATCGACCATGCGAACCTCGGTGATGGTCGGGTCGCGCTTTTCGGTGTCGCGGAAGTAGGTCTGCAGGAACTTGAGGTCGTCAAGGTCCATCGCAAGACCCATGTGGTGCAGCAGGTCAGAGAGCGCACTCTCGTCCATATGGGTGAAGCCGACAACGGACGCAACGCTGGTCGGGATAGCGTATTCTACCTTGAGGGTAGCAGGCTTGTCCATCGAAGCCTCGCGGGTGTCCACGGGGTTAATCAGATAGCCGCGGATCTTGTCCATGTCCTCAGCGGTGAGCTCGCCTTCCAGAACGTAAATTTTAGCGGCTGCAACGGTCGGGCGTTCGCCGCCGGTGAGCAGCTGGATGCACTGTGCGCAGGAATCGGCGCGCTGATCGAATTGACCGGGCAGCGGCTCTACCGCAAGGATGGTGTGAGCGCCTTCCGGACGGGGAAAGTCCTCGTCGTAGCACACATCAGCCATAGGCTCGGAGAATACGATGCCCTTTGCCTTCTCGTAGGTCTCAGGTGCAAGTCCCTCTGCGTCGTAGCGGCAGAGATAGCGCACATGAGTCAGGTTTTTGATTTCCAACAGGTCGTGCAGGCTGGAGAACAGGCTGCGTGCTTCGACATCGAAGCCGTTTTTTTTCTCGGAATAACAACGATTGACGCTCATGATCGTGTTCGCTCCTTTATTGCATGATACTTCTATTCTACATTTTTCACACAGATAAATCAATCGGTGAGGGCGACAAAATATTGTTGATTTCGATGGAGAAGTTTTCTATACCGTTAGAACAAATTAGTAATCAGGCATTCGTAAGCAGTAATTGACGGTGTGGTGCAGCCTTCTTCGTATGGTTACATCCTATTAAAAATGGCAGCCGCAGGATGTGACAAGATGCAGCAGTGGGAAGAAGATGAAACCGTGAGGTGATCTCCACTCCTCACTCTTTTCTTTCAATTTCCAAAGAGGTGTGATATAATGTAAGTCAAGAGGAGGGCGACTGTACATGCCGCCCTCGTATTCAAAAAGACGGCGCCGTGCAAACCGGTTGAACACACAGGCGCGTCTGGTATCAAATTATGCCGCGGAACACTCTGCGGTTACAGGAGGAACTGTTATGGAAATCAAGCTCTCACCGTCTATTCTGTCCGCAGATTTTGCAAATCTTGCACGCGATATTAAAATTGCCACCGATGCCGGTGCGGAATACGTTCACGTTGACGTTATGGACGGTCACTTCGTGCCGAATATCACCATCGGCGCTCCGGTGGTTAAGGCGCTGCGCAAGGCGACCGACAAGGTGCTCGATGTACATCTGATGATCTCGGACCCCGATCAGTATCTGGACGACTTCATCAAGGCCGGCTCGGATATTATCACCGTACACTACGAGTCCAACGGTGATACGCTCGAGCAGCTGAAGAAAATCCGCGCAGCCGGTGTCAAGGCAGCCTGCGTTATCAAGCCGAAAACCCCCGCTGAGGTGCTGTTCCCGCTGCTGCCGTACTGCGATATGGTGCTCATCATGACCGTTGAGCCGGGCTTTGGCGGTCAGGGCTTCATTCCGGAGTGCATGGACAAAATCAAGGCTGTCCGCGCGGAAATCCAGAAGAACGGCTATAAGTGCGAGCTGGAGATCGACGGCGGCGCAAAGCTGAACAATACCGCCGACATCGTAGCCGCCGGTGCAGACGTTATCGTTGCAGGTTCTGCCGTGTTCGGCGGTGACATTGCAGCCAATGTCAAGGGCTTCCATGAGGTGTTCAAAGAAGGCGCAGCCAAGGCAGCCTGGAGCAAGTAATCATATAAGTGTGAACAACCCCCAATCGTTAGCCTGTCTGACCGTTGGGGGTTTTCTAATAGAGATGAGGGATAAAATGAACGAACTGACAAAGCGAATCGTTTCGTGTGTGCTGCTGATGATGATCGGACTCGGGTGCTTTTTCGGTATCTCGGGATGGCAGTCCTCACCGGAGACGCACCGGACGAGCATTGAATACTTAAACGAAAAACAGGCGACTGTGATGAAGCTGACTGCGGCCTCCACGGCAGCGTCCGCAGCTGTTTCGGCTCTGCCGGGAGACACAGGCAGCGCCATCGCAGAAAAGCTGGCTGATCTCACGTCGGATTTTCTGATCGTGCTGTGTGCCATTATGTTAGAGAAATATCTGCTCACCATTACCGGATACGCGGTTTTCCGGTTTATTTTACCGGCAGCGTGCGTGCTGCTCATCGTCCGTCAGTTCCGCAGCAGTGAGATTCTGGCGAAACTCGCATTCAAGCTGGCGCTGTTCGGCATGGCGGTTTGGCTTGCTGTTCCGGGCGGCATCACAGTATCGCGCATGATCGAGGCCACCTATGAAACCTCTCTGTCGCAGACCATTGAGGACGCGCAAAGTGCAGCGGATGATATCGATACCAGTGCGGGTTCGGACTCGGATTCAGACAGCGAAAAGAGCGGTTTCTGGTCGGATATCACGTCCTCGGTGCAGAATACGGTCTCTGGCGTGACGGAAAAGTTTGAACAACTGCTCAGCAATGTTATGGAGGCACTCGCTGTGCTGATCGTTACCTCGTGTGTGCTGCCGGTGCTCGTACTGCTGTTCCTGCTGTGGATTGTGAAAATGCTCACCGGGATTGACTTCAATCTGCCGAAACGGAAATCAACGGTGTAATTAAGAGTGGAGATCGGATAGTGAAGATGACGTAGCGATTTACCCTTCTTCGCATGATTCTATCTTGTTATTAAAGGTATACCATAGGGGGCGCTGGCTTGGCACATCGCCTGTAACTCATCTGCATAGACCTAAAGGGAGTGGATTTCAAATATTGTCAGACCTGCAAGGTCAATCCGTCTCAAACCGACAGCTGTAGGACCTTGTTAAAATAATAAAACCGCCTGCAAGGGCGGTTTTATTATGCATTTTCCATGGTAAATTGATGTTGCGGGTGTTATTTTACGCTGCGCTTCATCTGGTACATACACACGCCCGCGTTTACAACAGCCGCCAGCAGGAACAGTACGACTGCGCAGAACCGAATAGCGAACGATGTATCCAGAAGGGCGCTGAAATCCTGTGCATATACGCGGACATTGTACTCGAAAATCTGCCCGAGCAACGCCAGTGAGCACAAACCCATACTGACCGCTGCAAATGGCAGCGCGTTTTTTCGTCTGGCCAGTGCAATGAGCGGCAGTACAAGTGAAAGTATACCGCAGGTCAGGCTCCCCACAGAGCACATCACCGAGATTGAAATTGTAGTGGACATTTTTTGTCTCCTCCTTCCTTTGTAAGCAGTATAACACATTATGGGTGGAATGGAAAGGACAATATTACGCAGCCAATAAACCCTCACGTTAATTCCTAATTTAGCATTGACAGAACCGCCCACAGAGGATATAATGTATGTTGAAATTAACACACTATTAAAAAGTGTTTTGAAAAGAGGTGCACCATGGCAGACACAGGAAAACTCAAGCGGGAGAACACGGCTCTGCTTCGGCAGGCGATGCAGCACGGCTCTGCCGGCAAGAACGATCTTGCGCGGCTGACACATCTCAGCTTTCCGACCGTCAGCCGCATTGTGGATGAGATGGTCGAGCGCGGAGAAGCGCAAGAAATCGGCACGGCAGCCTCCACTGGCGGACGCTGCGCCATGCAGTACCGGCTGAACCCGCAGTACCGGCTGTTCCTGTGTCTGCGACTGGAGCAGGACACGCTGCACTGGTTTGTGTGTGACCTCGACGGCACATCACTCGAACAGGAACAGCAGACCTGCTCCGGCGATGTGCGCGAATTTCTCGACACGCTTCTGATGCGTGTTAGGGCGCGTTACCCGCGGCTTGCAGCGGTGATGCTCGGCTTTGCCGGAACAATGCATAACGGCATCGTCACCGAGAGTTTCGGCTACCCCGAGCTGCGGGGCGTAAGCCTTAGTGCGTATCTTCACGATAAAACCGGTCTGCCGTGCATGGCGGCCCGTGATATGCAGGTCGTGGCTGCAGGCTACGCGGCGCAGTACACGCCCGCACCGAAAGCCGCTGTGTGCATTTACATCGGCAAGCTGGGTGCAGGCGCAGGTATCGTGCTGAACGGAAAGGTCTGGGGCGGTGCCGCAGGCTTTGCCGGCGAACTGCATTATCTTCCAATCGAACACAATCTCGAATACGCGCAGAATCACTTTGCAGGCGCGGATATAAGCGACTATTTCACCAAGGTCATCTGCGGCTGTGCGGCGCTCATCAATCCGGACAGGGTGGTGCTGTATGCCGATTCCCGTTTGACCGATAAGGCATCGCGAATACGCGAAAGCTGTGCGCAGGCGCTGCCGGAGCAGGCTATGCCGACCATAGAGCTGTCTCAGTCCTTCGAGCAGGACTATACCCGAGGGTTATTTACCTTGGCGAAAAAGATGGAGGAAACCACATGAAATACTTTGTTTTTGACATTGACGGCACGCTGATCGACTCCTCAAAGGTAGATCAGTGGGCCATGCGCACTGCACTTGCCGAGTTCGGCTATGAGTTCACCTACGAGCAGTTGATCTTCTCCTTCGGTATGCCCGGCAGACGCGCATTGGCGAAATTAGGTATTCCGACCGAGCGGGTTGAGCCAATCATGGCTCGCTGGGAAGCGCTGGCGTATGACCGTCTGGACGAAATCCCGATGTACGACGGCATTCCTGAAACGATAGAGGAGCTCAGAAAATCCGGCTGTTCGTGTGGCATTGTCACCTCGCGGACACGTTTGCAGCTCAAGCAGGGGATTGAACCCATCGGCTTCACGCCGTGGTTTGATGAGATCATCTGCGCGGATGATGTCGAGCATCCCAAGCCTGCGCCGGACGCTCTGCTCGAGTGTCTGCGTCGGTTCGGCTGTAAACCCGAGGACGCCGTCTATATCGGTGACAGCGAATATGATATGCAGTGCGCGAAAAGTGCAGGCGTCAAGAGCGTCCTCGCCCTGTGGGGGTGCTCCGAGGCGGAGAAGTTAATGTCGGATATGAGGTTTGAACATCCGGCAGAGATTCTGTCGCTCAGATAAATATAATTGTATATGCTTAGGGGCGGACCAATGTGTCCGCCCTCTCTTTCTGGTCTGTTCCTTGTTGTGGGTATAGGCAAAAAGAAACCCTTCCTCATTACGAGAGAGGGTTTCCTTTTGCACAGATTTACTCGGATTTATGCAGCAGATCCATAAATTCTTCGCCGGTGATGGTTTCTTTTTCCAGAAGGAAGTGCGCCAGACGGTGCAGGGCATCCATATTATTCTGCAGGATGCCGATGGCCTTCTCGTGCGCGGTCTTGACGGTGGCAATCACTTCCTCATCAATCTTCGCAGCGGTCTCCGCCGAGCAAGCGAGCGCGGTATCGCCCGACAAATACTGATTCGTCACGGTCTCGAGCGCAACCATATCGAACTTGCGGCTCATGCCGTAGCGCGTGATCATCGAGCGCGTCAGCTTGGTGGCCTGCTCGATGTCGTTGGATGCACCGGTGGTAATCGAGCCGAAAATCAGCTCCTCGGCTGCACGGCCGCCGGTGAGCGTTGCCACCTTGTTCAGCAGTTCATCCTTGCTCATCAGGTTGTGCTCGCCCTCATCCACCTGCATGGTGTAGCCGAGTGCACCCGAGGTGCGCGGCACAATGGTAATCTTGGTGACAGGCGCGGAGTCGGTCTGCTTGGCAGCCACCAGTGCGTGACCAATCTCGTGATACGCAACAATCTCCTTCTCCTTGGCGCTGAGTACGGCGTTCTTGCGCTGCGCACCGGCAATGACGGTCTCGACGCTCTCATCCAGATCGGCCTGAATGACACTGTTGCGTCCCAGACGAACGGCACGCAGAGCCGCCTCGTTGATGATGTTGGCGAGGTCAGCACCGGACGCACCCGAAGTTGCACGGGCAATCGAGTTAAAGTCGATATTGCCGGACATGTGAACGTCCTTAGCGTGCACCTTCAAAATTGCGATACGACCCTGCAGATCGGGCAGCTGCACCGGAATGCGGCGGTCAAAACGGCCCGGACGCAGCAGAGCCGGGTCAAGCGACTCCGGACGGTTGGTCGCCGCCAGAATAACGACGCCCTTGGTGCCGTCAAAGCCGTCCATCTCGGTCAGCAGCTGGTTGAGCGTCTGCTCGCGCTCGTCGTTGCCGCCCATGCCTGCGCCGTCGCGCTTTTTACCGATGGTATCAATCTCATCGATGAACACAATGCACGGTGCTTTTTCACTGGCCTGCTTGAACAGATCGCGCACCTTGGCCGCGCCCATGCCGACGAACATTTCGACGAACTCCGAGCCGGAAATCGAGAAGAACGGTACATGCGCCTCACCGGCAACGGCCTTCGCCAGCAGCGTCTTGCCGGTGCCCGGAGGGCCGACCAGCAGTGCGCCCTTCGGCAGCTTTGCACCGATGGAAGCGTACTTGTTCGGGTTGTGCAGGAAGTCCACAATCTCAGTGAGGGCCTCCTTGGCTTCATCCTGACCGGCGACATCGGCAAAGGTCTTGCCGGTCTCGGTCTCGGCGTAAATCTTGGCGTTGGATTTGCCGAAGCTCATCATGTTGCCGCCCATGTTCTTCATCATCTTTTTCTGCAGCCACTGACCGACCGCGATAATGAGCACAATTGGCACAACGTAGCTGATGAGCATACTTAGCAGGGGAGAGGTCTGGGTCGGAATCTCGGCAGCAAACTTGACATTGGCCTTCAGCAAGCGGCCGACCAGCTCGTCATCCGGGAAAATGCCGGTCTTGTAGAGTGCGTCCTTGCCCTTGTCATTGGTGGCCTCAAAGGTAATTTCCTGATCCTGCTTGTCGTAGGCGATGGTCTGCACCTTGCCGTCGTCCACCATGGCGATAAACTCGTCGTAGCCGACCTCGGTAACCTGCCGCTGCAGCAGGCTCGGAAACAGCAGCCAGTTGAGCATCATAAGCACGAGCAGCATGACCGCATAATAGAAGATCAGCGGTTTTTTGGGGTTTTTCGTCCCTTTTGGGTTGTTATTCATGTGAGTTTCGTCCTTTCGAGTAAATCGTTGAGGTTTTGCTGCATCTTGCGCATCACACCACACAGGGTCTGCATTTCCTGCTCGGAGATACCCTGCTGCAGTGTCAGCGCAAAGGTTTCACAGCGGTGATGGAGCGCTTTGGCAGCAGCGTGTCCTTCATCAGACAGGTGAAGATGCACCAGACGGCGGTCGTTCTCATCGCGTACGCAGTAGAGCAGACCACGTCTCTGCAGTCCGTCCACGCTGCGCGTCACCAGCGGCTTGGAAACGTTCCACGCCTGTGCAATGGCAGTTGCGGTGTCCTGCTCGGGCGCGTTGCGGTACAGAAACAGCAGCACGAACATCTCATTTGGCGTAAAGCCGCAGTTTTCGGTCAGCTCGCGGAAGCAGCTGCGGTACAGCTGACCCGCGTGGAACGCATCGGCGGCAAAATCATGGGGAGAGCCGGGCATGCGGTGTCCTCCTTTCGGCAAACGGTTTACTTGTAAACTATAATAGACCGAAAGCGAGCGAACGTCAATCGTCCAAATGTGAACATTCTGAAAATTCAGACATTCTCAATTTTTCATCCGAAACAAAAAAGACGCCGAGAAACTCTCAGCGTCTTTCTGCGGTTTACTTCATGGTACCGCGGGTGCCCCAGTTGGAGAACTCGGTGTACGTCAGATAAATGCTGTCATCGTGCAGACCGGTGTGCAGCTCGACAGCATCAAACAGTGCCTCGGTCAGCGCCTTCTTGTTCTCAAACTCGGTCGAACCGTAGCAGCGAACATCAACGTACGCCAGCTTGCGCTTCTCGCCTGCAAAGTACATGGTGTGGTTGTCGGAGATGTCAACCATCAGAGCAGCCTCGGTCTTGTCCGGAATCAGGGAAATCTTCTGGCCGATGGTCTTCTTCAGCTCGTCCTTCTGCTCGTCGGACAGGGCTTTGGAAGTGGTAACAGCAATATACGGCATGGGTATATCCTTCTTTCTTTGGGATTGGGCAGTACTGATTGCCCGTGGTTTATTTTATTGTAGCACATCGACCGCTGTTTGCAATATCGTAATCCTGCATAATTTGCAGTTGGGAAAGGCATTTTAAAATCAGCAGTTTTTGACAGTGTATTTTTAAATGAACTGTGAACTTTATCAAAAACAGGTGCACAATAAGTGGATTTGTGGTATAGTATTAACAGTGAAGAAGTACAGTCCATGATCGGGTGTTGCATATGAATATCAAGTGTACGCAAAATATTTACAAAAGTGCCAATGGTGTTTCCAATGTCACCTATTATATTCTTGCTCCTGAAGGAGTAGAGGTGCGCGGTATCGTACAGCTGTCTCACGGCATGTGCGAGTATTTTTCGCGCTATACCGCATTTGCGAAGTATCTCTGCGGACTGGGCTTTATTGTCTGCGGAAACGATCATATCGGACACGGAGCATCGGTCTCACGCACGGCGGATCTCGGATTTTTTGCCGCTCGTGACGGCTGGAAGTATCTTGTTGAGGATGTCAAGCACCTGACCGACCTGATGCAGCGCCGCTATCCCGACCTGCCGTATTTCCTGCTCGGGCACTCGATGGGTTCGCTGATCGCGCGGCTGTACCTGCTCGATTACGGAGAGAAGCTGTCCGGCTGCATCCTCATCGGCACGGTCGGTCCGATCGCTGCCTCCGGCAGCATCGTACATCTTGCGGATTCGGTAGCACGCTCGCGCGGCATCACCTATCGCAGCGGACTGTTGTCCAATCTGGTGTTCAAGGGCTTCAACAGGAAAATCAAGCAGCCGAAAACCGTGTTTGACTGGCTCAGCCGCGATGAGGCGGTCGTGTCGCTCTATCAGTCGGATGAAAAATGCAATTTCGTGTTCACCGCGACCGGATTCCGCGACCTGTTTACGCTCATCACCAAGGCGAACAATCCGGTGACCTTCCGGAAAACGCCGAAGGACCTGCCGTTGCTGTTCATCTCGGGTGATAAGGACCCGGTTGGGCGGTACGGTGAGGGTGTGCGCCGTACGGTCAATCTGTACCGCGGCAACGGCGTGAGGAATATCGAGGTCATCTTTTATAAGGATGCGCGCCACGAGGTGCTCAACGAGCTTGACAGACTTGAGACCTTCGGAGATATTTCACGTTGGCTGGAGACACACCTTGCCGTAAGAGCTGCAAGGCAGGCTGTCGAGCAGGAGCCGGAAACGGCAGCGGAATAAAAATAAAACCTCTCTCAAAACGCTTGAGAGAGGTTTTTGTGCTTTTTAGGTGCGGGAAACCGCCTTGCTGTGCTGTCTGTCTTTGAAATACCGTGCATTGAGCACTGCCGAGACAACGAGCAGCACGCCTGCGATCAGCAGGATAGCAAAACCCCAGCGGATTCCCGTACGGTTAGCAGCGATGCCGATCGCAGCCGGAGCCATAGCCGCGCCGAAGCCGTTAAGTGTAACATAAATGCCCATGGATGCCGGATAGCGCGAGAACAGGTCTCCGGCGTTGGCTACCGTTGTGCCGTACATACCGGACATGCATAGACCCAGACCGATCGTTGCAATCGTGAGCATGGGAAGCGTGGTTCCGGTGACGAGCAGCACGAGAAATGCCGCCATGCCGAAGCACATGACCGTGATCATCTGCCACGGACGGAATTTCGCAGCGATCACGCTGCACGAGAAGCGACCGATCAGCAGCGAAACCCACAGCAGGGAAGTGATGATCTGCGCAGCGTCTGCGGCGAGCACACCGGAATCAATGTAAAAGCTGGTCAGCCAGCCCATCA
The DNA here is from genome assembly GCF_003474415.1 of Butyricicoccus sp. AM05-1. Lineage (NCBI taxonomy): Bacteria > Bacillati > Bacillota > Clostridia > Eubacteriales > Butyricicoccaceae > Butyricicoccus > Butyricicoccus sp. AM05-1. Next base: position 606,795 of record NZ_QUDG01000001.1, on the reverse strand, counting down.
TGGAAGCCTCAACAGCCTCGTAGAAAAAGCAGAGCGCTGTGCACAGCCAGAACAGCTTTTCGCGCAGAAATCCGTAGTCGGTCGCGGATTTCTGCCCGGTTTTCGTGGATTTATCATCGTCCATCTTCATGAACAGGCCGAAGATAAACGAAGCCGTCAGCAGCACAATGGAAATCTCAAGCGCGAGACGCCAACCGTTTTCACCGCCCAGCTTATGGCAGGCGAGCGCAGCCAGCGGAGCCACACACGCGCCGAACGCATACGCCGCGTGCATCATGTTGAGCGGAGTGGCACTGCCGTTCGCGTATTCGCTCATCACGCGGTTGTTGTAATCCGTGATAGCGCCCTTGGAAATGCCGGTCAGGAACATGGCCGCCAGCAGCCAGACCGGCGAGCCGTTGGTTAACAGCATGACAAAGCCGACCGCGAATACATAATATAGGATGAGGTACGCGCGTTTGAGTCCCCATTTGATGGCGGCCAGACCGGACAGCAGGCCGATGCCGAGATAGCCGATCGACTGTGCGGACAGTAGCGTGCCGCCGATCTGGTAATCCAGCGCGTAGGCCGCGCGTAAATCTGGCAGCACAGAGCCGAGCATGATGGAGCTCAGCCCCTGTGCGAAATAAACGAGAAGCAGTTCCGCGACAACATAGCGCTTGCTGCGGCTCAGCGAGGATAGAAATGCTTTCATTGGTGTATCCCTTCGATTTGTGTGGAATATGCGGTTTTTTTGACCGCGATTATTAGTATAATCTCCTGCGGTGCGATGTACTACTAAATTCTTGCGATTTACACCTGCGAAAAGATAGCGTGTTTCTGCGGAAAACTGCTGAAACAGGCTGCATGAGCGAAATCCTGTGCAGTGATGCTCACGGCTTTTATACAATCTTGCGATTGGGCGCAAAGAAACAGCGAACCACTATATTATGGTTCGCTGTCTGCGAATTTGCTTGTTAGATGCGGCAGGCTTCAAGAAGCTCGTTCTTGCAGCTCCACAGCTTTTTGGAAAGATCCACGAAGTAGGTCTGCGGATTTTCGAAACGCTTGATCTGATCCCACAGTGTATCGACCTCACGGATGCAGTACTTGCGGATGTCCTCAACATCCGGGCTGTTGTAAATGCACTTGCCGTGCTTGAACAGCTGTACGCGCAGCGGACGAACCGTATAATCGGTAACGATACGCTGCTTCCAGGTGTAGACCGGATGGAACAGTACATACGGCAGAGAAGCGTCGATCTGCTCATCGTGCACGGTGAGCACGTCGCCGAGCGCCTTGCCGGTCTTGTTGTCGAACAGGCGGTACACCTGCTTGAAGTGCGGTGTGGTGATCTTCTCGACGTTCTCGGAAACCTTGATCTTCGGGATGATCTCGCCGTTTTCATCCTCAACGGCAGCCAACTTGTATACGCCGCCGAATACCGGCTCGGACTTGGAGGTGATGAGTCGCTCGCCGATGCCGAACGAGTCTACGCGGGCACCCTGCACGAGCAGGTCGCGCACCAGATACTCATCGAGCGAGTTGGACGCCATGATCTGCATATCCTCGAAGCCTGCGGCATCGAGCATTTTGCGTGCCTCGATAGAAAGGTAAGCGATATCGCCGGAATCCAGACGGATGCCGCGTGCGCGGATGCCCTTCTCTGCTTCCAGTTCCTTGGCAACGCGGATTGCGTTCGGCACACCGGACTTGAGTACATTATAAGTGTCAACCAGGAATACGCAGTTATCCGGATAAATATCCGCATAAGCCTTGAAGGCTTCGTACTCGCTGTCAAACATCTGCACCCAGGAGTGCGCCATCGTGCCGCCGGCCGGAATCTTGTAGTCACGGTCGGACAGAACGCAGGCGGTACCCTGACAGCCGCCGATGTAGGCAGCGCGGGCACCGAGGATAGCGCCGTCGTAGCCCTGTGCACGGCGGGAGCCGAACTCGAGTACAGTACGGCCTTCTGCCGCACGCGTGATGCGGTTCGCCTTGGTGGCGATCAGGGTCTGGTGGTTGATGGTCAGCAGGATCATGGTTTCGACAAACTGTGCCTGGATCATCGGACCGGCCACCGTTACGAGAGGCTCACCGGGAAATACCGGCGTACCCTCGGGTACGGCCCATACGTCGCATTCAAACTCAAAATCGCGCAGATAATTGAGGAAGGACTCCGAGAAGCACTTGCGGCTGCGAAGATATGCAATATCCTCCTCGGAAAAATGCAGGTTGTTGAAGTATTCAATCAGCTGTTCCACGCCTGCCATGATGGCATATCCGCCGCCGTCCGGTACACGGCGGAAGAACATATCGAAGTATGCGCGGCGGTTGCCGATACCCTTTTCGAAGTATCCGTTCGCCATCGTAAACTCGTAAAAGTCAGTGAGCATGGTTAAATTTCTTTCGGTCATTGCGAAAAACGCCCCTTTGCGCACCATTTTTTGTGCGCTTTTATTCATTCCGTGCAATCTGTCTTGACACAGTGCATTTATAATATAATAGTACGTTTTTACAGAAAGTGCAAGCATTATTTATTAAATCTAAATTCATAGTATGCATAAATATACAATTGAGAAAATAATTATAAATTTTGCTTGCCAAATGAGTATGGCGGTAGTATAATAAGACCATCGAAAAAAACGCAGAATGCGAGGTCGAAAAACATGGAAAAGAAATATAACAAAGTTGTTCTGGCATATTCCGGCGGTCTGGACACTTCGGTACTCATCCCGTGGTTGAAGGAGCATTATGGCTGCGAAGTCATCGCGGTTTCCGGCAACGTCGGTCAGGGCACCGAGCTGGACGGTCTGGAGGAGAAGGCGCTCAAGACCGGCGCGTCCAAGCTGTACATCGAGGATCTGACCAAGGACTTCGTTGATGACTACATCATCCCGACCATGAAGGCGGGCGCAACCTACGAGCAGTACCTGCTGGGTACCTCGTTCGCTCGTCCGATCATCGCAAAGCGTATTGTTGATATCGCACTGAAGGAAGGCGCTGACGCAATCTGCCACGGCTGCACCGGCAAGGGCAACGATCAGGTTCGTTTCGAGCTGGCAATTCACGCATTTGCACCGCAGATGGATATTATCGCTCCGTGGCGTTTCTGGGAGCTGAACAGCCGTGAGAAGGAGATCGAGTATGCGGAAGCACACAACATTCCGCTGAAGATCAACAAGGAGACCAACTACTCCAAGGATAAGAACCTGTGGCACCTCAGCCATGAGGGTCTGGACCTCGAGCTGCCGTCCAACGAAGCACCGATCAACAAGCCGGGTTTCCTCGAGCTGGGTGTTTCTCCGGAAATGGCTCCGGACAAGCCGACCTATGTTACCATTCATTTCGAGAAGGGCGTTCCGACCGCAGTTGACGGCGAGAAGCTCGAGTCCGTTGCCCTGATCGAGAAGCTGAACAAGCTCGGCGGCGAGAACGGCATCGGTATCCTCGATATCGTTGAGAACCGTCTGGTCGGTATGAAGAGCCGCGGTGTTTATGAGACTCCGGGCGGTGCGATCCTGTATGCAGCACATGCAAAGCTGGAGGAGATCACCCTCGATAAGGAGACCGCACACTACAAGAATCAGGTTGCTCTCAAGTTCGGCGAGCTGGTTTACAACGGCCAGTGGTACACACCGCTGCGCAAGGCGCTCTCTGCATTTGTTGACTCCACTCAGGAAACCGTTACCGGCGATGTTAAGCTGAAGCTGTATAAGGGCAACATCATCCCGGCTTCTGTAACCTCTCCGTACAGCCTGTACTCCGAGGATATGGCAACCTTCAACGAGGATGACTGCTACGATCAGGCAGATTCCGCAGGCTTCATCAACCTGTTCGGTCTGCCGCTCAAGGTTCGTGCCCTGAACGATCAGATCCTGTACAAGAAGACCGGTGAGCATTTCCCGTCTGTTGAAAAGTAAGTAAAAGAAATCATAGGGCGGCACGCCCGTCGTGTGCCGCCCTATGAGTGTTTTGTGAGGTAACATAAATATGGCAAAATTATGGGCAGGACGTTTCCAGAAGGAAACCGATCTGGTGGTAAACGACTTTAACTCTTCCATCCTGTTTGACTGCCGTTTATATAAGGAAGATATCACCGGCTCTATCGCGCACGCTACCATGCTGGGTAAGCAGGGCATCATCGAGGAGCATGAGGCCGAAAAGATCGTTGAGGGTCTTAAGGGCATTCTGAAGGATATCGAGGACGGCAAGGTGGAGTTCTCGCTCGATTACGAGGACATCCACATGAACGTCGAGCAGCTGCTGACCGAGCGCATCGGTGATACCGGCAAGCGTCTGCACACCGGCCGTTCGAGAAACGATCAGGTTGCACTCGATATGCGTCTGTACGTCAAGAAGGAGATCAAGGAGATCATCAAGCTGATCCTCGGCTTCATGAAGGCACTGACTGCAAAGAGCCGTGAGAATCTCGATGCGGTTATGCCGGGCTACACCCATCTGCAGCGCGCACAGCCGACGACCTTTGCACATTATATGATGGCGTATGCCAACATGCTCAAGCGCGACGTATCCCGCCTGCAGGACTGCTACGAGCGCATGGACGAAATGCCGCTTGGCTCGGGCGCACTGGCTTCGACCACTTATCCCATCGACCGCGACTTCGTTCGTCAGCAGCTTGGCTTTGCCCGCCTGACCGACAACTCGCTCGACGGCGTATCCGACCGTGACTACTGCGTGGAGCTGCTCTCCGCGCTGTCCATCCTGATGATGCACCTGTCCCGTCTGTCCGAGGAGATCATCTCGTGGTGCTCCTGGGAGTTCAAGTTCGTTGAGCTGGACGATGCGTACTCCACCGGCTCGTCCATCATGCCGCAGAAGAAGAATCCGGACGTCTGCGAGCTGATCCGCGGCAAGACCGGCCGTGTTTACGGTGCGCTGACCACCATGCTGACCGTACTCAAGGGTCTGCCGCTGGCGTATAACAAGGATATGCAGGAGGACAAGGAGGCTGTATTCGGCGCGATCGACACCGTAAAGCAGTGCCTTGAGGTATTCACGCCGATGTTCTCCACCATGACGCTGCGCCGCGACAACATGCGCAAGGCAGCCTCCCGCGGCTTTATCAACGCAACCGACTGCGCCGACTACCTGACCAAGAAGGGTGTTCCGTTCCGCGATGCGTACAAGACGGTCGGCCGTTTGGTCAACCAGTGTATCAAGGCCGATGAGACCCTCGAGACCATGACCATGCGCGACTTTGCAGCAATTTCCAACAAGTTCGGCGATGACGTATACGACGCACTCGACCTGCGCACCTGTGTTGCTGAGCGTAAGGTCATCGGCGGCCCGGCTCCGCAGGAAGTAACCCGCCAGATTGATAAAATTGACAAGTTCATCGCGGAGGTTGAGGACGATGAAGCCTAAAATTTACATCGACGGCAAAGAGGGCACGACCGGTCTCCAGATTTACGAGCGCCTCGGTGGCCGCGACGACATCGAGCTGCTGCTCATTGATGAGGATAAGCGCAAGGACACCGAGGAGCGCCGCAAGTTCCTGAACGCAGCCGACATTGCGTTTCTGTGCCTGCCGGATGCGGCGGCGAAAGAGGCGGTTTCGCTCATCGAGAATGATACCACCCGTGTCATCGATGCATCGACCGCGCATCGCACCGACCCGGACTGGGATTACGGCTTTGCCGAGCTGTCCAAGGCGCACCGCGAAGCCATCAAGAACTCCAAGCGCGTTGCCAATCCGGGCTGCCATGCAAGCGGATTTATTTCCTCGGTTTACCCGCTGGTAGCAAACGGTATCATTGCCGAGGACACCGCGCTCACCTGTGCTTCGCTGACCGGTTACTCCGGCGGCGGCAAGAAAATGATCGCGGAGTATCAGGACGAGAACCGCGATCCGCGACACGATTCCGAGCGCATTTACGGTCTGAACCTGCACCATAAGCACCTGCCGGAGATGGGCTACATCTGCGGTCTGACGCAGGCGCCGGTGTTCGTGCCAATCGTAGGTGACTTTTACAAGGGTATGGCCACCACAGTTATGCTCCCGGGCGTAGATGCACATCTCGTGCATGCGACGCTCACCAGGCACTACGAGGGTCAACAGCTTGTCACCGTAGCGCCGTTCGGCGGTGAAGAGCCGATGATCTACGCCAACATACTGGCCGGTCACGACAGCCTCAAGCTGATCGTCTGCGGCCACGAGGAGCAGACCATTGTCACCGCACTGTTTGACAATCTCGGCAAGGGCGCTTCGGGCGCTGCCGTGCAGAATATGAATATCATGCTCGGTCTGGATGAAACGACCGGCTTAAACCTCTGATTTCAGCAGGAGGAAACAGTTATGAAGATTATCGAAGGCGGCGTTTGTGCCGCAAAGGGCTTCAAGGCGGGCAGTGTGCGCTGCGGCGTCAAGGAAAGCCGCACGAATGACGATACCGCAATCATTTTCAGCGAATGCGAATGCACCGCGGCTGCCACCTACACGATGAACCGCGTCAAGGCGGCTCCGCTGTATGTTACCATGGAGCACCTCGAGGATGGCGTAGCACGCGCTATCGTTGCTAATGCAGGCAACGCGAACGCTTGCGCACCGGACGGCATGGAGAACGCCCGCCGCATGGCGAAGGCAGCGGCTCAACTGCTCGGCGTTGCAGAAACCGACGTTGCCGTTGCATCCACCGGTGTTATCGGCCAGCGCCTGAACATCGAGTGCATCGAGGAGCACCTTCCGGAGCTTAAACTGGAGGACAATGCCTCCGAAAAGGCCAACCGTGCCATCATGACCACCGACACCAAGCCCAAGACGGCGGCTGTCGAGTTCACCATCGGCGGTAAGACCTGCCGCATCGGCGGCATCTGCAAGGGCAGCGGCATGATTCATCCGAACATGGGCACCATGCTGTCCTTCATCACGACCGACTGCGCTATCACGCACGAAATGCTGACCGACGCCCTGCAGGAGAACGTCAAGAAGACCTACAACCGCGTGACGGTTGACGGCGACACCTCCACCAACGATATGTGCATCGTGCTGGCCAACGGCATGGCCGGCAACACGCTCATCGAGTGGCAGGACGAGGAATATCAGGCGTTCTGCAAGGCGCTGAACGAGGTGAACACCCGTCTGGCACGCCAGATTGCTGCAGACGGCGAAGGCGCAACCAAGCTGGTTACCTGCACCGTTAAGAACTCCCGCTCCGAGGAGGCAGCTGAGCGACTGGCCAAGGCCGTTGTCGGCTCCAACCTCGTCAAGGCGGCGATGTTCGGCGCAGATGCAAACTGGGGTCGTGTACTGTGTGCAATGGGTTACTCCAAGGCACCGTTCCGTCCAGAGTACGTTTCTGTGGCGTTCGAGTCCGCTGCAGGCAGCGTAGCAGTCTGCGACAAGGGTGCTGCTCTGGATTTTGATGAAGAACTGGCGAAGAAGGTGCTCTCCGAGAGCGAGGTTACCATTGCAGTTGACGTAAATGAGGGCGAGGACAGCGCTACTGCATGGGGCTGCGATCTTACTTACGATTACGTTAAGATCAACGGAGATTACAGAACTTGATTCTTAAAAACGAAGAAAACTCCCGATAAAGGAACGAATTAGTATGGATACTCAACTTGATGCGGAGCTGCGTGCCAATATTCTGGTCGAAGCGCTTCCGTATATTCAGGAATATTACGGTCAGACCGTTGTCGTAAAATACGGCGGCAACGCAATGATCAACGAGGAGCTGAAGGACGCGGTCATCCACGATCTGGTACTGCTCAATCTGGTCGGCGTCAAGGTCGTTATCGTACACGGCGGCGGCCCGGAGATCAATGAAATGCTGGGAAAGATCGGCAAGGAGAGCAAGTTTGTCAACGGCCTGCGCTACACCGATCGTGAAACCATGGATATCGTCCAGATGGTGCTGTGCGGCAAGGTCAACAAGGACCTTGTAACCCTGCTCGAGAAGGCAGGCGGACGCGGCATCGGTCTTGGCGGCATGGACGGTGGCCTGTTTCAGGCAAAGCGCCTGACCGACCGCTCGGGTACGGATTACGGCTACGTCGGCGACATTATGGACGTAGACCCGTCTCCGGTTATCGACGTGCTGCAGCAGGGCTATATTCCGGTCGTTTCGACCGTTGCACAGGGCATCGACGATGAAACCAACTACAACATCAACGCTGATACAGCAGCCAGCAAGCTGGCAGTTGCACTCGGTGCAAAAAAGCTGATTCTGCTGACCGACGTACGCGGTCTGATGCAGGACATTAACGATCCGGACAGTGTCATTCACCGTCTCAAGGTGTCCGAGGTGCCGAAGCTGGTGCGCGACGGCATCATCAAGGGCGGCATGATCCCCAAGGTAGACTGCTGTGTTGAGGCAGTCCGCAAGGGCGTTGAGCGTGCCACCATTCTGGACGGCCGTGTCAAGCATTCGATTCTGATCGAGCTGCTTTCCAAGGTCGGCGCAGGCACTATGTTTCAGTAATTGAGAATTGAAAATGGAGAATGGAGAATGATTCGCTCTGTATCTCCGATAAAAGGTGATACCCTATGACTTACAATGAATTAAAAAGCGAAGAAAATAAATATGTAATGAACACCTATGGTCGGTTTCCGATTGCGCTGGACCACGGCGAGGGTGCGACCCTGTGGGACGTTGAGGGCAAGAAGTACATCGATCTTGCTTCCGGCATCGGTGTAAACTGCCTTGGTTATGCCAATCCGGCAATCATTGACGCGATCGATAAGCAGGCGCACAAGCTGATGCATGTTTCCAACCTGTTCACCACCGAGCCGATGGTTCAGGTTGCCAAGAAGCTGGTAGAAAAGACGCATCTGGGCGGCAAGGTATTCTTTGCCAACTCGGGCGCCGAGGCAAACGAGGGTGCCATCAAACTGGCGCGCAAGTACTCGTTCGACAAGTACGGCGAGGGCCGCTTCAAGGTGCTGACGCTCATCAATTCCTTCCACGGACGTACCGTAACCACGCTGAAGGCCACCGGTCAGGAGCGTTTCCACAACTATTTCTTCCCGTTTACCGAGGGCTTTGATTACGCGGTCGCCAACGACATCAAGTCGGTACGCGCAAAGGCGGACGATATGACCTGCGCCATCATGATGGAGCTGATTCAGGGCGAGGGCGGTGTTCTGCCGCTTGACCGCGAGTTCGTCAAGGAGGTAGAGATGCTCTGCCGCGAGAAGGATATGCTGCTCATCATCGACGAGGTGCAGACTGGTATCGGCCGTACCGGCAGCCTGTTTGCCTTCCAGCAGTACGACATCAAGCCGGACGTTGTCACTATGGCAAAGGGTCTTGGCGGCGGCATGCCGATCGGCGCTGTCATGGCGGCGGATACCTGCTGCAACGTCCTGACGCCGGGCACGCACGCGACCACCTTCGGCGGTACGCCGATTGTCTGCTCCGCAGCAAACGTCGTGCTCGATACCGTCGGTGACGGCCAGTTTCTGATGAAAGTACGCGAAAAGGGCGAGTACCTTCGCAACGGCATCCTGTCCCTTGGCTCGCCGAATATCAAGGGCGTGCGCGGCATGGGTCTCATGCTCGGCATCATCGTTGAGGAAGGAAAGCACTCCGTGTTTGCCAATAAGCTGATCGAAAACGGCGTTCTGGCGATCACCGCCGGCAAAAATGCCGTTCGTCTGCTCCCGCCGCTCACCATTTCGAAGGAAGAAATGGATGAAGCACTCGCTATCATGGCAAAGGTATTTTAATCAAAGGTTTTGACAATTAGTAATTAGAAATGAGAAATTAGTAATTAACGTGATTATCGCACTGGTGCAGCAGCACCTAAATAATTACTAACTACTAATTACTCATTGCTAATTTGCAGAAAGGGGTTATTACAATGAAGCATTTACTGAAGCTGCTTGACTGCTCCACCGAGGAGATCATCGGTCTGCTCGATCTGGCGGATCAGCTCAAGTATGAGAGAAAGCACAACATTTCCCATCGTCACCTGGAAGGCAAGAGTCTTGGCATGATCTTCCAGAAGTCCTCCACCCGTACCCGTGTTTCCTTCGAGACCGGCATGTATCAGCTGGGCGGTCAGGCGCTGTTCCTGTCCAACCGTGATCTGCAGATTGGCCGCGGCGAACCGGTACAGGATACGGCCCGCGTGCTGAGCCGCTATCTGGACGGCATCATGATCCGTACCTACGAGCAGAAGGAAGTAGAGGATCTGGCAAACTACGGCTCTATTCCGATCATCAACGGTCTGACTGATTTCTGCCATCCGTGTCAGGTTCTGGCGGACCTCATGACCATCCGTGAGAAGTTTGCCGTTCTTGAGGGTCTCAAGCTGTGCTACATTGGCGACGGCAACAACATGGCAAACTCGCTGATCGTCGGCGGCCTCAAGACCGGCATGAAGGTTTCCATCGCAACGCCGGTGGACTACCGTCCGGACGCTGAGGTTATGGCATTCGCAGAGCCGAACCCGAACTTCTTCATCACCGATGACCCGATGAAGGCTGCAGAGAACGCAGACGTTGTTATCACTGATACATGGGCGTCCATGGGTCAGGAAGCCGAGAAGGAAGTCCGCATGAAGGCATTCCAGGGCTATCAGGTCAATGATGAGCTGCTGGCTGCTGCAAAGCCGGGCTGCATGGTGCAGCACTGCCTGCCGGCATATCGCGAGCAGGAGATCACCACCAAGGTGTTCGAGGAGCACGCAAACGAAATTTTCGAGGAAGCAGAAAACCGCCTGCACGCACAGAAGGCTGTTATGGTTACTCTGATGGGCAGCAAGGAAGACTGATTTCTGATAAAAGCCGCTTTTCGCAAGGAAAGGCGGCTTTATGTTTTTCTTGCTGAAGTGTTGACAAACCCCTTACCGGCGACTATAATAGCAGTATAAATAAATCAGTTCTGTTTCAGGGCGGAGTGAAAGTCTCCACCGGCAGTATACAGGCTTCGAGCCTGATAGTCTGCGAGCCGCAAGGCATGATGGGTTAGAATCCCAACCGACGGTTATAGTCCGGATGAGAGAAACAGATGTACCTATCGCTACGTCTGTATGCCTCTGGAGCAATCCAGGGGCTTGTTTTATTTATGGAACAGGACTCCTGAAAGGGAGAAAAACAGCAATGACAAAAACCAGCAAAATCACCTACACCGCAATTTTTGCGGCTATCGCAACCGTGCTGATGTACTTTGAATTCCCGATTCCGTTCATGCCGCCGTTCCTCAAGGTGGATCTGTCCGGCGCAGTCGTGCTCATCGGTGCGTTTATCTTCGGCATCGCTCCGGCGATCACGATGATCGGCATCAAGGACATCATTCATCTGACCCAGACCCAGACCGGCGGCTCCGGTGAGGTCGCAGATTTCCTGATGCTTTCCACGCTCGTTGTTATCGCTGTGCTGCTGTACCGCGGTCACAAGAGCCGCAAGATGGCTGTCCTCGGCTGTGCAGCCGGATCGGTCGCTATGGCCTGTGTCGGCATGCTGACCAACTATTTTCTTATCATTCCGTTTTATTCGCAGGTTATGCCGCTGCAGGCTATCTTTGATGCATGCAACGCGATCAACCCGTATGTGACCGGCATGCAGGGCTATCTGCTGCTCGGCGTTCTGCCGTTCAATCTCATCAAAGGCGCAATCCTGACTGCGATTACCATGCTTGCCTACAAGAAGCTGAGCGTGTTCATCAAGTCCAAGCAGATCGAATTGCACCACTCCAGACAGCGTGTCGGCTAAGTAAAAAACGAAGGTGCTCTCCAGCAAGCGGAGAGCACTTTTTTTGTGTTCAATAATCGCAAACAGTGCGGCAACATCTATGATTTCGACAAAGATCTGTATACGAATTGACAAAATGCGTGGCCAAGATTATATCACATGCGTGCATCTAATAGACTCGGTCCCGTCAAGATTTATGCGCAAAATTGTTTGCAGGTTCTCCGGCTGAGTGAAGTCAGCCGGCAATGAAGGCGTCGTCCAGCGCCGTCTCCGAGTGCTTCATGTTCATATATTTTTTCTGCCCCACTGCGCGCCCGCCACATGGCGAAGCCAAGCGCAGACCAGCATCAGAGCAGAGTTGCCGTCAGGGAACGTCCCCACCACGCGGGTTCTGCGGCGGATCTCACGGTTCAGCCGCTCGATCACATTGTTGGTGCGGATGCGCGTCCAATGCTCACTGGGAAAATCGCAGTAGGTCAGCGTCTCCTCAACTTGGCAGCCTCCTTCAGCTTCATGGCGCGCAGTTCGGCAACGACCGCTTTAGCCTTGTCGCGGGACGCCTTTTTGCTCTTCTGGGCGTGGATCGCCTTAGGCATTTTTGCCACAATTTTGACCTTGGATTTAGGCACAACAGAGAAAACATTGCGGTAGAAATGCACCGTGCAGCGCTGGTATTTAGCGTCCGGGAACACCTCGCCCACGGCCTCCAGCATCCCCATGCACTTGTCGCCGACGATGAGTTTTACGCCGTCCAAGCGCGTCCGCGGAGCCACTGGAAGAAGCTGACCTAGCTGGCCTTGTCCTCTTTCATTCCCTCAGCGGCGCCTAAAACCTCATGGAAACCGTCATCATTCACGGCGATTGCCACCCAAATGGCTATATTTTCATACTCTCCGCCCCAGTTGCGGCGCAGGAGATGCCGTCCACGTAGACGTATGGATAGCGTCCGTCCTGCAAGGGGCGGTTCCGCCAGTCCTCGATGTGAACGTAGGCTTTCTTGTTCGGTTCACTGATGATGGCGGGCGAGACCTTGCTGACCCACAGCGCCTCGGTGATGTCCTCTACCCGGTGCACGGAGACGCCTGCCAGATACATCTCGATGAGGGCCTCCTCCAGCTGCTCTCCCGGCAGAGATACCGTTCGATGATGGCAGTCTCAAAGGATACGCCCTTGAGTCGCGGCATATGGAGCGTGACGTCACCAGAGGCGGTGGTGAGATTCCGGTCATAGTGGCCGCTGCGGTAGCCATGCGGACCTTGCTGCGCTCGTAGCGGGCAGCCTGTGTCAAGGACTCCGTCTCTTTTTCCAGCAGTTCGTTCAGGGTTTCCTCCACGCTGCTGCGGACCAATTCCTTGATTTTCTCCTTGATAATTTCCTCATTCAGCTGTACAATTCTCTCGGACATAGTTTGTTGTCTCCTTTCAGAATGGTGTGTGGTAACTTCCTTCTACCAGAGCCTGCAAGCTATGTCTTCTTTTATGCGGTTTTCAATTTGCGCAACTTATTGTACCTTATCATATGAATCAGGAAGAATAGCATGGATTTAAGGAGAAACTAAACGATAGTGTATAATCAAGTTCGCAAAAGCAAACAGAAAATAGACAAGCCATCAAGGCTCCTATAAAATGATAGTTGTCGAAAAAATCATGATGTAAAGGAGAGACACTAATGGCTCACAAAAATAATCGCAAATTGCAATATCAAGTTGAGCATTTCATCTGCTAGAATCAGTCTGGTAAAGGCTAGATTGGGCGGACTCCATCCCAAACTTCGTGTAAACCTCCAACAAGGTGTAGAATAGAAGCAGGATGGCGGAGGTAATCACAATGGCAAGAAGGAAAAGAACCCCCAGAAGAAAACGCACGTCGCGAAAAAATCCGTGAGCTGCTGCAGCTGGCGAATGTAGGCAGCAAGAACAAGGACACGGATAACAGCCGGAACGGGCACAGCAGAAAAACCCTGCGCACCAGTTTTGGCGATGTAGAGGTATCTGTGCCGCGAGATCGCAAGAGCGAATTTGAACCCAAGGTGCTGAGAAAAAATCAGACCAGCATCAGCCAGGACATCGAGGACATTTTCATTGCCTGCACGGATAATTTGATCGGTTTCTCTGCGGCGATCGAGGCGGTCTATCCCAAAACGGAAACCCAGAACTGCATCATCCATCAGCTTCGAAATTCCAGCAAATATGTCTCCTACAAGGATTTGAAGGCACTTATGGCTGACTTGAAAGCAGTCTACGCAGCGGTAGATGAACCGGCTGCTTTGGACGCGTTAGACACGTTCGCAGAACACTGGGACAAGAAATACCCCAAAATTTCTCAGTCGTGGAGGGATAACTGGGCAAATCTCAGTACCTATTTCAAGTTTCCTCAAGAACTTCGGCGGCTGATCTATACGACCAACACGATCGAAGGCTTCAACCGTCAGCTCAGGAAGGTAAACAAGTCGAAATCCGTGTTTCCAACCGATGACAGCCTTTTCAAAATGCTGTATTTGGCGATGATCGACATCACGAAAAAGTGGACCGGCCGCAGACAGGACTGGAGCATGATTCATACCCAGTTGGCAATCTATTTTGAGGCTCGGATGCCTGGGTAATAACCCGGCTTGAAGGTCAAGGGGCGCTACGCCGCCGGCGAGGCTCCAATGGACGAGGGTGCCCCTTGACTTCCGCCCCCGTTGGCGTTATGTTGTAGACAAGGCGGGCGCAGCCAGCGCCGCTCCCGCCTTGAAATATAAGTTCTATTTTATACCGCATTTTGGCGGTTACACAGAATTCGGGATAGTCCCTCTAAATAATATATTCCGAGAGTACAACCCTTTTTGTAGCGAATTTTCATCTTCTCCATCCTTTGCAAAATTTATCATTTTGCTCTGTAAATCGGTTCCAGTTTAATTAATCATATAGCAAATAGGCTGTGTTTTCAATAATTACACCTTGAAAACACAGCCTATTGCGCTTATATAGAAGTAGAACTTTTCACAGTTCTGCCTAGCATTCTCCGGTTTGTACACTAAATTACTGATCCGACTCCGGGCTTCCCTTATTTAAGCCATCTGCAAACCACTGCCTGCCGCATACTCACAAACTGCAAGGCGCCTCATTGCCGCTCTCAAAACCGCCACAATCCCTTTCTGAAATTCACATCGAAAAATTCCCGTGCGGTCTGCAGGTTCATCACGACCCACTCACGAGATTTATGGGCCTCCAGTGTTTCCGGCAATTCTTTCATCAGGCGGTCCGCTTCATACGGTACACCCGCATTGTAACGCAGTTCATTGCTGTGCTTATTCACAACAAACGACTTTTTGCTCGTCCGCCATGCATTTTGAATCAACTTGATCGCGTATTTGCCGGTAACGTGCTCACTGAAATAATTCTCCAGTGAAAGCGTTCGGATATAATCCGGCAGCACATCACTGCCAAACTGCTGCATGACAGCAACGATAATCTCCGAGGAAATCTGTAAAATATCCGGTGCCTCGGTTTCATCATCCTTTAGCTGATCGAGTAAATCCGGCATTTGTTCCAGCATTCTGCGTAAGTATTCCCGATAGAATGCTGTGCCGATCTTCTGCTGCACCGAGCGTACCACGTTGCTGCGCATCACTTCGGTATTGGTCAGACCCGCTTCTACACGACAGATAACTGTTCGGCGAATGACCTCCGGTGCAACCGCTTTTACATCCTCGTTAGCACTGATGACAACCGCAGAATAATGTGTCAAATGATCGCTCACACCAAAATCATCATTCTTGATAGTTTCGATCGCGTGCTGATTAAAGCGTGTATTCGTCAAGTCATCTACAATGATCGGGGCACCTTGCACGGTTCGTTTCAGGTTTTCAATACCAGATCGGGTAAAATCCGGTGCCGAAATCTTAGGTTTCTGGCCGATCATCATTTTGAGCAGTGTTTCCAGAAAGCTGGTCTTCCCGGCCTTGCTCTGTCCATAAACCAAGCCAAATACCGGATACGGCAACCGCTGCTGATCAAACCTTGCTGCCATATCGCGCATCGTTGCCATCAGCGGCGAACAAAAGAACCAGTTCGCAAACTCAAAATACCGATACTGCATCCCCTCATAATCACCATGAAAACGGCTGTATCCGTCCATATAATCGCGGAATAACCCTACATCATGGCGAATCTCCTCTTCTGTCGGATGCAGGTTCAGTGCCTCGCCATTCAGAGTGGCACTTTGCTTATCCGCATCGATTATCAACTGCGGGTATTCACTTCTCAGTTCTTTTTCTTTAATCTTCTCATTTTGGATTTGCCGCCGCAGCTTGACAATCTGTGTCGCCGAAATGATCGTTTTGCCCTGTTTACTTGTTTTCTTATCCTGCCTAGGCATATACGGCTTCAGTTTATCCGCCAGATTATGTACATCCAGAATAAATTTGACTTCCGTCGCATCATCCGCAGTTGCCTCTGTCAGCTCGATCACAAAGACTTTATTCGCCTTGATTGTGCCGGCAATGGGCAGTTCATCAATATTTTCGCCCGCATCTGCATATTGCAGCGCTTTCGGCCATCTGCCGTCTCCAACAGATACAGTTTTTCGTGGGAAACCGTACCGCGGGATACATAAAACCGAACTTCTCCCTTATCCATACGGGCAAGCAGATCATTCATTTTTTCACTTGACTGCTCGCGCATTCGCTCGATCAGCTTATCTTGATAAGCAATAATCTGATTCATGGACGAGGAAAGGATATGCTCACAGCCAAAGATAATCTCCGCATGATCGAACATATCCAGCAGCTGATACACAAAATTCAGGCCGGAGGAAAATGTAATGGCGTGAATGGTATCAAATCCCTCAAACAATTCCTGCCATGTGACAGTGTGCGCCTGCTTGTACCCCATCTCCACTACGTCAAGTTTGCTGCCTCGCTTTTTGTTTGGTGCCGATTTTTCTTTTTCATCTACCAAGGAAAACAAATTCAGGTTATCGTCCATTGATATTACCCCGCTTTTTTATATTTTTGTGTGATCCTATGCTGTTGTTTTGTACCCTTTCTGCTATGGATTGTTATATTTTTGCTCCTGCATCCGCCATATATGGCTGTTTGGTAATCAAGTTCGCAAAAGCAAACAGAGAATGGACAAGCCATTAGGGCTCCTGTAAAATGATAGTTGTCGAAAAAATCATGATGTAAAGGAGAGACCCTAATGGCTCACAAAAAGAATACCACAAATCTGACAGAATTGCTACTGCAATGTGTGACGCAGCCGGATCCGATGCTGAGTATGCTGGAATGGCTGTGCATAGAGCTGATGGAGGCAGAGGTCGATCAGCAGCTGGGAGCAGAGAAGAGCCAGCGCACGGACGGCAGGAGCGGATACCGCAGCGGTTATCGTCCTCGTCGTTTGGATACCCGAATGGGCACGATGTACCTCGCTGGATGCGTGGAAAAACTCATCTTCCAACATGATTGAGAGATTGAATCGTGAAATCTGGAGACGTACCAGCGTGATTGGAATCTTTCCGAATAAAAGTTCCTATGTTCGTCTGGTGACAACGTATCTCATGGAATACGCCGAGGACTGGTCTGCTTCCAGAGTAAATATACAGCGCTCGTGTTTTTCGTCTTATTATTGCTCATCAACGGCGCAGCTCTGTGAAAAGCTTCACGGTGTTTTCTTGCACTTATAGAATATTTATACGAAACGCAGATAAATGAACGCATAGTCATTAAACGAAAAACATCAGATAGTATATATGGAAATGACATAATAGAGAATTAGTAGTCGTTTTTAAGATAATAACATAAATATGCAAATATGAATATTCTGCCGAATAAAAGGCACACTGCATAAGTGGATGAGACACGAAGAAACAGACTAACGACTGGCTGTGCTTTATGGAAAATGCTGAATATTATGTGTCGAATTTTGTCGATTACAATATTGACGCATATGAAACCTCATGGTAAGCTAAATAAAAATATGTGTATGCTCTGCGAAAAATTGTGCAGAGTGCAGTGAACGAAGCGTATGCAATCGTCAAATCCCAGCTTGCGGGTCAGGAGGAAAACGTGAAACGTCTTAAAACGGCATTTTCGACGGTCTTGGCGCTCTCGATGGCGCTCGGCATGGTAGTCGTTCCTGCGGGAGCGGCCGACGGTACTTATCAGAATGCGGTTTATCCGGAACGGATATGTAGAAAGGCTCAACCAACTACATCAATCCGAATCAATCGAAATGGTACACCCGTAGTTGAAAAGTCGATTACTGTTTCGATTCCAACTGGTGATGAGCCATACAAGGATATGTATACGGCGGATGCACTTTTCCAGGATCTGACGGTCAACCACGAAGCAACATGCAATATTTCATTGTATGCAGAAGATAAAACAATAGTGGACGAAAACACGAATAATGGTGTCACATTTCGTAGGGAAGAAGAACCAAATAAGCAGACAAACAAAATAGATGTGCACTGGGACATGATTGTTACTTGTAATGCAAAAGCAGGGCAAACATATCATATGAAAGCCGAGTGTAATGGTTTATCTGACGAACTCGAGATTGTTTTAATCTCAGAAGAAGGTTCAAAAGAAGAAACACCGATTATAGACTGGATTACGTCGGCTAAGGGCACATACGGCCAGACCTGGAATGAAATGGTTGATGCTTCCGGCTGCAGTGCAACGCTGAACGGCGCAGACCTGTCCGGCAGATTCGAGGTTATAAACGGTGATACCGTCCCGAATATCGGGGACAAATATCGGCTCAAATTTGCGTCGGAGAACGGTAAGTACATCGTGGAAAGCGAGGAGTATTCTGCAGAAATCCAACCGAAAGCGCTTACAATTACGGCGGAAAGTGCAGAGAAAGTGTACGATGGCGAACCTCTGGTGAGAAATTCATACATGGCAGACGGGCTGGTAAACGGCGATGAAATTACCAAGGTTATAGTATCTGGAACACTGACCGATGCTGGAGAAATGTCAAATGTGCCAAGTGGCGCGAAAATAAGCAGAAATGATACAGATAAGACGGGAAATTATGCAATTACTTACGTCAATGGTACGTTGAAAGTTACTCCGCGGGATATTGCGGACGCGCAGATTGATATGAAGCAGACCGAGTATGTGTATAACGAAAGTGCGCATAATCCTAAGCCGATCGTTATGATAAATGGAAAAGAATTGTTAAATGGTACGGATTTTGAGCTTTCCTACGCCAATAATGTAAACTGCGGTACGGCAACGGTGACAATTAGCGGTAAGGGTAATTACACCGGAAAAGTTGAGGAAACGTTCCAAATCACGCAGAAAATACCGGAAAAGGACGTGGATTACAAAGTTGCGCTGCCTGCGGATCCAATATATGACGGCAAGCCTCGTGAGGCGTCTGTGTGGACGAAAACAGGTGTTGGCGAGGTCACAGTTTGGTACAACGACAGCACGGCTTTGCCGGTTCATGCCGGAACTTACAACGTGGCGGTCGAGATTGCATCGAGTGACAATTTTTCTGCGGTCAAACGGATGGATATCGGCAGCTTTTCAATCAATAGGCGCACGATTTCTTTGGATACAGCAGTGCTGAAAATCGAAGACAAGACATACAACGGACGCGATGATGATGCGCAGATTAGCGGTCTGGCGTTCAGCAACCTACCGGATGGCGCGGTACTGAGCGAGGGCACGGATTACACATTCGCTACGCGCTACGCATCTGCTGAAGTCGGCGAGAGGGACGTGACGATTGCAGTTACACTTACGAATGAAAATTACACGCTGAAAGACGGAAACTGCATCGTAAAAGGTAAAATCCTGCCTAAAACAGTCGAACTTGTTGTAATTGCGAAGGATGCAGTTTATACCGGCCTGCCGTACAGCGAGGGCAATCTGACCTGCTCGGGCACGTCCGCGCCGACGTATCGCTACTACGCCGACAGCAACGGCGCAAAAAGCAATCAACTGGACGGTGCACCGATCAACGCTGGAACTTACTGGGTGGAAGCGTATGCACCGGAAACGAGCAGTACGGCTTCCGCAACCTCGCAAGCGGTTCGGTTTCATATTGAAAAAGCGCCGCTGTGTATTCGCGCTAAGGGTAAAACAATAACCTATGGAGAAACGTTAAGTGATAATGGTGCGGAAATCAACGGATTCGTGAACAATGAGAACGAAAACGTGCTTTCGGGTCTGAACTATGCGTTTGACTATGCGCAGTTTAGCGATATTGGAACTTACACGATTATTCCGATGGACGCAAAAGCCGAAAATTACAAAATTACATACGAAAACGGCGTGTTGACCGTACAGCCGAAGCCTGTTGAGATAAAATGGAACAGCGAGAGTATTTTCTATTATGATAGCACGCCGAAGTCGGTCACGGCAGAAACGATTGGCGCGGTGAACGGAGATGCGCTTACTGCCATAATCGAGGACGGCAGCCGGACCGAAATCGGGGAGTACACCGCACGCGCGGTCGCTCTGGCAGGCGGAAAGGCGCGTAACTATGTGCTGCCCGAGGCACAAACCTTCTCGTTTCAGATCAAGAAGGCGCTCGAGACGGCAACTGTCACGCCGAGTACCGTTACTGCCGTAATCGACGGCCTGACGATTCGACTGACCGGCTTTGCGACCGAGCCGATCACGGTTTCTGCGCCGGATGCCGTGGCCGCGGGCGATACGCTGACCATCCATGGCGTGACGTACACGATCGACCGTTCTGCAGTGGACGTGCGCCGCGCGGAGATCACGTTCGTGTTTGCGGACAGCAGTGCGCAGACCAACGTTTATGGCGCGGGAGATATCGGAACGGCGTTTCCGGCCGACAGTAAGTGCGGATACACGTTTGACGGGTGGAAAATCGGTGATAAAACGTACACGACGCTGACGGAGGAAGCACTTACTAAACTGAACGGCACGCAGACTGCAGCACCGGTGTTCACCGCTCAGCAGAGTGGCGGAACGAGCGGCAGTGGCGGCGGCGGTCCGGTTCGCACGCCGACCGGTGCGGTGACTGCGGCTAAGAGTGAGCACGGCGAGGTCTCAATCACGCCGGAAAACGCAGCCAAAGGCAGCACAGTGATGATTAAAGCTGTGCCAAAGGAAGGCTATGCGCTCAAAACAATCGCGGTTACCGACCAGAGCGGCAAGCCGGTCGCAGTGACGGAGAAGGACGGTCAGTTTACATTCGTCATGCCTGCGTGCAATGTCACGCTTACGCCTATTTTCGAGAGACAGCCTGCTCAAAATGTGAGCTTCGATGACGTCAAGCCAACCGAGTGGTACGCCGATGCCGTGCACTGTGTTGTGGAAAAGGGTCTGATGAGCGGTACAGGTACGGATGCGTTCTCGCCGGATGGCACGACCACGCGCGGTATGCTGATGACGATTCTCGCACGGTACGCGGGTGCGGATACGACCGGCGGTGCAAGCTGGTACGAGAAGGGCATGGCGTGGGCGCAGTCGGCAGGCATTTCGGATGGCCGCGTGCCGGAGGCTGGCATTACACGAGAGCAGCTCGTCACCATGCTGTACCGCTATGCGGATGCTCCCGAAGCCAGTGGCACACTGGATGCCTTTGCGGATGCGGATACCGTCAGCGCCTATGCGGCTGATGCCATGCGATGGGCGGCGGCGAACGGAATCGTCAACGGCTCGCACGGCAGACTGAATCCACAGGGGAATGCCACCCGCGCACAGGCTGCGGCAATGCTGATGCGGTTCTGCGAAAATATGGAACAATAAAATAATACATTGCGCCGCGCATGTCGGAGAGTGCTGTGCGCGGTGTAAATTTTCGGGTCTAAAAATTTTTTGGAGTTTTTTCAGAAAATGTGTTGACAGATTCGTAATTCTGTTATATACTAAACAAGTCGTCAGGGATGAGACAACGACGACAACGACCCGATGGAAGTTTAGCTCAGCTGGGAGAGCATCTGCCTTACAAGCAGAGGGTCACAGGTTCGAGCCCTGTAACTTCCACCAAACAAGAGAAATCCGAACCATCTTATTCAAGTAAAAGATGTGTTCGGATTTTTCATTTCTATCAATGTAATTTTGTAATGATACAGACAAAGGGCGGGAACCGAGGTTCCTGCCCTTGTTGATTTATTCGGACTTTTCTTTAGAGGCTTGCTTCTGTTTCCAAGCGGCGTATTCTCGCTGTCCTTCCTCGGACGCAAAAAATGCTTGAATTTCGGGGAGCAGCAGCCGTGCCAGCGCGTCAATCTCATGTTGGGGAATGCCGGTGCCGTAATCCTCGGTGTGCTTCATTCAAATCGTCCCCCAATCGACAGATGACTCGTCGAACCAGTATCCTTGAAACACAGTACCATTACTGTCAATAAAGCGACCCTGTGCGTCAGAGGGGATTTCATCGGCGGCAGATGTATTATCGAGAATTATCATAGACAAAACATTGTCAGCGCGGCCGCAAACTCGATAACCAATGTTGTTTTTGATTTGGCCGGATAAGATATTGGCATCGGGACGCTGTGTTGCCAATATCAGGTGAATACCAAACGCGCGACCGAGGCGTGCAATGGTTGCGATGCGGCTCTCGATTTGTGCGACCTGCTCCTTTTCTTCTTTGCTCAAGCCGGTCTTGTCAAGAACCTCGGCAACCTCATCAACTGCAAATACTATACGATGGAGTGGTTCTGTATCATTGAGCGTGTAGAGTGGGTTGACGTTGAAATCAAAAATGTTGTTACAATCGTCTTTTGAGGCGAACAACGCCTTACGTTGGTTTAACTCATCTACTAGATAGTTAAGATAGGTTAACAGTGTAGCGCGGTCGAAAATCATCTGGCAGTTAGGGTGATTTTTCCAATGCGCCGAGAAGTCTACGCCGCCTTTAAAATCTGCGATGGTGACATCGACATTTTGTTTTTGGAGGAGCTGCATAAGAATGAGCCGCAGCAATACGGTTTTGCCTGAACCCGTCGAACCGCCGATTAGCAGGTGCGGTGTTACATTAAGATCGACGATAACCTGTTCCAAGAGGCTTTGTCCCAGAGCTATCTTACATACCGGAATTTGGGTGTTCAGCATTGTATCCTGCCAGATGATTTTATCTGCCAATCCTTGGTCAGCAGGGACAGTATACAGACGAATACCTTGCTTTCCCTCTATTTCTTCCACCTTGGCCAGATGAACATTTAGAGCTGCCTCGATAGCGGTTTTCTTGTTCTCCCAAATGGATTTGTCGATGCCGCAGGCGAGAAATTCAAGACAATCTACTTGTCGAAAAGTTGCTCGACCACGATATGGATATTCGCGCAATAAAAGCGGAACCTCTCCGGCCGCATTGCAAAAACCGATGCGCGAAAGATTGTTATGTGTGCGATATGCAACTTTGGGTGTACCATGATACAAAACATAGCACAACAGCCCGATGAGCGTGATAGAAGCGTTAAGAAGCTGTACGCCAACATTGAGCGGTCCCTCAATAGGGTTGCCGGTAAAAATGTGCTTCGTGAGGACGTGACACAGCAGCGCCAGTGCCAGAATGACCAGCACGCCCATCTGCTTGCGCGGATTGGATATAATCTGCTTGATTCCTTCGCTAAAACGATAACCGGCATAGCGTAGAGTGGTTTCGCTGATGAGTTCAGCTTTTTTGTTGTTTGTCATTATAGGTTCCTACCTTTCTCGGTGTAACGAAGTCATGATGTTTTGTAACGGCTTTCGTTACATCGTTATGTGCGAAAAACCTTGATTTTACAGGACTTTTTGGGGTTTTGTAACTGTAACAAAGTGGCGGGGGTAATACTATCCCGCCACTTCGCCATATAGCTTATTCGAGCGACTTCCTCAAATCTGTAATATCATTGTAGAAGTCCATTAGCGTGAAAAACTGCCGACGTTGATGATTACAGTCAAAATAGAAGTATGTTAAGTCGGTTATGCGCCGACGCAGCTGTTCGTATGTATCGGTCGGACGCTTATGGTATGAAACCATTTCTTGGTATAGCTGCTCAGGTGCGAACACGCTCGTAATATACACTTCATTCCAAAGCGCATAGGTATTGGAATAACGCACTGAAACTTGGCGTTTGTAGCGGTCAAGTAAGGCAAGAAGCCCTGCATATGAAATGCTGTCTTCCTTTAACTCATCGACAAAAAGAATAGGTTGTCCAGCATATTTATCGAAAGTACCGTTATCGAGATTGGTGACAAAATAAATATTGTCCTCGCTTACGCTCTCGCAGAGACGAACAAAAGTATAGCTTTTTCCAGTGCCAGACGCTCCGCACAGCCAATGAACCTTGACTTCACGAATGGGCGGCGTTTTCTTGAGAAGTCGTGCAAAATATTCGTCCCGAATGATTTTTTCGAACCTGCGAAAATGAATGTTGCGCGACATGATTTGTTCAGGGGTTTTACCTTCATCGAGCAGAGCGACAATTTCATCGAGATCTGATCGCTTGCCTTGGGCGCCCTTAATCTCGCCAGCACGAACCAAGCACAAGACTTTCTCACCTTTTTCATCGTAAGGAGTCCTCTTGTTGATGTAATCATCGGCTTGCTTTTTGCTCCCCTTCGTCGGCTCCAAATGGGCGCCACAAGCATAGGCCTTCTTCACAGCACTAAATCGCATAGCATCTTCGGACTCGACGACCATGTGGATATGTGGAAGTCCAGCCGCTGATAGGCAGTAGGTCCATGCGCCGGACCTTGTGGTACTGCTACCAATCCAATCGTCACGCATCTTTTCACAGATTTCCTGTGGCGTTCCTGAGTAACCGTGATCTTCTGGGTTGGCCAAGACCGCGAACCAAGACTTGCTAACCTGATTGTTGGCCATTCAATTCCTCCTTTCAAAAATATGGGGCTGCCACCTTTGAAAGGCAGCAGCCCGATTGTTACGACTTACTCGACAGTGAGGGCTTCGATGGACGATGCTGTTGCCACAATGCGGCACTTGCCGCTGATGACATAAGCCTTGAGAACAAGGTCTTTCACCACAACGGGACTGTCGAACGCCAGATTTTCGGGTGCCTGGGGCACCGTCACATAAAGCGTTGAATATCCGCGGTCGAGCATGACTACCTCGCAACGATAACCCTTGATTTTCTGTGTCGGCTGGCCGTTTGCGTATTCGTACGCCGGTTTGAAACCGAGGAAGCGGAAGTGGTCGCCGACCGTTGCCGGGGCATCAATGATGAGCTGATTGAGTTTCAGCATTGGTTTTCACCTCTTTTCTCGTTAGCAATTTTGGTTTCATCTACCATGACGCCATATTATCATTTCGTCAACGTCGCGCGCTAAGTGCAAAATGGAATAACTTCGAGAAAGTAAAAAATATGGCCGCAGAAATTCTGCAGCCATATTTTCATAAGAACTTTTCGAGTTCTGTCCAGTCAGAGCCGGTATAATTTGCGCGAAGAAAGTCGTTCGCAAAATCTAAATAGCGTTCTGGCTGGGACTTATACTTGTTCTGCAAGTCTGGATTGGTTGCGTACAGGCGGATAAGCTGACGATAGAGGTCATGTAGCGGATTAGCCGGAGAGAGCGCACGCTCGCGCCGAGCCATTAAATCTGCTGCCTGCTCTTCGTTTAGTCCTAATGCCAAGCAAATCTTCACAAGTTGATAAACCGGGACATTCTTTCGGGCTTTCGACGAATGTATATTTACGATTTTATTCAGCTCGGATTGCTCAATTCTCGCAAGAGTTGCAAGTCTATTTTCACTCAAGCCGAGCTTATTTAGATACCAGAATATATGCTCCGTAAATGTTGATTTCTCATCTAATGATTGCGGTGCTAATCTACGCTTCGGAAATTCCGCCACGCGAAAGCAACCTTAGGATTAGATAACCATGCTATCGGAGAAGTCCAATGGTTGATTGACGATACAAGACTGGATTGAACCAGTCCGGATTGTGTGCCAAACTGCACACAGTAAAACTAAACGCACTATCAGTTCACCTCCGATTCAGGGTACGATAAGTTTAATTGACACCTCCTATCATTATTTATTGAGTTTGATTACGCAAACTCCGACAGCACTTTCGATTTTCCTCCTTAAAATATGCATTAAAAAACAAAAAACGCAAAGGACGAATTAAATCCTTTGCGTTAAGTTAACTTGAAATTTTGTGAAAAGGGTGTAACACACCCTCATCGATCCTCTTATAGCTTACCTATAAGTATATCACTGTTTTCGCTGAAGTCAACCCTTTTCTTTCACTTTCCGGGGGTGGTTGTTCTTGATTTTTCGACTGGATTTTCCTATGATTTTGTGCTATAATAAAATAGGTTTTTGTGTCTTCTTAATGGGCACATATAGCAAAGGAGAACACTATGTATTATACAGTCGACCTATTCTCGGGTGCAGGTGGAATCACTGAGGGATTTTGCAGACAAGGACAGTATACTTGTGTTTGCGCGAATGATTGTGACCCTTGTGCAAGAGATACTTTTACATATAACCATCCGGGTGTCCCCTACATCCTCAAAGATGTTAGAGAAGTTACCGGGAAAGAAATCAAAGATATTATCAAGGACAAGTGCAACTCTGTTGATGTTATCACAGGCGGACCACCTTGCCAAGGGTTTAGCCTTGCTGGACAGAGATTGACGGATGACCCTCGCAATATGTTGTTTAGAGAGTACATCCGTATTGCAAAATCACTACAGCCAAAAGTTATATTTTTTGAGAATGTTTACGGAATTCTTTCAATGCAGAAAGGAAATGTTCTCAAAGCTATAATTGCTGAATTTGACGAGATTGGCTATGAGTGCCAATATAAAATTATCAATGCAGCTGATTACGGAGTACCTCAAGCAAGACCCAGATTTGTGCTGATTGGAGTCAGAAAAGGCTATGGGGTTAAAATCACATTCCCCGCCCCCACACATGGCCCAACAAAAGAGGGTACATATCAAGTAAATCTTTTCCAAAAAGATTTACTCCCGTATGTTACTGTTGAGGATGCAATTTCGGATTTACCTAAGCTTGACCAAGGCGAAGGCGAAATGGAACTGCTACATACCAATGAGCCAACAAATGATTATCAGCGTGAACGCAGAGGACATAGAACCCCAGGAACTCTTTTCGGCCATAAGGCTACAAGACACTCAAAAGAAATTCAGTACAGGTATTCATTGATACCTCAAGGCTCAACTAATGCTTGCCTTCCACCAGAGATACGCACTAAGAAGAACAATGTTTATAAGTTGGATATGACACAGCCTGCAAGAACAGTGACTTGCAATTTTAGAACAGATTTATTACATCCGACTATGAACCGAGGTATTACTGTACGAGAAGCAGCCCGACTTCAATCATTTGATGATGACTATAAGTTTTTTGGTTGCCTTACAAGAAAAGCAAGATGGCTAACGCAAGATGACCAAGTTGGAAATGCGGTGCCGCCTCTGTTGGCTCAAGCATTTGCCGACCATATCGCAAAGGTTATTCTTCCGCAATTTGAGGGAAAAGAGGTGGACAGCTAATGGCACAATCATATGCTCACATGTATGGCGAAATCATTGGGGACTTTTTTGAAACTTCCTTGATTCACTATCTCAGACCAACTGTTGAGCGCCTTGGGTTCTATTTGGATTATAAGCATGAGCGCCCAGCAAGAGATGGACAAAAAGAAGTCCGTTGGATTGATGCTGGGGGAAATAAGCACAAGCTTGACATTGTCATTGAAGAGAATGGCAGTGAAACTGTGATGGGAACACCAAGGGCATTCATCGAAATGGCTTGGAGAAGATACAGCAAACACTCTAAGAATAAGGTGCAAGAAATTTCCGGGGCAATTGTTCCCCTTGTTGAGAAATACAAGAAATCTGCCCCATTTTATTCGGCGGTTCTATCTGGAGAGTTTACCAATAACGCCCTTGACCAACTACGCTCTCAAGGGTTTGCAGTTTGCTATATTAATTTGGACAAGATGGAAGAAGTTTTTTCCGCTTTTGGAATGACTATCAAGTGGGTAGAAAATACACCTGAAAGCTTGTTCAAAGATATGGTAACAAAATATCAAAAGTTTTCTAAGAAAAAACAAGATGAACTCTACGACAAGTTCGTCACTGTGAATAAAACAGAACTGGAAAATTTCAGGAAGAAATTAGAATTTTCTCTTTCAAGAAAGCTTGAAAATGTTATAATTGTTCCGACACACGGGAGTGCTGTTCCTTTTAACACCGTGGAAGATGCTTGTAAGTTCATAAGCGGCTATGATGAACATAACACCACCGCCCCTGTGCTTTACTACGAAATAAGCATCAGATTCAATACCCAAGAGGAATACTCGTGCAAGTGTAAAGAGAAGACAAGGGCAATTGAGTTCTTAAATAATTATATTTGAAAAAGTATGTGTTGCTGAGGGTATAGATTATCATGAAAGGAGAACGATTGTACTATACTGTGTATCTCAATGCCACGGACGAGATAGTGGCATCAGGCAATGCTGGAGAGTGTGCAAAGCAGTTAAACAAAAATTCGCTGCCATTTTTTACAGTTTGGTGAGCAAGAACAGGGTTGGAGTTCAGAAAAAATACACAGTTGTAACCGAGCCAATTGAGAATAACGAGAGTGAGAGCGAAAGCTGATTGTCACTTATCTATTAATATCTTTCATTATCTTAATGCAGATTTAAGCGACAAATAAGCGACAAGCCACAATATGCAATGTTTCAATGCTACACGAAACAACAATATATAGTAAAATGTTAAAGAAAATGCCCCGTATTTGGTATCAGAATCAAATACGGGGCTGTTGCGATATACTCCTTCTCAAAAGTAACCTATCCATTAATCTGTTTGTCGTTTTGCCATTGTCCCCACAATCAACACTTTAATTACCTCATCTATAAAGCAGCGCAAGGGTAGAGTAGTTTCGGTTAGGAAATTACCGCTGCCGTAGGCTCGGTCAAGAAACTTCAAACTGGAAAAATGCTCTTGAAAGCTACACGGCTTTGCATCACGAGTGCGGCCAGCTGTATGTTGCTTAATATTACCATAATTCGCATTATCGAACAACTTGAAAGTGCACTTTCAAAAATGAATATATAAAAATATCAAATTGATATATTTACAAAAATGTGGTTTCGTGATATGCTGGTATCAACAGGGAGGGCTATACATGGAGCAGATAGGAAAGCGCTTAAGAGAATTGCGTGAGGGTTCGCGGCTGACGCAAACACAGGTTGCGGAGGTTGTTGGCGTTCAGCAGTCACGCATTAACCGCTATGAAAGTGGCAAATCTACGCCGCCGCCGGAGGTTTTTGTTAAGTATGCAGATTTCTTTGACGTTTCAATGGACTATTTATACTGCCGGACTGATAAACCGCAGGGACGGCTGTATAATTTCCAGCCGAAAGTGACGGCAGCACAGGCCATAAAGCATAAAGATATGAAGCAGTTTGTTGAAATGTGTTTTGACCCGAAATCACCGGTCAGCAAGCGCATGAAAGAAACCTTGCTCGAATTGTGGAAGGAGCAATTAAAATGAACGCGGTGATCTATGCTCGATATTCGAGCGACAACCAGCGCGAAGAAAGTATCGAGGGACAACCCCGTGAGTGTACTACCTATTGTCAGAAAAACGATATCGTCATTGTTGGCAGCTATATTGACCGTGCTTTGTCCGCTAAAACCGATAATCGACCCGAATTTCAGCGTATGATAAAGGACAGCGCTAAGGGCGTGTTTGATACCATTGTTGTCTGGAAACTCGACCGCTTTGCCCGTAACCGCTATGATAGCGCACATTACAAACAATTATTACGCAAACGTGGCGTCAAGGTTGTTTCCGCGACCGAAAATATCTCCGATGGTCCAGAGGGTATTATTCTGGAGTCAATGCTTGAAGGTATGGCAGAATATTATTCGGCAGAGTTAGCGGAAAAGGTTGTGCGCGGCCAAACCGAGAACGCGCTGCACTGCAAGTATAATGGCGGTCACGTCGCATTTGGCTACAAAATAGACGCTAACAAAGACTATCAAATCGACTCGATTAACGCTCCAATCGTTCTGGAAATTTTTACTCGCTACGCTGCTGGCGAAACAATGAACCAAATTCGTGATGACTTAAATAGCCGCAGCTTTACGAACTCAAAGGGTGCACCACTCGATGCTAACTTCATTCCAACATTACTGCATAACCGCCGGTATATTGGTGAGTACAAGTATCGTGACATTATTACACCGAACGGCGTCCCTGCTATCATTCCGCAAGAATTATTCGACCGCGTACAGGCTCGGCTCGAAAAGAACCGAAAATCGCCTGCACGATATAAAGCAATCGAGCCTTATTTGCTCGTAAATAAGTTGATTTGTGGGACTTGTGGCGGTATGATGGTAGGTGAAAGCGGCAGAGGCAGCCATAACCAGACTGTGTATCACTACTACCGTTGCACCAATTCTAAAAAGCGCAAGATCTGCACCAGTAGTAGAAAAACAGTCCGCAAACAGGCAATCGAGGACGCAGTTGTTCATGCAGTCATGGCGCGGATTACCGACGATAGCTTTGTTCAGTATGTTGCCGACCGCGTTATGGAGGCGCAGCAGCAGGAAAGCAGTCTGTTGCCGACACTCCGCAAGCAACTTGCAGATACTGAACGCGGTATCAAGAATATGTTGAACGCGATCGAAGCTGGTATTATCACGGAATCTACTAAACAGCGTTTGATTGACTTGGAGAACGCAAAGAAGAAAATCGAAATGGACATCATGCAGGAAGAATTGCAGCATCCGATTATTCCTCGTGATGAGATTGTTTTCTGGATTTGCCGGTTTCGCAAGATGGATATTACCGATATGCAGCAGCGTCAGCAGCTTATTGACTCGTTCGTCAACGCAGTCGTCATTTACGATGACAGAATTTTAATAACGTTTAATTACAAGGACGGCGAGAAAACGATTAAGTTTTCAGAACTGAGTGGTTCGAATTTGGAATGTAATGCTCCATCAACACAAAACCCTCTAAACCATGTGGTTTAGAGGGGTTTTGCTTGTTTATTGCAACTTTTTATGCACTCTACTCGGTTAACGGGTAGAGTGTACTTTTTTGTAAAATGCGCTGCATCAGGCTATTTTCGGCTGTTTGATGTGTCACCTGCTTCCGACGGATTTCTTCTTTGCCTTGCGCTGCTGTGCGTGCTGGAAGTTGATAACCTTGTGCGATGCCTCGGCAAAGGCATCGACGGACAGGTGAGTGTAGATCTGCGACGTCATGGCAATCGACTGGTGACCCGGAAGATCCTTTGCGACATTAAGCGGGACACCGGCGGACTGCAGGTCGGTCGCATAAGTGTGTCGCAGGCAGTATGGCGTTAGATCATCAGCCACAACGACGTTTCCTGGTCGATTGCGCCGATAGCCATCTGTGCACCCATATCGAGATCAAGCGCCTGCTTGAACGAGCGCCACATCTGCTTCATGGACGTTTCGGTGTGTGGTCTGCCGGTAGTCGGCTGCGTAAAAAGATAGCCGCTACTCTTTTCCTCGACCTTGTGCTAGAGATCGCGCGCGGTCTTTACCCGGACGAAATACCGCTTGCCATTATAGCTAAACGTTTTGCGGAAACATCCGTCTAATGTGTTTTTATTGTAAAACATCTTTGGTTGTAAAATAAGAGGGTAGAATGCACTCGCTAACGCTCATCGGTTGCAGCCGGTGGGCGTAATTTTTATATTTAGAACTCGCGTATCAGTACACGCGGGATACCGATAATACGGCATCTTTCCGGGTCGGTGCCCTCGATCCGTCTGGGCGGGTGAGACGGGGTTCAGGGGCACAAGCTTCAGCCAATCTTCGCTCTGAACGTAGTTGATGCGTTTGATGGTGATTTCGTCATCGCCATAGCTGATGACTCCGATCTCGCCGCTGTGGTTCATGGTGTTCTGCTTGAGCACCAGCACGATATCACCATCACGGAAATCAGGATACATACTGTCACCGCGGACATGCATAGCGCAGAAATCCTCCGGCTTGCGGCCCTTGAGATAGGTGTCGGGAACTTCGACCATTTTCTCTTTTGATTCTTTCTCCTAATGTCAGAACAAACACCCTTACTTTATATCAAACATTCGATGGGATGTGATTAGTGTACCACCTGCGTGATTATAAATCACACAAGAAGGTGTAAAACATAAACGCCTGAACCAATCAGGAACTCCGTCAGGGGGGCAAGAACGACCTGATGTGGATGTATTCGAACATGGTATTGCTGACACTGGAGCAAGTCGCAAAAATCTACGGTTTTACCGACAAGCACAAAGCCAAGCGCATAATTGGCGCACCGAGAGTGTCCGGCGAGCATCGCGTGACGCGTACTATCTTGGCGACGTTGCGACCGACATCGTCAAGCGGCGTATTGGCATTGTACGATAAAATGCACAAGAAAGAAGAAGATTCAATGTAAAACAACAACTTCGCAGCCAATCTGGCTGCAGTCGAGAAGCACAGCTGCGGCATCAAGCCGAGCAAGCGTCTTTACTTCTGCTGGACGGAGGAGCAGCTCGAGCAGCTGGCCGCTCTGTGGGATACGGCGTCAAGAACCTGTGGAAGGGCAACCGTCCGCAGATACGCTATCCGGTCATCTACGGCGGCGACGGCATCCGTCCGTCCGGTGAGCCGTTCGTCCCGGAGTGCAAGGGACACTGGGTTACAAGCAGAAGCCGCAGTGCGTGCATATTTCCACCGTCCATGCCGACCTGCTGCCGACTGACGTTTACTCCGGTATGTATGCCCGCGTGACCGTCAACTTCTTCCCGTATGACGCTTCCGGCAACCGCGGCGTAGGTTTCGGTCTGGGCAACGTGTGCAAGACCCGCGACGGCGAACCGCTCGGCAGCCGTGCAAATGCTGTACGGCAGCGTACCCCGGTACGTTTTCGCAGTTGGTGCGGACGGCACTGGTGCCCAAGCCTGGCTACAAATTCGTGGACGCGGACATTTCCGCTATCGAGGCGCGTGTGGTTGCGTGGCTTGCGGGCGAGGAATGGGTCTTGCAGGTTTTCCGCATGCACGACAAGATCTACGAGGCAACCGAAATCCCGTACACGCGAGTGCATTACCGAGAATGAGGTGAACTACATCAAACTGCGGTCGTTGGAACGGGCAGGCTTTATGATCGGGTATGACCCGATTCGCAAGCTGCTGAGCGTCACTGTGCAGGAGCTTGCCGGTCTGGAGGAGCAGACCGTCGAGTATTTGCTGCGGTATCAATCAGTACGGTGAGGACCTCGTGAAGAAGCTGGCGGAGGCGATGGGGAAATAAAGAGAAACCCTTCTGGGAACTGGTTTTATACCGGCTCTCGGAGAGGCTGTTTTTATTCAGTTGGCTGCGGCGTATCTCCATCAAAGACTACATGAGCAAAGCGGAAACGCTGCGTAACATCAGGGTACTTCTCACGATCCACTTCGGAGGCGAACATATCATACGGCCGCGCGTAGATTTTGAAGTCGCCGTAGAGTGCCTGGTAGATTACCAACGGTTCGCCGGTTTCTGTGTGCGTGGCGATGGCAAGAACCTGATATAGTTTGTTCTTGAAGTGTAAGTATTTTTCACCGACCAGAATTTTTCTTGAACCCATTCATATTTCCTCCAATCCTATGTTTTTATTATAACAGAGATAAGGGCAAAGAAAAAGAGCACACCCACAATCAGGTATGCTCTATTCTGGTGGCTAACGCGAAAACATTCCGAACTACGAAAAAGAGTTCGCATCTTCGCGTTATGGTGGACTTGAAGGGGATCGAACCCTCGACCTCTCGGATGCGAACCGAACGCTCTCCCAAACTGAGCTACAAGCCCGAATATATGTGTCAAGAAAAGCGTTTTGAGCAAACTCAACTGAACAGGGAAGAACGGGGACTGATTTCTGTACCGCTTCCGCTCCCAACTGAGCGAATCGCCCGAATGTCAGCTTTTCGCAAGCAATTTACCGATCAAACCAAACTCTATTCGTTTAATTAGCTAAACTACCCTTGACAATTATTAATTATAACGGTAGAATAATTTCATGTCAAGCACTTTTTCCGGTGCAAAGCAAAAACAGCGTGCAGCAGCCAGCTGTGCCAAAAGGAGAATTTAACATGAAAAACAGCGAAAAAACAATGGAAAAGATCGTAGCGCTCTGCAAGGGCCGCGGCTTCGTATACTCCGGCTCGGAGATTTACGGCGGTCTTGCAAACACCTGGGACTACGGTCCGCTCGGCGTTGAGTTCAAGAACAACGTCAAGGCAGCATGGCGCAAGAAATTTGTGCAGGAGAGCCAGTACAATGTAGGTCTTGACTCCGCGATCCTGATGAACCCGATGACCTGGGTTGCTTCTGGTCATGTTGGCGGCTTCTCTGATCCGCTGATGGACTGCAAGGAGTGCAAGGAGCGTTTCCGTGCCGACAAGGTAATTGAGGACTGGTGTGCTGAGAACAACTACGATCTCGGCAAGAGTGTTGATGCGCTCAGCCAGGCTGAGATGAAGGCATTCATTGATGAGCATGAGATCGCATGCCCGACCTGCGGCAAGCACAACTGGACCGACATCCGTCAGTTCAATCTGATGTTCAAGACCTTCCAGGGCGTTACCGAGAACGCGAAGAACGAGCTGTATCTGCGTCCGGAGACCGCACAGGGCATCTTCGTAAACTTCCAGAATATCCAGCGCACCACCCGTAAGAAGATTCCGTTCGGCGTTGGTCAGGTAGGCAAGTCCTTCCGCAACGAGATTACTCCGGGCAACTTCACCTTCCGTACCCGCGAGTTTGAGCAGATGGAACTGGAGTTCTTCTGCAAGCCGGGCACCGACCTTGAGTGGTTCAAGTACTGGAAGGATTACTGCCACAACTTCCTGCTGTCTCTCGGCATGAAGGACGAGAACCTGCGTCTGCGCGACCATGATCCGGAGGAGCTGTCTCACTACTCCAACGCTACCACCGATATCGAGTTTATGTTCCCGTTTGGCTGGGGCGAGCTGTGGGGCATTGCCGACCGCACCAATTTCGACCTGACCCAGCATCAGAACACCTCGGGTGTTTCGATGGAATACTTCGATCAGGAAGCAAATGAGAAGTATATTCCGTATGTTATCGAGCCTTCGCTTGGTGCTGACCGTGTTGCACTGGCCTTCCTGTGCGACGCTTACGACGAGGAAGTCGTAGGTCAGGACAAGAACGGCAAGGACGATGTTCGTACCGTTCTGCGTCTGCATCCGGCTCTGGCACCGTTCAAGGCTGCTGTACTGCCGCTGTCCAAGAAGCTGACCGACAAGGCTATGCCGATCTGGCAGGAGCTGGCTAAGCAGTTCTCTGTTGATTTTGACGATGCAGGCTCTATCGGTAAGCGCTACCGCCGTGAGGACGAGATCGGTACGCCGTACTGCGTAACCGTCGATTTCGAGACCGAGCAGGATGGCTGCGTAACCGTTCGTGACCGTGACACTATGGAGCAGGAGCGCATCAAGATTGAGAAAGTTGCTGCTTATATCGCAAAGAAGATCGAGTTCTGATTTTTCGCTGCTGAACATTGATCATCAAAACCGCTGCACAATCCCTGTGCGGCGGTTTTCTTTTATTTGGATGGCGAACAGAAAACAACACCCCCAAAAACCTATCGAAAATATAGGGATTGGACCATCGGAAATTGGGCAATCTGCCGGAACGAAAAAAGTTTGTCGGAAAGGGTTGACAGAAGAGGGGGGAGTTTAGTATAATCATAGCAATCCCAGTGAAATAATATGAATTTAGGAGACGCGGTTATGCGATACTACTTTGAAAAGCTGCTCCGCTCGAATTTCCGATTTGGGCGAATGTGAACCTTCTTTTTAGTACACGAAACGAATCAATCACTTCAAACATGTATATAAAAAGGAGATTATTATCATGGCAACTATCAAGAATACCGAAAACTGGTCCTTTGAAACCAAGCAGCTGCACATCGGTCAGGAGACCGCTGATCCGGTTACCGATTCCCGTGCAGTTCCGATCTACCAGACCACTTCTTACGTTTTCCATGACAGCCAGCACGCGGCTGACCGTTTCGGTCTGGCTGACGCAGGCAATATCTACGGTCGTCTGACCAATTCCACGCAGGATGTGTTCGAGAAGCGCATTGCAGCACTCGAGGGCGGTGTTGCCGCTCTGGCTACCGCTTCCGGCGCCGCAGCGATTACCTACACCATTCAGGCACTTGCTCAGGCCGGCGACCACATCGTAGCACAGAAGACCATCTACGGCGGCAGCTACAACCTACTGGCACATACTCTGCCGCAGTTCGGCGTTGAGACCACCTTCGTTGATGCACACAATCTGGAAGAACTGGAAGGCGCTATCAAGGACAATACTAAGGCGGTTTACATCGAGACTCTCGGCAACCCGAATTCCGATATTCCGGATATCGAGGCTATCGCAAAGATTGCGCACAAGCACGGTCTGCCGCTCGTAATCGACAACACTTTCGGTACCCCGTACCTCATCCGTCCGATTGAGTACGGCGCTGATATCGTTGTTCACTCTGCTACCAAGTTCATCGGCGGCCACGGCACGACCCTCGGCGGCATCATTGTTGATTCCGGCAAGTTCGACTGGAAGGCATCCGGCAAGTATGCGCCGATCGCTGAGCCGAACCCGAGCTATCACGGCATCTCTTTCGCAGATGCTGTTGGTCCTGCTGCGTTCGTAACCTACATCCGCGCTATCCTGCTGCGTGATACCGGTGCTACCATTTCTCCGTTCAACGCATTCCTGCTGCTGCAGGGCACCGAGACTCTGTCTCTGCGTATCGAACGTCACGTTGAGAACACCAAGAAGGTCGTTGAGTTCCTGACCAATCACCCGCAGGTTGAGCATGTAAACCATCCGTCTCTGCCGAACCACCCGGATCATGCTCTGTACGAGAAGTACTTCCCGAACGGCGGTGCGTCCATCTTCACATTTGATATCAAGGGCGGCAAGGAAGCAGCTTTCAAGTTTATCGACAAGCTGCAGATCTTCTCTCTGCTGGCAAACGTTGCTGACGTTAAGAGTTTGGTTATCCATCCGGCAACCACCACTCACTCGCAGCTTACCGCAGAGGAGCTGGAGGATCAGGGTATCCATCAGGGCACCATCCGTCTGTCCATCGGCACTGAGAATATCAACGATATTCTGGTTGATCTCGAGCAGGCATTCAACTAAGCAAAGTATCGGTATTCCTATTTACCTCTTACAATTTGATAAGCAAAACCCGCCGTTCCCGGCGGGCTTTGCTTTTTATTCAACTTTTCGGCTGCTGTGTGGTGTCATCCTGTCGGAAGAGCAGCGAGATACACCATGCTGCCGCCAGTCCGACTAGGGTGTAGACGATGCGGCTGATGGCGCCGGTCTGTCCGCCGCACAGCAGCGCGACCAGATCGAGCTTGAAAATGCCGATCAGTCCCCAGTTCAGACCGCCGATAATCATCAGTATCAGTGCGATTTTGTCGATAAGCATAGAAAAACTCCCCTTTCGGTTTGCATTCAGTATAACCGAAAAGGGGAGTTTCATGCATTTTTTACGTTACAGCTGCGAGAAAACCTCACCGATTGGCGCATGAATGACCAGATCAGCACGGCGATCCGCAGGAGTGGGGGACTTGTTGACCAAAACCAGCTTATTGCCGCGGTAATAGTCGATCAGGCCGGCCGCCGGATATACCGCTAGCGACGTACCGCCGATGATCAGGATATCCGCCTTGGAGATGTAGTCCACGCTCTTGTTGATCGTGCAGCTGTCCAGACCTTCCTCGTACAGCACGACATCCGGCTTGATAATGCCGCCGCAGGAGCATCGCGGAATACCGGTGCCCTTGGCGATATCCTCAACCGGATATGGCTTGCGGCAGCGCATGCAATAGTTTCGCAAAACCGAGCCGTGCAGCTCAAGCACTTCCTTCGAGCCTGCCTTCTGGTGCAGACCGTCGATGTTCTGCGTTACAACGGCACGACACTTGCCCTCGCGCTCCCACTCGGCCAGCTTGAGGTGAGCCGCGTTCGGCTCTGCATCGAGCGCCAGCATTTTCGCCCGATAGAAGCGGTAAAACTCCTCGGTTTCACTCAAAAAGAACGTATGGCTGAGAATGGTCTCCGGCGGGTATTTGTACTGCTGGTTGTACAGACCGTCCACCGAGCGGAAATCCGGAATGCCGCTCTCGGTCGATACGCCCGCACCGCCGAAAAAGACGATATTGTCGCTGCCGTCGATCCACTCTCTCAGTTTAGCAATCTTCTCATCCATGATATTAGCTCCTTTCGTCGCTAATGAATTGAAAACGGATAATGGAGAATTGAAAATTAAGGTATTTGGCATTTTCTATTCTGGGTTTTCCATTGTTTCGATTATTCGGTAATCGAAACCAGACCCTCATGACGCGGCTTTGCCGGCGTTTCCTTCTCGATGTAGCCGATTGCAGCGGAGCAGACAACGATGTGGTCCTCCGGTACGCCGTACTCGGTCAACAGTGCACGAACCTCGGGCACGTCGCAGGTCTCGCGCAGCTGGTTGATCCAGCAGGAGCCGAGGTCAAGCTCGGTAGCCATCAGCAGCAGATTTTCCATTGCAGCAGCGCCGTATACCAGAGCGTGGTGCTCATCCCGCTTGTAGGAAATGATAATATTGACCGGTGCACCGTAGAAATTGTACTGCGGACCGCGATTGTCTGCCTCAGCAACGGCACGAGCCAGCTTGAGCGACTTCTCTGCATTGTAAATCACGGTAAAGTGCCACAGGTACTTGCCCATGCCGGAAGGCGCCCATTCAGCAGCTTCAACAATCTGCATGATCTGATCCTTCGGCGGCAGCTCGGACTTGAACGCGCGCGTAGAGCGGCGGGACTTGATAACTTCCATCAGGTTAGACATAGGAAAAACCTCCTGAAACAAATAGGGATTGATATTTATAAATATAGTATATAGCATTCTCGGTGCTGTTTCAAGACAACATGAACAAAAATGCGGCTGCACCTGTAAATTATCTGTGAAAACAGCGGTTTGTGTGGTATACTGATTCTAATTGAAAAATAATGCGGGAGGAATCTCTTTCATGATCAATATCAGCGATCTTAGCTTAAACTTCAGCGGCGAGCCGCTGTTCAAAGATGTAAACCTGAAATTTACCCAGGGCAACTGCTACGGTGTTATCGGTGCAAACGGTGCAGGCAAGTCTACCTTCCTGCGCATTCTGTCCGGCGATCTGGACCCGTCCACCGGCACGGTTTCGATTGCGCCCAAGACCCGTATGAGCGTACTCAAGCAGGACCACTTTGCCTTCAACGAGGAGACCGTTCTCAACACGGTTCTCGGCGGCAACGAGCGTCTGCTCGAGGTCATGCGCGAAAAGGATGCGCTCTATATGAAGGACCCGTTCACCGAGGAGGACGGCAACAAGGCTGCCGAGCTCGAGTCCGAGTTTGCCGAAATGGGCGGCTGGGACGCTGAGACGGAGGCCAGCCAGCTGCTGAACGGTCTGGGCCTGGATGCAGATGCCATCCTGTACACGGAGATGAAGAACCTCGGTGACGTCGAGAAGGTCAAGGTGCTGCTGGCGCGTGCGTTGTTCGGCAAGCCGGATATTCTGCTGCTGGACGAGCCTACCAACCATCTGGACATTCAGGCAGTCCGCTGGCTGGAGGACTTCCTTGCTGATTTCGAAGGCACCGTCCTTGTTGTATCGCATGACCGTCACTTCCTGAACAACGTATGTACCCATATCGTCGATATCGACTACGGCAAGATCAAGCTGTATGTCGGTAACTATGAGTTCTGGTATGAGTCCTCTCAGCTGGTTCAGCGCATGATCAAGGACCAGAATCGCAAGAATGAGGAAAAGATCAAGGAACTGCAGAACTTCATTCAGCGTTTTGCGGCAAACAAGTCCAAGTCCCGTCAGGCGACCAGCCGCCGCAAGCTGATCGACAAGCTGTCCGTCGAGGAAATGCCGGCTTCGTCCCGCCGTTACCCGTGGGTAGCGTTTGACGCGGACCGTGAGGCGGGCAAGGACATTCTCGAGGTGCGCGGCATCTCCAAGACCATCGACGGCGAGAAGGTACTCGACAACGTATCCTTCATCGTTCGCCGCGGCGACAAGATTGCGTTCATCTCGGATAACGAGCTGGCAATGACTACGCTGTTCCAGATTCTTATGGGCGAGATGAAACCGGATGAGGGCAGCTTCAAGTGGGGCGTTACCACCTCGCAGAGCTATTTCCCGAAGGACAACAACGAGTTCTTCGAGGGCCACGAGGAAAACATGCTCGACTGGATCGCACCGTATTCCC
Source organism: Butyricicoccus sp. AM05-1 (assembly GCF_003474415.1). Taxonomy (NCBI): domain Bacteria; kingdom Bacillati; phylum Bacillota; class Clostridia; order Eubacteriales; family Butyricicoccaceae; genus Butyricicoccus; species Butyricicoccus sp. AM05-1. The sequence continues at coordinate 566,925 of NZ_QUDG01000001.1, read as the reverse complement.
GCACGGATACACTGGAATCCACGCTGCGCGGCTTCCTCGGCCGTATGCTGTTCTCCGGCGACGATGTTTACAAGCCGGTTCGCGTACTGTCCGGCGGTGAGAAGGTTCGCCTGATGCTGGCGCGCATGATGCTCTTCGGCTCGAACGTGCTTGTCATCGACCAGCCGACCAACCACCTCGATCTGGAATCCATCACCGCAGTCAACAACGGCGTTCGTGATTTCAAGGGCACGGTATTGTTTGCATCGCACGACCATGAGTTCGTGCAGACCATCGCGACCCGTATTATCGAAATTCGTGAAAAGGGTGTTCTGGACAAGGAATGCACCTACGACGAGTTCCTCGAGTTCCGCGAGACCTACAAGGGCTGATGCCGGAGCGCTTTCGGCGCGGTCTGAACGGTCTGCTCGTGCTGCTGATACTGGGTGCACTGGCATACGCCTCGGCGCTGCTGTTTGGCTGGAACTGTCCAATCAAATACTTGACCGGCGTGCCATGTCCCGGCTGTGGACTGAGCCGTGCGCTTGCCGCTCTGCTCCGACTGGACTTTCGTACGGCACTGCGGTTTCACCCGATGGTTTTCGTGCTGCCGCCAGTCGTTTTGTACGCGCTGTTTGGCAAAAAGCCGCTTCTTGGCTCCAAAAAACTCGAACGCGTGCTGTTGTGGAGCGTTATTGTGCTGGATATCGCAATTTGGCTGATACGTATCGCGCTGCATGACCCGTTGATTTTTTGAAGATTTCCCGCTCGAACTGTACTGCACGGTTCGAGCGGATGTTGTTTTATTCGGCATTTTGTGCAATATGCAAAAATTAACCGGAAATTTAATCGGGTTTTGCTGTACTTTTTCGTATGCACATGCTATACTGTTGCCAAGGGAGGGGATAGTTTATGATGTTTGGAATTGACAGCCTGTATATCTGGCTGGCTGTCATTATCATCAGTGTAGCGGTAGAGGCGTTTACACTCACGCTGTGCGGCATCTGGTTTGCTGCCGGCGGTGTCGCGGCACTCATTGCGGCCAGCCTTTCGGTCGGGCTGATGGGGCAGTGGATTGTGTTCATTGTGTTCTCCGCGCTGCTGCTTGTACTGGTGCGTCCGCTCTGCCGCCGTTTTCTCGGCAGTCGGCAGCAGGCGACCAACGCAGATCGTATCATCGGACAGACGGCTGTTGTTACCGAACCGATTGACAATATTCTGGAGACCGGTGCGGTGAAAATCAACGGAAAGATCTGGACAGCCCGCAGTGCGACTGACGCGCAAATTGCAATCGGGACAAGAGTCACGGTTGTGGAGATCCGCGGCGTCAAGGCGATTGTAAAACCGAACCAACTGTAAAGGAGCGTTATCATGGATTATATTATTGTACCCATCATCTGGATTGTGCTGATTATTCTGTTCATCGCGTTCATTGCAAGCAATATCGTGATCGTGCCGCAGGCGAAGGCGTATGTTATCGAGCGTCTCGGTACCTACCGCGACACATGGAGCACCGGCCTGCATTTCAAGGTGCCGCTGTTTGAGCGCATTGCCCGCAAGGTAACCCTCAAGGAGCAGGTAGTCGATTTCCCGCCGCAGCCGGTTATCACCAAGGATAACGTAACCATGCAGATCGACACGGTCGTGTACTTCCAGATCACCGACCCGAAGCTGTTTGCATACGGTATCGAAAGCCCGATGGCGGCAATTGAAAATCTGACTGCAACCACACTGCGAAACATCATCGGTGATCTTGAGCTTGACCAGACGCTGACCAGCCGCGATATCATCAACACCAAAATGCGCTCCATCCTCGATGAAGCGACCGATGACTGGGGCATTAAGGTAAACCGCGTGGAGCTGAAGAACATCATTCCGCCGGCTGCCATTCAGGAATCTATGGAGAAGCAGATGAAGGCCGAGCGCGAACGCCGCGAGTCCATTCTGGTAGCGGAAGGTAAAAAGCAGTCCGCGATTCTGGTGGCTGAAGGTGAAAAAGAAGCAACCGTTCTTGCTGCAGAGGCAAATCGCCTTGCCAAGATCAAGGAGGCCGAAGGTGAAGCGGAAGCGCTGCTTACCGTGCAGAAGGCACTGGCAGACTCCATCAATCTGCTGAATGAAGCGGCACCGACAGAGCAGGTTATCAAGCTGAAATCCCTCGAGGCATTCAGCAACGCCGCTGACGGCAAGGCAACTAAAATCATTATCCCGAGCGAGATTCAGAGCCTTGCGGGTCTGGCAACCTCATTCAAGGAAGTTATGACCGATCCGAAGCGCGAACAGCCCGAAAAGTAAAAATTACGTTCAAGTCCTGCAGACCATATCCGGCCTGCAGGACTTTTTTGCATGCAAAATTGTCATTTGTGTCCGACTCGATTCTTGACAGAAGTGGACTGGAATGTTATCATAAGTTGAATAGATATGCACATATTGCGGGAGGGATCAAATTGTCGGCAAAGCATACAGACGCAGAACTGGAGTGCTGCGAAGAGCATATCGTCCATACGGACGCAGTTATGGCAGCGCGCAGCGCAATGCCGGCAGAGGAGATCACTACAGCCGCATCAGATTTTTTCAAAGCGTTTTCCGACAAGACCCGCTTGCGGATACTGGCGGCGCTTGTGTCCGCGGAGCTGTGTGTCTGTGATATTGCGTCGCTGCTGAACATGAGCCAGTCCGCGATATCGCATCAGCTTCGTTTTTTGAAGCAGGCGCGGCTGGTCAAGAGTCGAAAAAACGGAAAAACAGTATACTATGCGCTGTGCGATGATCATATTCAGACCATTTTGGCACAGGGAATCGCGCACGTGCAGGAGGGATAAACGGAATGAGCGAAAATAACCGCCCTGATTCGGAACAGAAGAAGGACCAGACAACGGCGGAAGATATTTTAGCACAGGTCGATTCGATTTTAGCGGATCTGGAAAATTCGGCAGTAGCGCAGCTGTTTGCCGCTCCGGAAAAACCTAAACCCGAAGAGAACAAAAAACCGCCTGAAAAAGAAGAATCAGCGCCGCCCGGCGAGCCTGAGCCGCCGGACAAGAATGCGGAGCAGCCGGAAACTGAACCGGAAGCCGATACATCGCACCAAAGTGAAAGCGAATCTCCGGAGGCGGAAACGCCGCCCGAGGAAGCGGCGGCAGCTGAGCCTGCAAAGCCCTCGGAGGAATCAGACGCAGTTGAGGAATCGCCGGAAGATTCGGAAGACGAATTTGACGAAGAAGAAGATTCGACGGATGAGGCTGAAGACGAGGACGACTGGGACGAACCGGAATTTGACGACGAAGGTATAGAGGACGAGCTTCCTGAGGAAGAACAATCGCAGGAAGCGGAGTTCGAGCCTATCGTAGAGGAAAAGCCGGATAGGCTGCAGAAGCTAAAAGAAAAACTGAAAAACCATGAAAAGGACAAGGCGGAGAAAAAGGAACAGGCAAAATCCGCACCTAAGGAGAAGCCTAAACCAAAGGATGAAAAAAAGCCGGAGGAAAAGAAGCCGGAACCGTCAGTAATCGAAGCTCCGGAGGACGTGGACGATACCACCGGTATGAATTTCGTGCAGAAGGCACAGTACCGGGCAAAAATGCGTCGGCGTGAGCAGACCCGTCTGCGGCGAGAAAATGCACGCCGTATACAGGAAGGCGCTGAAGTGACCTATCAGCCGATGACACGGTTGGATATGCAGAGCACAGGCGCACGGCTGGCTGCCGCGGCAATCGTTCTTGTGGCCGGAATCGCGATGGGAGGTTCGAGCGCGGCATTGCCGCTCTGCCTGTTGGCGTTTTTGATCACAGCGCTGCCGATTGCAGCGCGTGTGCTGACCAATCTGACACACGGTTCATTTTTCGATGAATATCTGCTCGTGCTAATGGCATCCATCGGTGCATTCGCGCTCGGCAGCCGTGCAGAAGCAACGATCGTGCTCATCCTGTTTGAGATTGGCAAAATTGCAGGTGATATCGTTCTATCATCCACCTATCAGGCATTGCCGCAGCAGCATGATTTCATGCCGGAAAAGGCAACGGTCGTCAACATGAAGGGCGAACAGCGTCAGGTTCCGCTGGCAGATATCCGTCTGGGCGAGCTGGTTCTGGTACACTCGGGTGAGCGCGTACCGATTGACGGCGTTGTACTTCGCGGAGACGGCACGGTGGATGACAGCGTGCTTACCGGTGAAAACGTGCCGATGGCAGTTGATAAGAACACGCGTGTGCTGGCAGGCAGCCGGTATAACGGCTCTCTGATGCTGATTCGTGTGATCTCGCGCTATGAAGACTGCGCGGTTCGTCAGATTCGCCGCGTACAGAATGCGGCCGCCGAACACAAGGCAGCGTTGGAAAACAGTGCGCAGCGTAATGCCAAGCGTCTGGTTCCGGTTGTGATCGTCATTGCCGTACTGGCAGCCGCACTTCCGCCGCTGTTCATGCCCGGTTCAGATATGACCGGCTGGGTATATCGCGGACTGACGCTTCTCATTGCCTGCTGTCCGACCGCACTGGCGCTGGCTGTCCCGCTTGCTTTTGTATGCGGCGGCGGCCGACTTGAGAGTGAAGGCGTTCACATGAAGGGCAGCGAAGCGATGGAACGGACTGCAGACCTGCGTCTGGTCGTGTTCAACAAGACCGGCACAGTGACTAACGGCAATCTGCAGATTAAAAAGATTTATCCTACACAAGAGTTTTCCGAAAAGAACTGTCTGGCACTTGCCGCAGCAGCTGAGCAGCTTTCACAGCATCCGATTGCGCGCGCAATCGCAAGTGCATGTCGGGAAAAGCTGCCAAAGATCGAGGAATTTGAGGAATTCCCGGGCCGTGGCGTGCGCGCCCGTATCGGTGATCACGTTCTGCTGGTAGGCAACCGCAAGCTGATGGTCTCCCGCGGTGTCAAGGGCTTGCCGGATATCGACGGCACGGTTGTTTACATCGCCTGTGAAGGGGAGCACATCGGTGTGATTGAATTGGAGGATACGGTTCGTCCGTCCGCTGCTGACGCAATCAAGAAGATCAAGGATCAGGGCGTTGAGCGCACGGTGCTTATCACCGGTGACGCGGAGACACCAACTCAGCGAATTGCAAATGCCGCCGGCATCGACACCGTTCACTGCGGTTTGATGCCCGAGGAAAAGCAAGCGAAGTTGGACTTTATGATGCGCACGATTCCGACAGACGGCACGACCGCCTATATCGGCGACGGCGTAAGCGATATCGAGCAGCTCAAGATGGCCGATGTCGGTGTGGCAATGGGCACGCGCGGCTCCCGCTATTCAGCGGATGCGGCGAATATACTGATTACCGCAAATGATCTGAGCGGTCTCGGCGAGGCTGTTCAGGTCTGCAAGACTACACACGGAGTTGCAATGCAGAATCTGACACTGCTGGCCGCCATCAAGCTGGTGCTTGCTGTACTGGCGCTGATCGGTCTGGCGCAGATGTGGATGGCAGTTATCGTCGATGCTGTACTCACGGTGCTGACCGTGTTCAATACGACCCGACTGCTTGGCAGCAAGCCGGAAATTCCGGAGGAATAAGCAAAACGCGAAGGAAGTGTAAAAGCTTTCTTCGCGTTTATTTTTTTGTTTCATGTACTTTCTGCGCGAAAACGGTCAAAAACGGTATGGTTTTTTTCGGAAGGATATGATACAATAATCTGTATGAATGAAAATGGAGGAATACGTCTTGCATAAAAAGATGGAAGCCATTTTGTCCCGTGTACAGAAGCCGGCACGCTACGTCGGCGGTGAATGGGGCTCGGTGATGAAAGATAAAAAGAACGTCGATCTGCGATTTGCGTTCTGTTTTCCGGATACCTATGAGGTTGCCATGTCTCACCTCGGTTCGCGTATCCTTTACGGCCTGCTCAATGATCAGAAGGGCATCTGGTGCGAACGCGTCTGCGCGCCATGGATTGACATGGAGGCCGAAATGCGCGAGGCAGGGCTGCCGCTGTACGGTCTGGAGAGCGGCGACCCGTTGTCGGACTTTGATATTATCGCTTTTACGCTGCAGTACGAGCTGTCGTTTTCCAACATTCTGAATATGCTGGATCTCGGCGGTATTCCGGTGCTGGCAAAGGACCGCACCGAGCTCAAGCATATTGTAGCCTGCGGCGGTCCGTGTGCCTACAATCCGGAGCCGCTCGCTGACTTTGTTGACCTGTTCATGATCGGCGACGGCGAGGAGATCATGTTGGAGTTTACCGATCTGTACCGCAAGGCCAAGCGCGAAGGCTGGTCTAAGCAGGAATTTCTGATTGCAGCAGCACAGATCGAGGGTATGTATGTACCTTCGCTGTACGAGGTCAAGTATCACGAGGACGGCACGATCGAGAGCGTCACCCCGACGCACGGTGCACCGGCTCTCGTGCAGAAGCGCATCGTCAAGGATCTGGATACCATGTACTATCCGGAGTCCTTTGTTGTGCCTTCGACCGACATCGTGTTCGACCGTGCGATGATCGAGCTGTTCCGCGGCTGTCCACGCGGCTGCCGATTCTGTCAGGCCGGTCACACTTATCGTCCGCTGCGTACCAAGTCCAAGGAAGTGCTGCTCAAGCAGGCGCAGGCGGTGCTCAAGAACTCCGGTTACGAGGAAATCTCTCTGTCCTCGCTGTCTACGAGCGACTACGGTGAGCTGTCCGGTCTGACCGAGTGCATGCTCGACTATTGTGAGCCGCGTCATATCAGTCTGTCGCTGCCGTCTCTTCGTGCGGACAGCTTTTCCGCCGAACTGATGGAGCGCGTACAGAAAACCCGCAAAAGCGGCCTGACGTTCGCATGTGAGGCCGGTACGCAGCGCCTGCGCGATGTTATCAACAAGAACATCCGCGAGGAGGACGTGCTCCATGCCTGCGAGATTGCCTTTCAGGGCGGTTGGAATAATGTCAAGCTGTACTTTATGATGGGTCTGCCGACCGAGACCTACGAGGATCTGGACGGCATTTCCGACATTTGTAAAAAGGTCGCCTATTGCTGGCGTGAGAACACGCCTAACCGTGCGCGCGGCGTGCGTATCACAGCATCGGCTTCGTGCTTTGTGCCCAAGCCGCAGACCCCGTTCCAGTGGGACGCGCAGGACACGCTCGAGCAGTTCCGCGAGAAGCAGGCGCACCTCAAGGTGGTCATGAAAACCAAGAATGTCACCTACAACTGGCATGATGCCGAGACCTCGGTGCTCGAGGGCGTTATTGCACGCGGCGACCGCCGTCAGGGCAAGGCGATTCTGCTGGCGTGGCAGCGCGGCTGCAAGATGGACGGCTGGGATCAGTGCTTCGACTTTGACAAGTGGATGCAGGCGTTCCGCGACTGCGGACTCGATCCAGAGTTCTACGCATCCCGTCAGCGTCCGATGGACGAGGTGTTCCCGTGGGATCACATCGGCTGCGGCACGCGCAAAGAGCACCTCAAGCGTGAGTGGGAACGTTCCCGCGAAGCGGCTATCACGCCGGACTGTATGCACCAGTGTGCCGGCTGCGGCGCAAGCGCTCTGCTGAAGGGAGGCACGTGCCATGTTTAAGGCAAGAATGAAGTTTGCCAAGGAGGGACGCGCCAAGTATATCTCCCACCTTGATCTGATGCACGCTATGCAGCGTTCGATGGCACGCTGCCAGATGCCGCTGTGGTTCACTGAGGGCTTCAACCAGCACGCCTACGTTTCGGTGGCGCTGCCGCTCTCGACCGGTTACTCCGGCGAGTGCGAATTTCTGGATTTCAATATCACGGCAGAAGCCGTGCCGGAAAATGCGGTGGAAGCGCTCAATGATGTATTTCCCGAGGGCCTGCGTGCAATCGAGATTTACCCGCTTGCCGACGGCGGCATGAAGGTCGGTTCGATCGAATGGTCGCAGTACCGCATCACCTGGGGCTTTGAGGGCGGCACGCCCAAGGGCTTTGCCGAGGATGTGCGCAATCTGTTCCGCCGTCCGGTGGTCGAGATCGTCAAGCGCTCCAAGCGCGGCGAAAAGACGGTCAATATGCGTGAGCTGATGCGCGATCTGACCGTGACCGATGGTCCGGACGAGGTGACCGCTGTTGTCACCACCGCTGCCGGCAATAACAACATGAGTCCGGAATACCTGACCCGTGCCATCCGGCAGTATCTGCCGCAGTACGAAATTCCGTTCAGCGCGTACCACCGCATGAACGTGTTTACTTCTGACGGCACTCCATTCCGATAAAAGGAGAGTTTCATGGCAACTCAGAATGTTTCCGAAGAACAACTGCAGTCGCAGTTTACCTATATTGACGCGGTAGCCCGCCTGTTGGGAGACAAGCGTCCCAAAGCCTATACGCATACGTTTGGCTGCCAACAGAACGAGGCGGATACCGAGCGTATCCGCGGCATGCTGTCCGAAATGGGCTACGAAATGACCGATACACCGGATGCGGCGGATTTTATTCTTTTCAACACCTGCGCTGTGCGTGAGCATGCCGAGGATCGTGCGTTCGGCAACATCGGCGCACTCCGCCACCTGAAAAAAGAGCGGCCGGACATTGTTATTGCAATGTGCGGCTGCATGGCCCAGCAGGAGAAGAACGTCGAGAAGATCAAGAAAAGCTATCCGCAGGTCAACCTGCTGTTCGGCACGCATGCGCTCTGGCGATTTCCGTCATTGCTGTACCGCGTGCTGACCGAGAAAAAACGCGTATTTGACATCGGCGGCGAGGACGATATCGCCGAAGGCCTGCCGGTGCTGCGTGCCAAGGGCGCAAAGGCGTGGCTGTCCATCATGTATGGCTGCAACAACTTCTGCACCTACTGCATCGTACCGTATGTGCGCGGCAGAGAGCGCAGCCGCCGACCGGAGGAGATCGAGAAAGAACTGCGTGAGCTGGTCGCGGCGGGTTACAAGGAGATTACGCTGCTCGGCCAGAACGTCAACTCCTATGGTAAGGATCTCGGCATTGACGTGGATTTTGCCGATCTTCTGCGCCGTCTCAACGCCGTGCCCGGCGATTTCTGGCTGCGGTTTATGACAAGCCACCCGAAGGACGCGTCTCCCAAGCTGTTCTCTGCTATGGCAGAGTGCGGCAAGGTCGCAAAACAGCTGCATCTGCCGTTCCAGTCGGGCAGCGACGAAATCCTGCGGCGCATGAACCGCCGCTATACGGCAGAGCACTACAAATCGCTGATTGCGGATGCACGGTCGAAAATGCCGGATATTACGCTGTCAAGCGATATTATCGTCGGTTTCCCGGGCGAAACGGACGAGGATTTTGAGGATACCTTAAAGCTGGTGCAGGATACCCGGTTTGATCTGCTGTTTACCTTCCTGTATTCGCCTCGCACGGGCACGCCCGCAGCCTCCTATGAGGATAACGCTACGCCGCAGGATAAGCAGCGCCGCTTCGAGCGCCTGCTCAAGGCGCAGGATGAAATCGTTGCTGAAAAGCAGGCGGCGTATCAGAGCAAAAAGCTGCGGCTGCTTGTGGACGGTAATGCCAAAGGACCGGAATATCCGTTTACCGCCCGTACCGAGGGCAACCTGCTTGTCTGCGTACGCGGTGACGATATCAAAATCGGTGAATTTATCGAGGCAGAGATCGAGAAAACCTCGCTTCGCTGTCTGTTTGCACACAAATTATAAGAAAGAGGTAAGAACATGGCTGAACTGACGCCCATGATGCAGCAGTATTTTGAGATCAAAAACAAAAATAAAGATTACATTCTGTTTTACCGTCTGGGCGATTTCTACGAAATGTTCTTTGACGATGCCAAGCTGGTCTCCCGCGAGCTGGAGCTGACGCTGACCGGCCGCGACTGTGGTCAGGGAGAACGTGCACCGATGTGCGGCGTACCGTATCACAGTGCGGAAGGCTATATTGCCAAGCTGGTGCAGAAGGGTTACAAAATTGCAATCTGTGAGCAGATGGAGGACCCGAAAAAGGCAAAAGGTCTGGTCAAGCGCGAGATCATCCGACGCGTGACACCGGGTACGGTCGTGGAAGCCTCCATGCTGGATGAAAACCGGAACAACTTTCTCGGCTGCGTATATGCAGCAGGTGGTTCCGTCGGCGTATGCTTTGCTGATATTACGACAGGTTCGGTGTACGCGACCGGCTCGGATAACTGGAATGACATCACCAGCGAGTTCGGACGCTTTGCGCCGCGTGAGGTGCTGGTCGGCGGCGGAGCCATTTCGGCAGACGGCCTTCAGTCCTTTCTGAAGGAACGTCTGGAGGCGCTCATAGAGCCGATGCCGGAGGAGTGCTTTGAGGCACAGCGCAGTGCGGAACGCATTCAGGAGCACTTCAAGGTGCAGGACTTTGACGCTGCCGGTCTGACCGACCTGCCGTGCACTGTGCAGTGCCTCGGCGGTCTGCTGGATTACCTCGAGCAGACGCAGAAGGCCAGCCTTTCCAGTCTGAATCAGCTGCAGGTGTACCATCAAGGCCAGTATATGGAGCTTGACCTGATCGCACGCCGCAATCTCGAGCTTTGTGAGACCATGCGTACCAAGGAGAAGAAGGGCACGCTGCTGTGGGTGCTTGACCACACGCGCACGGCAATGGGTTCGCGCCTGATTCGTCAGTGGATTGAAAAACCACTGTATAATCCGCTGCATATTGCACGCCGCCAGCAGGCGGTAGGTGCATTGTGCGACGATGTAATTGCCCGTACGGCATTGACGGACGCACTCAAGCGGGTGTTCGATATGGAGCGCCTGATTGGGCGCGTAGCCTACGGCACTGCAAACTGCCGTGATCTGCGTGCGCTGTCGGCGGCAATTTCTTGCCTGCCGGAGATCAAAACGCAGGCTGCTCTGTTCGGACAGGCTATGCTGCGTGAGCTGACCGGCAAGATTGATCTGCTTGAAGACATCCGCGCGCTGGTCGAGCAGGCCATCGTGGATGAGCCGCCGATTCTTCTTCGGGAAGGCGGCATGATCCGCAAGGGCTTCAACGAGGAGATTGACCGTCTGCGCGACCTTGCGTCCGGCGGTAAGGGCAAAATTGCCGAAATCGAGCAGGCGGAACGCGAGCGTACCGGTATCAGCAAGCTGAAAATCGGCTACAACCGCGTATTCGGCTATTATATTGAGGTCAGCCGCTCCAATGCGGAGGCGGTTCCGGAGAACTATATTCGTAAGCAGACGCTTGCGAACAGCGAGCGCTATATCACCGAGGAGCTGAAACAGCTCGAGAGCACCGTGCTCGGTGCGCAGGAACGCCTGACCGCTCTCGAGTACGAGGTATTCGTTTCCGTACGCGACCAGATTGCCGCTGAGGTCCACCGTGTGCAGAAAACTGCACAGGCTATCGCAGCGCTTGACGTCCTGTGCGCTCTGGCTGATGTGGCATGTGATAACAACTATGTTTGTCCGGTGGTGGATTTTTCCGACCGCATTGACATCAAGGACGGCCGTCACCCGGTTGTTGAGAAAATGCTGTCCGACAGTCTGTTCATCCCGAACGACACCTTGCTCGACAGTAAGGAAAACCGCGTTGCTATCATCACCGGCCCGAATATGGCAGGCAAATCCACCTATATGCGGCAGGTGGCACTGATTACCATCATGGCGCAGATTGGTTCATATGTACCGGCCTCGTCTGCGCATATCGGCGTGGCAGACCGCGTGTTTACCCGTGTCGGCGCGTCGGATGATCTGGCGAGCGGTCAATCCACCTTCATGGTGGAGATGAGCGAGGTCGCCGATATTCTGCGGCACGCTACCAAGTCCAGCCTGATCATTCTGGATGAGATTGGACGCGGCACCTCTACCTATGACGGCATGAGCATTGCCCGCGCAGTCGTAGAGTATGTAGCGGACAAAAAGCGCATCGGCGCACGCGCGCTGTTTGCAACGCATTATCACGAGCTGACTGTGCTTGAAGATCTGGTCAAGGGCGTCAAGAATTACAATATCGCGGTCAAAAAGCGCGGTGATGACATTACGTTCCTGCGCAAAATCGTGCGCGGCGGCGCGGATGACAGCTATGGCATTGAGGTTGCAAAGCTGGCCGGTGTGCCGAATCCGGTCATCAAGCGAGCAAAGGCTGTGCTGGCTGATCTGGAATCCACCATGCCGAAAATCGAGCTGCATGCCGTAGCCGAGGAACCGGAAGACGTTCCGCAGATTACGATGGATTCGCTCTCCGGCGATGCCGTAGCCGAACGTCTGCGTGCACTGCAGGTGGACACCATGACGCCGATCGAAGCGCTCAACGCACTGTATGAGCTTAAAAAGCTGGTTTAATCATTTATCAGGGCAGGAAAGACCAAGCATGATTTGTTCCGGAAAGGAAAACAAAGAAAAATGGCAGTGATTCATGAATTATCTCCGCATCTTGCGGATCTGATCGCGGCGGGAGAGGTTGTTGAACGGCCGTCCTCTGTGGCGAAGGAGCTGGTCGAGAATGCGATCGACGCAGGTTCTACCCGCATTACAGTGGAGATTGAAAACGGCGGCATTACCTATCTGCGTATTGCGGATAACGGCTGCGGCATGTCGGCAGAAGACGCGCCCGTGGCTTTCCGCCGCCACGCGACCAGCAAGCTGCGTACCGAGGAAGATTTGAACGCCATCGGCACATTGGGTTTCCGCGGTGAAGCATTGGCTGCGATTTCGTCGGTTACGCGCATTGATCTGTTTACGCGTCAGGCAGGTTCGATTGCGGGTCTGCACCTGCATCTGGAAGCCGGTGAGATTCAGACACAGGAGGAAGCCGGCTGTCCGGAAGGCACAACAATCGTTGTGCGCGATCTGTTCTTCAACACACCGGCTCGCATGAAGTTTCTCAAAAAGGACTTCACCGAGGCGGGTTACATTCTCGGCGTAGTACAGCATGCGGCACTCTCACATCCAGAAATTGCGTTTACGCTCATTCGCGACGGCAAGCAGGTATTCTCGTCGGACGGCAAGGGCAAGCTAATTGCACCGGTGTTCGGTGTATTCGGCAAAGAAATGACTGCCAATATGATTGAAGTGCCGATGACCGAGCGCAACGGTATGACCGTACACGGCTACATTGTCAAGCCGCACGCCGGACGTGCCAACCGTTCGATGCAGCACTTTTTCGTCAATGGACGCTATGTCAAGAGCCGTCTTATGCAGGCTGCAATGGAAGAGGCCTATCGCAATGCGATCATCACCGGAAAGTATCCGTCTGGTGCGGTTTTCCTTGATCTGCCGCTGTCAGCGGTCGATGTCAACGTGCATCCGGCAAAAACCGAAGTCAAATTTTCGCAGGAAAAGCCGATTTTCGAAGTCGTGTATATTGCCTGCAAGAATGCACTTGCCGCAAACGACAATATGCCGCATCTGGAGCACAAAGGAAAAGAGACAACTGCCGCGCCGCGTGAGGATAATCTGACGCACGAGCAGCAGCGGTTTGCGATTCCGAAGCCGGTGGACCCCAAGCCGTTTGCCGCGCCACGTGTAAAGCCAATACCGATTACACCGGTAAAGAACGGCGAGGAAGCACCGGATTTAGAGGATTTTCTTGTTTCGATTCCGCCAAAGGCAGAGCGTCCGCGCAGTGCATCGAGTTATCTGTCCGCGCCGCGCATACTGCAGGACGAACCGCAGGAACCGGTTCGTCCGCGAATGGCACAGCCGGTTAAGTCGTCGGTCGCAGAACCAACACCTGCCGTGCATACGCCGGAACCGGAGCCGGAAGATGAACCGATGGTTGTTGTGCCGCCTGTCAGCGCACCGGAGGTCAAGGATAAGCCGCAGATCCTGCAGCCGCTGGATGCCGGTGTGCGTGTAATCGGCGAATGCTTCCAGACGTACATCATTGCTGAGGACAAGGACGGCTTGATTCTCATCGACAAGCATGCCGCGCATGAACGTATTCTGTTTAACAAGCTGCGTGCGGAGACCGATATGCCGCAGCAGCAGCTTCTCACGCCTGTAATTGTAGAGCTGACCGGCGAGGAAGCCGCCGCTGTGCAGTCGCAGATCGCGGACATCCGTCAGGCAGGCTTTTCCATTGACAGCTTTGGCGAGAACAGCTTTGCCGTACGCAGCGTGCCCGCTTATCTGGATAGCGGCGATGTGCAGAGCGTCATCAGTGAATTGGCCGAAAAGGCGATGAACAGCCGTACCACCGTGCCGGATCGTCTGGATGATTTGATTCATACAGTAGCATGCAAGGCGGCTATCAAGGCAGGCAAGCCGACTACGATGACCGAGTTGCAGGACCTGTGCGAGCGGGTGCTGAGCGATGACAACGTGCGTTCCTGCCCGCATGGCAGGCCGACGACCGTTCGTCTGACCAAATATGAGCTTGACAAGATGTTCAAGCGTGTAAATCAATAAAAAGCGAGGAAACAGCATGGAAAACCGTTTGATCTGCATCTGCGGACCGACTGCCAGCGGCAAAACCGCCTTATCGGTCGCATTGGCGCAACAACTGCATACCGAGATCATTTCTGCGGATTCCATGCAGCTTTATCGTGAAATGGATATCGGCACCGCCAAGCCGGATATGAGGGAACGGCAGGACGTACCGCACCATCTGTTCGATGTATGCGAGCCCGGCGAAACGTTCTCAGTGGCGCGGTATGTCGAACTGGCAGACGCTGCTGCGCAGAATATTCTGTCGCGCGGGATGACACCGATCGTTGTCGGCGGCACAGGATTGTACATGGACGCGCTCATCGAGTGCAGCGTATTCTCCGGCGATGAGACCGACCTGACCGTGCGTGAGAAATATCAGCGGATGGCGGCCGAGCAGGGCAATCAGGCGGTACATGACTGTCTGGCTAAGGTAGATCCGGCCGGAGCGGAACGTCTGCACCCGAATAATCTCAAGCGCGTCATTCGTGCTCTTGAGGTGTATGAGCAGACCGGTATGACGATCGACGAATTTAATCGCAGGAACAAGCGCCCGGAGCCAAAGTATGATGCTCTCAAGATCGGTGTTTGCCCGTCTGACCGTGAAATTCTGTATGACCGCATCAACCGCAGAGTGGATCTTATGATGGAAAACGGTCTGCTGGAGGAGACGAAACGGCTGGTGGAGCGCGGTCTGCTGACCGGCACTGCCGCGCAGGCCATCGGCTACAAAGAGCTGCTCGGCTATCTGAGCGGCGAGCAAACGTTGGAAGAATGTACCGAATTGCTCAAGCGCCGCAGCAGAAATTATGCAAAACGTCAGCTTACCTGGCTGAAAAGGGATGACAGCATCCACTGGATATATTATAATAGTGGAGAAGAACTTCCTTTCGTCTTACAGGAAACGACAAAATATCTTCAAAACCACGGTGTACAATGATACCATAAATTGTAATTTCAACTGGAGGAATCATTGTGCGAAACGAAATCAACTTACAGGACAGAATGCTCAGTGCACTGCGTCAGCAGGCGCAGAACATCACCGTATTTTTAACGAACGGGTTTCAGATGCGCGGTATCGTCCGCGGATTCGACAGCTTCGTTGTGATTTTGGAGAGCGACGGAAAACAGCAAATGATCTATAAGCACGCAATCTCTACTCTGATCCCACAGCATAGAGTCGATCTCCATGCACCGAGAGGGGAGCGTGCGGAACAGTGAACATATACGAGGTCTTTACATGGGACAACAGACAAAAAGCACAAAATCCAAGCCGCGAAAACGGCGGAATGACGGCGGAAACCGCGTTGTATTTATCATTGCGGCGGTGCTGATGGTGATTTATCTGGGAGGCCGTCTTTCTAACGCTTTTTCGGCTGCACCGGAGACCACACCGGCTCTGCATGTCACAGTTAATGACAGCTTTACGAGCGATGGCTGGTTCTTCCGCGATGAAGAACCGATCGACAATGCCACGGGAAGCTCGGTCAAGCACATCGTGTACAGCGGTGAACGCGTACAGCAGGACGCACCGCTGGCGATCATCTATTCCGATCAGGAATCTATGGACCTGAGCCGACAGCTCGATCCGCTGGAGGAACGTATTTCTCTTCTGGATACGGCGCTGCAGTCCGCATCGGACAGCTCAAACATCGCAAAGCTGGATCAGGTCATCACGCTGACGATCGAGCAGCTGGCCGAGCAGGTGAAGGAAGGCAGCGGTTCTTCGGTCGCATCCGCCGCAAGTTCGCTGCGCACGCTGTCGCTGCGCCGTGAGGCAGGCAATGTGGATACCAACGAGGTATCTGCCGAACGTGACGCTTTGGTTTCTGAGCAGTCCTCGCTTGAGCATCAGCTTACCGGCCGGACCACGGAACTTACTGCATCTTCGTCCGGATATTTCTCCGAGGTAGTGGATGGATACGAGAGTATTCTCACACCATCCTCACTGGATGAGATGACCGTGGAGCAGTTTGACAAGACCGTTGCGCAGCAGCCGTCTGCTGAGAACAGCAATTCGCTCGGCAAGATCGTCAAGGGATTCAACTGGTATCTGGCAGCTAAGATTCCGTCCGAGCAGGCCGAGCGTCTGCAGGTCGGTCAGGAGCTGACGGTAAACTTTACACAGGCTTCGATGGAATCCAAAGTAACCGTGCATTCCGTCAACCATCAAGGTGACAGCGATACAGCTCTGCTGGTGATGGAAGGCACAGAATTCAGCAGTGAAATGGTTTCCATGCGCGAACAGCCAATCGAAATTATCATTGCGACCTACACCGGGCTCAAGGTGCCGAAGAGTGCCGTCCGCGTGCAGGAACAAACAGACAGCGACGGAAAGACCACGCAAATCCCCGGCGTGTTCATCCTGAGCGGCTCGATACAGAAATTCAAAATGATCAACGAGCTGTTTGAGGCGGACGATTATTATGTCGTCAAACAGAGTGCGACCGACTCCGATATGCTGGTCGAGCGAGACCAGGTTATCGTTCAAGGTAAAAATCTGCAAAATAATATGGTGGTGAAAACATGACGGAGCAAGAAAAGAAAGAACTGCAGGAACGCGTAAAATCTGTGATCGAGCGCGTCAACAATGCCGCCGTGCAGGCAGGGCGCGATCCCAGTGAAATTACGCTGGTGGCTGCGACCAAAATGAATGACGCCGAGCGCGTGCAGGCAGCTATCGAAGCAGGAATCCGCGTGTGCGGTGAAAACCGTGTGCAGGAGCTGCAGGAGAAGTATGAACAGGACGCCTACGATGGCGCAGACCTTCAGTTTATCGGCACGCTGCAGACCAACAAGGTCAAGTACCTGATCGGCAAGGTTTCGCTGATTCAGTCAGTCGGCTCGGTTCATCTCGGCGAGGCTATCGCTAAGGAAGCCGAGAAGCGCGGTGTTTGTCAGGATATTCTTCTGGAGGTAAATATCGGCAGAGAAGCCGCAAAAAGCGGTCTTCCGCCCGAAGAACTGCACGATGCGATCGTGAAATTGAGCGCAAAAAAGTCACTTCATATCCGCGGATTGATGGCAATTCCTCCCGTTGCAGATGAAAAAACAAAAAATTCAAACTACTTTACCGAAATGCGTCAAGTATTTATTGACATTTTGACGAAAAAATACGATAATGTAGATATGGATTATTTGTCTATGGGAATGACGAATGATTTTGAAACGGCGATTGCGTGCGGAGCGAACATGGTTCGCGTGGGCACGGCGATCTTTGGCAAACGGCCGTATCAGATCGTTTCGCCTTAAAACATAAGGAGGAACTTGGCATGGGTTCAATCAAAGGCTTTATTGATTGGGTAAAGGGCAGCGAGTTGGAGGACGACTACGAAGACGAGATGCCCCGTCAGAGAAACGAAGAACCTGCGATGGATAGCGAGCCATCATCTTACAATAGAAGATCCTATGACCGTTCGTACGACAGTGATGCACAGGACGCGCCTCAGGTGCGCCGTCACGATCGCAGCGATAAGGTTGTAAACATCAATACTACTACACAGCTGGCTGTGGTTCTGGTCAAGCCGGATCGTTTTGAGGCGGCTGCAGAGATTGCAGATCATCTCAAGGACAAGCGCACGGTTGTCCTCAATCTGGAGCAGACCAACAAGGATATTGCCCGTCGCCTGGTGGACTTCCTCAGCGGTGTTGCATATGCAAACGAAGGCAAGATCAAGAAGGTTGCAAACAGCACCTATATTATCACACCCTACAATGTTGATATTATGGGCGATCTGATCGACGAACTGGAAAACAGCGGTATGTATTTCTAAGCGCAGATCGTGAGTACTATCGTGAACAGCTTGGTAATATATTTCGTAGGCAGCTTATTGCGCATTCTGCAGTTTATGTTTTTTGCACGGGCAATCATGAGTTGGTTCGTACAGGGCAGCGACTCGAAAATCTACGAGTTTCTGTGCCTTGTTACCGAGCCGCTCATTCAACCTTTTCGCAGTCTGCTGAGCCGCGTGAGCGCACTGCGGAATTGTCCGTTTGATTTTGCGTTTATGCTGGCATTTTTTGTTCTGATTGTTTTAGAACAAATGGTATATATGCTTTAAGCCTGCCGGACAAACGGCGCTGATTTGGTCGGGCGCAGCCCGACCATTTTTCCGTGTCAGTACGGCAAATGATATAAAGACGGAGGAAAAACATATGACGGTGCAGGAAATACAAGAAATCGGCTTTGAAAAAGCAGTTTTCGGCGGATATGACATGAAGTCTGTCGATACTTTTCTCGAGCGTGTTGCAGAGGAATTTGCAGCGATGCAGAAGGAAAACGCTGCTATGAAGGCAAAAATGAAGGTGCTGGTCGATAAAATTGAAGAATACCGCGGTGTTGAAGAAGGAATGCACCGTACCCTACTGACCGCTCAGTCGATTGCACAGGAGACAATCGACAAGGCCAAGAAGGAAGCAGAGGAGATCATTGCTTCTGCGAAAGATGAAACCGCAAACAAGGTGAAAGACACCCAGGCGGAAATCAACACCGAGGAACAGAAACTGGAGACTGCCCGCAAGAACACTGCTGAGTTCATCGCTCATGTAGCAAAGCTGTATCAGTCGCAGGCAAGAGCACTGGCAGAGTTGGCGAAGGGCGAAAACCTCGCTCCGGTACAGCAGACTGAAGATGCAAAGAACACAAATGCGACTGGGAAGGGCGATGCACCGGTGGAAGATGCAACGCGTAAATTCGACTTCGGCGAACTGCAGTTCGGCACTGAATACGACCCGAAGGACGTTAAGTAAATAAGCGAAAGGACTGAACACTGCACAATGCAGCAGGATTACAACAACACGATCAATTTGCCCAAAACCGAATTCCCGATGCGTGCCGGTCTGCCGAAGCGCGAGCCGGGTTTTCTGGAAAACTGGGAGAAGAACGACCTCTACCATGAACTGATGAAGAAGAACGAGGGCAAACCGCTTTTCGTTCTGCACGACGGCCCTCCGTATGCAAACGGCAATCTGCATATGGGTCATGCACTGAATAAGATCCTCAAGGATTTTATTCTGCGTTCGCGCAATATGATGGGTTATCAGGCTCCGTACATTCCGGGCTGGGATACCCATGGTCTTCCGATTGAGCGTCAGGCAATCAAGGCTTACGGCATGGATCGCAGCAAGGTTTCCACTGCGGAGTTCCGCTCCAAGTGTGAAGAGTTTGCACACGATCATGTCAATACCCAGCGCACCCAGTTTAAGCGTTTGGGCGTTATCGGCGACTGGGATCGTCCGTACCTGACCCTGACCCATGATTACGAGGCTGCTCAGATTGAGATTTTCGGCGAGATGGCTAAGAAGGGTTACATCTACAAGGGTCAGAAGCCGGTTTACTGGTGCCCGCACGACGAGACCGCACTGGCTGAGGCAGAGATTGAGTACAAGGATGTTCCGTGTAAGTCTATCTTTGTAAAGTTCGCTGTAACCGATGACAAGGGTGTTATCACCAAACTGCTTGGTACCAAAGAGAACGTATATTTCGTAATTTGGACCACCACTACCTGGACCATTCCGGGCAACCTTGCAATTTCTCTGAACCCAAACTTCGAGTATGATTTCGTTAAGGTCCCGAACGGCGAGGTTTATGTTCTGGCTAAGGAACTGGTTGCTTCTGTTATGAAGACTGCAGGCATTGACAGCTGGGAAGTTCTCGCAACCGTTCTTGGCTCTGATCTGGAGCTGATCAAGACCAAGCACCCGCTGTTCGACCGTGATTCTCTGGTTATCACCGGTGACCATGTAACGCTCGATGCCGGTACAGGCTGTGTTCATACCGCTCCGGGCTTCGGTGCTGATGACTTTATCGTTTGCCAGAGGTACAACATCCCGATCATCGTTCCGGTTGACGGCAAGGGGCGCCATACCGCTGAATCCGGCAAGTACGAGGGTATGTTCGTGGATGATTCCAACGAGGTTATCCTCAAGGATCTGGATGACTGCGGCGCACTTCTCGCAACCGAGGACATCGTGCACAGCTATCCGCATTGCTGGCGCTGCAAAAATCCGATCATCTTCCGCACTACTGAGCAGTGGTTCTGCTCTGTTGATGCGCTCAAGGATGACGCAGTCAAGGCTTGTGAGGACATCAAGTGGATTCCCGGCTGGGGTCAGGAGCGCATGACCTCCATGATCCGTGAGCGTTCTGACTGGTGTATTTCCCGTCAGCGTGTCTGGGGTGTTCCGATTCCGATCTTCACCTGCAAGAAGTGTGGCAAGCCGCTGGTAAATGAGCAGACGATTAAGACCGTTGCTGATCTGTTCCGTGAAAAGGGCTCCAACGCATGGTTCGACATGACGGCTGCTGAGATTCTGCCGGCAGGCACCAAGTGTGAGTGCGGCTGCAGCGAATTTGACAAGGAAACCGACACCATGGACGTATGGTTCGATTCCGGTTCCTCTTGGCGCGCTGTTATCGAGAACCGCGAAGGCCAGAAGACCCCGGTTGACGTATATCTGGAAGGCAACGACCAGTATCGCGGCTGGTTCCAGTCCTCGATGCTGACCTCTATCGCTACACAGGGCAAGGCTCCGTACAAGACGGTTATCACCCACGGTATGATTGTTGATGAGGAGCGCCAGAAGATGTCCAAGTCTCTGGGCAACGGTATTGCTCCGGAGGATATCCTCAAGCAGTATGGCGCAGACGTAATGCGTCTGTGGGTTGCTTCTTCTGACTACCGTCAGGATATGCGTATTTCCAAGGACATGCTCAAGCATCTGTCACAGAACTACCTCAAGATCCGTAACACGGCTCGCTACATTCTGGGCAACCTGTTTGATTTTGATCCTAAGACCAACGCTGTTGCATACGCAGATATGCCGGAGTTGGATAAGTGGGCACTGATGAAGCTGAACGACCTTGCTGCAAAGGTTCGTGAGGGATATGATAGCTACGAATTCCACACCGTATTCCATGCAATTCATAATTTCTGTGTTGTTGATATGTCCAACTTCTACCTCGATGTGATCAAGGATCGTCTGTACTGCGATGAGACCGATGGTCTGAGCCGCCGCTCTGCACAGACTACGATCTATCGTATCCTGAGTGCGCTGGTTCGCATGCTGTCTCCGATTCTGTGCTTTACCGCAGACGAAATCTGGCAGGCTATGCCGCACGCTGCTGAGGATGATGCTCGCAACGTAGCATATAACGAGATGCCGCAGGCTGACGAGGCCTTGTCCTTCAGCGATGAGGATCGTGCTAAGTGGGACAAGCTGACAGCATTCCGCGATGATGTAAACAAGGCGCTCGAGGGTGCGCGTACTGCTAAGACCATCGGCAAGCCGCTGGAAGCATGCGTTACTGTTTACGCTGACGCTGAACAGGCTGCATTCCTGAACGGCTGTGGTCAGGATCTGGCTGATCTGTGCATTGTTTCTGAACTTGATGTCGTTGCCGGTGACGGTGAGGGCGCTGCAAGCGAGAATCTGCCGGGTCTGAAGATTGCTGTTGCCCGCGCAGCAGGTGAGAAGTGCCTGCGCTGCTGGAAGCAGGCTAAGACCGTTGGTTCTGATGCAAAGCATCCGGGTCTGTGTGCTCGCTGTGCCAAGGTTGTAGGCTAAAAGAAGAATCCAAGGGGGAGCAGAGCAATTCTGTTCCTCCTTTTTGTTTTGGAGGTAGAAAATGCCGATTTATATTTGTGCAATCTTGCTGATGATCGCGGCAGATCAGGCAGTGAAATACTGGGCGTTTACATCCCTGCAGGCACAGCAGACCATTCCGTTGATCAATGGTGTGTTTCACTTGACCTATATTGAGAACCGCGGTGCAGCATTCAGCCTGTTCGCGCAGTTTGATTCACGCTGGATTTTTGTTGTATTGGCCATTGTGATTACAGTTGCCATTTTCACAGCGATTTACAGGAATATGCTGCAGACTCAGCTTGGCTGCTGGTCGCTGATTCTGGTAGCGGCAGGCGCACTCGGCAACGCCATTGATCGTGTAGCATGCGGTTTTGTTGTCGATATGTTTGACTTCCGTCTGATTCATTTTCCGGTATTTAATGTGGCAGATATCTTCATTTGTGTAGGTGGCGTACTGTTTGTGCTATATTTTATGCTTCAGCACAAGGAGACAAGCGAAGCGGAGAAGTAACCATGAGTGAATTACAATTTACAGTTCCGTCAGAGCAATCCGGCAAGCGTATCGACAGCTGGCTGGCAGAGCAGATTGAAGGACTGACCCGCTCTGCAGCGCAGAATCTTCTGTCAGAGCAGGCAGTAAGCTGTAGCGGTCAGCCGCTCAAGAAAAATTACAAGCTGGTCGGCGGCGAGGCGGTTACGGTTCAACTTCCGGAGTTAAAGGAAGTTGATCTCAAGCCGGAGAATATTCCGCTGGATATCGTTTATGAGGATGCGGATATTGTGGTGGTCAACAAGCCGCGCGGCATGGTTGTGCATCCTGCGGCTGGCAACTGGGATGGTACGTTGGTTAATGCATTGATGTACCACTGTGGTGACAGCCTGTCTGGTATTAACGGTGAACATCGACCGGGCATTGTGCATCGTATAGATAAGGATACCAGTGGTCTGCTCGTTGTGGCGAAAAATGACGCCGCACATCAGAGTCTGGCGGCTCAGATTGCGGCGCATACGGCATATCGCGGCTATGAAGCGATTGTGGTTGGTTCTGTTAAGGATGATACGGGAACGGTGGATAAGCCGATTGCCCGTCACAAGACGGATCGAAAAAAAATGGCAATCGTGGAAGGCGGACGGGAGGCAATCACGCATTATTCTGTCATCAAACGGTATAACGGCTACACACATATGGCGTTTCAGCTCGAGACCGGACGTACACACCAGATTCGTGTACATATGGCATCTATTGGTCATCCGATTATCGGTGATCCGGTGTACGGACTGAAAAAAGACCGGTTTTCCAATATCGGCGGTCAATGTCTGCATGCAGCGAAGCTGACGCTCACGCACCCGAGAACAGGGGAGCGAATGGATTTTTCGGCATCGCTGCCACAATATTTTACTGAAGTTCTTGATAAATTGGGGCGTATGCAATGAAAAAGTTTAAGGGTATGCTGTTGGCCTGCGATATGGATGGTACGCTGCTCGATGATTCAAAGCAAATTCCGGCAGAAAATCTGCGTGCATTACAATATTTTACGAAACAGGGAGGACGGCTGTCGCTTGCGACCGGCCGTTCTCCTCATGCTATTGGCACATATATAGCTAAGTTGCCGGTCAATGCGCCATACAGTGTGATGAATGGTTCATTGATTTGCGATGAAAATCGCCAGATTTTGCATTGCTCCGGTATGCCGTACGAGACGAAAGAAATGATTGAGCATGTATTGTTAAATAATTCACAATTTGGATGCGAGATTTTTACCACCGAAACAGCGCTGATTCGTCAAATGAGCGATCACACGCTGCAGCACATGCGCAAGCTGCATTTAGATTATCAGATGCTTTCTAATGAGCAGTTTGCAAAAAGCGCAACTGCGGATTGGTGTACGGTCAATTTTACCGGTGAACCGGCACAAATCACCGCACTTACACAGGATTTACTGATTCGATATCCGCATGTATTTGATGTGACATCCAGCATGCCGACATTCTGTGAAATCACAGCCGCTGGTGTGAATAAGGGTTCGGCTCTACGAAGTATTGTTGAATACTTACCGGACGTTGAACGTGTGTTTGCTATTGGCGACAGCTACAATGATGAATCCATGCTGCAAGAAGCTCAGATTTCGTTTGCACCGGCCAATGCAGAGCCGGAAGTGCTGCAAAATGTCAATATGACGGTAAGTTCTAATAATGATCGTGCTGTGGCTGATATGATAGAGTATCTGGAGAAAATAGGATGAAAACAGTTAATTACTAATTGTTATTAGATAGATGGTTTGCTAATTATACAAAATCATTATTTTGTATAATTAGATTCCTATGTCTAAATTAGATTCTACACTACGAATGTCTACCTCGTCAACTGTTTTATACGGGTCATCGCTACGACATACCAGCCAATCACAAGTTATACCAAAAATGCACCCCAAATTCAACAGGACGCTGGACGAAAACAATGTTTCGCCACGTTCCCAGCGATAGACCGTATCACGGCAGATACCGAGCGCCGAAGCAATTTTAACGTCGAAACACCGGAACGTCGCCTTGCTTCACGAATACGATTAGGATTTCTTCTCTTTCTGCGGCACATAGACCAGAATATTCCGCATGAAATGCACCTTGCAGCGCTGCCATGAGGCGTCGGGAAAGGATTCACGAATTGCTGAAACCAGTCCGGCGTGTGCATCTGAAATGATAAGCCTGGGCGTGGACAGACTACGGTCCTCCAGATTCTGAAACAGCACTTCGCTGACAATACGCTGACTTTTCTCTGCTCCTAGCCTGCTGGTCCACCTCGACCTCCGTGAGTTCTGTGCACAGCCATTCCAGCATACTCAGCATCGGATCCGGCTCCGTCACACATTGCAGTAGCAATGGAGCCCTAAGGACCTGTCTATTTTCTGTTGTATATGTGATAGAAACCCAGTTGCCGCTTAATGGGCAACTGGGTTTTTCGACAGACTGTAAGCGGCTCATACAGAGCCGCTTATTTTAGTTATCCTGCATTCTTCAACCGAAACTGCTCAACCATCCGAATGAAATGCTGATGCACCGTCAAATCCTTATCTAATTCCGGATGAAATGCGGTCACGAGCATATTATCCTGCTGTGCAGCAACAATATTACTGTCAACAATGGATAGCACCTCGACATTATTTCCTACGCTCTCAATATATGGTGCGCGAATGAATGTCATCGGGATTCTCTCGATACTGCCAAACCGATCATCCGTGAAAAAACTGCCAAGCTGTCTGCCATAGGCATTACGTTTTACGCGAATATCCATCACACTGAAGCATGGTATGCCGCCATCAATCTGCTTAGCCAACAGAATCAGACCGGCACAGGTTCCGAATACAGGAAGTCCGTTTTGAATCTGCTCACGCAGCGTATCATACAAATCCAACTCGCGCAAGAGTTTATTCATTACTGTGCTTTCCCCACCCGGAATAATCAAACCATTCATCGGCTGATCCAAATCGCGCTTCTGACGAATTTCGAAGTGCGATACACCGAGTTTGTCCAGCACTGCGGCATGCTCTGCGAAGGCGCCCTGCAGCGCCAGAATTCCAACTGCCATTTTACTTGCCTCGCTCTGCCATCAGCAATGCGATTTCGTTCTCGTTAATGCCAACCATTGCTTCACCCAGATCGGTAGACAGTTCTGCAATCAGCTTTGCATCGGTGTAGTTAGTAACCGCCTTTACGATTGCTGCAGCACGCTTTGCCGGATCACCGGACTTGAAGATGCCCGAACCAACGAATACGCCTTCTGCGCCAAGCTGCATCATCAGTGCTGCGTCAGCCGGAGTTGCAACGCCGCCTGCTGCAAAGTTTACGACCGGCAGTCGGCCATTTTCATGCACACTTCTGAGCAGTTCAACCGGAACCTGCAGTTGCTTTGCGGCCTCAAACAACTCATCCTCACGCAGATTCTGCACACGGCGAATCTCTGCGTTCATAGCGCGCATGTGACGAACCGCTTGTACAACATCACCGGTGCCCGGCTCACCCTTGGTACGGATCATTGCAGCGCCTTCAGTGATGCGGCGCAGAGCTTCACCCAGATCACGCGCACCGCATACAAACGGAACCTTGAACTGTGTCTTATCAATGTGGTATACATCGTCCGCCGGAGACAGCACTTCACTCTCGTCGATATAGTCGATCTCGATTGCTTCCAGCACCTGTGCCTCAACAAAGTGACCGATACGGCACTTCGCCATAACCGGAATGGAAACTGCTTCCTGAATACCGCGAATCATCTTCGGGTCGCTCATGCGGGAAACGCCGCCTGCTGCACGGATGTCAGCCGGAATGCGCTCCAGCGCCATAACTGCACATGCGCCTGCTGCTTCGGCAATTTTCGCCTGCTCCGGTGTGGTTACGTCCATAATGACGCCGCCCTTCAGCATCTGGGCCAGTTCCTTGTTCAGCTTATATTGTACGCTCATGTCGTTCAGACTCCTTTGTTGTTTGGTGTATGAACGCATTATACGCCTAATCTGAATATGTTAAAATATTCAGATTATAATTATTTTATAATGCCAGTTTGTAAGAAATAAAGGAAAGCACGGTTTCTGTTTCTAAAACAAAATCCGTGCTTTATACTGCTTATCAGCTGTTATATGCTGTATTTTCCTCATCAGTTACCGCGTTTGATGTGTTTGGTGTGGCATTCAGATAAACCGTTGCACCTTCATCGATGCCCCAGAAAATTTCGGTATTGTTCGCATCTGAAACGCCGGTTTCCACCGCTACCAGCTGATAGCCTTCGGGGGCTTCCATGCCGTCCGGAATCGGCAGTGTATCATCGAACGGAATTTCGTTGCCGTCCTTGTCGATGAGCGTTTTGGTGAATACACCCGTACAGCCATCCGCCGTGTGAACGATAGCGGAAGTCGGTACTATCAAGCAGCTGTCCGATTCGGCAACTGCAATTTTGTAATCGACCATCATGTCGCTGGAAATCGCCTGACCTTCGATAGAATCAACCGTGATAATTGCTTTAAAAGTCGTTAGACTGCCCTGACTGCCTGTGTTCTGACTCGGCTCCGGCGAAACCGAGTCAACCACACCGGTGAGCGGCAGCTCGGAACCATCCATCGTGTACATGTTCATTGTTACCGTCTGACCGGGCTCGACAGACTGCACTTCATCTGTCGTCAGCTCGGCCGTAACAACGGTATCGTTCAGGTCGGAAACAACAACCAGAGGCTCGGTACCATCGGTCTCCTCCCCTTCTTCTGCGTTCAGTGAGGTGACAACGCCGTCAATCGAAGCCGTCATCGTAGCATCCAGAATCTCCTGCTGCAGCTTGAGAATGCGCGTCTGAATCTCGCTCACCTTGGCCTGTGCGGCTGCAGCCGTGCTCTGTGCAGCCGTGAGACTGCTTCGCGCGTCCGAAGTATCCGGCGCTGCAACATTGGAAATTGACATAATGACTGCGCCGCTGCTGTATGTGCGGTTCGAGCCGTTATAGGCCGTGATTTCACCGCCGATCGGTGCCGTGATAACCTGCTCCTTGCTGTAGTCCAGCGTGCCTGAGCCGGAAGAGAAAATCGTGCCGGCGCTGTCGCTGTTGATCGTTGCGGTAGCACTCGTTCCCTGCGCCAGTGAACCGGAGGGATTCTGCACGGTTAATACGACAAGGAACGTACCTTTGCCGGAAGTGGAATCAATCGACGAAACCACAGCGGAAACCTGTCCGGCAGAGGTAGAGATCGTAGCCGTCTGACCGGCCTTGATATCTTTGGCATATTCCGAACTAAACTGTACAGCAAGCTGCATCTGGCTGTCGTTGACCATACGGCCGATGGTCTGTCCTGCACTTACCTTCTGCCCCACCGAAAATGTGCTTGATGCGATAAACTTGCCGCTGAACGGTGCCGTAGCGCTGCTGTGGGTGTACTGGCTCTGTGCCGAGGCAATGCGGCTCTGTGCCTGCGTGATCGCTGCCTGTGCGTTGGTCAACTCACTCTGCGCGGCCGTGAATTCGGCCTGTGCCGCTGTCAGCTGTTCGCGGATTCCGGTCGGATCGACAACGACCAGTGGATCACCGGCATGCACCTCATCTCCCTCGGAAACCAGCACCTGAGAGATTTTGCCCTCAAGTCCCAGGCCAAGTTCTTCCGTGTTGCGTGCAGCCGTTTCACCGCTGCCCTCGATATAAGTGCCAATATCGCCATAGGTAACGACTGCAGTCGTCGGAATCGTGTTTTCCGTACCGGTATTGCGCGACTGAATGACAGCAAATACCGAACCGCCGACCAGCAGAATAATCAATCCTGCTGCAATGATAACGCGGACGCACTTGCTTCGATTAAATCTTTTGCGAAAGGATTCAGCTAACTGCTCTGCCTTCTCGTTTTTTTCGTCAGCATCAGCTTTTTCGGATGCTTCTTCCAGTGCAGTATTGTCCTCCGTCTGAACGGTCTTGTCAGCAGTGTTTTCTGACATCGACGGAAGCGTCTGTGTCTGCTCAAGCTCCTGTTCATGCTTGTGTTTGCCGAAGAACTTCTTCTTGTTCTGGCTCATATTTTGATGTTCCTTTCTATGCTCTGTTCCTGTGAAACAGAGCCGTGCCTGATCTTGGAAGTTATCTCTCGATCAGAGCCTGTAAAAAGTCGTGTACTTTTGCGGGCAGTTCCTCCAGCGAACCGTCGTTGAGGAATTCCGCATCATAGGCGTACGCTGCAACGCCGTCATCCGAGCGGTTGCCAAGCTGTCCGCGTGCCTGCTCAAGTGTCGGTCGACGCACGAGAATGGTCTTGCAGTTTACGCCTGCCGCCTGACGGAAGCGCTCGATCTCCTCCGGCTCCCGGATATGGACGAACAGCAGTTCTGCATCATTTTCAGCAAATATCTGCAGCTGTTCTGTGCAGTAGCGGAACGGAAGGTCGTTGAATTCCGTACAGTCTGCCTTCAGCTGCGAAAGAAAACGGCGTGCCGCCGGTGTTTTGGTGCCATCCCATCCGGCGGCTTTGGCCACCTGCAAAATGGGTGTGATGGACGAAATGTTCTGCACCTTCCAGCTTTGCGCGGCAGCACTGCATACGGTATCCTTGCCGACACCGCCGCTGCCGTTTATGATAAACACTTGTTTGGTCAAGTAAAAGTCTCCTTCAAATGCGCATTTTTATACACTATACATTTTAGCACAGCAAATCGACCTTTACAAGCGGACAGTCTTTACAATTCTGTTAAAAAAGCGTGCCTGTTTTTGGCAGGCACGCCCGATTTCACAGGATGATGCAGATGAGTCCTCCTGCGCTTTCGTTGATGATCTTTTCCAGTGTTTCACGGATTTTACCACGGGCATCATCCGGCATACGGCTCAATTTGTGCGACAGTTCCTCACGCACGAGTTCATTGAGCGACTTTCCGAAAATATTGGTCTCCCAAATCTTCTCCGGCTGTTCCTCAAACTCGCTGAGCAGATAGTGTACCAGTTCTTCCGACTGCTTTTCCGTGCCGACGATCGGATTGACCTCGGCTTTGATGTTGGCCCGCATCATATGGATGGATGGTGCAGAAGCCCGCAGACGCACACCATACCGCCCTCCCTGCCGAACGATTTCCGGTTCCTCGAGCGAAAGCTCCTCCACCGACGGCATCACAATGCCGTAACCGGTCTGATATACCTGATCGAGCGCACCATGCAGCCGTTCGTACTGCTGTTTCACCGTAGCGAAATCCTCAAGCACACGAATCAAATCTGCGTCATCTCGCACCTGAATGCCGGTCTGCTCGCCGACAATGCCGTAGAATACGGTTTCCGGTACGTCCACACGCACGACCGCCGAGCCGCTGCCGAGCGCCATATTATCCACGCTCGCCCGCTCGACGTATTCGTTCTCTTCGAGGGTACGGCATAGCTTCTGTACATCACGCATTTTCTCTCCGTCGGCGGCGGCTGTGCGAATGCACTGGTAAATGCTGTTCTGCACCGGATGATGCAGCGGCAGAGTACCGATATAACGCGGAAGGACAAAACCAATCTCGCAGACCGGAAATTCATACAGCACCTGCTGCAGAATATCCGCAATGTCGCTCTCATCCAGTTCAAGACAGTTCACCGCAATCGGTGCAATCCCGTACTGCGACTGCAGCTCGTCGCATACACGCTGTGCCGCTTCGCCGTTCGGCTCTGACGAGTTTACCAGTACGAGAAACGGCTTGCCGAGTGACTGCAGTTCCTCAATTACGCGTTTTTCTGCCGGTATATAGGCTTCACGCGGCAGCTCGGTAAAGCTGCCGTCGGTCGTCACCACCAGTCCGATGGTAGAGTGTTCACCGATAACCTTGTGCGTGCCGATCTCTGCCGCTTCGGCCAGTGTCATGGGTTCCTCCTGCCACGGTGTAGATACCATGCGCGGTGTATCTCCCTCCATGCCGCCGAGTGCGCCCTCTACCAGATAGCCTACGCAGTCCACCAGCCGTACCCGGCATGCGCCGCCTTCCGGCAGAGCGATTTCCGCCGCTTCTTCCGGCACAAATTTCGGTTCGGCAGTCATAATTGTCCGTCCGGTGCCGGACTGCGGCAATTCATCCCGTGCGCGCTCCCGCTTGTAGGGATTCTCCATATCGGGCAGCACCATAGTCTCCATGAACCGCTTGATAAATGTGGATTTGCCCGTACGAACCGGACCGACAACACCAATATAAATATCACCGCCGGTGCGACTGCTGATTTGATCGTAAATCTGGTTTTCCATTCTCTTCCCGCCTTTCAGTCCTGAATCGGAATCAGCAGCATGGCATTCTGCACATACTCTGCCTCTGCCGGCAAGTCGTTCGCGCAGCGGATCGCCTGCTCGGTCGTATCGCAGTTTTTGGCAATGTCCCATAGCCGTTCTTCGCCGGTGATTTGCCTGAGCACCAGTGTTACGCCGTTATGTCTGCTCTCCTTTGGCTTGATCTCCAGCGCAGAGATATAGCAGAACGTCACGCGCTCCTGTGTTGCAGCAGTGCCGTTTGCGTTGACAGTCAAAAGCAATCCGCGCTCACCCGCCGCTGTGGCGCGTGCTGAAAGTGTAAGATCTTCCGGCTCTCCGACTTCACTATACGGCATGGTCAGCGGTACAATACGCTGCACTGCGCAAAGCTGCTGTTCATCACTCAAATACAGCACACGAACACCGGCTTTGACCTGCAGCTCGCTCTCCGATACGCGCTTTGCGCCGCAGCAGACCGCCTGCGCGGAAATCACATGAGAAACATGCTGTGCAGTCTGCAAAGTCTCACTGCCTTCGGCGGTAAACGGCTGCGCGGACGGCATATTCTGCAATACAGGATGTTCTGCCTGCGCAGCAAGCACCTTGCCGGGCAGATACATATCCTCGATGCAGCGCAGCTTGCGCTCCTGCCGCAGCAGTACTATTGCCTGTGCGCTGATGGTGCAGGACAACATGCCATCGGATTCCAATCGGCAGTCTGCCTCGGATACGGTCATATGAACTGCGGTCAGGGCGCCTTCTTCTGCTTCCGGCAGCTCGAGAATCTGCGTGAACGGCGTGCTGCTGTTCAGTACGCGCACAGCATCATCCTCCTGCATGGCAAGACAGTGCAGTATCGCTTCACCTTTCACGATGATTCTGCCATGCATGGCGCGGCACTCGGATACCTGCATCGTGCAGTCGGTGTGCAGAAGGGACAGCTCCGCTGCATCCGCAAGCTGTACGTCATCCAGTATTGTCACCGGATAACTGCGTACCTGCTCCAGCAGCGTTATGCTCTGCAAATGGCTCAGGCATTCTATGCCGTCCAGTTCGACCGATTCTGTCACGTCGCACTCTGCTTTGCAGTAGCCTTCGGTTAAAAAGCAAAGCTGAACGCTGACGCACACCTTGCGGCTGTTCATAGCTTCGGCCTCTACCGCAGCGATGCGGCACACGGTGCTGCAGACAGATTCTGCCGAGACACCCTCGCATTCCTCAATATGCGCAAACGTGACCGGCACGGAGAGCCGACGCAGTTTACCGCCGTTTTCTGGTTCGTACAGTACGGTCGTCTGCACGGTGCCGGATACCAACAGGCGACCATTCTGCGGAGTCTGGTCCTTGATGGCCGCCGTACCATACGCGCACACGATTCGTCCGATATCCGGAAATGTGTCCGGCACAATCGAATCCGCACTCTCTGTCGCCACAGAGATATGCGCTAATTTCTTTTCATAGTAGCAGATGCTTGTTTGATTCAGTTCCATTGATGCTGCCTCCTTTGGTTTCACCGCTGCTCCTGCATTACCATATGAAGCGCTTGCGTAAAATATGAGCAGATCGGTTTCGCGTTGCTGTCACATTTTCTATCCGAGCTGCTTATACTGGTAACAGGAGCGTGATGCGCTATGTTCTGCCGTGGTCAGGCGATCGGTCTTGCCGTATTTATGTTTGGAACAGGCTTGCTGCTAGGCAGTCTGCTCCCATCCTGTCTGCCGGTGTGGCTGATTGCACTGGCAGTGATCGCGGCAGGGCTGTTCCTGCTGCAGTGCTGAAGGAGGGTAAGGTATGATGAAGGTTGTTGTATGGAAAAGTCCCAAGTGCTTACGCGGGATCCTGTGCTGCCTGTTTCATGTAAACAGGGCATAAGAAAAAGCGCATTCGCAGATAAATCTCTGTGAATGCGCTTTTGGCTGTTTATGGAATTGTTACTTCTTTTCAGTCGTGCTGCCGAAGCCACCGGTGCGTTCACCGTCAGCCTCATCGTCTACGGTAATACCGAACGGCAGGAAAATACCCTGTGCAAAGCCGTCGCCTGCGGCAACCGAAAGGGTTTTGCCCTTGT
The DNA here is from genome assembly GCF_003474415.1 of Butyricicoccus sp. AM05-1. NCBI lineage: Bacteria > Bacillati > Bacillota > Clostridia > Eubacteriales > Butyricicoccaceae > Butyricicoccus > Butyricicoccus sp. AM05-1. The sequence goes on along the minus strand of NZ_QUDG01000001.1, from coordinate 534,297 downwards.
GATCGTCGCTGGTCATCTTAATGAGAATGTGTCCTTCATTTTTAGCCTCAAAGTAGTCGCTGTCGATAATGCCGACCGTATTGTCAAGCTGCAGACGGTGACGGAAGCCCAGACTGGAACGCGGGTACAGGCTCAGCACCCAGCCGTCCTCGATCATAACGCGGATACCAGTCGGAATAAGGATGGTCTCATGCGGAACAAGCGTAAAGCTTTCCGGCGCAAAAAAATCATAGCCGGCAGAGCCCTTAGTCGCGCGGCGCGGCAGCCGGATGTTCTGATAGACCTTCTTGGCCTCATCCGCGCTGCGGCGGGTAGCCGCGCACCAGTCACGGACAAACTGTTCCTCGGATACCTTGAAAAACTGTGCGATCTGTTGCATAATTCAGCACTCCTTTTTACTTATCGTCATGCAGGACGATACTGTTAGCCGCAAGCGTGCGCGGAACATCAATCACGCGCTGGTTGGCACTGCCGCGCCAGTGAAGCTGCGGATCGGCCTGCGCCTGTACAAAACGACCGTCGATCAGCACGTCAATCTGATCAAGAAACGGCAGCCACTTGATTTCCTCCCAGCGGTAGCCGGTATACAGCCAGATGGTCTTATCCGGAAACTTTTTCCGAATCTCGCGGCACAGCTCGCTGATCTCCTCGCGGTTGCCGGGGAAAAGCGGATCACCGCCGGAAAACGTGATGCCGGAGATATAGTCCTTGCCAAGCTCGGTGAACAGCTCAGCCTTTGCTGCCTGATCAAACAGCAGACCGCCTTCCGCGTCCCATGTGATGGGGTTGTGACAGCCGGGACAGGCGTGTCCGCAGCCGGCCACCCACAGCACAACACGCAGGCCATCGCCGTTGAGCATATCGTCCTTGGTTATATTGTGATACTGCATTCGTGTTACATACTCTTTCTTTCAGCAATTTCGGCCATCTTGGCATCGTTCAGGCGCGTATCGCCCTTCACGCGAGAGTAGGAAAGATAGCCGTTCATTCTCTCGATTTTGGTAAGGTTGCGGCTGCCGCACTTCGGGCAGACGTCCATGGAAAGCTCCTCGTGACCGCAGTCATCGCAGTACGCGAGTGAAAGATTGACACCCTCATAGAAGCCCTTTGCCATGGCGCGGCGCACCAGAGAGCGAATCGCCTCATGATTGTAGTCAATCGGGTACTTGACATACTGGATCTTGCCGCCGTTGCACAGATTCCAGAAACGACCCTCAAGATCCTGCTTCTGAATCGGTGTCAGGTCCTCGGTAACGTGGCAGTGGAAGCTGTTGGAGACATACGGACGATCGGAAACACCCTCGATGATGCCGTATTTCTTGCGGAACTGCTCGACCTGCAAACCGCACAGACTCTCTGCCGGTGTACCGTAGATAGCATACAGATTGCCGTCCTCGTTCTTGAACTGCTCGACCTTATCGTTGATATACTGCAGTGTTTCGAGGGCAAACTGACCGTCCTCGGCAAGCGATTTGCCGTTGTACAGCTCCTGCAGCTCGTTAAGCGCGGTGATACCGAACGACGCGGTAGCGGTTTTCATGATCGGCTTGATCTTGTCCGACGGCTTGAGATGTCCGCCGTAGAAACCGCCCTCGCAGTACGCCAGCGGATTGGTAGATGCACGCATCTCCCCCAGGTATGCATAGGTGCGGATATGCAGCTTGCGGATAAGCTCCAGATAGTAGTCCAGAACCTCGCGGAACGGACGGCTCTCCTGCTGCGCCTTAGCGTAGATCATCGGCAGGTGCAGCGATACCGCACCAATGTTCCAGCGGCCGACAAATACCGGCTTGTCGTTCTCGTCCGCAGGCTTCATGCCGCCGCGCTCGAACCACGGAGACAGGAACGCACGGCAGCCCATCGGACTGATGATCGCGCCGTACTTTTTGTACATACTCGGCACATAACCCTCACCGGTGAGCGAAAGCCAGTCCGGATACATTGCGCGGGACGAGCACAGGATGCCGGCTTCGAATACGTCCTCGAGCGGCTTGCCGGGTCCGTGCAGATTTTCGTCATACAGGAATACGATCTTCGGGAACAGTACGGGCTTCTTCTGGCCCTTTTTGCCCTGTCCCTTGCGGCGTACGTTCAGCATGGTGATGGAGGCCAGCTTTGCGAATCGGCCCGTGCCGGTGCCCATCGTCATGGTAATGAACGGATAGTCGCCGCGGCTGGATGCTACCGTGTTGAACTTGTATTCCCAGCCCTGGAAACCCTGCTCAAAGTCGTTGAGAATGTCCGCCATAACTTCCTTCTCGACCGTATCAGCATCCAGACCCAGACGAGTATACTTCTCGGTCAGCATTTTGTAGCTGCGCTCGGCATACGGCTCGAGCAGCAGATCGACCGACGGCACGGTAAAGCCGCCGTACTGCTGGCTTGCAGCGGAAAGCACGATATCACCGATCACGTCAAATGCAACATTAAGTGTTTTTGGCTCGTTGTACCACAGATTGCCCATCTCAAAGCCGTCCTTGAGGACACTCGCTACATCAAACAGGCAGCAGTTCATGGTATCGCGGCGTGCCGACATATCGTGGACGTAAATGTAGCCGTCCCGACAGGCCTGCAGTTCCTCGGTGTTCATAAAGAACTTCTGGTACAGCTCCTTGTTGAGCTGATTGAAGATCAGGCTGCGCTTAGTGGAGACCAGCGCAGAATCCGTGTTGGAATTTTCCTTATCGCCGATATACATGATAGACTGGCTTTTCTGGTATACGCTGTCCAGCATGCCGACAAAATCCTGCTTATAGTTGCGGTAGTCGCGGTAGCTTTTGGCAACCTCCGGCTGCACCGACTCAAGTGCAGACTCAACGATGTTGTGCATTTGCCAGATCTGAATCTCGGTCATGTGATGGTCACGGATATAACCCTCGACATGATTGCAGATCGACTTCAACTCATCCTCTGTAAAGTTGTAGAGGACACGGTTTGCCGACTTATTGACGGCGATAACAACCTTCTGGATGTTAAACGGTTCTTTGGTGTGATCCTTTTTGACAACTCGAACCATGTGTTGTTCTTCCTCTCTAAATTTCATACGTTCATCATTATATCATATTGTCCGATAAAAAGCGAACAAAAAAGCACTGCTGTTTACAGGCAAAGCGTAAAAGTGCATACCCATATATCATGTGCCGCTATTGCATTGTACCATACAAGATATAGATTTGGAAGGATAAAATTCGACAAAAATATCATACATATTTTTGCGAAAATAATTCTTTGCACAAAATCGTCGGTTTTGCTTGCGGGTCTGCCGACTATCCTCTATAATAGATGTAGCGATCCTGACAGTAAGCCTCTGCGTCCGCAGATTCTGCATGAAAGGAGCCGTCCATATCGTATTGCAGCGTTTCTTGCACGGAAGCGCCGTTTATATCTGTATCGGACTGCGTCTTTCAGAGGACGCAGTTATTTTTTATTCCGAGGTGTTTTTATGCAAACAAGAGTTGCCGTCATGGGAATCGTGGTAGAGAACACGGATTCTGTGGAACGGCTCAATACCCTGCTGCATGAGTACGGCAGCTATATCATCGGGCGCATGGGTATTCCCTATCGAGCGCGCAATATCAACATTGTGTCCATCGCCATTGATGCGCCGCAGGATGTGATTTCAGCTTTGTCCGGCAAAATCGGCAATCTGGACGGCATCAGCGTCAAGACCGCGTACTCCAATGTGCAGAGCGATGAATAAGGCGAAGCAGCTCATTGACCGGCTGGAAGCGCAGCACAGCCTGTCAATAGAGGAATACGAATATCTAATCGGAAACCAGAGCGATGAACTGGCAGCCTATGCCGCAGAGAAAGCGGTTGCCTTACGAAAACAGGTATACGGTACGGATGTGTATATTCGCGGACTGATCGAAATCGGCAATATCTGCCGAAACAACTGCTATTACTGCGGTATCCGGCGTTCCAATCCTGCGTGTGACCGCTACCGACTGACCGAGGCGCAGATACTGGACTGTGCCCGGGAAGGCTATGTGCTCGGCTTCCGCACTTTTGTCATGCAGGGCGGCGAGGACAGCGCATTCTCGGCCGATGTGGTTTGCCATCTGGTACGACAGATCAAAGCCGAGTTTCCGGACTGTGCAGTAACGCTGTCGCTCGGAGAGTTCCCTCGTGAAGCCTATCAGGCGATGTTCGATGCTGGCGCGGACCGTTATCTGCTCCGTCACGAAACCGCCGATCAGGCACATTATGAAAAGCTGCATCCGGCGCAGATGTCGTTTGACAACCGTATGCGCTGCCTTCGTGATTTGAAAGACATCGGCTACCAGACCGGCTGCGGCTTTATGGTCGGCTCGCCGTATCAGACGGCACGAACACTCGCTGAGGACTTAAAGTTCATCGAAGAATTTCGGCCGGAGATGTGCGGCATCGGCCCGTTTATTCCGCAGAAGGACACACCGTTCCGCGATTTTCCGGCCGGAACGTGTGAGCAGACAGTGTATCTGCTGTCACTGCTGCGGCTGATTCAACCGAATTTGCTGCTGCCCGCCACAACGGCGCTCGGCACCATCCGGCCGGACGGCCGCGAGCGCGGACTGCAGGCTGGTGCAAACGTAGTGATGCCCAATCTGTCTCCGCTTGGGGTGCGAAAAAAATATGCACTGTACGACGGCAAACTATGTACCGGCGAGGAGGCTGCACAGTGCATCGGCTGCCTGTCGCGCCGTGTGGCGTCGGTCGGCTGCCGAATTGTTACCGCACGCGGAGATATTATCCGATAAGTGATACATTTTAAGGGACTCTGACGGAAAGAGTAATCTTCTGACCGCAAGATAAGAAAGGAAAACGAAAAAATGGCTCAGTACAACCCGAAATCACTCCATGCAGAGGAGTTTATCAACCATGAGGAAATCCTTGAAACGCTGAAATACGCCGAGGAGAACAAACACAACATCGAGCTGATCGACAGCATTCTGGAAAAGGCCCGTCCGCAGAAAACGGCTACCGGCGTACACTGTGCCGGTCTGACGCATCGCGAAGCCTCCGTGCTGCTGGCCTGCGATATCCCCGAGAAGATCGAGGAGATGTATCAGCTGGCCGAGGAGATCAAGCTGGCGTTCTACGGCAACCGTATTGTTATGTTTGCACCGCTGTATCTGTCGAATTACTGCGTAAACGGCTGTGTTTACTGTCCGTATCACGCAAAAAACCGCCATATCACTCGCAAAAAGCTGACGCAGGAAGAGGTCGCCCGCGAGGTTATCGCGCTGCAGGATATGGGTCACAAGCGTCTTGCCATTGAGGCCGGTGAGGACCCGGTCAACAACCCGATCGAGTACATTCTCGAGTGCATCAACACCATTTACTCCATCAAGCATAAAAACGGTGCGATTCGACGTGTTAACGTCAACATTGCAGCGACCACAGTCGAGAACTACCGCAAGCTGAAGGACGCCGGCATCGGCACTTACATTCTGTTTCAGGAGACCTACCACAAGCAGAGCTACCTCAAGCTGCATCCGGCAGGTCCGAAGCACGATTACGACTACCACACCGAAGCAATGGATCGCGCGATGGACGGCGGTATCGACGACGTTGGTCTGGGTGTTCTGTTCGGTCTGGAGATGTACAAGTACGAGTTCGCCGGTCTGCTCATGCACGCCGAGCATCTGGAGGCTGTACACGGCGTTGGCCCGCATACTATCAGCGTACCGCGTATCAAGCGCGCGGACGATATCGATCCGAACGTATTCGACAACGGCCTGAGCGACGAGCTGTTTGCAAAGGTTATCGCGTGCATCCGCATTGCCGTGCCGTACACCGGCATGATCATCTCCACCCGCGAGAGCCAGCAGGTGCGTGAGAGGGCACTTGGTCTGGGTATTTCGCAGATCAGCGGTGCTTCTCGTACCTCGGTCGGCGGCTATGAGGAAGAGGAGCGTCCGCACGACTCTGAGCAGTTTGATGTATCCGATCAGCGCTCGCTCGATGAGGTTGTTCACTGGCTCATGCAGCTTGGGTTTATTCCGTCGTTCTGCACCGCCTGCTACCGTGAGGGGCGCACCGGCGACCGTTTCATGAGCCTGTGCAAGAGCGGCCAGATCCTCAACTGCTGCCACCCGAACGCATTGATGACACTCGCGGAGTATCTGGTCGATTACGCAAGCGAGGACACCAGGCGCGTCGGCATGGAGCTGATTCAGGAGGAACTTAAAAAAATCCCGCGCGATAAGGTACGCGAAATTGCAGCCGAGCATATCAAGGATATCTGCAGCTCCAACCGCCGTGATTTCCGCTTCTAAGGAGGGTTTCCTATGGGACTGAACGCACAGCCCTCCGGCGAGCGCGTACACATCGGCTTTTTCGGTCTGCGCAATGCGGGCAAATCCAGCGTGGTAAACCGCGTGACCGGACAAACACTGTCCATTGTTTCCGATGTCAAGGGCACGACCACCGATCCGGTGCAGAAGGCGATGGAACTGCTCCCTATCGGTCCGGTGGTTATCATCGACACACCGGGCATTGACGATGAGGGCGCGCTCGGCGCGGAGCGTGTCCGTCGGGCACTGCGCGTGCTGGAAAAGACGGATATTGCGGTTCTTGTCACGGACAGTACGCGTGATTTGCAGCCTGCAGAGCAGGAACTGCTCGAATTGTTCCGCAAGCGGGAGATTCCGTTTATAATTGCACATAACAAGATGGATTTGACATCCGCACCGACTGCTGTACCGGAAAACGAGATTTACGTCAGCGCAGCAGCCGACAGCAATATCCGTGAACTCAAGGAACTGATCGCACGAGCCGTCAAGCCGACCGAGCCGAAAAAACGTCTGGTAGCTGACCTGCTTGCGCCGAATGACACAGTCGTACTGGTCGTGCCGATCGACTCGGCAGCACCGAAAGGACGGCTGATTCTCCCGCAGCAGCAGACCATCCGCGATATTCTGGAAGCAGGTGCGATTTCACTTGTCACCCGCGAAACCGAGTTGACCCGCACGCTGGAATCCCTGCGTGAGCCGCCGCAGCTGGTTATCACGGACTCGCAGGCGTTCGGCATCGTGGACAAGCTGGTGCCGAAAAATGTTCTTCTGACCTCGTTTTCCATCCTGTTTGCCCGATACAAAGGCAATCTGCGGCAGGCGATTCTCGGTGCTGCACAGCTGAATTCTTTGCAGGATGGCGATACTGTGCTCATCTCCGAAGGCTGCACGCATCACCGCCAGTGCGGCGATATCGGCACGGAAAAACTGCCGAACTGGATTCGCAGGTTTACCGGCAAGGATGTGCAGTTCTCATTTACCGCGGGCAATGAGTTTCCCGAGGACGTGAGCAAGTACGCGCTTGTCGTGCACTGCGGCGGCTGCATGCTGAACGAGCGGGAAATGCAGTATCGTCTGCGGCACAGCGCCGAGCGGAATGTGCCAATGACCAACTATGGCATTGCCATCGCGCATATGCACGGCATTCTCGATCGTGCGCTTGCTCCGTTCCCTGATCTGCATCAGGCATGGAGCAGCACCGCAAATGGATAAAACACGGGGCGCACTGCAAAACCGCGCGCAAGAAAAGACGAGTAAGTTTCCCTGAAAGGGGTTGCTTACTCGCCTTTTTGCTTTAGATTAAGGTGTGAAACAACACCGGTGCAGTGCAAATGAGCGCAGGGGCAAGAAGCCTTCTTCGGCCTTTCGTCCCTGTGTTCTTTGCGCTTTTTTCTGCTTACATTTTGAAAGATTGAAATGCTTGATCTGCACCGAGAATGTGCCGCAGTTCACGCATGCCGGTTCTCCCAATCCGCAATGCGGTGCTGCAGCGGACCGGAACCGTGACCAAGATCCAATTTAAAGTCAATGCAGGCGGTCAGATACCGCTTGGCCCGCTTGACGCTGCCGATGAGCGACATGCCCTGTGCCAGTCCGCATGCGATCGCACTGGATAGCGTGCAGCCGGTACCATGCGTGTTCGGGTTGTCAATACGCGGCGCGGGAAGCCAGTGCATTTCTGTGCCGTCAAACAGCAGATCATCTGCGCAGTCTGCCAGATGACCACCCTTGACCAGAACGGCGCCGCCGGTCTTGCCGACGATTTCGCGTGCCGCCTGCTCCATATCTTCACGATTGGTGATGTTATGGCTGCAGACAGCGGCTGCCTCATGCAGATTAGGCGTTACCAGAGTGCACAGCGGGAACAGCTCCTCCTGCAGAACCTTTGCCGCATCGTGATGCAGCAGCGCGGTACCGCTTGAGGACATCATTACCGGGTCGAGTACGATATTCTTGGCGTGGTACGCCTTCAAGCGCTCCGCTACTGTGTGAATAATCTCTGCGTCATACAGCATGCCGACCTTGACGGCATCCGGGAAAATATCGTCAAACACACAGTCAATCTGTTTGCCAACCAGTTCAGCGGAAACCGGCTGCATACCGAATACACCAGTGGTATTTTGTGCACACACGACAGTGATAACGGCCATGCCATACACGCCGAAGGCTTCAAAGGTTTTCAGGTCGGTCTGAATACCTGCGCCGCCTGTCGGGTCGGTGCCTGCAATGCTGAGAACGGTTTTCATGTTAATTTTCCTCCAATCCTGTGCCGTCAAAGGCGGGAATAAAACTCTCGCTGATGGATTCGTCCTGCTGAAAAAAACCGCCGAGTCCAAGCTCACCGAACAGCGTACAGGCATCTGCGTACTCCTCTGCGGTGATGGTGCGGTCAAGCTCGGGATAATCCTGCATATCAAACGGCGTGTACTGCCGCATAAGGCTGACAAGCACGCTGTCGCCCCATCGAGAGGCAATATCACGAAGCACCTGCGCGGTGTCGCCGGCCAGTCCGGGCAGCATCAAATGCCGGATGACCGTGCCGCGCTTCAGCAGGCCATTTTTATCAAACTGCGGTGCACCTGTCTGGCGCACCATTTCATCAATAGCCGGAACGGCAAACTCACGGTAATCCTCCGCATGCGAGTACAGACCTGCGTAGTAGCTGCTGTAATACTTGTAATCCGGCAGATAGATGTCAATGTGACCATCGAGCAGCTGCAGCGTTTCCACCTGCTCATATCCGCTGGAATTGTATACAATAGGAAGCGAAAGTCCCTGTTTTCTGGCAATTTGCAGTGCTTCGATAATTTGCGGCACATAATGGGTGCCGGTAACAAGGTTGATGTTATGCGCACCTTTTTTCTCCAGAGAGAGAAAGGTTTTCGCCAGTGCATCTGCCGTAATGTTCTGTCCCTCGGCCTCTCTGCGGCTGATCTTGCGGTTTTGGCAGAACACACAGCCGAGCGAGCAATGAGAGAAAAACACCGTGCCCGAGCCATTTGTACCCGAAATCGGTGGCTCCTCCCACATATGCAGCGACGCGCGTGCGGCTTCGATTTCAACGCCTGCACCGCAGGCTCCGCGGTTCTTTGTGCGGTCTGCGCCGCAGGCACGCGGACACAGCTGACAGTTCTTAAGCATATCGGTCAAAATAATCCCTCCGATACGTTATATTATATCGTATTTTTGTCTGGAAATAAAGTAGAGAAATGTGATATAATAAACACTGCGGCTTTGGAACGTATAGAATTTTCACGCGGATCAAAATCGTGTCTTTTTTATTAAACAGAAATACGAGTAGAAACATAGGAGATGCAACATGAAGGTTTCCCAACTTTTGAATCAGGATAAAGTAACCCTTTCTTTTGAGGTATTCCCGCCCAAGACCAACAGCAGCTATGAGTCTGTCGCACACGCAACGCAGGAAATTGCGGCATTGCGTCCGGACTTTATGAGCGTTACATACGGTGCGGGCGGCGGCACGAGCGAACACACTGTCAACATCGCGGCAGATCTCAAGAAGAAGTATGATGTTACCGTTCTGACCCATCTGACCTGTGTTTCCTCTACCCGTGAGCACGTTGCAGCGATGGTAAAAAAGTATAAGGATGCCGGTATCGAGAACATTCTTGCACTGCGCGGTGATATTCCGGAGGGCGGTGCTCCGCATTCTGACTACCACTATGCCGCTGAGCTGGTACGCGATATCAAGTCTCAGGGCGATTTCTGCGTCGGCGGCGCCTGCTACCCGGAGGGTCACGTTGAGGCAGCCAATAAAACCGAGGATATTCTGCACCTCAAGGAAAAAGTAGACGCAGGCTGTGAGTTTCTGACTACGCAGATGTTCTTTGATAACAACATCATGTACAACTTCCTGTACCGCATTCGAGAAAAGGGTATTACGGTTCCGGTTGTTGCGGGCATTATGCCGGTGACGAATGTCAAGCAGATCAAGCGTATCACTTCCATGTCCGGCACCTACCTGCCCGAACGCTTCAAGGCTATCGTTGACCGTTTCGGTGACAATCCGGCGGCTATGAAGCAGGCAGGCGTTATCTACGCGACCGAGCAGATCATCGACCTGATTGCAAACGGCGTCAACCATATCCATGTTTACTCGATGAACAAGCCGGAAATTGCCGCAGGCATTCAGTCCAGCCTGTCGGAGATTCTCAAGTGATTGAACTGGACAGATCGGAAGCCATCCGCTACATGGGTTATCACGGCACGCAGCCGGATGAGGCTGTGCAGGCCAGCCTGACACGATGCGGTGAAGCACTGCAGCAGGCGGCAGAACCTAAGTCGATCTACCACGTGTTTCCGCTGCAGCATATTGACGCGCAAACGCTCGAGATCGCAGATGTACAAATTCACAGCAAAAATCTGGCACGCAATCTGCAGGGCTGCAGCGAGGTCTGTCTGATGGCAGCAACGCTCGGTATTGGGCCGGATCGCCTGATTGCCCGCGCGTCTGCAGTCCGGATGAGCGACGCGGTGATCTATCAGGCAGCGGCAGCGGCCATGGTCGAGACCTATTGCGATGAGGTCAACGAATGCATCCGGCAGGAAGCCGCTCAGCGCGGCATGTACTGCCGCCCACGGTTCAGTCCCGGCTACGGCGATTTTCCGATCGCACACCAGCGGGATTTCAGCCGCCTGCTGGATACGCCGCGCAAGATTGGCTTGACCGTGACCGAAAGCTGTCTGCTGGCACCCATCAAGTCGGTAACGGCGGTGATCGGTCTGTCTGAAACACCGCAGCCGTGTCACCGTAAGGGCTGTGAGGAATGCGGCAAGACGGATTGCGCTTACAGGAGATGAAAAGAATGAAACTGACCGAACGACTGGGAAAAGAATGGGTATTTTTCGATGGCGGCATGGGCACCATCCTGCAGGAGCACGGCTTAAAAGCCGGTGAACTGCCGGAAACGTGGAACCTGTCCCATCCGGATGAGATTATTGCGCTGAACCTCAGCTACTTTGAAGCTGGCTGTGATGTGGTGAACACCAACACTTTCGGTGCAAATGCTCTTAAATATCCGGATAACCTGCAGGAAATCGTGCAAGCTGCAGTTTCGCATGCAAAAACCGCGCGTCAGCAGGCAGACCGAGAGGACGCCTATATTGCGCTCGATATTGGCCCAACCGGCAAGTTGCTGCAGCCGATGGGCGATCTGCCGTTCGAGCGTGCGGTCGAGCTGTTCGGCGAAACCATCCGTATCGGCGCGAAAGCCGGTGCGGACCTCGTGCTCATTGAGACCATGAGCGACAGCTACGAGGCTAAGGCGGCCGTGTTGGCTGCCAAGGAAAACTGCGATCTGCCGGTGCTCGTAACGCTGATTTTCGATGAAAAAGGCAAGCTGCTGACAGGCGGCACGGTGGATTCCACGGTTGCCATGCTCGAGGGCTTGCGCGTAGACGCGCTCGGCGTTAACTGCGGTCTTGGTCCGAAGCAGATGCACCCGATCATCGAACGACTGACGCAGATAAGCTCGCTGCCGATCATCGTCAACCCGAATGCCGGTCTGCCGCGCAGCGAAAACGGCAAGACGGTATTTGATATCGCGCCTGCTGAGTTTTCCGACCTGATGGAAGAAATCGCAGGTATGGGCGTACAGGCACTTGGCGGCTGCTGCGGCACTACGCCGGAGCATCTGCGGCTGACCATCGAAAAGTGCCGTAAGGTACCGTTCCGACCGCCGGTAGCCAAGCGCCGCACGGTGGTCTCCTCGTTCTCGCAGGCCGTGGAGATCGGGCCGAAGCCGGTTATCATCGGTGAGCGTATCAACCCGACCGGTAAGAGCAAATTCAAGGCGGCTCTGCGCGAGAATAACATCGAGTACATTCTTGGTGAGGGCATGGCGCAGGAGGACAGCGGCGCGCATATTCTTGATGTCAACGTCGGCCTGCCCGAAATCGACGAACCCGTGATGATGGAGCGTGTCGTTACGCGTCTGCAGAGTGTTATTGCGCTGCCGCTGCAGATTGACACCTCGGATACCACCGCAATGGAGCGCGGCATGCGCCTGTACAACGGCAAGCCGATGATCAATTCGGTCAGCGGCAAGATGGAGAGCATGGAAGCTGTGTTCCCGCTTGTACGCAAGTATGGCGGTGTTGTTGTTGGTCTGGCACTGGATGAAAACGGCATTCCGTCCACGGCAGAGGGCCGCATCCGGATTGCAAAGAAGATTTACGATACAGCGGAGAAATACGGTATTCCGCATGAGGATATCGTGATTGACGGCCTGGCGATGACCATTTCGTCGGACAGCGGTTCGGCTCTCGTAACGCTCGAAACACTGCGCCGCATTCGTGATGAGCTGCACGGTCACTCGATTCTCGGCGTGTCGAATATTTCGTTTGGTCTGCCGCAGCGTGAGATTGTCAACTCGAACTTCTTCACAATGGCGATGCAGAGCGGTCTGTCCTGCGCGATCATCAACCCGAATAACGAGGCGATGATGAAATCGTATCGTTCCTATCTGGCGCTGGCCAACCTGGATGAGCAGTGCGCAGGCTATATTGCGGCCTACGGCAACCAGCCGGCAGCAGCTCCTGCGGCAGTAGGCGGCACGGCGATGCCGCTTGCGGAGAGCATTGAACGCGGCCTGCGCGAGCGCGCTATCGACGCAGCAAAGGAAATGCTGCAGACGGTTCCGCCGCTCGAGGTCGTCAATAACGAGCTGATTCCGGCGCTTGACCGCGTCGGCAAGGGCTTCGAGAAGGGCACCGTGTTCCTGCCGCAGCTGCTCATGAGCGCAGAAGCGGCCAAGGCGGCTTTTGAGGTCGTAAAGGACGCGATGAAGGGTGAGAGCCAGCAGATCAAGGGCAAAATTATTCTTGCGACCGTAAAGGGAGATATTCACGATATCGGCAAGAATATTGTCAAGGTTTTGCTGGAGAACTACGCCTATCAGGTGCTTGATCTCGGCAAGGACGTTCCGCCCGAGGTGATCGTTGATACCGCTATCAAGGAAGATGTTCCGGTGGTCGGCCTGAGTGCACTGATGACGACGACGGTTGTCAGCATGGAAGAGACCATTAAGCAGCTGCGTGAGAAAAAACCGGGCACCAAGGTCGTTGTCGGCGGTGCCGTGCTTACGCAGGAATACGCAGATTCCATCGGCGCGGACTGCTACGCGAAGGACGCTATGGCAACCGTGCATTATGTGGATTCCGTATTTGGCGTATAAGATAAGGAAAAGAGACTGTATCACCGATACAGTCTCTTTTTTATGAAATTAAGCGGCGCCTTCGAGTTCTTCGAGTGCCTCCTGCTTGGTGTCGGCAGAGAAAAGAAACGCGCCGGTTCCGTCATATACTTCAATGTGTCCGTTTACATATTCGAGAGTGCAGTTCATCTTGCGCATCCCCTTTCCTTTTGTTGTACATAGTATAACAAAAGAAAAGTACGTTAAACGGTACTTAGTCTATGAATTTGTGAATCTGCTTTTCAAACGCTTCACAGACCTCCGGTGGGTTTACAATGCGTACATCGCCTTCCAGACTGAACACCCAGGAAAAAAACTGCGGACTGACGACAACATCCACATCCAGATAAAAATGTTCGTTATCCGCCGGAAACAGACGCAGACTGCTGCCGAAGCGGTCGAGCATGACACCGATAAAGCGGTTCAGGCATTTCAGCTTCACGGTTTTCTCCTCGCCGGAGAACATGCCGAACACCTTACGGGAGTAGGCTGCCGCGTCAAACCGATCGTCGAACAGCTGTTTACCCTCACGAGGCAGGTCGGTCTGCACAAGTGAATCCATCTTATCTACGCGGTAGTGGCGGATTTCACCGGCATCGTGATCGAAGGCAATCAGATAGTAATTTTCATTGTCCCACGTCAGCGCCCACGGACTGACGCGGTAGCGCGCACCATCTCGGCGGTACTGCTTTTGAATGCGCGGACTGGCAGAGAAATTCAGCACCCAGTTGAAATATTGAAACGTAATCTGGACATCGTTGGATATGGCCGCATGCAGCGCATCAATATTGTAGTAAATCTGCTCATTAAGCGTTTTCACCCGTTCGGAAACATACACCTGACGCTGGAGCGTATGCGCTTCATGGTCACTGGTGAGGTGCTCGATTTTGCCGATGAGCTCGTTGGATTTTTTCTCGGTGATAAAGCGGGAGCACTGGATTGCATCCACGAGCAGCTTGAGCTCGGGCAGTTCAAATTCGCGTGACGCAACGTAATAGCCGCCGCCGGTACCTCTCTGACAAATTACATCCAGACCAAAATTCTGGAGTGCTTCGATGTCCGAATAAATGCTTTTGCGCTCAGCGGTAATACCGCAGCGCTCGAGCGCCGCACGCAGTTCATCTGTGGTGAGTTTATGGTTCTCATCCGTTCGCTGCAGCAGGATTTGGTATAAATACAGCAGCTTCAGCTTTTGATTCGGATTTTTAGACATGGTTAGCCTCACGTTCAGAAAGCGCGTTTTGATACGCCGAAAGCGTGGTTCCATCAAAGCAGATCATGCTTACCTGCTCAATTTCTGCATGAGTTGAAAGATATTCCTCAATCGTACGGATAGCGATTTCAGCGGCACGATTCAGCGGAAATCGATATACACCGGTGCTGATGGACGGAAACGCCACGGTTTTGCAATTTAATTCAGATGCAATGCGCAGGCAGTTTTGATAGCAGCCTGCCAGCAGTACCGCCTCACCTGCATGTCCACCGCGCCAGATCGGTCCCGGCGTATGAATAACATACCGACATGGCAGACGGTATGCTCGTGTTGCTTTGGCTTCGCCGGTCCGACAGCCGCCGAGCGTGCGGCATTCCGTCAGCAACTCCGGTCCTGCCGCTCGATGAATGGCACCGTCCACACCGCCGCCGCCCAGCAGGGACGTGTTGGCAGCGTTTACGATCGCATCGGTCGTGCATTGGGTAATATCTCCGCGCTGAATAGAAATTCGGCTCATCAGCCATGCCCCTTCCATTAAGTTGTTGGCTTTATTATACGTTGTTTTTCCGGAAATTGCAAGTTTGACGCAAATTGCAGAATGCGTTATAATAAATACAGTATCACAGCAGGCGAGGAGAGCGCAGCAATGGACAAGCCGATGAACGAATACGCCGCAGACGCACCGCGCGTTTTGCGGGATTTTTTAACCTATATTTCTACAATACGCGGCAAATCCGCGAAAACTGCACACGAATATTATCTTGATCTGCGGCTGTTTTTTCGCGTACTCAAGCACAACAAAGGCGCAGTCGATAAAAATCTTCCGCTTGATGAGATCGACATCAGTGACATTGATCTGGATTTTATCCGTGATATCACGCTGTCGGACACCTATGATTATCTGGAATACATGGCGCAGAGCCGCCCAACTCAGCAGAACAGCAACCACACCAATTACGGATTGAGTGTCAACTCGCGTGCACGAAAGGTCTCTGCGATACGCGCATTTTTTCGGTATTTGACCGATAAACAGCATGTTTTAGAGGTTAATCCGGTCAGCGGACTGGAAGCGCCGACTGTCCGAAAGTCCCTGCCGACTTACCTCACGACAGACGACAGTGTGCGGCTTCTGGAATCCGTCACCGGCCCGTATGCCGAGCGAGATTACTGCATCCTGACGTTTTTCCTTAACTGTGGCATGCGTGTTTCCGAGCTGGTCGGTCTGAATCTGACCGACTTCAAGGACGATACCGTGCGCGTGCTCGGTAAGGGCGGCAAGCAGAGGACGGTATTTCTCAACGATGCGTGTCTCGCCGCGCTCGAGCAGTATCTACCCAAACGCTTGGAGCCGAATGAGCAGGACGCGGACGCGCTGTTTGTCAGCAAAAAGCGCAACCGCATTAACGCACAGACGGTCAAGTGGCTGGTAAAAAAATATATCGGTCAGGCCGGTCTCGATCAGAAAAAATACTCTGCGCACAAGCTGCGTCACACAGCAGCAACGCTCATGTACCAGAACGGCGTGGATATCCGCACGCTGCAAAGCATTCTTGGTCACTCGAGTGTGGATACGACCATGATCTACACCCACATCGAGAACGAAAACATGCGTGAAGCTGCGGCAAGAAATCCGTTGGCGGAAATCCGGCCGAACGGTGAGCGTGTGCCTGTAAAACAGCCGAAAAACAGCGATAAGTAACAAAAAGAGCGCGTTGCAAAATAGTGCGTAAGAAAAGACGAGTAAGTTCCCTCGAAAGGGAGTGCTTACTCGTCTTTTTGCTTTATGATTAAGGTGTGAAACAAAATCAAACCACCCATTTCCGAAAACAGGCACAGGGACGAAATGCCTTATGCAGCCTTTCGTCCCTGCGCTCTTTGCGGACCTGTTCTGCAACAGCCCCTTTGTTTTTTATTACAGCTGCAGCTCTATCGCGGCATCGCAGTACGGACAGCGGTCACCGACCTTGCCGTGCAGCGGTACATACAGCTCGCTTCGCGTAATGCACTTGTGGTTGGAGCAGCGGATGCCGGGATCTGCACCGATTTCATGATGACCGGCACGCTCGAACGGCAGCTTGGACAGCGTCAGCAGCAGTGCCATACGGCCGAACATGCCGAACCGCGCCTGGCGGAAGTAGACCGCACGCGGATCATCATCCACGTCCTGTGCAATCTCATCAACACGCGGCAGCGGATGAAGCACCAGCATGTCCTTCTTGGCGCGCTTCATCTTCTCAGCAGTCAGCTGATAATTGCCTTCAAGGTTTGTGTACTCCTCTGCCGTGACAAAGCGCTCGCGCTGAATGCGGGTCATGTACAGCACATCCAACTCGGGAAGAACTTCATCAATGCTGTCTACCTCGCAGAACGGCATATTGTTGTCTTTCAGGAATTTTACCATATAGTCCGGCAGCTTGAGTGCATCAGGTGCAATCAGATAAAACTGTACATTATGATACCGCTGCAGAAAATGCAGCAGAGAATGCACGGTACGGCCGTACTTCAAATCACCGCACAGACCAATCTTCATATCGTCAGCAGAGCCGCGCATACGCAGAATGGTAATCATATCGGCAAGTGTCTGGGTCGGGTGCAGATGACCGCCGTCGCCGGCATTGATGACAGGCACAGACGAGTACATTGAAGCTACCTTGGCTGCGCCCTCTCGCGGGTTGCGCATGACGATCATATCCGCATAGCTGGATACCATGTTGATAGTATCCTTGAGCGTTTCGCCCTTAGACGCAGAAGTGGCGTTCGGATCGGAAAAACCGACAACACTGCCGCCCAGTCTCATCATTGCGGTGGAAAACGACAGGTTGGTACGGGTAGAAGGTTCATAAAACAGGCTGCCCAGCACCTTGCCGCGGCAAGCATCTACATAGCCCTCCGGTCGGTCGATAATATTGCTGACCAGCTTGTACAGATCGGAAAATTCCTTTTCCGTTAAATCACATAAATCAATAATATGGCGCATGCAAACTCCATTCCTTTCTACGGTACAGTCGCCCTATTCGTTATTTGTCACTGTTAATGATAGCACAAATGAAGGCGAAAGAAAAGAGTTATTTGCACATTGCGTCGATTGGATCGAGAGCGGCCGCACGAACCGCCGGGAGCAGTCCGGCAGCGGCTCCGCTGAGTGTGGAAAGTGTCAGCAATCCGGCAAATACGCGGCCTTCCGGCAGGAGCAGTGCTGCTCCGAAGTGCAGGAGCGCACCTGCGGCTGCCAGACCGACGATTCCGCCGAACAGGCACAGCAGCACAGCCTGCAGGAGAAATGTCCGGCGAATATCATGCGGCTGTGCGCCGAGCGCCAGCAGAATGCCGATCTCCCCTGTTTTCTCGTGGGCAGCAGCCAGCATGCTTCCCATCACACCGATGAGCGCGACAAACAGTGTTACCGCACCGACGGCGGCAAACAGGCCGATTCCCATTTCGGCAAGCTGCTGTACGGTCTGCACCGCACCCGACATATTCTGTACATGCACGCCGCGCACCTGCTGTCGATCGGTCAGGTACTTTTCGATCTGAGAGCTGACCGAAGCAGTATCTGTCTGCGAAATGCACTGCACGAACACTTGATCCGTGCGTTCGGTTTGCGACGCGATACACGCATACGGTACATAGACCAGATGCGGTGCAACCGCCGACAGCATTCCGCCGAATGCCCCCGTCTGTGCCCGCACAACACCGCATACCGTGAAATACCGGTCGGTGCCGTTTACCTTTAGCCGAATCTGCCGTCCGGTGATATTTGTCCGTCCGTACAGCGTTTGCGCCAGATCATCACCGACCACGGCAACCGGCTCCGCGTTTGCGCTCTGCCATGCGTTCGGCAGCGAGCCTGCCAGCAGCTCCAGCTGCATGACCTCACCGAGCCGTTCGTTCGTACCAAGTAACACCGCGTGTTCGGTCGTGTGTCCGACACGCACGGTGCCGCTTTGTGCCTTGATCGGCATCAGCGTGCGAATGCCGTCCACATCCTGCTCTATCTCATCCGCCAGTGCGGCCGAGAGTATCGTTCCCGCGTGCCCGCTTTCCGTGTACACCGATAAACCGCTGACGCCGAGTGTCTGTAAGCCGGCGTCCACTTGTTTTCGCCCATACAGACCAATGGAAAGGATGAGCAGCAGTGCACCGCTGCCAACCGCAACAGAAAGCGCGCAAAGTGCCGTCCGCAGCGGACTTTCCCGCAGATTATGTGCCGCCAGTGACAGAATATCCCGCAGTCTCATGTCTGTACCTCCACCGGATCACCGTCAGTCAATTCATCGGGCGGCGACAGAATGACCGATACACCTGTCGGCAAGCCGTCTATAATTTCAACCGTATCCTCGAGCAGATAGCCGGTCTGTACCGCGCACTGCACGGCATGGCCGTCCTGCACGCAGAATACAAACTCTTGTTCTCCGCGCTGGCAAATTGCTTCATATGGTACAACCGCAGCATCGTCTCGATGGTCTGTGAATACCTTAACGGTCGCGGAATATCCGGGGCGCAGATTTTCGGTTGAGCCGTTCAAATCAAGCAGCACCTCAACGGTTGCTTCAGCATCTTCGTTTGTCAGACTAAAGGTTTTCACAGCCGCAGGCGCGATTGCGGTTAATTCGGCGTGAAAGGTGCCGTCCACTGCAGAAAATGTGATGTTAGCGCGCTGCCCGACAGCAAGCTCTCCTACATATAGCTCGGGAGACTGCGCGCGCACGCGCAGTTTATCCGGATTCGCAATTTGTATGCATGGTATATCGGCTGATACGCTCTCGCCCGCCTCCGGAACGGTCAACACAGTGCCGTCCATCGGTGCATACAGCGCGTGAGCGTCCTCGGCGGTGACAGTGTTCACCGTGCCGGAAATTGCAAACACGCTCTGTGCGGTCTGCCAGTAATCCGCAGCTGTTTGCGATCTGCCGATGTCAGTCAGCGTGCACAGAATATCACCCTTCTGCACGGTGTCGCCTGTTGCGGCATACACTGCGCTTACTACGGCATTTTTCGCCGGACAAACCGCTGTGCTTTCTGCGGACTCAACCGTACCGAAAATCGTCACACTATTGTAGATATCCTGCGTTTCGGCGGCCGCTGTGCGTACCAAAAACGCCTCCGGCGGACGGTGCTTCCACGACCAGAACAGCATTGCTGTCAGCACACCTGCCGTCGTAAGCAGCACCGCGCGGATCTTTTTCTCCAAATGCAAAACCTCCCCTGACGCAAACTGAGTTTAGTCTGCGGAGAGGAGGTGAAAATTATGCTTACAATACGGCACGAATCGCGTCACCGACGGTTTTCGCACGCACGATATTCATTTTCTGCAGCAGGTCCTCGTCCACATCCTGCATGGGCATGATGCAGGTGTGGAAACCAAGACGATATGCTTCATTGATACGCTGTCCCGGATTGGACACCGCACGCAGCTCGCCGGTCAGGCCGACCTCGCCGAAGCTCATGACGCCTTCCGGCAGCGGCTTGTCCCGAAAGCTGGATGCGATTGCCAGCACCATCGGCAAATCCACAGCAGGCTCGTCCAGCCGCATGCCGCCGACGACGTTGACATACACATCGCTCGACGACAGAAACAGCCCGCATCGTTTTTCCAGAATGGCGAGCAGCAGCACCATGCGGTTGTAGTCCACGCCGGCAGCGGTGCGGCGCGGCACACCAAACTGCGTTTTCGCAGCAAGCGCCTGCACCTCGGCGAGCAGAGGACGGCTGCCCTCCATCACACAGGCAATGCAGTTGCCGGACGCACC
Organism: Butyricicoccus sp. AM05-1; assembly: GCF_003474415.1. Taxonomy (NCBI): domain Bacteria; kingdom Bacillati; phylum Bacillota; class Clostridia; order Eubacteriales; family Butyricicoccaceae; genus Butyricicoccus; species Butyricicoccus sp. AM05-1. Next base: position 513,842 of record NZ_QUDG01000001.1, on the reverse strand, counting down.
CTGCGGATGACCGGCCAGCATAGCCGCAGACGGATTCTGCACCTCGAGCAGACCGTGATCGCTCATCTCAAACACGCCGATTTCATTGGTCGAGCCGTAACGGTTTTTCGCCGCACGCAGACAGCGGAACGGACCGGCGGATTCCCCCTCGAAATACAGCACGCAGTCCACCATGTGCTCAAGGATTTTGGGGCCTGCCAGCGTACCCTCTTTGTTGACATGACCAACAATAAAAATCGTCACGTTACGATTCTTCGCGTACTGCATCAGGCTCATCGCACATTCCTTGATCTGGGTTGTACCGCCGGGAGCGGCAGTTAAATCACGCTTGTAGACTGTCTGGATAGAGTCCACGATCAGAATATCCGGCTCGAGCAGCTCGGTTTCGTTGATGATCTGCTCCATGTCGGTCTCGGCAAGGATATACAGCTCGGGTGAAGAAATGTGCAGGCGTGCCGCACGAATTTTGATCTGCTTGAGCGATTCCTCGCCCGAAACATAGAGCACGCGTGCGTTTTTGCACATTTCCTGACACATCTGCAGCAGCAGTGTGGATTTGCCGATGCCCGGCTCACCGCCGACCAGCACAAACGAGCCGTGTACAGCGCCGCCGCCGAGAACGCGGTCGAGTTCACCGATGCCTGAATGGAACCGGCTTTCGTCTCCGGTATCAATATCCTTGAGCAGCGTCGGCCGCGATTCGCCGCGCTGAAATGTATTCGTGCCGCGTGCCGCCGAAACCGGTTTCTCCTTGAATTCGCTCATGGTGTTCCATGCGCCGCAGGACGGGCATTTGCCGTACCATTTCGGACTTTCATATCCGCAGTCACCGCACAGAAAAACTGTCTTTTGCTTCATATTTCCTCCGTTACATACCGCTCTGGCTGCGTAAATATCCGCAGATCACGGCGGCAGCAAGTTGTTTGTGATAGGTTTCGTCCCGCAGCCGCGCTTCTTCGGCCGGATTGGACAGAAAGCCGCATTCGATGATAACCGCCGGACAGTCCAGCCTTTTCATCAGATAGATGGCGCTGTCTGCCTGTTTAGCCTTGCGATGATTCAATGGGTCGCAGCCGTCGATCAAGCACTGCTGTATCTGCTCGGCCAACGGCTTGCTCTGCACATTCCCTGCCGAGTAGAACACCTGTGCGCCATGGTACTGTGCGTCACTGAATTTATTCAGGTGAATGCTCAGAAACACCGGTGACGGAATGCTGTTTACCAGCTTTTCTCTCGCCTTGATATCCGCGATTTTGTTCTCGCGCACCGTGCGGGAAGGATTGTAATCAAGTGCATTTTCATCCGGCCGCGTCATAGCAGTCGGCACACCGAAGAAATTCGCCAGCACTTGCACCCGTTTTGCAATGCTCAAATTGATATCTTGCTCGGCGGTTCCATCCGCGCCGACCGCGCCGCCGTCGAAGCCGCCGTGTCCGGCATCAATGACGAGCGTGGTTTGAGCGTTCCCTGCCGTCTGCATTGCACGGTTTTTCTGCTCCATGCCAAAGCACAGCACCAGCGCCAGTGCCGCCGCGGCGCAAATGCCGCATTTCAGCCGTCTCTCCATCTCCGCACCTCCGTATCACACAGATATGCGAAAAAGACGGAACTTATGCGTTTACTTGGGCGCGTTCAGCACAGCATCTGCACCGGTTTTGTCCAGTGTGCTGATGATAACAGGCTCTGCCGTCATGCCGTCCAGCGTGAAGGCTGCGGAAACACTCTGCCTGCGAATCGTACCGCCGCTGACCGACTGCGTTACCGTGGTCGGCTGCAGCCGGACGGCTTCGTCTAAATCACCCAGTGCACTTTCGACCGACCAGAGCAGTTCGGTGTACGCATTCGGCGTATCGGCACAGGTAATGGTCCAGCTGCCTGCACGCTGGCTCAGCGAATCGACACATACCAGCGGTACGCGGCCATACATCGCGGCAAGGCCCTCCTGCTCAGCGGCAGTCACCAGCTCTGCCGACCACGAGCCGTTCAATTTGTGATACAGCGCACCGTCCGACAGATAACTCTGCGTCAGCAGCTGCTTATCCGATGTATTCGGCGCGGAAAGCGTCATTTTGCGGTCGGTGAGCAGTTCGTTCTTCTCGCGGTCGAACACGGTGGTCTCGCTCGTCTGCATCTGCATGACGGTCTTTTCGTCACGAGTTACAGCCACCGGAGACGCAAACTCGCTGTTGACCGAGTAATGCAGCAGAGCATCCATACCGGCGGTTTCCTCGCGGTACTGCGCGTAGGTCGAAAACAGATTCTGATACGATTTCGCGTCCGCTTCGGTTATCGCGTTTTCGCTGACAAGCTGATCGAGCAGCGTGCCTTCACTGTTCTTCGGTGAAACAGACAGCGCCGTGTAGCTTGCCGCTGCAGCATCGTCGCGCAGGAAATTCTGCACGTTGATGATACCGGTGTCGTAAATACCCTGCTCACGAGCAGTCTCTATCGCGTTCGCATAGCTGAAATCCGCCGTATCCGAGTAGCCGAGCGCACGCAGCAGGAAGGTCGCGTACATCTGCGCGGTGCACTTGCCGGTCGGATTGAAGGTCGTCCGGCTCGTGCCGTTCACCAGACCGTTGCTGTACAGATACTGCACATACGGCTTTTCCCATCCCTTGAGATCGGTAAACGGTGCAGTATACGTCAGCGTCTTGACCTCAGCCTCCTTGCCGAGCAGCCGCACCAGCATGACAGCCGCTTCCGCTCTGGTCGGCGTGCGGTCAAGATCGTAGCCGTTCTGCGTGCCCTGAAACAGCCCCATTTCGTGCAGTGAATCTGCACAATTCGTATAATTTGCCGCAAAGGCCGAAGCGGTCAACATGGCAGCGGCAGCCGCGCCGACGCAGACAGCGCGTAACCATTTATTCATAGTCCTATCCTCCTGAACTGATATTGCCTATAAAAATACAGTATAAGTATAGCACAAAGCCATGTGTTTTCCAACAACAAAACGGATATACTACTCGCAGAAGGAGTGTATCCAATATGACGAATATTCAAAAATGCGGCGTGATCGGCGTGGGCTTTGTCGGCGCGACCTGCGCATACACATTGGCGGTTTCCGGACTATTCTCCGATCTGGTACTCGTGGATATGAACCGCGGCAAGGCTATCGGTGAGGCATCGGACATCAATCATGGTGTGGCGTTCAGCAAGCCGTGCCGCGTCACTGCCGGAGACTATGCTGACCTCGCCGAATGCGGTCTTATCATCATTGCGGCAGGCGCAAACCAGAAACCGGGCGAAAGCCGTCTGGAGCTGCTCGGACGAAATAAAGGCATTCTGTCCTCCATCATAGCACAGCTTACGGCAGTCAATCGTGAGGCGATTCTGCTGGTTGTGTCCAATCCGGTCGATGTGCTGACCTGTCTGGCGCAGCAGCTGAGCGGCTTCCCTGCCGGACGTGTACTCGGTTCCGGTACCGTGCTGGATACCGCGCGGCTCAAGTATCTGCTCGGGCAGCGGCTTAGCGTGGACAGCCGCAACGTGCATGCGTTCATCATCGGCGAGCACGGCGACAGCGAGCTGGCGGTATGGTCGAGCGCTAACATCTCCGGTGCTGATCTGGACGATTACTGCCGCATTGCCGGCATCACCAAGCCTGCAGACGAGCTTTCCCGCATTTACGAGCATGTGCGCGATGCGGCTTACCAGATTATCGACAGCAAAGGCGCAACCTATTACGGTATCGGCATGGCGGTGCGGCGTATCGCGGAGGCTATTGTGCGCAATGAACATTCCGTGCTGCCGGTCACCTCTATGATTCACGGACACTACGGCGTGGACGGTATTTGTCTGGGTGTACCGACTATCGTCGGACGAAACGGCGCGGAAGCCGTGCTGGATATTCCGCTCTCCGAGGAAGAACTGGCACAGCTGCAGCGTTCTGCGAACACAATGCGCGAGATGATCGACAAGCTGGACGGATAACACAAAAGGGACAGAGCCAATGCTCTGTCCCCTGTTCTATATGCGTATTTTTAGAAGTCGAGGTTTACCATAACGTCGGAAACATCCGGCTTCTCTGCGATCAGGCCCTGATCGTACATCCAGTCAATATTTTCCTGCCAGCACTGCTCGGTCTGAGAGAGGAACTTGGCGCCCTCAGTCTCCATAAGCGGCAGCAGCGTCTCACAGGACTTCTTCTCTACATCCGGATCAAGTGCAAAGTTTGCCTCGTCCTGATTGTCGAGCAGAACCTGCAGAACATCGTCGGTATTGCTCTTGAAGTCCTCAAAGCCCTTGCTGCAAGCGCGCAGGAAGCCCTTCAGCGTATCGGAATTGTTCGCAATCATATCATCGCTTGCGAGGAAAATACCTTCGTAATACTTCGGCACACCGTAATCATCCGGGAAGAAGTAATTGACCTCGAAGCCTTCCTTCTCCATCTGCGGTACCTCGTGGTTGACCAGACAGCCGATGGTTGCATCAACATTGCCAGTGGTCATCGAGCTCATCAGGTCGAAGCCAACGTCAACCATGTTCACGCTGTTCGGATCGGCACCGTTGGACTGCATGATGCTGCGGACCAGTGCCTCGGAAAGCTCGGTGCCTGCGTAGCCGATCGTTTTGCCCTCGAGATCCTGCGGCTTGGTGATGTTCTTGTCCTTGAGCGACAGGATGATGTTCAGCGGACCCTGAACCACTGCACCAATGGACTTGATCGGCACATTCTGCTCTGCGCGAGCCTGAATCACATCCTGCTGATAGTACAGACCGATGTCTGCCTTGCCGGCGGCAACCATGCTCATTGCATCGTTTACGCCTGCCGGAGACTGGATATCCACATCCAGACCTTCCTCGGCGAAGTAACCCTTCTCCTGTGCTTCGTACAGGAATGCGTGCAGAGCATTCGGATACCAGTCGAGCACAACGGTCAGGTGCTGCAGATCATCGCTGCCGCTTTTTGCCGCATCAGACTGTGCGGCGTTCTGTGCGCCGCAGCCGGTCAGCAGCATGGTGCCTGCTGCCAGAAGTGCAAGAATACGCTTTTTCATATATGATTTTCTCCTTATGTTAGAACAAAAATTTCGTTTTCTTAAAATTGTGTTATTAAGATTATAAACTGCTGCGCCAGGTGATGATCTTCTTTTCCAGCCAGCTTACAATACCTACTGCGATCATCGCAACCACGCTCAACAGTACAATCGGTGCAAACACGCCTGCGCCGTCCAGTTGCGTCATCATGCGGCGGCTGAAATAGCCGAGACCCGCCTGTGCGCCCAACCACTCACCGATAGCAGCGCCGATGATCGACATCGGGATCGCCATTTTGAGCGCCGAGAAAAAGTACGGCAGCGCTGCCGGGATCTTCAGCTTGAGGAAAATCTCCTTCTTGCCTGCGCCGAAGGTCTTGAGCATATCGATCATATCGGTCTTCGCTGAGCGGAAACCGTCAAACACGGTCATCGCGATCGGAAAAAACGTGATGAGCACGGTAACGAGCACTTTGCTCCAGATCGTGTAGCCAAACCAGAGCACAAACAGCGGCGCAAGTGCAGTCGTCGGAATGGTCTGTGAAGCGACGATGAGCGGGTACAGCATTTTCTCCGCCGACGGACTCGCGTCCATTACGATGGCGAGCAGCAGACCGAGCGCGATCGAGATCGCAAGGCCGACTCCGGTACACAGCATGGTGGCCGGCAGATGTGCGGTGAACAGCGGCTTGCGCAGCTCCCACAGGCGCACAAGCACCTGCGTCGGCGACGGCAGAATGTAGGCCGCATTCATGCCCATGGCTATGCACTGCCAGACGATGAGCAGCGCGAACATAAAGATCAGTGCGGGCAGATTTGCATTCTTTTTCATGCCTGCACCTCTTTTCTGAGCAGCGAAATCAGATTTTCTCTCAGCTCGAGCATCTTCGGGTCGGTCAGACACGCACGCGTGCGCGGATACGGCGCAGGCACTTCAAACGAGTGCAGCTTGCGGATCGGCGTATCTTCCACGACCAGAACACGGCCGGACAGGAAAATAGCCTCCTCTACATCGTGCGTGATGAACAGGACGGTCTTGCTGTCCTGCTCCCACTGATCGAGCAGCCACTCCTGCATAGTGATGCGCGTGAGAAAGTCGAGCGCGGAAAACGGCTCATCGAGCAGCAGCAGTTCCGAGCCGGTCAGCAGCGTACGCGCGAATGCCGCACGCTGACGCATGCCGCCGGAAAGCTCCTCCGGGCGCTTGTCGCCCCAGCCGGCCAGACCAACGTGCTCAAGCGTTTCCGCCACACGCTTGTCCATCTCCGCGCGGGAAATACCGCCGCGAATCTCCATCGGCAGACGCAGGTTTTCGTTCACCGTGCGCCACGGAAACAGCAGGTCGCGCTGCGGCATGTAGCCGCAGTAGCCGCGCCGTCCGTCGATGCTCTTGCCGTCCACCAGAATTTCACCGCTCCTGCGCGGCAGAAGCTGGTTGGTCAGGCGGAAAATCGTGGATTTGCCGCAGCCGGACGGCCCGATGACCGACACGAATTCTCCCTTCTCGAGATGGAAGGACAGACCGTCGATGATGTTAAAATCCTCACTGTCGTACTGAAAAACGACGTTGCGAAACTCCAGCATGGCTTACATCGCCTCGTTCCAGGCCATGTCCCAGAACATGCCCTCGTAGCGCGAGCATGCGACGAAAATATCGGTCAGACGCGCAAGCTGCGGCTCGGTATAGCCCTCACTCAAGCGCTCCATATAAGCGACCAGCTTGCGGTTTTCTGCCGCATAGTCCTCGGATGCGTAGCCCTGTACCCACTCACCGTAGAACTCATGCTGATCGGCGTTCGGGTAGTTGGCCACAATCCATTTAGCGATATACTCATAGCTGAGTGCACACGAAAGCACAGCTGCCATGATCTCTGCAGGGCCTTCCTCGGCCGCAACAGCGCGCATGTATGAGGTGTAAGACTCGTTATTCAGCGACGGCTTGACGCGCTCTGCGTCCTCCTCGGTGATGCCGAGACGGCTCATGTAGCTGCGGTGAATATTCATCTCGCCGCCGAGGATGCTTGCCACATAACCAGCAAATACGCGCATAATCTCGGGATCGCGGGACTTGACAACGCCCTGCGCGAATACCTTTGCGTAATCAAACAGATAAACATAATCCTGCAGAAGATAAAAACGAAATTTTTGAATGTCGAGGCTGCCGTCGGCAATACCGTGGACAAACGGATGGTTCAGATAGCCTTCCCAGATGTCCTGCGTTGCGGAAAGCAGTCTTTCGGTGGTTTTGTTGTTCAAGGTGGTACCCCCAATGAAAGTATGTTGATGATTTTCCTAAGACTGACGGCAAAATTCTGCCGGCAGCACTTTTCCTGCTTACAGAATCTGCAAACAGAGATTCGGCGTCAGCTCATCCGCGTTCAGCAGACTTACCGCGTCGATCAGGCGCGTACGAAAGGAAGCGGTGCCCTCCATCTCTTTACGCACACGCGCCTCGGCTGTTTCTCCGCAATGCTTCATCACCTCCGATGCCGTGACTGCGGCTTCTAACAATGTATCTGGATTCGCACCGCAGTATACACCGGTCAGCGAAGTGAGCATACAGCCCGCGCCGGTGATCCGCCGCAGATACGCACTGCCACCGCGCACCACTGCGGTACGGGTTCCATCGGTAATTACATCCATCGCGCCGGTGAGCATGACAACAGCTCCGGTCCGGCGGCTGAACGACCGCAGCCACGCTGCGGATTCCTGTAAATTGTCCTCGGTCACGCTGTCGAGCGCACTGGCTTCCACGCCGGTTTCCTGCTCGGCTCCTGCGGCGAGCGCCCGCACTTCGGATGCATTGCCGCGAATGACCGAAACAAGATTTTCACTTAACAGACGGGAACACATTTCACGCCGGAGCGTGCTGGCACCGGCGGCTACCGGATCGAGTACGACCGGATTGCCGTTTCGCCTGGCAATCTTGGCTGCACGCAGCATGGCCTCCTGCGCGCGGACAGCACCCATGTTGAGTACAAGCGCCTGCGCGTGCGAGGTAATCTCCTCGACCTCGCGCTCATCCTGCGCCATAATGGCCGTGCCGCCTGCCGCAAGGATGATATTCGCGCAATCGTTGATGGTAACATTATTGGTGATGGAATGCACCATCGGTGTGCGGTTCTGTGTATTTTCGAGAACGGTTTTAATGGTTTCGATCAATGCTTAGCACCTTCCAGTGTGCTGAGAACATGCGTGCGCTTGAGGGCACTCAGCACCAGAACAGAAATTGCGGCACCTACCGCAGTGGACACGAGGAAGGACGGCACGAAGGTGAACAGAGCTGCCTTGGTATTGCCCATCACGAATGCGGCAATCGGGTAGGAAGCCAGACCGCCGAGAATGCCGGTGCCGAATACCTCACCAACGTAAGCGACCGGCAGCTTCGGGCAGGCCTTGTAGGCCAGACCGCACAGCAGCGCACCGATCATCGAACCCGGGAACGCCAGCAGACTTCCCAAGCCGAGCACATTGCGAATCAGTGCTGCTGCAAAGCCCATGCCAAGTGCGTACCACGGTCCAAGCAGAACAGCGCCGAGCACATTCACCATATGCTGCACCGGCGAGCACTTCGCGCCGAGCACCGGAATGGAAAACAGGCTGCCAACGACCGCTACCGCGACCAGAACACCTGCGATTGTCAGTTTACGGATAGAACTTTTCTTCATTTTCTCTTACTCCTCCGAAAAAATACGGCAAAAATGGTTAAGCGGACCGCAGCCATGCCCCAGACCGGGTGCATGACGGATAGCGTCGGTGACATACTCTTTAGACAGCTTTACCGCCTCGGGCACGCTGTGGCCAAGCGCCAGATTGGATGCGATCGCAGAGGACAGCGTGCAGCCCGTGCCGTGCGTGCTGGTGGTGTTGATCTGCTCAATCTCAATGCGGTGACAGGTCTCGCCGTCAAACAGTACGTCCACCGCGCCCGCGATGTTCTTGCCGCCCTTGACGAGCACGTTTCTGCAGCCCTTGGTATAGATGCGGCGTGCCGCCTCCTCCATGTCCTCCGGCGTGCGGATTTCCATATCTGCCAGATACTGCGCCTCCGGTACGTTCGGTGTCAGCACCTCGGCAAAAGGCAGCACGGTCTCAATAAGTGCGCCGACAGACGCCGGATCCATCAGCGGATCACCGTTTTTAGCGAACATCACCGGATCAATCACAATGTGCGCCGGCTTGTACTGTGCCAGCTTGCCGGCTACCGCCTTCATGCACTCCGGCGAGGACAGCATGCCGATTTTAACCGCATCCGGCACGATGTCTTCAAACACCGCGTCAATCTGCTCCTCGATCATCCGGGGACTGATGTCCTGAATGTCGATCACGCGTGCGGTGTTTTCCGCTACGACTGATACGATAACGCTCATGCCGAACACGCCGTGTGCCGCCATGGTTTTCAGATCGGCCTGTACACCTGCACCGCCGGAGCAGTCCGAACCGGCAATAGTAAGCACTGTTTTCATTCCTGTTCCCTCCAATTTTATCATCGCTGCCGGGAAAATAAAAAAACGCCTCGTTTTCACCTTGCGGCAAAACCGAAGCACTCAATCCCAGCAATGCGACAGCTTCCCTACAATGGCATTAACCAACAGGTTCAAAAGGTTGGGTTTCTCGCCCTCTCAGCCGCTCATCACAGCACCCTTGCTTGTCTTTTATATAATATCAGTATAAGCCGTGTAAAATGCATTTGTCAAGTATAGAATCTTGCTGTATATGATACGCCGTTAAAAAATAAACAAATTTTCATTTATCAATACTGCCGGATTTGCAGGTGTTGCCAAAATTGCATTTTTCGTCTCCTGTCCGGTTGACAAACGGCAAAAAGAGGTCTATTATACGAATCGTTCAGTAGCCAAATGCTTTGAACAGGACATGACGTATCCGTATCACCGCTCACAGAAAGCCGTCGGTCGTGCAAGACGGCAGCAAGGCACGGGTTCGCTATCCCCTGCGAGCAGCTTCGATCAAAGGCAATGCCGAGTAGTCGAGGCCGGATATCCACCGTTAACAGGAAAAGCCCTCCGGAAGAATGCGGTACCGGGCGGCAATGAGAGGTCGGCAGCGTACTGTCGGCAAGCAAAGTGGTAACGCGGAAGTAAATACAGCAATAGCAATGTATATGCCTTCGTCTTTGCAGGATCATCTTCGTGATCCTCCTGCATGGACGAAGGCTTTTTTGCGTACCTTTGGCTGCGGAAACGCAAATCATTTCAAGAAAGAGACGAAAAAACATGAACACACTTGTAATTGTGCTGATCGCGGCTGTTGTTCTGTTCGGCGCGTACGTTTTCTACGGACGCTGGCTGGCGAACAAATGGGGTATCGACCCGAAAGCCAAGACGCCTGCCGTTGAATTTAATGACGGCAAGGACTTTGTGCCGACCAACGGCTGGACGGTATTCAGTCACCAGTTCTCCTCCATCGCGGGCGCAGGCCCTGTAACCGGCGCAATTCAGGCTGCGGCGTTCGGCTGGCTGCCGGTACTGCTGTGGGTGCTGATCGGCGGCGTATTCTTCGGCGCGGTAGCCGACTTCGGCGCGCTGTACGCTTCGGTTAAGAACAAGGGCAAGTCGATGGGTATGCTGATTGAGAAGTACATCGGCAAAACCGGCCGCAAGCTGTTCCTGATTTTCTCGTGGATCTTCTGCTGCATCGTTGTTGCGGCATTCGCAGATATGGTTGCGGGCACATTCAACGCCTACACTGTCACTGACGCAGGCGTTACCGAGCTGGCTGCTGCCGCAACCACCAACGGTGCGGCAGGCATGATCTCCATCATGTTTATGGTATTCGCGGTTGTGCTCGGCCTTATCCAGAAAAAGTTTAACCTGACCGGCTGGAAGGAAGCCGTTGTCGGTATTGTGTGCATCGTTACCTCCTTTGCAATCGGCATGAACTGCCCGCTTATCTTCGGCAAGGCAGCATGGAGCTATATCACCTTCGTTTATATCTTCTTCGCCGCTGTCCTTCCGATGTGGCTGCTCAAGCAGCCGCGCGACTACATGACCACCTTCATGTTCATCTGCATGATCGCAGGCGCAGTCGTCGGTCTGGTTGTTGCACATCCGACTATGAATCTGCCGGTATTCACCGGTTTTACCAATGAGAAGCTCGGCACGATGTTCCCGATCCTGTTTGTAACCGTTGCATGCGGTGCGGTTTCCGGTTTCCACAGCCTGGTTTCCTCGGGTACGTCCTCCAAGACCATCGAGAACGAAAAGGACATGCCCAAGGTTGGCTATGGCGCAATGGTGCTGGAAAGCCTGCTGGCTGTTCTGGCACTGTGCGTTGCCGGTGCTGCTGCAGCAGCTGACGGTACGCCGGCAGCGGGCACGCCGTTCCAGGTATTCAGCAGCGGTGTCGCAGGCTTCTTCGAGATGTTCGGCGTTCCGGTTTATGTTGCTACTGCATTTATGACCATGTGTGTTTCCGCACTGGCGCTGACCAGTCTGGACGCGGTTGCGCGTATCGGCCGCATGAGCTTTCAGGAGCTGTTCTCCGTCGATGACATGGAGCATGCTGAGGGCTGGCGCAAGCTGTTCTGTAACGTATATTTCTCCACGGTTATCACGCTAGCATTTGGTTTCCTGCTCACCAAGATCGGCTATGCCAATATCTGGCCGCTGTTCGGTTCGGCCAACCAGCTGCTGAGCGCTCTGGTGCTCATCACGCTCTGCATATTCCTCAAGGTTACCGGCCGCAGCAACAAGATGATCTTCCCGCCGCTGATCATCATGCTGTGTGTTACCTTCACCGCGCTGGTGCAGCGTTTCCTTGCTATGGTAAAGGCGATCTCTGCTGCCGCCTCAACGGCTATTCCGGCCGGTGAAACCACCTGGGGCGCGGTATTCATCGCAAACGGTCTGCAGCTTATCCTTGCGGTACTGCTGATTGTGCTCGGTCTGACGATCGTTATCCACTCGTTCAAGAGCTATGCCAAGAGCTAGAGAAACAGCGAGAACGCGTAAAGCCGATTCTCCATATAACAAAAACGGCTTCGAAAAACCGAAGCCGCAAGACTATCGAAAAACCCGGTTGCAGCCTAATCGCAACCGGGTTTCTTGATAGGAAAAATTCACGGAGTAATTACGGATTACTCATTCCTGATTATTCTTAAAGCTGTTCGCGAATCAGTGCACCCATCTCCGAGGTGGACAGTACCTTCTCACCCTTTGCGGCGATGTCCGCGGTGCGGTGGCCTGCGTTGAGGACATTCTCAACAGCGGTTTCGATGGCGTCTGCCTCGTCCTTGAGGCCGAAGGAGTAGCGCAGCATCATCGCGCACGACAGGATGGTCGCGATCGGGTTCGCGATGCCCTTGCCCGCAATGTCCGGCGCGGAGCCGTGGATAGGCTCGTACATACCCTTGCCGCTCTCGTTCATGGAGGCGGACGGCAGCATACCGATAGAGCCGGTGATCATAGAAGCCTCATCGGACAGAATATCGCCGAACAGGTTGCCGGTTACGATAACATCGAACTGACCCGGATTGCGGACGAGCTGCATCGCGCAGTTGTCAACGTACATATCCGTGTACTCAACCTCCGGGTACTCGTCCTTGATGCGGTGCATGGTCTCGCGCCATACGCGGCTGGTTTCAAGCACGTTTGCCTTGTCTACCGAGCAGACCTTCTTATTGCGCTTCATCGCCATCTCAAAAGCACGGCGGCCGATGCGCTCTACCTCATATACCGAGTAGTTCATGTCGTCCGCGCCGGTCTCGCCCCAGCCCTTGTCGCTCTCGCGGCGGTAGTGCTTGCCGAAGTAAACGTCGCCGGTCAGCTCACGGCAAACGAGAATGTCGAAGCCGTCGCCGATAATCTCGGGCTTGATCGGGCACGCATCCGCGAGTGCCTTGTGCATCTGCGCCGGACGCAGGTTGACGAACAGGCCCAGTGCGGCGCGCAGACCGAGCAGTGCCTTCTCCGGACGCTTTGCACTCGGCACATCGTCCCACTTCGGGCCGCCGACTGCACCGAGCAGCACGGAATCCGCGTTCTTGCAGATCTCGATGGTCTCATCGGTCAGCGGGATGCCGTTCTTGTCGATCGAGCAGCCGCCTGCGAGGACCTCCTGAAAATTGAACTTGTGGCCGAACTTCTCGCCGACCTTATCGAGCACGAGCATAGCCTCGGATACGATCTCCGGGCCGATGCCGTCACCCTTGACAACAGCAATATTGTATTCCATAGGATTATGCCTCTCTCTCCTTGAGCGACTTGAGCAGGCCGCCTGCCTTGATGATGTTCTGGATAAACGGCGGGAATGCAGCTGCCTGCCAGCTCTCGCCCTTGGTAACGTCGGTGATCACACCGGTGTCGAAGTTTACCTCTACCTCGTCGCCTGCATCAATGCCGTTCGCCGCTGCCTCGCACTCGAGGATGGGCAGGCCGATGTTGATGGCGTTGCGGTAGAAGATACGCGCGAACGAGGACGCGATCACGCAGGAAACGCCGTTCTCACGGAGAACAAGCGGCGCGTGCTCACGGGAAGAACCGCAGCCGAAGTTGCGGGTCGCAACAACGATATCGCCCGGGTGCATATTCTTTACGAAATCCGCGTCGATGTCCTCCATTGCGTGGGTGGACAGCTCCTTCGGGTCTGCGATATTCAGATAACGTGCGGGGATGATAACGTCGGTATCGACATTATCGCCGTACTTGAAAACCTTGCCTTTTGCGTTCATGGTATGTGTTTCCTCCCTTACTTCAGGTCGTCCGGTGCACAGATATAGCCTGCTACCGCACTTGCGGCAGCGACGGCCGGGCTTGCCAGATAAATTTCCGAGGTAATATGCCCCATACGGCCTACAAAGTTGCGGTTGGTGGTGGAAACCGCCTTCTCGCCGTGCGCCAGAATACCCATATGACCGCCGAGGCACGGGCCGCAGGTCGGCGTGGAAACGATAGCGCCAGCCTGAATGAAGATCTTGGTCAGGCCCTCCTCGATGCACTGCAGGTAAACTTCCTGTGTTGCGGGGATGATGATGGTGCGCACATTCGGATTTACCTTGCGGCCCTTGAGGATTTCAGCTGCAACGCGCATATCGTCGATGCGGCCGTTGGTGCAGGAACCGATGACCGACTGCTGAACCTCAATATGGCCGAGGTCGTCAATGGTCTTGGTGTTCTCCGGCAGATGCGGGCATGCGATGGTCGGACGAAGTGCAGACAGGTCGATTTCGATGGTCTGCTCGTACTCTGCGTCAGCGTCGGCCTCAAATGCGGTAACTTCGCGGTTTACGCGGCTCTTGATATAGTCCATCGTCTTGTCGTCCACCGGGAAAATGCCGTTCTTCGCACCGGCCTCGATCGCCATGTTGCAGATGGTGAAGCGGTCGTCCATGGACAGCTCGTGTGCGCCCTCGCCGACAAACTCCATCGACTTGTACAGCGCACCGTCCACGCCGATCTTGCCGATGATGTGCAGGATGACGTCCTTGCCAGATACCCACGGGTTCAGCTTGCCGGTGAGCACAAACTTGATGGCGCTCGGCACCTTGAACCATGCCTTGCCGGTCGCCATGCCTGCGGCGAGGTCGGTAGAGCCAACGCCGGTCGAGAATGCACCCAGTGCGCCGTAGGTGCAGGTGTGGCTGTCCGCGCCGATAATAAGCTCACCGGGAGCGGTCAGACCTTTTTCCGGCAGCAGCGCGTGCTCGATACCCATTGCGCCAACGTCGAAGAAGTTTACGATGTTGTACTTCTTGGAGAACTCGCGGCATTCGAGGCACTGCTCAGCGGACTTGATGTCCTTATTCGGTGCAAAATGGTCCATTACGAGCGCAATCTTGGTGTTGTCGAACACCTTGTCGAAGCCCGCCTTCTCCATCTCTCGGATGGCAACCGGACCGGTGATATCGTTTGCCAGCGTGAGATCTACGTTTGCCTCGATCAGCTGACCTGCCGTTACGCTTTCCAGACCCGCATGCTTTGCGAGGATCTTCTGCGTCATTGTCATACCCATAACAGCGTTCCTCCTGCTGAATTAGTCGTTAAAATACTTGTTAATGCCGTTGATGTACGCCTTGATGGACGCCTCCATAACGTCAACCGATACGCCGCGGCCGGTAACAACCTCGTTGCTGCCGTCTACGCGGATCTTGACAATAGCCTCGCTCTGTGCGTCCTCGCCGTCGGTCAGTGCGCGCAGCGAGTAGTCCTCCAGAACGATTTCCTTGCCGATGATCTTGTCGATTGCATGGAACGATGCGTTGATCGGGCCGTCGGAAGCGGCAGCACGCTCAAACATCTCGTCGCCCTTCTTGACGCGGATAACAGCGGTAGAGGTAATGGTGTTGCCAGAGTTGATAACAAAGCGGTCGAGCGTATAGCGCTCCTCGCCGGAAACCGGAACAGCACCGATCAGACCCTCGAGGTCGCGGTCCTTGATGACCTTCTTTTTGTCGGCCAGAACCTTGAACTTCTCGAATGCCTTTTCGAGCTTCTCATGGTCGAGCGTGTAACCCAGCTCATGCAGACGCTCCTCGAAGGCGTGACGGCCGGAATGCTTGCCGAGCACGATCGCGTTCTTCGGGATACCGACGGATTCCGGAGTCATGATCTCGTAGGTTTCCTTGTTGGCCATCACGCCGTGCTGGTGGATGCCTGCCTCGTGTGCGAACGCATTTGCACCGATGATCGGCTTGGTCGGTGCAACAGCAACGCCGGTAATGGTCTGGATCATGCGGCTTGCACGGTAGATCTGGGTGGTTTCGATGTTGCAGCCGATGCCGAAGTGGTCAGCACGGGTCTTGAGCGCCATAACGCACTCCTCCATCGAGGCGTTGCCTGCGCGCTCGCCGATGCCATTGATGGTGCACTCGATCTGGTCAATACCGGCTTCAACGCCTGCCAGAGAGTTTGCAACTGCCATGCCGAGGTCGTTGTGCATGTGGCAGGACAGGATTACGTTCTCGATACCCTCGGTGTGCTCACGCAGATACTTGATGCGGGATGCGTACTCCTGCGGGATCATGTAGCCGACGGTATCCGGAATGTTGATGGTAGTAGCACCGGCCTTGATGGCGGTTTCCACAACGCGGCACAGGAAGTCGAGGTCGGAGCGGGTTGCGTCCTCGGCGGAGAACTCGATGTCCGAACAGAACTTCTTGGCGAAGGCCACGTTGTGCGCTACGGATTCCAGCACCTCATCCGGCGTCATCTTCAGCTTGTACTCCATGTGTACCGGGCTGGTCGCGAGGAAGGTGTGAATGCGGGCAGACTCTGCACGGCGGATGGAGTTCCATGCCGCCTCGATGTCCTGCTCACGGCAGCGTGCCAGCGAGCAGATGGTAGCGCCGCGCACGGTATCAGCGATTGCTGCGATAGCAGCAGCATCACCGGGAGAAGCAGCCGCAAAGCCTGCTTCAATGATATCTACCTTGAGGGCTTCGAGCTGCTTTGCAACCTCGATCTTCTCATTCAGGTTCATGCTGCAGCCGGGGGACTGCTCACCGTCACGCAGCGTCGTATCAAAAATCTTAACTGTTCTTCCCATGGTATCTTGTCCTCTCCTATTCAGAATTTTACCGGGTTTACAGGGACAAAAAAAGCTCCGTCCCTTAATCCAATCATTAAGAGACGAAGCGAAAGCTCCGCGGTACCACTCTTGTTGCCGCAGTATGGTGCGACCCCTCTATGCACATCTGACAATGCGCTCCCCTGTAACGGTGGGTATCCGTTCCCTCCTACCGGTCCGAAGGACTTTCAGCGGACAGCTCCCGGGCGAGTTTCACTGCTTCCTGACGCTGCCTTACACCAACCGGCAGCTCTCTGCGGACAGGGGTGACAATTACTTTACCCGTTCATCACCTTTATCAATATGTTTTTATATTAGACCTCTGAGCCGCTGTTGTCAAGACTTTTTTTAAGGCAGCGCCGGGCATACTGCACCGCAAACAGATTTGACAAACCTTCTCCAATATAGTAAAATAACACTGTATACAGGAAAACGCTGTTTTCCTGAGCACATCTGTTAAAAGCAGTGAAGAGAAGAGTACGCAGTGAAGTACGTCAAAGCGAGTTCCGGGCGGTGAAAGCGGAACGCGGAGGGCACTGCCGAACATGGTCTTGGAGCTTCGCACCGAACTTACTTTGTAATAGTATGCAAGGCTGCGGCGGCAAAGTCCTGCCGTTATCGAGGACGATGGGTAGCATTCTACCCGCTGAGGCGCCTTTCCGCGAGGAAGGCGTAAAGCAAGGTGGTAACACGGAAGGTTTGTCCTCCGTCCTTGCAGTGGCAAAATACAGGCCATTGCAGGAACGGAGGATTTTTTGTTTCCTGTTCCCTGCTGTCACGCATAAAACATATTTATATATGTAAGGAGAGAATACACGAATGGACAAGAAACCCTATTATATCTCAACGGCGATCGCCTATACCTCGGCGAAGCCGCACATCGGCAACACCTACGAGATCGTGCTGGCCGACGCTATCGCACGCTACAAGCGCATGACCGGTTACGACGTTTATTTCCAGACCGGCACGGACGAGCATGGTCAGAAGATTCAGGAGAAGGCCGAGGCAGCCGGCATCACGCCGCAGCAGCACGTTGACAAGGTTGCCGGTGAGGTTAAGACCATCTGGGATCTGATGAACACCACCTATGACAAGTTCATCCGCACCACCGACCCGATGCACGAGAAAAAGGTGCAGAAGATCTTCAAAAAGCTGTATGATCAGGGCGATATTTACAAGGGTGCGTACAAGGGCAAATACTGCAAGCCGTGTGAGTCCTTCTGGACCGAGAGCCAGCTGAAGGACGGCTGCTGCCCGGACTGCGGCCGCCCGTGCGTAGACGCCGAGGAGGAGGCATACTTCTTCCGCATGAGCAAGTACGCCGACCGCCTGATGAAGCACATCGAGGAGCACCCCGAGTTCATTCAGCCGGAGAGCCGCAAGAACGAGATGGTAAACAACTTCCTCAAGCCGGGTCTGCAGGACCTGTGCGTTTCCCGCACCTCGTTCAGCTGGGGCATTCCGGTAGACTTTGACCCGGGCCATGTTGTCTATGTTTGGCTGGATGCGCTTACCAACTATATCACCTTCTGCGGCTACGATCCGGACGGCAACCACGATGAGCACTACAAGAAGTTCTGGCCGGCTGATGTGCACCTGATCGGCAAGGATATCATCCGCTTCCACACCATCTACTGGCCGATCTTCCTGATGGCTCTGGGCGAGCCGCTCCCGAAGCAGGTATTCGGCCATCCGTGGCTGCTGGTCGGCGACGGCAAGATGTCCAAGTCGCTCGGCAACGTTATCTATGCGGACGATCTGGTTCGCCTGTTCGGTGTGGATGCCATCCGCTACTACGTTCTGCACGAGATGCCGTTCGCAAATGACGGTGTACTCTCCTACGAGCTGATCTGCGAGCGCATTAACTCTGATCTGGCAAATGTGCTCGGCAATCTGGTCAACCGCACGATTGCCATGACCAAGAAGTATTTCGGCGGCATTGTTCCGGCGCCGACCGCACCGGAAGCACTTGATGACGAGCTGAAGGCAGTCGCACTCGGTCTGCCGGCGGCTGTTGAGAAGAAGATGGACACCCTGCACGTTGCAGATGCCATCGACGAGGTATTCGCACTGCTGCGCCGCTCCAACAAGTATATCGACGAGACCATGCCGTGGGCGCTCGCCAAGGACGAGAGCAAGCAGGCGCGTCTGGGCACGGTGCTGTACAACCTGCTCGAAGCGATCCGCTTTGCGGCGGTTGAACTGAAGCCGTATCTGCCGGACACCGCCGACAAGATTTTCGCACAGCTGGGTGTTGAAAACAAGGGCGTCGAGAGCCTGACCTCGTTTGACGGCATGCAGCCGGGACAGCCGGTCGGCGAAGCCTCCATCCTGTTCGAGCGCATCGACATTCCGAAGAAGCTCGCTGAGATCGAGGAGGAAAAGAAGGCTGCCGAGGCAGAGCAGAAGCCTGCAGTTGAGTTCCTGCCGGATATCCCGTTTGACGATTTCTGCAAGGTCGATATGACCGTGTGCAAGGTGCTCGCATGCGAGAACGTCAAGAAGAGCAATAAGCTGCTCAAGTTCCAGCTGGATGACGGCTCGGGCACGCCGCGTCAGATTCTGTCCGGTATTGCCAAGTATTACAAGCCGGAGGAGCTGGTCGGCAAGACGGTCGTCGCCGTTACCAACCTGCCGCCGCGCAAGATGATGGGTCAGGAGTCCAACGGCATGCTGCTCTCCGCCGAAAAGGACGAAAAGCTCAACCTGCTCATGCTGGACGACAGCATTCCGGCTGGCGCCAAGCTGTGCTAAAATAAACACACTTTACAACGGATTCCGCAGGGCGGGGTGCCCTCACCCCGCCGCACATAAACGGGAACACTCGGTTGCAACGGCGGGCTGAGGGCAGCCCGCCCTACGAATGGGTTAACAGATGTGTTATCCCATGTATAATTTCGCACACACTACAATCAACAATTTAGGAAGCGAAAATTATGACAAGAGGGCGAAATGCAATGTGGATCATTTATGCGCTGCTCTCTGCGGTATTTGCCGCACTGACAACGATTTTAGCCAAAATCGGCGTAGAAAACGTGGACAGCACGCTTGCTACTGCTATCCGAACCGCTGTGGTGCTCGTGATGGCATGGGGCATGGTCTTCTTGATGGGAAAACAGGGCGGCGTAAGCGCAATCGGCGCCAAAAGCTGGGTATTCCTTACCCTGTCCGGACTGGCGACCGGTGGTTCGTGGCTGTTTTACTACAAGGCCCTGCAGATGGGCGAAGCCAGCCGTGTGGCTCCAATCGACAAGCTGAGCGTTGTTATCACGATGATTCTGGCGTTTGTTGTCCTGCATGAGACCGTGACGGTCAAGGGCGTGATCGGCGGCATTCTGATTGCGGCAGGCACGCTGTTTATGATTCTGTGATATATTTTAAGCAAAAGAGTTAAGGCAATACCGCATAATTGAACAAGAGTGATTTGCGAGTAAATTTTGCGTACTGACGAGGCACAGTTTTGCGGTAATACTTGATGTATTACCGTGAAACTTCGGCAGCGCGGACGGAACTCGCGCAAGGAACCGAAGCCAAAGTCAGGACACAAAATTTCCGCAAAGCACCGCGGCAGTGCGATCGGAGCCTGCACAAGGAGCCGCCGCTTTAATTGTGCGGTGTTGCCTTAAGAACAGAGTGGAGAGTGAAGAGTGGAGATTTATGTTTTCTGCACTCTCCACTCTTCACTCTGTTATTGAGGGTTTTACATGCACAAAAAATACTTCTTTTTTGATATTGACGGCACGCTTTCCACCGGTCTCACCACCATGATGCCGGAAAGCGCAGTAAAGGCACTGGCGCAGCTTCGTGCTAACGGCCACTTTACCGCCATTGCGACCGGACGGCTGCAGGCATCTGCAGCAGCCGTTGCCGCGCGCTACGGCTTCACGGACATTGTAGCGGACGGCGGCTGGAGCGTAACGCACAACGGCGAAATTGTCGAGATGGAGTCGCTGCCGACGGCCGACTGCATTGCGCTGATCGAGCGGCTTGAGCAGGCCGGTATTCCGTGGGCGGTGTCGCCGGAGAATGAGAAACTATGCGTAACAACGGATAAAAATTATCTTCCGTATGCACCGGAGAACTACTTCCCTGTTCTGTGGGACCCGCATTTTGATTATCACAGGCTGGAGCATCTGTACAAGGTTTACTACGTCTGCACGCCTGATGAGGAGAATCATATTGACGCGGGCGGTCTGCCGCTTGTGCGGTACAATCCTCATGTGATTTTCGTTGAGCCGAAGGAAAAACAGCGAGGTATTCGCTATTTTCAGCAGCTTTTATCCATTCCAGATGAGGATATTGTGGTGTTTGGCGACGGCATGAACGACATCTGCATGTTCGGTCAGGGATGGCTGTCTATTGCGATGGGCAATGCCCGCGCCGCGCTCAAGGAGAAAGCGGATTACATCACAACCGACGTGGATAAGGACGGACTTTGGAACGCCTGCAGGCATTTCGGCTGGATTTGAGGAAGGTTTACTATGCTTTTTGATACACATGCACACTATGACGATGAACGGTTCGACGAGGACCGCGATACGCTGCTGGTTTCCATGCCCGAGAACAATGTCGGCCTGATTCTCAATCCCGGCTGCGATGTGGAAAGCTCGCGCAAAGCGGTCAGCTACGCGAATAAATATCCATTTGTATATGCGGCGGTCGGTATTCACCCGGAGAACATCGAGGACGGCTGGGAGGCTGATCTGGAGACCATCCGCGCACTGGCACAGAACGAAAGCAAGGTTCGCGCCATCGGCGAAATTGGTCTTGACTATTACTGGGAAAAAGATGAGCGTGCGCGTGCGCGGCAGCAGGTTGTATTTGCCCGCCAAATGGAGCTGGCGCGTGCACTGCACCTCCCTGTCATCGTGCATGACCGCGATGCGCACGCCGACAGCATGGAGATCACCCGTCGGTATCCGGATGTGATCGGCGTATACCACTGCTATGCCAGTCACGTCGAAATGGCACGCGAACTGCTGAAACTCGGCTATTATCTGTCATTTACCGGTGTTATCACATTCAAAAATGCCAAAAAGGCGAAGGAAGTCATTCGTGAAGTGCCGATTGAGCGATTGATGATCGAGACCGATTCGCCCTACATGGCACCCGAGCCGTTTCGCGGCCGCCGTAATTCCTCGCTGTATGTGCATCGCATGGCTGAGACTATCGCGGAAATCAAGGGCATGAGTGCCGCAGAGGTTGAACGGATTACAACCGAAAACGGCAGACAGCTGTTTGGTATTTCCGGGTAAGATAAAGCAAAACAGGGACAAGAGGTTTTATCTCTTGTCCCTGTTTTGTATGAACTATGTTGACGAAAAAGATGCACCAATCCAAAGCCCCATCTCATCAAGCCGCAAACCAGCGGAGCGTTTGCGGCTTGAAAAGGAGGAGCAGCGGAATGAGTGCGCTCTGACTTTTTTGATAAAAAAGTCGGAGCAAGCGATATAAAGCTTGCTCCGACGTGTAATAGCGAAACACTATAGATATCGGTCCAAACCTCAATTTGCAGAGAAAATCATTGGTCGCATCTATCTGCCCACCAGCAATTTATAGTTTCAATACGATTAGACAATCTCTCCTTGTATCGGTTTAGTGGAATATCGAGCAAATCTAATAAAATAATTCTATACATGAGTGAAAGCTTGTGTAGGTAAAGCACACTCTCATCACCATTCAAGAATTTTCTATTCTGCTTACTTTTAATGTGAGCAATTCGATTCCTACTATTTACTAATATTTGCACAAAACCTTCCAAGTCTTTTTGGTACTCACCCCGAAAAATTTCTTGCCCATAATGGCTTATTATATATTTAAGATCCAAACCTAATTGGGACTCCTCACGACTCTTCCTTTTTGGCAAAACAAATTCGCTCTTTTTGCTCTGAATAATCTCGCCCACACCAATAAAGGCTTCAATTAGGAAAGCACATTTCATGTCCACAGGCATTTCAACTCTGGAAAGGCAATATAAAGCCGTATTGTGAACAATATCTAATTCCTCTTGAATCAGACACCAATTTGAAAAAAGTGTTTCGGAAAGCACCTCATCAAAATTAATCAAACGGTTATTTTCTCCAATCATAAAATCAGCAGAAAAATAATTAGGAAGCAACTTTTTCTGAATGCTTGTGGTGATTTCGACTCCATCCTGAGTAACCGATGTGATTGGATAAAACTGCCCATCCATTAGCATTATTAGACGCTTCAAATCAAAGTATAAATGATGAAGGTCGTATATGGAGGCATCTTCTACAGTATGAACCGTAATGATACGTTCACCAAATTGCTCTATGGAAATCTCTGCCAAACTATGTTGTTGGCCTATATAGGCTGTAATCGTTTTCTCGAACGGTCCACCAAGTATACCATTGTTGGGACATTCTCGAACAATGAATTCCATCTGGTCACCACCTTTAGATAGTGCGGAGTTTTCTCTTGGCTAAAAAGAAGAAAAAAGTTCTGTTTTAAATATCATACAGCAAGCTTTATGTGAATTTCTATGTTACTCCAGACATATTAACTAATCGTTTATAAATTCCTCAAATCCGCGGTATAAAGTATAGTTATACTTTGCAATTTGCGGTTGCCCTCCAAAGAGTTTGGAGGCTCCTGGATAATACGAAAAAGTAGACTTGATTTGTGCTAAGTAAGTATATGGATTATTAATGTTCCCTACTCTTTTCTCAAAAATCCCAGTCAAGATTCCGGCCCACAAGCCGGAAGACTCAATTGCGCCTTTATATAAATCAGGGAAATTACTACAATACCCCAATACATCCGCAGCTACAGTAATTACAGTTGTCAATATACCACCAAACTTAGCAACCCTTAAAATATCCATACTTTTTCTATATTCATTCGCTGCAGAATCAATTTTTTTCTTTTCATCATTAATAATTGCCTCTATCACTTCAGGAGCATCTGCTTGAGCCAGCTCATTGCGAAGAGTTTTAATGGCATTCAAAAATTGATTGCGCTCATCTTTTCGCTTTTCACGAAAACGAAGAATATCTGTGGGAGGAACATGCAAAAGATCTTGTGGAAAAATATCTGGAATCATAATCGATACTAATGCTTCGGTGCTCGGTTCAATGTATTCTTTCCCCAGTCGATAATCATCCTGAAGAGCTCCTCCGTATAAAAAGTAGGTTGATGTTGTCCACAACTCTTGATTTCTGGTCCACAAAGATAGTGAATTCTTTTTTGCAATGTGATTTGCTAAAAAGGTCATATAGAAGTTCACAGTGTGGGGGCTTGCATACAGCCAGTTTTCATCCTCGTCAATATGTTTTAGCTTGAAGAAAATATCCTGCAAGAGTTTGACATCCATTTTTGAAGAATGAATTCGGATATATTCTGTTTCATCATCCTCAATCAGCGAAAGCGCAGCTGCTTTTCTATGATTCTCATCCATAAACTTCGAAAATTCTTCACTCGCTTCTTTTGAATACGGAACAGGAGATAGTGGGATTCCAATTTCGCCGGTAGAACACAACTCTCTAATATTTCGCGGTTCATTCAATTCATATCCAGGGGGCACAATTCTATATATTTTATCCGCAAAAAGAGCTGCATTCCAGAGCCATTGATAATCTTCGTGGCGAAACTCAATTGTCGGATAATAAAGAATAGAGTTACTCATAATTCAAGTTTCCTCTCTATAATTTTAAGGAATATTTTATTGATGAATTGAATGGCTTATGCGCATCATCCGTCAATTTCTATACATGATTCAAATTGTTACTTTAGGTGCGTCCTCCCCAAAGATAACTTAATCAATAGCATCTTAAACTCTGGTGCAATCCATGAAGCAAACTCGCAAGCAATCATCGGATGAGCAAATGTTCCTCTGGCTTTACCTTGCTTAGAAACAATGCCGATTGCCTTTGTTCGGTCGATCCACAGCTTTGGTGTCAATGTAAAAGAAGCGGCTTTCTTCTTTTCTAAAAGCTCCTCATAACCGGCTTCGCTGTAATCAGGATTATTTTCCTGTTCCCACAGGTTGAGGAAGGCTAAGGTGTTTCCACTTCGCAACCAACTCTGAATCACATATCCTGGAGCATCCTCACTATGTGCTCGAGCAATCTCGGTAAGAGAAATATAACTTTCATCTTGCTTCTTGTCCTGTGATACCGAGTTCTTCTCCGTGCAACACTTTCCAATACCTCACTCTTACTCTTGCCATAGCCAGCGAGAGCGGAGAGCGTATATTCAGCAATATCATTTTCCTTTGCGATTCGCAGTATAATTCGATCTCGTTCCTCGCAGGTGATATTATCCGCTGCCACAAGGTATTCCAACAAATTTCCAATGCCAGCTAAATCTATCATGCTGATTTTCCTTGCCACACGCCTCACCTCTTGAGGCTATTGTAGCATAACTTGTAGAAATATGAAAGATAAATCAAATCTGAATCACGGCAGGGGAAACATAGCGTGTGCCTTTCCTTGATGTTCCTTCCTTATCGTAATCAACATTGCAGCAGGCAGACTTCTCAAACTGTGCATCCATGAACTTCTCCATGCCAATAACAGCTATGTATTTACCATTAGAAAGAAGATGATCTACCGCAGCTGAGTCCATTTGGCTTTTCCGGTCGGAGAAGATATTTGTTTTGCATGAAGCATATCCACGACCTTTCCCAAACTTGCTCCTGCCATATAGAAATCAAAAATCATACGCACAACATTTGCTTCACTCCTATTGATTTCAAGTGTCCCGCTACTGGTCAAAGTAAAACCATATGGTATTCTCATGTTTTGCCCCTCCTAAAAAATAAGAATTACTATGCTGCCGCCTCACCCGAGAGGCAAAACATAGGAATATAGAATATATTGTTTTCTTTCGTGCTGTCATTCTGCACAGTCGGCAAGGTTAATTGGTCTTATTTGGTGTCAAAAATGACAAAACCCGTGTATAACTTAAGTTATACACGGGTTTTGTCTAATATGGATAGTGTTGATGAAAAAGATGCACTACAAAGGTCTTGTGGCGTAAAGTTTTATCAATTTGCTTTAGATTAAAGATCAGATCACAAAAAATGTTTGTCTCAATTAACTTCCGGGCTCCTTTATAGGCAATCGGGTTTATTTTTGGGGATCTACTACAAAATTCTGTATGAAGCTATCATTATGTAGATTATGCGCAATAAGTTTTTGATTGACTAAGTCAGCATCTAAACCAGAAAAATCAAATTTTTTAAATTCTTTAAAGAAGTCTCGAATTTGTTTCTTTAACTTCACCAAACATCGGTGTACAAGGGGTACAAACAAGATAAAATAGAAATGAGGGGCGATAGAGCGGAAATGTCAGATTTTCCACTCTATCTGAACACGGTCGCTGGTGGCCTTGATTGTAGAGATCAAACCATCGGCGGCTTTTCTTTTGTCGTCAAAATCTATGCTCTCCCAGTTGTCGAGATAATAGGATAACTTCTTTATCTGCTGGGGCGATATGGTTTCAACGCTCAATTCGGCGATTGCCTTTGAAATGGTCTGGCGTCGGGTGTCCAGTTCTTCAATTTTTTTGTTGGCGTAGGCAAGCAAGGTCGCATTGGCTCCGGTCAGTGTGTCCAGCAGCTTTTCAATTTCTGCCTCCACCTGTGCCAGCTCTACTTGATAGGCTGTCAGCTTCGGATTGACCTTTTCCTCTTTGCCGTGGAGTATCTGAAAATCTTTGAACTTCTCCTGCATGGCCGAGAAAATGAATTGCTCAAATTCTTCTTTGCGAATTTTCCCGCAGCCTGGACAGCCTTTGTTTTCCGTCCGTTTGGTACAGCGGAAATATCCGGTGCTGTTTGGTACATGGGTGGCTTTCAGAGCATACCCACAATGACCGCATTTGATTTTTCCGGCCAGCCAAGTATTTTTCGGTTTCCGTCCCTGCTGGAAGGTGGTATTTGCCATAAGTTTTTTCCGGCATTTCAGCCATGTGTCAGAGGAAATGAGTGCTTCGTGGGGAGCGATAACAAGTATCTGGTCTTTTAAGCACCTGTCCTTGTCCTCTTTCACATCCCGCCCCTGATAGAGATAGCAGCCGTTTGTTCCAGCAAAGTCAGAAGCGTCATTCACAATCGCTGCACCCTGGCTCTTGAAAAATTCGTACAGTTCCAAATCGGCCTGTGCGTAAACGGGGTTTCTTAAAAGCTGGGAAAGAAATGTACGGAACATGGATTTGCCATAAATTTTTATGTCATGTTCCTCGAAGTATCGGGTAATATCTCCGAAGGAGGTTTCCGGTTCAGCGTACATTTCAAACATCAGCCGAACATGGTCGGCGGCTACGGGGTCGGCAACCATTTTCTTTGTGCGGATACCCTCTACCACAGTAGGCTCTAACTGATAACCGTATGGCGCCTGCCCGCTCATGTGGAAGCCTTTCAGGCACCGGGAATAGTAGGCGTCTGTGACACGCTTCTGAATTGTCTCACGTTCAAGCTGGGCGAATACAATGCAGATATTCAGCATGGCCCGGCCCATCGGGGTCGAAGTATCAAACTTTTCCGTGGAGGATACAAACTCCACATCGTACTCTTGAAACAGCTCCATCATCGTTGCAAAGTCCAGAATAGAGCGGCTTATACGGTCCAGCTTGTACACGATGACCCGCCGAACCTTTCCCTTGCGGATCTCGCCCAGCAGCTTTTGAAACTCCGGTCTGTCCGTATTCTTACCGGAATACCCTTTGTCCTTGAATACCCGGCAGCTCCCGCCTTTCAATTCATACTTGCAAAAGTCGATCTGACTTTCAATGCTGATACTGTCCTTGCGGTCTACTGACTGTCTTGCGTAAATACAATCTTCTCTGATAAATTCCATATTGGGCTCCTTTCCTTGTTGGAATGGAGCTACCAACCTTACAACTATATTATACCATCAGCAGCCCCGGACAACAATGTTGCGAATGATTAGGGAAATCTGTCCCCATATTTACTGAACACCTCGTAAAGACAACGCTCAATTTCTTTTTTGCGCTGTTCTTTCTCCTTCGGGGGAAGTACCGGCGTGAGGCTTTCCAGCACAATGATCTTCCCTTGAAATGCGACAGACTTTGTTTCTCGTTCATAAGTGACAGCTTGCGTCATTGAAAACCTCCTTTGCGAAAGTGCGTGTATATGCCAGCCTTTCCCACTTGTCCCGTGGGGAAATGTCAAAAGACGGCACCCAGCAGGTGCCGCCCTTTGAGCTTTCTCCACTTCGGGTCAATGTGGCCCGAGGTCAGTAAGGACTGGAAAGGTACTTTTCTTTGGCGTCCTCCACGCTGTT
This sequence comes from Butyricicoccus sp. AM05-1, assembly GCF_003474415.1. Taxonomy (NCBI): domain Bacteria; kingdom Bacillati; phylum Bacillota; class Clostridia; order Eubacteriales; family Butyricicoccaceae; genus Butyricicoccus; species Butyricicoccus sp. AM05-1. Next base: position 486,070 of record NZ_QUDG01000001.1, on the reverse strand, counting down.
GAGGTCGAATACTTCATAAAGCTGCCCCACAACACGCCGTATATCCTTCTTTGAAAATCCGCAGTCCTCCATTGCCATAATGACATAACCACGGCAGGCGTCATTGCTCCATTCGTCCGGTTCCAAGCCGGGGATCATTCCAAACGCATTTCCCATAAAGTGCTCCTTTTTTGAAAAGATGGGGAGCCACGCCGGATTGGTTGGCCTATCATCAGACAGCATTGCCGGGGGCTCCCCATAGGTTTTCACTTCATTTCAGACACACCGGACGGGCATAGGCTTCATGCCCCATAGTATTTCAACTCTCCCCATTCTGATGGCAAGGCGTTCTCATTGCCTGCGACGGCTCACGGCTTGCAAGGCCGCTTCAACGCTCGGACTGTGACTAAACGCAAGTATCCGGGTTCTGCGCCTGTTCCGGTGGAGCCAGCCTTGCCCCACCTATGGCATGGACCTGTTCGCTCGCTCAGTTTTACAAAGACTGTATTCTCTGAAATCTGAGGTCATGGCGGGTCTGTCACACAGCGCGTTCCCCTTCGTATCCGGGTGTCTTTTTATTCAATTTTCAATCTGCATGAGGCTTGTCTGAACCTCGGGCCATTGTGACCCGAAGTGTTTTGCCTCTCATAAGCCATTTCATTTTCCGGCCTAAATCGGTACGCCTTACAAAGAATTTTTCAAAATTTTTTCTAAGCGCCGCAGACCTCGCTCGATTGCGACACGAACCACTTTTTCATGGACGCCCTCTGCCCGGGCAATGTCCTGTTTGGTCATGCCGAGAATGAAATGAGCATAAATCCGTTTTGCCTGTTTGTCCGGCAAACTGGAAATCGCTGCGTGAAGCTCCTGCATGGTCACTTTCCGCTCATACAGTTCATGGGGCGATAAGGCGACAAAGACAGCTTCGTGCTCCAGCCCGTCGTCCCGATCAAGGGAATAGTAGGCTTTGTGGCGGTATGTACGCAGCCGATAAGCAGCCTCTTTACGCTCAAACTCTTTGAACATTTCTGCAACTTCTTCCGATACTTCCATGAAGCAATCCGATGTATAAAATGGGTAATAGTCCCGCAAATTGATAATAGCCATATTGACCTCCGTTTCGGTTGTTGGTTGACGAGTGACCGAAACGAAGGCGGCGGGGAGCGGCACCGGGGAATGACTTCGGGCCAACATGACCCGAAGCTAACGCATAAGAACGCAAAAGCGCCCGGGCGGCATGAAGCCACACGGACGCATGAAATGACATAATAATTAAGGTTCCAACAAATTTCGCATACATAGCCGGAATAACCCGGAGGCGGAGCTATGCTTTTTTTAACTGATGTAGGTCATGGGTGCTATGAAAAAAGGCAAAAATAGACACGGCGGCAATCCTCCTATATGCCGCCGTGGATTTACACGGTGTTAGGTCGTCGTTGGTTTAGGATAGACGAAAAGAAACGGCGGCTCTGATTTTCTCAAAACCGCCGTATCAGTCGATGATACAGAAAAGCGCACGAAATCCTCTGCCCGTCAGCGGTTTTTTTCTTTTCCCCGCTGTGGAGGCAGATGTTTGAATATGTAGGTATGTTTCATGCCGCAAAGGCCAAAACATACCGTGTTAGTCATTCAATTTGAATTAGAGTTCAATTCTTGCTTTCGATGGCTTATCTTTACAATAAGTAACTTTAATCGTTGTTCCCTTGTCAGGGACTTTGTTTCCTGCGCCAATCCATTTTCGGCAGATGTAATCTTTGCCGTCTATCGTATATTTGACCTTGATAGTATGCGGAAAGGCTGCGCCATCCATCGCATGAACGCGGGCAGGTTTACGATTCACTTTTAACCACCATTGTTTTGTAACTGAAATTACAGTTCCCATTGTTTCTTTTTCCATAAGTTATACCTCCAATGATATTTTTGATTGATGATACCTATTTTCTATTCAGCCTTTTCTTTGTTTGTAGTAAAAGCGGAACGCTGCTGCGCCGGTGGCCGCCAACTGTACCAGAATCAGCACAGCAAACAGACCGAAGCTCTCATAGTAGAACAGTTCATCCCAAAAATATAGTCTGTTCAAATGATGCCATTTATTGTATTCTAAATTTGTAGGTAAGCTGAACGGGTAACTTACCAAGGGATAGCGGCAACAGATGTCTATCTAACCATACTACCATTGAGATCGAAAAGTATGAATTGAAGAGTACAATAATAGGGTTGATTGAGGATCAACTTTTATTTTTTGTACCTTCATGTTAGAAGCCGTTGTGGACTATTACCTAAAAATAATAGATATAACACAAAGAGAATTATTCAATCTGTCCAAGCATAACAGGAAGGAAAAGATTGAAATTCCATAGGTAGTGGCTTCGTTGACGCGACTAAGTTCAATACGGAAAAATCGGTCTGCAGGTGTGTCAAACAGAAGACACTATTTTTTTATATCTGAGACCGATTGTTTCCGATACAATTTATGGAACATTCAGCACATCATGGACAAACCAAGTCTGAGCCGTGACCATAATGGCAAATGTGCAAATAGCAAAGAGAAGTACTTCAGCCACAGCATTGACACGGCTGGATTGAAGTTGCTTTTTCAGATTGGCAGGCAAGATTCTTGACAGCAGACAATAAACTAAAAATCCAATACAGGCTCCAGCGGTATTTGTCATCAAGTCATTGATGTCGGAAGAACCCCAGCCAAACATCTGGACAATTTCAACAGCCAAAGAAAACAGAAAGCCAGTCAATGCAACCGTCTTCATGTGATGATATTTCTTGTACAGCAGCGGCAGGAAAAATCCCAACGGGACAAACAGAATAATATTCAGAATGGTATCAATTGGCCCAGTTATCATACCGATAAATGGAGTCCAAGAAATGTTCGGGCGAAAGGTCATTGTGCTTGTAAAGCCGATGCCTGTGACGGTCAAAAGTCCGAATAAATAATAACCAAAAACAAACACTGCAGCGGTATGGAGAAAACTTTGTGTTCTCCCCAATTTTTTGAGCCACAAGAAATACAGTACGAAGACTGGAACCATAAACACATACCCACTAATTGAGCGGATGAGAATATCAGAAATTGGTATCATTATTATCTCCTTGTCAAATTCAAATTTATTGCCCATTCCAGCATTGAGCATTTTCTCATAAAGCAAACAGAATACTGTCATTAGTAACGACGGTATTCCCATAATGCTAATCGTAAGTCTAATTGTTCAATGTCGATTAGACATTCACTTTTACATTTTGGACAAAAGAGAGGAAAATTTTTAAGTACGGTATCTTCCCGAATTTTGTCGCGTGTTTTATTCCCGCAGACTGGGCAGCGGATGAACTCTGTTTTCTCCATATTGTTCACTCCGAATTGCGATCATTCTTTTTCTTATCCCGATATTTCCGTATGAGTTTATTACGGATAGGAACGCCAACACCAAGCAAAAGCACAACTGCCAAAATTGTGAAATCCATACAATCACCTCACATTTCTTTGTTCTTCATAATCCGAATGGACAAGAAGATCGAAACCGCATACATCACGACAATAGCAAAAACCGCAAAGAAAACGAGAAGTATCGGAAAAGATTCAACGACTGAAATAATTGATTTCCCGATAGCTGGCATTTTAGAGAGAAGAAGTAAAGTCACCAAAAAACCGGCCACTGGAATATACATAAATACCCGTCCTTTGATTGAGCCGTACTTGTAATATCCCGGAATCTGGAACACAGTATAGAGTGCAAATAAGAATACTCCTGCAATAGCGGCGGTTACAATGTCAAATACGCCAACTGTTTCACCCAGCACTTTCAAGACAAGCGGCTGTGCAATCAAAGAAATAATCAAGGAAAGAAGCCCCATTGCAAGGACGAAAACATAGCGTCCGATCACAAGCTCGCTTTTCCGAACAGGTAAAATACCAAACAGACGATCCATACTGTTTTTTTCTGTGATGGAAAAGGTATATCCCGTCGTCATGGCAATAAAGCACATAGCAAATGATACCCCTGTCAGTAAAGAACGATTGATTGCGGCAAACACAATCGGCAGAAGCAGGGTGAAACAAATTGTCTTAAAATATGGTTTTACCAATGCAATATCTAATTTTGTGGATTTCAAAATATTACTCATAATCGTCACCTTTCTTGCTTGTAAACACTACAATTTCATCAATAGTGGCAGGCTCAACAGTCAGGTTGGAGAAATCGTTAATATCTTCGGTTTTCATCAGAGCCTCAAATCCCGTAGGGAATGTACGAATACCAGCCGCCTTATTTTTCAGATCATTGGACAGTTCCTCAATTCCACCTTTTACAATGCGGAACATATCTACAAAATCATCTTTGCTGCCAGTAAAGAACAACTCGCCATAACTGATGTAGGTAATATAATCGGCTGCACGCTCCAAATCGCCTGTGATATGGGTGGAGAACAAAACACTATGTTCGCCATCTTCAATATACTCTGAAAGAATTTTCAAAAGTTCATCTCTGGAAACCGGATCAAGTCCACTGGTCGGCTCGTCAAGGATCAGCAGTTTGGCGTCGTATGAAAACGCACAGGCAAGCATTAACTTCATCTGCATACCTTTGGAAAGTTCTTTTACCTTTTTGGTTGGTGCAATGTGAAATTTCCGTAACATATCCGCAAATTTCTGGCTGTCCCAATTTGGATAAAATACCGAAATGGATTTTTCAACCTGCGACACTTTCCAATCATCACTGAAATAATTTGTATCGAAAACAACGCCCAGCTCTGATTTTACTTTTTGTTCTTCTGCGATATTATCCAGCCCCATCACTTTGACTGTGCCGCCGGTGCGCTTGAGCATATTCAAAATCAGTTTGATTGTCGTTGTTTTGCCAGAACCATTCGGGCCGATCAAGCCCATAATATACCCCTTTGGCAAAGTAAAGCTGATATTGTGAAGTTGAAAAGAATCAAAAGATTTTGAAAGATTCGTTACCTCTAAATAATTAGTCATCTGTTTTTACCTCCGTTAAAATGTCCAAAAGGCGATGTAATTCCTCTGTGGATAGATTTGCCATTCTTGCAGCTTTTATTGCTTCGGTGAGATTGTTTTCTACTTTGCAAATAAGCTGCTCCTTAATCAGTTCTGAACCAGACCCCATTACGAAACATCCGCGCCCCTGCACATTTTTAACAAAGCCCTCTTGCTCTAATTCTGTGTATGCCTTTGTCACTGTTAAGACGCTGATCTTTAGGTCTTTGGCAAGTGTTCTAAGGGAGGGCAAAGTTTCTTCGGCTTGAAGCTCGCCAGATAAAATAGCCGCCTTGATCTGCTGTTTAATCTGCTCGTATATGGGGACGCCAGATACATTTGAAATAATCAGTTTCATTTCTGCATCCTCCGTGTGTTTTAACTGTTATGATGTTGTGTATAACAGTATAACACAGAGAAAAAATAATGTCAATGAATGAATGGATGTTTGTGTTTTCAAGGTTCAAGAAAACATAGCGGAAATAAAATACCACCTTACATCATATTTCATTACATTTTCATAATCCAACCCGAAATGTACAATGATATAGGGTGATATGAGAATGAACCAAGATGAAAGAAGGTTTGACTTTCACGGCCTCGGGGCGGCTCTCAAAAGAGCCAGAGAAGAAAAGGGCTGGACACAAGCCTATGTTGCGGAATTAGTAGACCGTGACTCCCGTACCATTATGAATATTGAGAACAAAGGTCAGTATCCCAGTTTCGACCTTTTTGTTAAACTCATTACCATGTTTGACGTTTCAGTTGACCAATTTATTCATGCGGACGGAGGGGCAAGGTCAAGCTCTTGCAGAAAGCACATTGATGTACTTCTAAACTCCATGAATGAAAAAGAGCTTGTCGTGATAGAAGCCACAGCCGAGGGCATTAAGAAAGCCAGAGAAACGGAGGTTCCAGAATAAGGGCCTCTGTTTTTTTGCGCCATTTTAGGGGCTGCCGCTAAGTGGCAAGCAATGCCTCTGTGGCCACAAGTGGCACAAAGGCGGCTTGTTGGGGCTCGCCCCAAACCCGTATCTTCGGGCCAACATGGCCCGAAGTGTCAGCGTCGCTTTGCTCCTTATTTTCATAACCTTAACGCTCCTTTTCCTGCTTTCTTCCCGGCTCGGTGTAGCCCATCAGAGTGTCAATGTTCGCCTTGATCGTGACGATCTCCTGCATATCCCGTCGTGCCTTCTGGTATTCTCCATAGAGCTGTTTTTTCTTTGCTGTGAGCTTGCGGCCTTCCTCCTTCAGCACATCCATTTTAGGGAGCTTCGCCCCACCCAGCAGAGAGCGCATTTCCGCTTGTGCAGCCCGGTACAGTTCAAGGTCGGCCTCATGCTCCGCAAGGAATTTCCGGCTGTACTTCGTCGCCTTATATTGCTCAAAGACTGGGCGGGTTTTGGCATACTGAACCGTTGCGGCCTTTAGCCCGGCATTGGTTTTCATGGCCTGTTCCGTCTGCTTGATCTGCTCGGAAATGGTATGAAAACGGTCTGCTGCCTCGGTGGCTTTCTGTGCCAACTGCTCATAATCGGTCAGGCCATTGTCCTGTATATAAGCAAGAGCGGCGGCCATCTGCTTAATGTTAAATACCTTCGCCCAGCGTTCATATCCCGGCCCCTTACCGGCAGCCAGCTTTGCTTGAATATCCACCGCCAGACTGATTTTCCGCTCCGAGCGCCCGGGGCGTTTTTCTTTGCCCTCAATGGCGGACAGAACATCTTGCAAGTCGTAGCCGTCCCCCAGCGTGGAGGCACGCAGACGGGTGAAGCGTTCCTGTCCCTGCCCGGTCAGCCGGAAGCTGATACCGCCGCCCCGAACCGTCTTGACCTCATACCCGGCCCGCTTCATCAAATTGAGAAATTCGTCCAGATCAGCGGGGCGTTCCGCCAGCGCAGTATCAATAGCAAGGCGCAGTCGGTCCTGATAGGAAAGCGGCCCTTTCCGGTCTTTCTGCCACTCCCCATAGTTCCGATACTTGCTCTTGCTCCGGGGCTTCGGGTTCTCCACGATGGACAGCCCGTTTTCAAGGCACAGCCTGTCAGAGAGCCGCCGAAGGGCGAAGCTGGAGCCCCAAAAATTTCGGAATTTCCGGGTGCAGTCAAGGGTGGTGGAGTTGTAATAAATGTGACAATGGATGTGCTGCTTATCGGTGTGCGTGGTAACGATAAAAGCGTGCCGCCCCTTTGTCCAGCGCATAGCCAGCTCATAGCCGATACGGTTCGCCTCCTTCGGGGTGATCTCGCCCGGATAGAAGGATTGTCGTATCTGATAGCACAGCACATCATTTTCTTTCTTCTGTTCCCGGCCCGTCATAGCGGCATAGCTGGCCTTTGCCAAAAGGAACTCGTCCGCCACGGTGGCCGGATCACATTCATAAGCGGAGATATACTTTCCGCTTTCTGTTTTCTCCGGGTCCTTGCCATAGTCCAGACAATCCCGGATAGCCTCAGCAATCGTTTCGCCTTCGCCCGCATGGCGCTGTAACAAAGTTGTGGTAGCCAAAAATCATTCCTCCTTTCCATGAGAAAGGGGCGGCCCATTCAGACCGCCCCGACTTCGGGCCAGTATGGCCCGAGGCTGCTTAACTTGCCAGAAACCGGTACAGAGCGGATTTGCCTCCGTCCAGCGCCCAAAGAAGGGAGCCCGCCGCCGCTTGCAGTCCATACGGCGAAAGAAGGAAGGCAAGAAACAGAAATACGATCCCGCCTATGGGCGTCGGCGTGAAAAAGAGAGCGACACCCAGCACCGTCAGGATCACAGAGGCAATCGTCAGCAGGACGGCACAAATATCAAATAGGAACACCAGCAGAGCCGCCAGAAGGGACAACGCTAAAGCAAAGGGAGCAACCAATATTTTCAGCAGTATCTTCATCTTCAAAACCTCCTTTATCTATCCTTCCTACCTCTATTTTATCATGCCTGCCCGGGGACATAAATGTTGCGAAAGATTAGTAAATCCTGTCCCAAACTTTCGGGTCATACTGGCCCGAAGTGGTAAAAAAAGAGCAGGGCGGCAAGCCCCGCAACGGAAGCCTGCCGCCCTCGTCTTACTTTGCCACCAGCTCGGAGAGCTCCCGCAGCACCTTTGACACCTCGCCCCACAGCTTTTCATAGTCCCGCTTCAATCCGTCGATTTCCTCCGGGTACACGCCATAGGTGTGTGCGTGTACGGCGACCTGATTGAGATTGTTGGAACAGCGCCGTTGCAGAGAGATCAGCTCTTTTACGGGCGTAAGGTCGATGTGCAGGATATACCCGTTCAGAGCCATTTTCCGTACATAAGCCCCGGCGTTGGAAATGCCCGCCTCGGCCATCCGCTCATGGATGGCCGCCAGCTCGTCCGGTGTTACCATGACGTGCAGATGGACATTCCGCTTGCGGTTCTCCATCAGCGTTCCAGCTCCCGGCCTTTCCGGCGTTCTTTGGGCTCCTTTACCTTATCCAGCGGTTTTGCGTCCAACTCCGGGGGCGTGGGCGGGATGGGCGTGTTGTTGGGTACGCCGTCGATCATGTTGCAGTTCTGCTCTGTGGAGAGCTCGGCGGTTTTCAGATAGTTGTCTTTTTCGTGCATGGCGATCCTCCTTTATCGTTCCTCATGGTTTTTATGGCTCCGCTTCTGGCCGGGCTCCTTCGGGGGTTCCTGCCCTCTGGTTTCATCTTTGAGCCGGGCGGTAATGGATGGGCGCACCCGGTCAGGATTGCCCGGTGCTGGTTTCAGCTCATAATCCTCCATCTGCTTTTCGGTCAGCGGCTTTGCGTAGGTCAGTTCGCCCCATGCCATCAGCCTGCCGTCTGCCACAGGACGCCGCCTGTCATCGTCGTAGTTGACGATGGAAAGAGGCTGGTTATCCGGCGGCTTCGGGTAAGTTCCTATGTCCACGGGCCGCTGGGTAGAATAATAGCGGTAAACGCCCTCCGGTCCCAGCTCGGTATGCTTGACCGCCGCATGGTAAAGCTGCTGATAGTCGTCCACTCGGCGGTCAAAGTCCCGCTGCGCCCACGCCTGACTGGTTCCATAGCGGCCCCAGTAGTAATCCCGATGGCCGTTTTCCCCCTCGGTAAACTGCCAGGTCACAAAGGGGCTCGGCGCTCCCGGATTATGCCCCAGCGCAAAGCCGTGTCCGGTTTCAAAGGTGGCAGCTTTCAAAATCACATATCCTTGTACTGTCTCCAAGAGATACCTCCTTTCTGTGCCTCGGGCTAACATGACCCGAAGTGCTGGATGTTACGGAATAAGAGGGCAGACCGGGGAGAAATGTAATAAGATATTCCCACCCCGGAAACACCCTCAAAAAAGCCCGGAATGTCAAGCCTTTGGAGGCGGCAAATCGTAACAGCCGCCCGGCCTTTTCTCCCGCATTTTCCTCATGCGTTCCCGGCTTTTCCGACGGTTTCCTTCGGCCTTGCAGACGTCGGAGCAGTAGGCTTGACGCCCCTCGGGCCAAAATGCCTTTCCGCAGACCGCACAGGCCCGCAGTTCCGGGGAGATTCCTTCCGTTGTCAGCGCCGCTTGAAGCTCCGGGTCAAGGGGCAGGACAGCCTCACGGAAGTAACGGCAGTACGCCCCTGTCCAGCACTTGTGCAGCATATAACAGGCACAGTCCAGAGGAAGGCACAGGCCGCTTTCCCTGTCATAGTTGGCACACATCCCCGTGACCAGAGAACGGATTTTCTTCTTCTCGTCACGGGTCAGCTCCCGGGCGTCCATTTAAGACTTCGGGCCACGATGGCCCGAAGGGCGGGGCTCCACGATCAGCGCCCGGAACTTCTTCCGGCACTGTTTTTTCTTTCCTTTGCACTCCTTGTAATAACGGCATCCCTTACAAGGGTCGTCATTGTCCCAGCCGGGGTGCGGTACTTCCTTCATCATTCGTTCAAAAGGGCTGCTTGTAAAATTCATTCTCATTCCTCCGTATCTTCCTCCCACGGCGGGGTATCTTCGTCCTCGGGTTCCTCTGCGATCTCCTCCAGCTCCCCGTCCTCATATTCGCAGTAATCATCTTCCAAATCCGGGGCCTCATGCTTCGGCTTGTAAATCTTGAAATAGTAACCAATCCCACCGCCGGCCAGCACCACCGCACCGATCAGGAGCAGAGAGAGAAGGGGGCTGTCCTTTTTCTCCGGCTCGGGTTCCGGTACTTCCTCCACCGGTTCGGTGGGCTTTGGCTCTGGCTCCGGGGTCACTTCTTTGGGCGGTTCCTTACCCTGTTCGGCAAGAGGAAGAAGGTCGTCTGTGGTAACGGTATTGAGGAAATAGACGTTCTCGCTGGTTTTCTGTTTGTCGATCACCAGATAAAACACGCTCTCGTCTGCGGTCGTGATGGTGTAGAACTCCTTTCCATCCGCGTCGGTGGCGTTGTCCACCACGGTTCCCGTCCCGTCCGGGGTAAAGGGGTTCTGGGTTTCCGGCTCCGCTTCGGTTTCCACCGGGGCGGGCGTTGTCTCCGGCTGCGGCTCGCTGCTCTGGGCGTAGGCCGGGACCGTAAAGCTCAGGCAACACAAAAGGCTGGCAGCCATCGCCGCCAGCCTGCGGTATTTAATTTTCTTCATGGGCTGTGTCCTCCTTTTCGAGTGCCTCCGGCTTCGGGTCAGTATGGCCCGAAGCGGTAAGGCTGTTTTTGGGGTCATTCAGAAAAGCCATAAGCTGGGCGGGGGTCAGTTTGAGCGAGCGCACCGCCTGCACGATCTGGCTGTTTTCTTCCTCCTGTTTCTGCTTTTCCAGCTCCCGGATTTTTGCCTGCCATTCGGCAGCCTTCTCCCGGGCTTTTTCCAATTCCTTATCGAGCTTGTCGATCTTGTTCATGCAAGGACTCCTTTCCTCTGGCTCACAAACGCCCGAAGGCATAGAAATGTGTCTGCCAGTAGCTTGAATTGATGTTTGCGTATTGGATGGGCGAACCACAATGGAGCATCATCCCGTCGCCCACATAAATCCCCACATGGGACACAGGGCCGGGGCTGTCATAGGTTCCCGTGAAAAAGATAATGTCGCCGGGCTTTGCCTCGGAGGGGGAAATGATAGCACACTGGTTATAAATGCCCTGCGCCGTGGTACGGGGCAGGTTGTGGACGCCGCTGGCCGTGTACACCCAGCAGACAAAGCCCGAACAGTCAAAGGAGGTGGACGGGCTGGAGCCGCCCCACACATAGGGCCAGCCGATGTACTTTGTGGCTTCTTCCATGAGCGCCGCAAAAGCCGGGTCATCCAGCGCCTCGCCGGGTATCTCATAGCTGGGGCCGGTATCTTCGCCACCGTTGTAAATCCCTTCCCACAGATAGGGTTTGTTGCCTTTGAGCTGCTGCATAATGGTGTAGATTTCCCGCTGCTGTTCGTTAAGCCTCGGCAGGATCACGGCAGGCAGCGTTTTGTTTGTGAGGGTCACATTTAAGATGTAATACTCATAGGGGACTTCCTCGGTGGTGGTTTCCCCGGTCTCCGGGTCGGTGCTGGTTTCGGTGCGGTAGCGTATCTCGACTTCCTCCGTCAAGGTCAGCTCATACTGTGCCTCAAAGATTTCTCGCAGTTCGTCCTGCACCTGTTCCCGGAAATAGACATGGTACTTTGCCGAGAGATAGGACGCCAGCTCATAGGGGTTATGGCCGATCTCGTCCACCGAATAGCGGTACTCGTCATAGCCGGGATGGGTGCTTTCGATGTTTGCCACCGTCTGCGCCAGCTCGTTTTCCAACGCTGTGTAGTCCTCGTCCACCCCCAGCAGGTCCGTATCCTCCGAGGCGTAGGAGGTGCCGGATAACGCATTGGCAAGGCCGCTGCCAAGCGTGGGAAAGATGGAGCTTACCGCCGACACAAGAAAACAGAGCAGCAACAGCAGGAGCAGGACCAGCACCGCCACGGGATGACGGGTCACAAACTGCGCCGCCCGACGGGTCGCAGTTCCCGAAGCGGCAGCGGTTTTCTTTGCGGCCTTTGCACCCTGTTTTGCAGCCGCCTTTGCCTCTTTGGAATACCGGCGTTTCAGTTTCCATTTCTGCTGCACACGGGAAAGCGGATTGCTGGTAAGCTCCGGGTGCTCGGAGGCCATCTTCTGAAAATCCACATTGGCCCGGGCTTTTATGTCCTTCCGTTCCCACTTTGCCACTTTCCGGGCCGGGTGTTCCCGCCAGCGGCGTTTGGCATAGCGGGTCAGTTTCCGGGTTCCGGCCTCTGCGGCCAGCTCGGATTTATGGGCTCCTTCCACACCCACATTTTCATGCTCGACCTCGTGTATCTTGTTGTGGACATAGAACCACGCTTCTGTGCGGGCTCCCCGGACTGCCTTTTTTGCAAGCCACGGCGGCTTCTTCGCTGCCCGTTTTGCCTCGGTCTTGTCCAGTTTCTCCCGGGCCTTTCCCAGCTTTCCCCCGGCGTGTTCCGCTTTTGCCTGTGCTTTCTGGTACTTGTCCTTTTTGCTCCCGGCCTTCTCGGCGGAGCCCTCCGGCTCCTGTGCCTTGCCGGTATCCTGCGGCCCGCCCGCTTCATCCTCCTGCCTCATGCGGTCAGAGGGACGGCTTTTCCGTCTGTCCTCTTGAAACTTGCCGCTTTTGGACTTCGGGCCATTGTGGCCCGAAGGACTGTCCTGCCCGGTATCCTCGTCCTTAAACCGCAGGCGTCGGGATGGTGCGGGGGAAGGCCCTTCCCGTTCAGCCGGTCCGGGGCGATTGCTCCCGGTATCCTCCGTCGGCCCCGGCCTTTGAAAATTCCGTTTATCCGGTTTCTTTCCGATGATGTATCCCTCCTTTCCAAACCTCGGGCCATCATGGCCCGAAGTGCGTTATGCCCGGTTCATTTCCTGTTTTTTGTCCTCCGGGCGGGTGGTCATAATGGCGTACAGCTCGGTATTCTGCGGGAAGCGGTCAACAAACGGGATGGTGGTATTCCCGAAGAACAGCAGCCCTTCGCCGGAATTGGTATGGGTCACATAGGAAAGCTGGTGGGGGCTGATCCCAAGCTGTTTGGCTAAAATCTGCCGGTCCCCCTGTGCCTGCGAGAGCAGCACAAGGAAGTCCGAGTTTTCAAAGATGTTCTCAATCTCCGGGCTTGCCAGAAAATCCTTTACGTTCTGCGTTAAAGCACTGGGAACGCACCCTTTTTTTCGCAGCATTTTCCAGATCGCCACACAATAGCTTGCCGTCAGACGGTCACGGAGCAGCACATGAAATTCGTCGAAGTAGCACCATGTAGCGATACCGCGGAGGAAATTCATGGACACCTGCGAGTTTACCAAGTCCTGCATAATGAGCATGGCAATCGTCCGAAGCCCGGCCCCCAGCTTTTTTAAGTCAAGGCATACCAGACGGCGGTTTAAGTCCACATTGGTTTCATGGTTGAACACGTTAAGGGAACCCGACACATAGATTTCAAGGGCAGTTGCCAGCCGTACCGCCTCGCCCTCCGGCTGGGAACAGAGCAGGTCATACAGGGTTTGGAGGGTCGGCATTTTGCTTGTTTCCGGGTCCTGCAAATGTTCCCGGTACATCTGGCGTACACAGCGGTCAATGACGGTCCGCTCCACCGGCTGCAAGCCATCCTTGCCGCCAACGATCAGCTCCATCAGCGACAGGATAAAGTCGGCTTTCAGCGCCATCGGGTTTTCCTCGTCAAAGCTCAGGTCAATGTCCATCGGATTGATGTGGTGGGGGCTGTCCGGTGCAATCTCGATGACCTGTCCGCCCAGCCGCCTGATAAGGGGCGAGTATTCGCCCATCGGGTCCACCACGATAATGCGGTCTTTTGTGGCAAGGAACACGTTCACAAGCTCCCGCTTTGCGGCGAAGGATTTACCGGAGCCCGGCACACCGAGGAACAGGCCGTTGGGGTTTTTGAGCTTTTTCCGGTTTGCCATGATGACGTTATGGGAAAGGGCGTTGAGCCCGTAATAGACGGCTTCGCCATCCATGCGGAGCTCCTGCGTCATAAAGGGAACGAAAATGGCCGTGGAGCTGGTGGTCATGCCGCGCTTGATCTCAATGCCGTTATGGCCCAGCGGAAGGCTGGAAAGAAAACCGTCCTCCTGCTGGAAGTCCAGCCGCTTCAAGGTGCAGTTGTATTTCTGGACGATACCGGACACCGTGAACAGGTCGTTGTCCAGCTCCCGGCGGGTCGGGGCCATGTTTACCACAAGGAAGGTCAGAAGGAACATTCTTTCATTCCGGCTCTGTAAATCTTCCAAGAGGGTCTTTGCGTCGTTGCTGTACGTTACAAGGTCAGGCGGGAGTATGTCCATGTCGTACCCTGACCGGGCTGCCTTTTTTTGTTCCTCCACTTTCATCTTGTCAATGTCGGAGACTTTGGCCTTGATGGATTTTACGGCGGCGGCCTGATCGACGGTCTGGATATGGAGGGTAATGGTCATTTCCGCATCCATTTCCAAAAGCTCCGCCAGCAGCTTGTCCGAGAGCTCCGAGGCCAAAATCTGCAAGTAAGAGGCAGCGCCCCAGGTCGTCCCCACCCGGAACAGACGGCTGAAACGGAAGTCGAAGCTGTCCGGGGCGATAAAGTCTTTGGTGGAAAGCCCGGTTTTGGGGATCATATCCCATGAAAACCGGAAGGGGGAGCCGCTGCCGGGGTGGAGCTGCCCGTGAAGAAGCTCCAGCCGTTCCAGCCCCGAAAGGGAGCGGCACTTGACGCCCAGCTTTTTGAAGTTCCCGCAAATGTCCGCCTCTACACGTTCCAGCCTTGCCCTGGCGGTGGGAAGGTCGTCCACGTTCACGCCGAAGGTCAGGAGCTTTGTGCGGACAATGCCGTTGTTGCTTTTGGCGATCTGGTTTTCCAGCATTTCCACATACTCACACCGGACGCTGTTGTAATCATCGTCCTGCATGGGGATGTTCACGCTGTACCGGCTGCCCGGGCGGCTCCGGTGGTTGAGGAAGGAAAGCTGGAACGGAAGGCTGCTGTCAAAGTAGTTGAGGCAGGCGCTCCACCCGTCAAAGATGGCTGCCTGATCTTCGGACTGTGCGAGCTGGTAGTTGATGTCCTCGTATTCAATGGTTTTGGTGTAATAGCGGTCCGCTACCCGGCACACCCCGTCCCGGTACATTTCCCGGTAAGGGAGGGTCTGCTGGGCGGTGGTGGGAATGTTCTTTCCTTTCGTGAACAGGCCGGTAAGGCCCTGCTTTTCAGGCTTTCTGCCTGCGGGCTTTCCGGCCCTTCTGCTGTTTCGCAATCGGCTGCGCCTCCTTTCTGGCGCTAAGCAGCGCATAGAAGTTTTCGGTTTTGTAAGGCCGCACACGGGGATAGAGGAACCGTGTGCGGATGATGTTTTTCAGCACTTTTTCCAGCGGCAGACCGTCTCGTTCATACATAGCCAGAAAGAAGAACGGGAGCATGAGGCCGATCATCAGGAACATGGCGGCACTGTTCCCGATACTGCCACGGGAAAACAGGTAAGCCGGGAGGCCCACCGCCGCCGCGCTGGAAAAACAAACAAGCTGGCGCTTCGTTAGGTTGAAGGCCAGCTTTGTCTTGATTTTGGAAAGGTCTTTTGGTACTGGCACATAGGCCATTTTGGTACACCTCCTTTATTGCTTCGGGCCAGCATGGCCCGAGGTTATCTTGCGGCCTCTTTGGCCGGGGCTGTGCTGCGGGCAGCTTCGGCGGCCTCTCGTCCGCTCTGCCTTGCCCGCCAGTATTCGGGGTGATACTGCCGGATGGACTGATTGAGTTTTTCTTCAAACTGTCCTTTGTCCTTAATGCGGTCAGGGATTTTCCACAGCTTTTTGTCCAGCAGCTCCCGGAGCACTACGCTTTCCTGTGCGTCCTCCTCATAGCAAATATAGCCCTTGTCCTTGAAGCCGCATTTTTTGGCCGCTGGGGAGAGAACGGCGGCTACCTCGTTTGCCACCATCGTTCCGCCGTGGCTGGCGGTAGATACCAGAAACACTCCCGGACAGAGGGTTTCACAGCTCTGCACCTCGCCCCACGGGGAGCTTTTCGGCGCATGGAACATTCCGCCCGTCCGGCTCCGGTCTGCCTGCATGAGTGCTGCCTTTTCTAAGATGGCTTTCAGTTCCGGGGAAAAATAGGCATATTCCCGAAGGACACGGGCGGCCTCCCCGCCGCAGGCGTTCATCAACAGGGTATAGGCGTCGCTGTCCGCTTTGGTACAGCGGCCCAGCAGTTTTCCGTCGTAATAGCAGGCCGCATCATAGCCCGTCCGTTTGCGTGGCATGGGTTTCGCCTCCTTTCTGCTTCGGGCCAGCATGGCCCGAGGTCAACGCTCTGCGCTGCGGCTGGGCTTTTCCTTCGGAGGCCGTTCTGCCTTTGCCTGTTCGGCAGCCGCTTTTCCGGCTTTGAGCTGGTCGCTGATGGACGCACGCCCCACAGAGCCGCGCTCCGCCATCTGTTCCAGCTTTGCCTCATAGGCTTGCAGAACAGCGGTGTTGAGCTGTTCCCGGAACTCCTTTGTGACAGGGTAGGCCATATCCCGATAGCCGCCTTTGCCGTCCGGCTGGCTGGGCATCCCAAGAAAGAGGCCCTTGCTGCCCTGTACGATTTTCAGATTTTCCACCACAAAGCAGTCATTGAATTTCACGCTGGCAAAGCCCATGAGATTTTTCACAGGTTCGATGACCCGCACGCTTACATCCAGCTTTATAGGGGCGGCTGGTGTTCCGCCCGCAGTTTTTTCCTGCATGGATTTCTCCTTTCCGGCGGGAACAAGGTTCCCGTCCTTGTAGTCATAGCCTTCCGCCCGGAGTGCCGCCAGCGTGTCCGCCGATACGCACCCGGACAGTTTCAGATCGGTTTCCACCATAAAGCGCATGGTGTCTGCTTTAGAAAATTCTTCGGGGAGCTTTCCGTAGAAAGCCGGGTGCGGCTGTCCGTCCGCACCCTGTTTGTAACGCCGGGGCATACCGCCTCCTTTCCGCTTCGGGTCAGCATGGCCCGAAGTCTCTTAATGGCAGCCGAAGATGGATTTTGCAAGGCTGCCCGTTTTGAACAGGGTAAAACACAGCAACACCGTATATCCCACGCATCCCCAGATCGCCCCGATGGGGTCGCCGTCGGCGGCGATACTCTGGATCAGCACCGCATAGATGGCAACACAGACTAAGATCAACAGACCTTGAAAGCCCACCGCAAAGAGGGAGCGGAAATAGTTCTGCCCCATGTGTCCGGTTTCCCTGTTGGGGACGGTGGCAAACGGGATAGGCGCTAAACTTGTGAGTAAATAAATTTCAATCATACGGCCATATACGATGACGAAGATCACGATGTTTAAGGCAATCATGGTAAGCTGGATCAGGAAGGATTGTAGCCAGAGTCCGAACAGAGGGCCTAACTCCATCGCTTCAAGCTCTGTCCGCAGACTGTCCAGCACATCCGGCGTGATTTCTGTCCCGTTCTGGATAATGCCCGCTGACTGCTGGATCACATGCTGGCTCACATCAAAGACCGCCAGCACGATATTGAAGGTATTCGTCAGGATCATCACAGCCACAAAGGTTTTGAACACCCACTTAAAAAACATCCATGTGTCAACTTCATGGAGGTTGTTGCGTTCTATGAGCATCTGTATCAGTTCATAGGTCATGACAAAAGTGAGGATGACCCCGGCGATTGGCAGAATGGCAGTTTCGGAGATCTGTCGTATCATGGAAAAGACCCCGGCGTTCCAGTCCGCCGGGGTCGTGCCTACCTGTGTGGCGATTTCGCCAACGCTCTGATTGACGTTATCGAAAAGGCCGTCCAGATTTCCCATGATACCATCGACGAGCAGACCTTTCAGCCATTCAACGATTGCGTCGATGATAAAGTCCATACATCAGCTCCTTTTCTGGAAAAAGGGACAACGGGTGACATTTAGCTGAACAGCCCGGACAGCAGAGGGATAAGCTGAAGACCGATCAGAACGACACCGCCGCCCGCCATCAGCTGCTTAATGCCCTGGCTTTTTGCCGCAGGGTTGTCCGACCCGTAACCTTCCAGAAGGTTGATGACGCCCCATACCGCCAGACCGGCGCCAAGAGCCATGACCAGAATTTTGAGAATGTCGATTGCCTGATTGAAAAATTCCATATACGTTCCTCCATTTTGTTTGTTTGATGATTTTGGGTACAAAAAAAGCCGCCCACATCGGCGGCGCTTCGGGTCAACATGGCCCGAAGTTACACAAACTCGTCGCTGTCCAGATCATCGAAATTCAACAGGTCAGCTTCTTCGTCCGTGTCGGAGCCGTCCACTTCGTACACCGTGTATTCGTCCTCCGGCTTTAGTCTCAATGGCCGGTGGCGGAACAGGCTTTCCAAGCGGAAGGCGTTTTTCTTTTTATCAAATTCGGCTGTGTACTTGTAATTCGGGTGCTTTTTCAAGTCATACTTCGGAGACAGGAAGGGCGGGAGCCCCCGAAGCTGCAAGATACATTTATCCCCGGGCATGGTGGTGATCTCGCTGGTGGTCATCAGCTCCCGGCCAAGCCGCTGCATATTCTGGCTGTAACTTTCAGACTGCCCACGGCTTCGGCCCTCGGTCTGCATGGAGATGGTGGCCTTGCCCAGCCAGTTTTCCGAAATATCCTTTAGGGTGGAAGCCTCCCGGCCTCCGAGGAATACGATACTGTCCATGTTGCCCATGATGGTTTCGGAATGGTCTTTGTACAATGCCTTGCACTGGCTCATTGCCTGATAAAAAAGCGTCAGGCTGATCTCACGGGAGCGGATGACGGCCACGATCTTTTCCAGCCCCGGCACCTGTCCGGTGTTGGCTGCCTCGTCCCACAGCACCCGCACATGGTAGGGCAGACGCCCGCCATAGGTGTTATCAGCCCGTTCACACAGAAGGTTGAACATCTGCGAAAAAGCGAGGGCAACCAAAAAGTTGTAGGTGGTGTCCGTGTCGCTGATAAGAAAGAACAGCGCTGATTTTTCATCCCCCAGCTTATCCAGCTCCAGTTCGTCATAAGACATGATCTCCCGAAGTTGGGGAATATCAAAGGGAGCCAGTCTTGCACCGCAGGAAATCAAAATGCTTTTGGCTGTCTTGCCGCTGGCGAGCTTGTATTTCTTATACTGCCTCACGGCGAAGTGCTGGGGGCTGCGGCGTTCCAGCCCGTCAAACATATAGTCCACCGCATTTTTGAAGGTTTCGTCATCCTCCCGGACTTCCATGCTGTTTATCATTTCCACCAGCGTATTCATGTTGCGTTCTTCTTCCGGCCCCTCAAAGACGATGTAGGCCACAAGGGCGCAGTACAAGAGGGTTTCGGCTTTGGTCCAGAACTCGTCGCCCTCCTTACCGTCGCCTTTGGTGTTGGCAATCAGGGCGGTAACAAATTTCAAAACGTCGCTTTCTGTCTTGATATAGGCCAGCGGATTGTAGTGCATGGATTTTGAAAAGTCGATACTGTTGAACACCCGCACCCTGTATTTCTCCCGTTGCAGAAACCGTCCGCACTGGTCGAGGGTGCCGCCCTTCGGGTCTACCACCACATACGAGGAATGGGCTTGAAGGAGCTGCGGGGTCAGCCAGAACCTTGTCTTTCCCGAGCCGGACGAGCCGATGACACAGGCGTTTAGGTTCCGGGCATTGGCGGGAATCTTCGGGCGGGTGTTCATGGTAAGGTACTCCGTCCCGGTCAGAATGACATTGTTCTGAAATTTAGGGTCAACAAACGGCTTTATATCCTCCTTTGTTCCAAAGCGGGCGGTGCCGTACTCCGCATCCCGCCGGAATTTTTTCGCCTGCCTGATCTTTGACTGTATCAGCAGATACACCCCAGCCGCACCGGCAAGGCCCACCAGCAGGTCAATACCTCCCAGCCCCGGCCAGTAGGTTTCAAAGGCTTTGGGGAAGGTATCGAGCATCCCCATGAGCTTTGTCCCGAAGTCTGTGCCGGGCGCAATACGGTAGGCCGTCCCGATTTTGGAGAAGAACCAGAACACAAAGAGGTACGGCAGGTTTGGGAGCACATATTTTCTGATCTTGTCACTCAACGTCCGTCCTTCACCGCCTCTCTGGTTCGCTGCTTTTCCTTTGCCTGTGTCCTGATCTGCTCCGTGAATTTCCGAAGCTGGCCGAGGATGGAAGCCTTGTCTTGCTCTTTGTTCAGCACCTTTGCGCTGTACTTCTGGAAGGCCGCCGTGATAGCGTCTGCCTGATTGGCTTTGAAAAACAGCAGGTAATGACCGGGGCTCACTTTATGGAAAGCGTAGTCCACATGGAACTCCTTCGCGATCCGGTCAAAATCCTTTGGAACTCCCACATAGGGCATGGCACTTTTGCCGCCATAGTGGTTCATCAGCTTTTTCACGCTCTGGCGTCCCTGCGGGGTCAGCGCCTTCCGGTGGTGCTTTTGCAGCGCCTGAACCACCTTGCCAAGAGCGGCAGCCAGCACTTTTCCTGTGAGCTTTGTTGTCCTGATCGAAAGGGCAACCGTTTTTTGATTTACTTCTTCCTGCATAAAACCTCCTTTCCGTCGGGGTCCCCGCTATCCGGGAGGCCCCCGTACAGTTTCGGGGAACAGAAAACCTCGGGCCAATGTGGCCCGAGGCTTACCGCTCGGCATCCCTGCCGGACGGAGCTTTCTTTTCCGGCTCCGTCTGGACTTTTTCGCCCTGTTCCCGCATGGTCTGCAAGATAGAGGGCTTCTTTTGAAGCTGGGAGGGCTTTTCGCCGGACAGCGGCTTGATACATTCCAAACGGTCAGCCGCCCGGATGGCGTTGTCCGTGAGCTGCCTCTGCCATGCACCTACGCTGGGAGCCCAGCGAAAGCCGCTGCTTTTCAGCTCGGCCCGGGTGTCCGCGTCAGGCTTTCCGTCAAAGAACACCTGCAAGCGGTTGTCCTCCCGGTTCATTTCCACACGGCCCCCATCGAACTCCCAGCCGGAAAATTCCTGCTGTGCCTGTTTGGAAAGCTGTTCGATACGGGCCTTTACCCGGCGGATCTCCGCATTGTTGTTGGTAAGCTGGTAGCTTTCAAAGGGCCTCGGGTCGCTCCGCCAGCTTGACGCCATGCTTGCTTTCAGCTTTTCGATCTGGTCCGGCGACAGCAGCGCACAGCCGTCCAGTTTGCCATGCTTGCGGTAATAGGCGTTGACCTCCTTCATAATGAGCTGGGAGCGTTCCAGCCCGTCCAGCTTCTTCTGGAGCTTTTCAATCGCTGCCGGGTCATCGGCACTGATCCCGCCCATGCCGGTGCTGCGTATCTTATCCAGCAGCCCTTGAATATACCGCCATTCCTCCATGTTGCTGTCTCGGGCCCGGTTCTGTTTTTCCTTTTTTCCTACCGGGAAGTTGGCAGGTCCGGCGATCATCACAGAGGGAACCCTCGCGTCAATGGCAAAGCCCTGGTTCATGTTTTCGGCCAGCTTGCGGGCGTAGGTGTCTAACAGATGGTCGATCTTCTCATGGTACATGGGGTCCACCCTGGATTTTTGCTGTTCGGCTATGGCGGCGGCCTTATCCACCATTGCCCGGTATTCCGCCGTTGCGCTCCCTTCCTTGTAGTCGGAAAAGCTGTTCATTTCCTTTGCCCGGCGGGCGGCTCCTTCATTGATAGGGTAATAGTTGATGGTATGCACCTCCTTCATGCTTCGGGCCATGCTGGCCCGAAGTCTTACCGTTCTTCATGGGAAGGTCCCGCCTTGTCCTTTTTCGGAGCGGGCGGGGTCTCTTGAAACCGTTTGAGTGCGGCGAGAATGGAGTGGACAGGCTCGGCCTTTTCGGGATAGGCAAATATCCGGTGTTCCGGCGGGATGTCCTGCGGCCCGTGATAATACTCCTTGAAGCCCTCCGGGACTGCCGACACATACCCACCGGGAGCGAATACGCCGCCCTCGTTGATACGCACATCCCGCCCGTATGCTTCATAATCGAAGTAGTTCTGAATGTGCTCCGGTATGTCGATGGTCCCAAACTCGTCGGCGTAAAGACGGCCCAGCCCTTCATCATCGGAAATATCCGGGTAAAAGCGGTAAAGGTCAAGGTTCTGCGTCAGGTTTATCAAATCCTTCACGCTCCTTGTGTGGTTTCCCAAGACAAGAGCGGCTTCAAAGGTTTCCAGTCCGCCCTTATCCCGTACTTCCAGCAGGGCGAGGCCCAGCTCGTTCAGCTCGTCGATGTTCTCACATTCGTAGAGATGATCGTAGAGTCCCAGCACATCGCTGTCAAAGCTGGTAAAGAACACTTCGCTGTACCGTTTCCCGTCTATCCCGATTTTGGCAAGGGCGGCCTGCAACTCCTGTGTCGTCATGGGGAAATGTACCGTTGTCCCTACCTCGATCCCCATCAAGGGGTACAGGGCTGTATTGGTTATATAGGCTTCAAACATGGGCTTATTCCTCCTTTCCGGCCCTGCCAGCCAGCACCTCATAGATCCCGGCCATAATGTAATCGGCGCAAGGGAGGGCAATCGCATTTCCCAGCGCCTTGTAGCGTTGCAGAGGCCGGATCTCCATGCCGTCCGCCCCGTACTTTGTCCAGCCCTCCGGCAGCCCCATCAGCCGTTCGCTTTCCGTTTCCGTCAGAAAACGGATGCAGCCGCCCTCCGGGTCGCCCTCATACCAGAAGGCAAAGGGCGTTACATCACTGGCTAAAAGAGTGGGAAAAGGGTCAGTTGGTAATCCGAAGCTGTTTCGGAAGGCCGTTTCTTCCTGCCTTTTTGCCGCTCCCCGCATACGGAAGCACTGAAAGGGGTGGATGACTGGTATCTGCCGCCCTGTTTCAAAAGAAGCTGTTCGATCTCCTTCGGCGGCGGCCCACCCGCCCTCTCCGCAAGGCGGAGGAAGTGGGAGCATTGGACGGGGCTTAAATAGTATGTCTGCGGCACGTCTGCCTCCAAAATCCGCCACGACGAAAATCCGCTGCCTTCGTGCCAGCCTTCGGGAGCCTGCCCAATACTGGGCGTCCATGAGCCGCCAGCACACATCAGGCGTTCCCCCTCGCACCATTCCGGCGTTTCCCCATCTTCCCGAAGGAGGCATTGGAACTTCGGTGTCCGAGAAGGCGGATAGGACGGCTCTAAAGTCCATCCGGTCATTTGTAGAAAACGCTCCCATGACGTTTTCCCAAACAGCGATAGCTGGATATAGGTTATCAGTAGCATCCCTCATTTCCTGTATGATACGAAACGCCTGATAGAACAGGCTTGATTTTGCCCCGGCAAGGCCGGAGCGGTTGCCGATCAGAGAAAGGTTCTGACAGGGAGAGCCGAAGGTTATCACATGGACCGGCGGGATTTTCCCGCCGTCCACCTTCGTAATATCTCCCAAATGCGCCATATCGGGAAAGTGCCTTTTGGTTATGGAGATGGGCGCTTTTTCAATCTCGCTGGCCCATACCGGACGGATACCGCACCGGGAAGCAGCCAGAGGGAACACGCCGATCCCGTCGAAAAGGCTTCCCAGCTTAATGTCCGGCATGGCCCGGGGTGCCGTGTCCCTTCACGGCAAGCACCCCTTCCAGCGTTGTCGCCGCAATGCCCAGCCGCCCGGCAACCGCAATATCGTTTTTTACATCCTCGTCCACAACGCTGCCACAGACGATCAGGGTATGGGAGCGCCGCAGCATATCCCGGCGCATATCAATCCCGGCCTTATGTTCCTCGGGAACGCTGTCATTCAAAAACAGCGGCAGGTACAAGAGCGGGCAGATTGGGGAAAAGCCCGCCTCATAAGCAAGGCGGCAGTAGTGGGCCGCCAGCTCCATATCAACATCCGGCTCGCCGCTCCATGCGGCGGTCAGGTATGCTAAAGGTCGTTTCATTGGTTGAGCCTCCATTTCTGTTTTGGTTTAGGGAAAAGCAAGAGTTCGCCCAACCCCTCCGCCCCTTCCCCCGGGAAAGGGGAACGGCTCTGGAGAATTTATATCCCCGTCGCTTGACCGGGAAAAAGCATAACCGGGAGAAATCCGTCAAGGGTGCCTCTGGCACCGCCTGCGGCGGCGCTGCCCTTGACTGATTTTCCCGGCTATGCTACGGAATAACTGGCGACGGGGAATAATTTATATCTCCAGAGCTTCGGGGCGCGGGGCAGAGCCCCGCAATCCTCGGGCCATGCTGACCCGAAGTTTGGGCTTACTTTTCCTGTTCGGTTTTCTTCTCCGGCTTTTCATGTTCCTTCTGCTGACCCTTCCAGTCGTCCAGCAGCTTGATGATCTGGTCCTTCATTTCCCTCGGCGTAGTTTCCTTGCCGAAATACTTGCTCAGTTCCGCACCTGTCAAAATCACTTTGTCTACCTCCTTTTTGTCCTCCATCATAATGCCGTCGATCACATCCCCGTTGAGCAGCTTCTTTTCGTCCAGCTCACGCATACGCTTTGCCTGCGCCTGTGAAGGCGAGGACTGCTGGCTGTCAATGGCGACGGCGATATAGTTCTGGTTCTTCTTGCCGATATAGGAAAGCTCCACCGCCGTAGTAAAACCCAGCTTTTTTTCATCCATCAGCTTCATCAGGTCGGGAACCAGCTCATTGAGACGGATATACCGCTGCACCTGCTTGACCGCCATCTTATTGCGCTCGGCCACAATCTCGTTGGAGCGTTTGCCTGCGTCCTTCGGGTCAATCTGGCCCGAAGTGCGGGAGCCCTGGTGCTTGATAGCTTCAAGCTGCATTTTCAAGGCTTTGGCCCGCTCACTGGGGAGGATTTCTTCACGCTGGTTCAGATTATCCTCGACCATCTGGGTGATGGCTTCATCATCTGTCAGGTTTCGGACGATACAGGGCATATCCGCATATCCGGCAAGCTCGCTGGCTTTCTGGCGGCGGTGGCCGGACACGATCTCATAGCCGCCATCCTCACGGGGACGGACGATAGCGGGCTGGGTCACGCCCTTGTCCTTGACGCTGGACACCATAGCCCGCATTTCTTCATCATCCCTAACCTCAAAGGGATGGTTCTTGAAGGCGTGGAGCTCGTTCAGCTTGATATAGACGATTTGTTCCTTGCCCCGGCGTGGTGCATCCTTCGGTTTTTCGGGTTCCTTCGGAGCGGGAGCGGCCTGTACCGTTGGAGCCGTTTTTTTCTCCGGTTCCTTTTTGACCGCCTTTTCCGGTTTCTGTGCAGGAGCTTTGGGCTTCGGGGTTGCGGCCTTGTCCTTATCTGCTTTCGGGGGACGGCCCCGGCGCTTCGGCTGTTCCGGCTCTTTGGGTTTTTCCTCTGCTTTTTTCGGAGCCTCCGGCTGCTTTTCCGGTTTCTCCGTTTTTGCCGGGTCAGGCTTTTCCACGCCGGGAGCTGCCGCCCGTTCCTCGGCTTTCTTTTCCTTCATAATTTCAGCGAAGTTATAGACAGAAACCTGTGGGGTCTTTACCTCTGGTTCCGTCTTTTTTTCCGGCTCCGGGGAAACGGAAACCTTCTCCGGCTCTTTTTGGGGAGCGGGAGGCGTTTCCTTGCCCGGCCCGCTATCCGTTACCGGCTGTTCCGGCGTTTTTGTGGTTTTATCATCTGCCATAAGCATTTACCTCCTGTTTTTTGGCATGAAAAAAGGGGCTCAACTTTTCAGTCAAGCCCCCGTGGGAAGTTCCTCCTTTCTCCGCCATGATACAAAAATACCGCCCGTAGTCTCGTTTGGGCGGTACTTTGTGTAAGATTGGCAGTCCATTATTAAGTTTTTTATTATGTTCCCTTTGTACACCGTTGCAAACCCTCCTTCTTTAACACTTTTGTATCGTGTGAAAAGTATGCGTCTTTTGCCAGTCTCTCGGTTGGAATTACGAGTATCGGTTCAAATAAAGTGCCTTCCCCATATGTTGCTCCGAACCAAGCACAATGTTCTTCCATCTGACCTGCTTCTGACTTACTAATAGATTTCCGATCAAGTAATACTTCTGTTTTGCATTCGATTAATATATACTTATTGCTTGCCGTACACCATAGTACATCTGGCCCTCGTCTAATTTCTTTATCTGGACGTTGACACATATACCCAAGGAGTTGGCCAATCCTGTAAAATGCACTTTCTGCCTTTTCTGCATCGACTCCGAAGGACATATTACTTAACGTATCTTCCACCTGAACACTCAGCTCTTCGTAGTTACCGAGAGACCGCAATTCATTTATAATACGCAAATTTCTAGAATTATCTAATGGATACCTAAGTTTATTATAAACAATTCCGGTTCGCGGTTTCATCAGTTGAGTATTCATTTTAAAGGCGGATGCCTGTACTCTACTAGCTTCAGAATGGCTTATTCGGTACAAAAATCTTGCTTTTTCTTGCAAATACCAGCCTTTTTCAGAGGGATCTGAACAAGTGTCAGCAATTTGTTGCATTGTTTCGGATGCGGCATCATAATTGCAGGCGGTTGCTTCATCATATGCTTTACGTTCTTGCTGAAGTATATGATATAATTGTGTTCTATCAAGCTGAGATAATTGAATATCCTCCATTTCTGAAGAGTAGTAAGCTTTCCACCCTTCATCTCTATTTAGACACTGACTAATCGTACTGAAGAAAAGATCGATTTCGGTTTGAGCACTATTTGCTGAAAGATCTTCCTTCGCCATGTCGACAATCTCGAAACCAATTTGAATTTGCTTCTGTGTCTGTGGTGAAAAAAGTTTTTGATTAGTAATACTTCTAATATATTTAATCAAGTCACTTCCCGTAATTAGGATCACGCTATAGTCTTTCTCACCTCTCACACTTCTTCCTAGACCTTGCTCGATTTTCTGAATAGTTTTTATGCGGATAATTTCACTCTCAGCTCTACATAGTTCTTCATACCTGTCTGATAGCGAGTCATAATAAGGAACAGAATCGATTATAAGTATACGACAAGTATCATCTGGCAAGTCAATTCCATCGTATCTATTGGCAAATATAATGGCCCTATTTTTATGATTACTCAAGTATTCTTGTAGTGTTTGAAATATTGATTTTCCAGAAGATCCGCTGTTTGCTAATACTCCACCCATTTTCTCATATTTTTTGCTTTTTTCAAAGCTGGGTGTTAATACGGCAATTCCAAAATCATGTTCAGCTGTTAACACATATTTAAGCAAATCGTCCGTATCAACATTTTCGCAAATGGAGTCAGGAATAAGAATCATTTTTTCTCCAGACCATGTATAACTCTTATCAACTAAAGGATGCTGTACAGCATCTACTGACAATCCTAAGCCTTTAATAAAAAATGTATCTTCTTGCGTGGTAGCAGACATCAATAATCTATGCGTTGCATTATTAAAAATGCTATATTGTTGAATCGGCAAGCATGCGGGGGCGATTTCAATTTTACTGCTGGATAGATATGCTTTACAATCTACTAGATGGTCTTTTAATAAAGGCCAAGCAAATCTTATGTGATTATCGTCTGTATATTTTGAAACAATTCTTGTTATCTCATCAATTCTATCTTGCCAGCACCAATACGGGATAGGCATAAGTGCATTAGAGTGCTTATTAAGTATATCTTGAAATGTTCCAACTCCCTGATCACGCAAATCCGGTTCAACAAGTTCTAGAATCTGCTGGTAGGCTGGCGAGTCACATAAGATCTGAATAGTGCATGAACCAATCATTGAATCAATACATGCATGAGAATCATCAAGAATAATACATCCAACTTGTATAGATTGGTTCCCTGTCCCAAAAATAGATAGCCCGTTAAAGACTTTCTGGACATATGTAATCAAAACACGCTTGCCATCTAAAAAGTCATTTGGGATTTCATTGTCTTTGTTAATAATACAAAATGGTATACCAAACTTTTGTGCGTCAAGGCATGCTTGTTGCATGAGATAAATGTTAGGACATACATAAACAACAGGGCCCTCACCATTGTTAATGTATGACAAAGCAATAAGTAGGCCTACCAATGTTTTTCCTGCACCAGTGTGAAGTTTGATAATCAAATCTTTTTTGTTACGACATTCTTTATGCCATTTGGTGAGAATATTAAACTGAATTGGCCGCAAGGGTCCCGTAACGCTTGAACGGTCTAGTGTGTTATAAATTTCAACTGGATCTATTTTTTTGACCTTTGTTCCATTCTTAATTCGTTTTGAAAAATCTATCATAGTTACCTCCAGTGCCAAGAAATATTTCTCAACTAGCTGTGACCTATCTATAAAAAATTATATCATTTATACGAAAAATAAGCAATATTATCGCCCTATGTTTGTCCTTTGGAGGTTTTGATTTTTTACTTTGTAGATTAAATACAGTTTTTTACATCGGTGCTAATCTCGTACATCACATTAGCGCCGAAGTCTTGCAAGTTTCCTCGCTTCATTTCCCGTGATATCCTAACCTAATAATAAAGGAGGATATTACTATGAAATACTCAAACAAAGAAAAGCTATCCATTGTTGCACGCTGTCAGCAAGGGGAAAGCGTCGCCGCTCTTTCCAATGAGCTTGCTATCTCACGCAGTACCTTATATCGATGGCTCAAATCTTTTCCTACGGACAGTGCTGGAAAACCGTTGAAGTTTTCCTATCAAGAATACACATTGCTCCAGCGTAAAGTTGAAAAATTACAAAATGTCATCACGATTCTGAAGTCCGCCGATTGCTTGGTATCTGCGCCATTAAAGGAACGGCTGTACGCGCTGGAACCGTTTTATGGGAAGTATGAGGTCCACACAATATGTGAAGCACTGGATGTCGACCGTGGTACATTTTACAACCATATGATACGCAACAAACGTGAAAATGCCTGGTTTGAGAAACGCCGACAAGAGTATTGCCAACTGATCCGCGATGTGTTCGATGAATATCAGCAGGTGCTGGGCGCGGAGAAAACTCAAACGATTCTTGTTCAGCGTGGTCATCAAGTCAGTAAGGAGTATGTTTTACGGCTCATGAGTGAAATGGGACTGCGCAGCGTTCGGATGACAGCAAAGAAGGAATATCTGAAGCTGCGTGAGCCGAAGAGGAAGAAAAATCTCCTACAGCAGCAATTTACTGCTGATCAGCCAAATCAGAGGTGGGTCAGCGATGTTAGCTGTTTTAAACTCAGAGATCACTATCTCTATGTCTGCGTGATCATTGATCTTTTCTCCCGCAAAGTGATCGCATATAAGATTTCAAAGAAGAACAGTACCCAGCTCATCACGGCCACGTTTAAGATGGCTTATGAGGAGCGAAATCCTCCAACTGGCCTTGTTTTTCATAGTGATCGCGGCGCACAATATACATCTCATCGGTTCCAACAGCTTTTACATGAGCATAAAGTACAGCAGTCTTTTTCGCGCCCCGGTGAGCCATATGACAATGCGGTAGCAGAGTCGTTTTTCGCATCACTGAAAAAAGAAGAGCTCTACCGAAGAAATATTACTTCCGATAGAGCATTTCAGGCCAGCATCGCTTCCTATATTGAGTTTTATAATACCAAAAGGCCGCATCGAACATTGAAAAATCTGACGCCATGCCAGATGGAAGAAAACTTCTACAAAAACGCCAAATGAGACATCGGTGTTCGAATCGTCAGGCTTTTGCGTTTTCTACTTCGATTTGAAGAGGTTTGAATTTGAGTGTCTCATATCCGTTTTGGCGTGGTAATCTCAAAAAGCGCTGTCATACCAAGGCTTTTAAGATACAAAACGACCCTACACGATCCGCAAGTCCCATCGACTTGTTCGGATTGGGTAGGGTCATTCATCCGCCATCCGCAAGGGAAGGGATGTTTGCAGGGGAAACCTTGGCCGGGTTTCCCCTGCTTTTCAATAACCCCCGCCGCAGGCGGGCGATTTGCGAAACAAATCGAAGGGGCACCAATCAAAAGAGGACATCCAAAAGGTGCCTCCCGATAAGAAAACATCGTGGGGCAAGAGAGAAACGGTATAGCTTCGGCTATGCCGTTTTTCTCATTCTTGCCTTGATGAAGTAACTTTCGATACTTCCAGGGCTCCAATGCCCTTATAGTAGATGTCAATTTCCTGGGTGCGGTTCTTGCCCTTTGGATCGCTGGCGGCATGGACAACGATCTTCTCGACAAACTCATGTAAGATACATGGGGTTAATTCAGGAATTTCCGTATACCGTTCTACAACGGAGAGAAACCTTTCCACATTGGCGCTTTTTTGTTCCTCTGCTTCGATTTCATCACGGAGAGCAGCCGCTACATCTTGAAGCTGATGCTGCTCTTTCTCGTAATCGGTAGAGAGCTTTTGAAAACGCTCGTCAGAAAGTTTTCCCGAAATAGTATCTTCGTAGAGCCGCTTGAAAATGGTGTCCAGCTCTGCAATCCGCTTTTCGGCATCGGCCAATGTTTTCTGCCGTTTTGCCAAATCTTGGTTACGTTGGCGCATATCCGCATCCATGACCATCTTCACAAAATCGTCTTTGCGCTGTGATGCGAAGGAAACGATCTCGCGCAGATTTTGCAGAACCAATTCTTCCAGGATAACAGTTCGGATAGAATGTGTCTGCCCACATACATCACGGCTTTTCCGATAGCCGGAACACAGATAGTATTCCTGATCGCGCCGGAAATTGGTTGCCCTGCATTGGTACATAATGGAGCCGCAGTCGGCACAGAACATCATGCCGGAGAACATACCCATTTCTCCCATCTTTGTGGGTCGGCGCCGCGTCTGCCTTGCGAGCCTTGCTGCATCGGCAATCGCCTCCGTCCAGATGGCTTCGTGGGTATTATCAAAAATCTTCCATTCGCTTTCTGGATTGTGCAAGGTCTTTTTACTCTTGTAGGATTTTTTACGGGTTTTGAAATTAACTGTGTGCCCCAGGTATTCACGCCAGCGGTCCATGATGTCGGCAATCGTAGAAGAATCCCAAGCGTAAGGAGAACCTTTCTTTGTGACATTGGTTGTTCTGCCCTTGCTCGCATAGTAAGCAGCCGGAGTAAGAATTTTTCTTTCCGTCAGTTTTCTTGCAATCTGCGAGGGTCCCAAACCATCCATGATATAGAGACCAATTTCATAAACTACCTGGGCGGCTTCTTCATCCTTCACCCATTGCTTTTTGTCATCAGACGATTTCATGTATCCATACGGAGGCAAAACAGTCAAATGTTCTCCTGCATTGCCTTTCACTTTCATAACGGCACGGATTTTTTTGCTGGTGTCTTTAGCGTACCATTCATTGATGATATTGCGGAAGGGCATAAACTCGTTGTCACCCTGAGTGCTGTCCACACCATCATTCACCGCAATAAAGTGAATATCATGTTCGGGAAACATGATTTCCGTATACATGCCGACTTGCAGATAATCACGTCCGAAACGTGACATATCCTTGATGATGACCCTCTTGACAAGGCCAGCCTCAATGTCTGCAATCATCTGCTGAAAGCCTGGGCGGTTGAAGGTCGTACCTGAGATGCCATCATCAACATAGAATTTGAAATTGCTGTATCCATGCTCACGGGCATACTTTTCCAGGATTTTTTTCTGGTTTACAATGCTATTGCTGTCACCCTGCAATTCATCATCACGGGATAAGCGACAATACAAAGCTGTAAGTTCTTCGGAGCTCATAGCCGTGTAAGGGAATTGAAGCGCGGCAGCGGTGTTTGACTGATAATACATAAATACCTCCTATCTGGCAGTCAAACACGATATTGAAGTCCAACTTCATTATACCGCGCTTTCTTTTCCCTGTCTGCCTGTTAAGAGGTTTTCAAGTCACAGTTTGTTTCTGAACATCGGCTTTTATCAGGTTCTCCAGTTTGGAGGCTATCGTCTGATTTCCCGTTTGAGGGAAAAAAGAATTGACGATAAAGGTCGTGTTGCCGATCTTCTTTTTGCTCCGCATAGGCGGGGCATATTTATTTTCAGATTGAATTTTCTGCATAATAAGGCCCCTTTCATGCCATTTCATTAAAACCATAAAAGAGGCAGAAAACGGACGGCTGCTGGCCGCAGCTCCACGGGAATCTCACCCCGGCCCATGCTGATGGGTGCGCCGCGCAATGCTTTGAGGGCGTTCAACGCGGGAGTCTCATTATCCTGTCTGCGTATCCTCGCCCACAGGCTGCCACACCTGTTTTGCGGCCTGGTTTTGTCGCTCACCTGTTTGGTAGGGGTCCCGTCCTGCGGACTTGCAACAGGGTCATGGCGCACCGGCCGACCGGCTCCACACAGACAAATTGTATCCGTCTGCCTTATTCTGCCCGAAGGCTTTCTTTGTCAAGGAACAATAAGGCTTTGTCAGCCTGTAAAAACATACCGTTTCCGATATGCTTTTACGGAACGACAAACAGCCCATAACGGGAAGCGTGGAAAGGGGTATACGCTCCCCGCATGGGCTTAAAGAGTTAGCCTACATGAAACGCAAGAGTGCGGGTAATAAGGCGCACTTGCAGCCTGTTACGCATTTCTTCGTCCACATAGGAGTAAGTATTGCCCGCGTCGTCTTTCAACGTTCGGGTACAAAGTTTCGCTATGTAACCCTCATAATGCTTCAAGATCGCGCACATGGCGTTTGTGTCGCCGTTTGCCGCTGCGGAAATGACAGGGAACGGCAACAGATTTTCAGATTTCCTAACGGTGTTCATCATCTGCTTTTCCCTCCAAATATTGTTTGATCTTCGCAAGCGCGGATTTCCTATGCCGGAAAACCGTCGTGCGTACAACATTCAGCAGTTCGCCAATTTCCGTGTCGCTCATATCCAAGAAGTAGGACAAGAGAACAATATCGCGTTTTCTTTCAGGCAAAGCGGTAAGGGCTTCGGCAAGCAGTTCATTTTTGACGAGTACATCAAAGCCGGACACTTGAAAACGGAAATAATCGCTTTCGTATTCGTCCGTTGTGAAAAGCTGCGCGAGTTCGCTTTCGCTCAAATCCGAAAAAGGTACTTCGCGTGCTGCGCGTTTCGCAAGAGTGCGGCGGTGGCTTTTCGCTTCGCCAACCAAAGTTTTCTTTGCTAATGCGTCGTACTGATGTTGTATTCTTTCCTTGTCGGAAGAAGATAGCTCCATAGAGTTCACCTCCTTCCCGCGTGGAGTAGAGGACGGGAGTTAAGGGCTTGTCCTCTCTGCCCCTTTCGCTCCGTACCCGTTCGGGAGATGGCTCTTGAGTGCGTTTTTCAGAAAAAAGTTGAAAAAAGCAAAATGCGCCCGTCCGCAAGACGCGGACGAGCGCAAAGGAAATGTAAGAAGTATTTAGATGTATTGACAGTTCATACTCATAGTCGGAATATCCCGCTTGCGGAGCATAGCTTTTTTTGACCGCAAAGCATTAGGCGGGTTACAGTAAATAAAAATGGACACGGCGATACCTCCCCGATACCGCCGTATCCTTAAAAAAGGGCGACTTTAATACACTACCCGCAATCCATTCTATAATAGGGAACAGCGGCTTTTGCGCAATATTAAATAAAAAAGCCGATAACACATAGGTTTTTTGACCTAATGCGTTATCGGCTCTGCGTCTATGCGTCTGGCACTTTTAATCATTTTTTTTTGAATTTATTATATGTGTTAGCTAACTGTCCACAAGCCGCGTTAATCTCTCTGCCATGAGAAACTCTCATAGTAACTTCAAGTCCTGCTTGCTCTAATTGATGTTTGAATGCAACTATTTCCCGTTTCTGTGGTGCTTTAATTCTTGAATTGCTTGTTGGGTTGTATTGTAACACGTTAATCATAACTTTTTTGCCCCGAAACCATTTTGCAAGTTGTCTTACATCTGAGGGCCGGTCATTTATACCCGGTAAAAGCAAATACGCAAAGACAATTTTGCGATTATGCCTTTCAGAATAGGATAAGGCTTGCTTAACAACATCTTCAATAGCATATATGCGCATGTGAGGAATAATACGATTTCTTGCAGATTGTGTTGCTGCGTGTAAAGATATTGTCAACTGAATTTTAAGATGTTCCTCGCGCAATTTTTTTAATTGATCGACCGGACCAACTGTTGATATGGTAATGCCGTCGGTTGGAAAGTTGAGCCCATATCTATCTCGGAGAATATGGATTGCTTTTATCAAGTTGTCATAATTGAATAAAGGCTCTCCCATACCCATAAAAACGATACGGTTTACTTTTCGACGCAACAATATAATCTGTTGTACGATTTCTGACGATGTTAGATTACGAACAAAGCCATTTCGCCCGGACTCACAAAAAATACAACCAACAGGACAACCGACTTGTGTGCTCACGCAAACAGTTCCACCATCTCGCCGCTTGATAAAAACCGTTTCAATGTATTTGTTGTCTTTCAGTTCGTAAACATACTTTTCAGTATCACTGCTTTTGCAAATATTTTTTACCAACATTGATAGATTTTTTTTGCGTGGTAATTGCTTATATAATTCTTCATATAAGGCTTTTGCTTCATTCTCGCCAATAACTTCCGACATTTCTTTGTAAGTAAATCCGTATGGATCATTCCGTACTTCCGCAGGCGTATATTTAGGTAAACGTTTCATTTTTATATCCTTTCTTCTAAATAATAAAAGTTTGTTTTTCTGTATTTTTGATTACAATCTCTAATTTTTCTACATCAATGATATGCGTCAATTTGCATTTAGGGCAGAAAAGAGGAAAATCTTTTAATACAGTATTATGAAATACTTGAACTCTCGTCTTTCCGTTACAAATCGGACATTTTATCCAATATTTTTTAAGCATTATATTTCACTCGTCCTTTTTACACAAAAAAATGCAGGTCAATCCTCAACATGAGCATTGACCTGCATTTATAATGCACAGAGCAGTACAACAAAACTAAGGCATAGCTTGCACTATGTCTATACTATATCTATACGTCGTTAGTTTTTTGTATAGCATCCGCAAAATAAGCATGACAAAAAAGCCCATGTTGAAAATGGGAAAATCCTTTTTTTCAATGCTTATCTAATACGCATGCTATGCAACATAAACGCCGCCTCCTTTTACATAAATTTTATTTTATCAGAAAATCAGTCTACTGTCAATACACAACAGGAAGTATTTAACCTAATGATATGAATTGTGTGGACATATCCAAAAAGAAAGGTGAACTGTAAAATGTAACAGGGTGAATGAAAATGGCAAAAAGACCCGTACCATTGTACGACTTTAAGGCTTTCGGGGCAGCTATAAAAGCCGCGAGAAATGAATACGGCGAGAGCCGCAAAAAGGTAAGCGACGAGTTATATATTTCCCCGCGCTACCTTGCGAATATCGAGAACAAGGGACAACAGCCGAGTTTACAGGTATTCTATGACCTTGTAACCCGGTATCATATTTCGGTAGATCAATTTTTCTTCCCGAACAGCAATGCGGAGAAATCCACCGGGCGGCGGCAGCTTGACGCGCTGCTGGACGGTATGAGCGATAAAGGCATACGGATTGTAACCGCAACAGCAAGGGAGATAACGGAAGTCGAAAAAGCAGAGGATTAACCTCACAATATGAGAAATCGGGAGATTGCAGCGCATGGCGGCTGCAATCTTTTTTTGCGTCCAAAATCAAAGGAACGCGCAACAAATACCGCCTTTCGGTGGGGGTATGGAGTAGATAGCAAGCACAGCAAACGAGTACCCGCTTGCGATTTTTGGCTTTAGGGAACCCTCTCCCTAAACCCGAAAAATGCTTGTTGGGAACATCCCAAACCCTGATACGAAAAGAGGCGAGATACCACGATGGCAAACCGAAAACGAAATATCCAGGTGAAGTTCTATGTGACCGCCGAGGAAAAGGAACTGATGGAACAGAAGATGGCCCAGCTCCAGACAAAGCGGATCGGCGCCTACCTGCGGAAGATGGCGATTGACGGATATATCATCCAGGTGGACACCAGGGACATTAAGGAGATGAACAAACTTCTGTCCGCCATTGGCCGGAACATCAATCAGATTGCCAAGCGGGTCAACGCCGGAGGCCCCACCTATCAGGCCGACATGGAGGAAATCCGGGAAAGGCTGGATCAGATATGGCAGTTACAAAGACGCATCCTATTAAGTCAACGCTGAAAGCTGCGATTGACTATATCTGCAATCCTGACAAGACGGACGGGAAGCTGTTGGTGTCCTCCTTCGGCTGCGCCGCCGAGACCGCCGACATTGAATTTGAATGGACACGCCGCCATTCCATCGACAAGGGCACACACCTGGGCCGTCACCTGATCCAAGCCTTTGAACCTGGGGAGGTCATGCCAGAGGAAGCCCACCGGATCGGCATGGAACTGGCACGGGAGGTCCTGGGCGGCAAATATGAATTTGTCCTCACCACTCACATTGACAAGGATCACGTCCATAATCACCTGATTTTCAATGCGGTCAGCTTCACCGACCACAAGCACTACCATTCCAACAAGCGCAGCTATCACGAGATACGCCGGGCCAGCGACCGGCTGTGCAAAGAACACGGCTTGTCCGTCATCGTCCCTGGCCGGGATAAGGGCAAGAGCTACATTGAGCATCAGGCCGCACAGAACGGCACCAGCTACAAGGCAAAGCTGAAAGCCGCCATCGACCGGCTGATCCCCGTGTCCTCCAGCCTGGAAGATTTGCTTGCCCGGTTGCAGCGGGAAGGGTACGAAATCAAGCGGGGAAAGTATATCTCCGCCAGGGCGCCGGACCAGGAGAGGTTCACCCGGCTCAAAACCCTGGGCGCCGATTACACGGAAGCAGCCGTTGTCTCCCGCATTGCCGGAGGTCCCAGGCCCTCCAGACAGCCCCAACAGCGCAGCGGGAAGGTCAGCCTGCTCATTGACATTCAGAACAATATCAAGGCCCAGCAGAGTGCCGGATACCAGCGGTGGGCAACCATCGAGAATCTGAAACGGGCGGCCGCCACCATGAACTTTCTCACCGAACACGGCATCGGCAGCTATGAGGAATTGGTGGAACGGTGTGACGCCGTTGCCGCCGCCTCCATCCGTACCAGGGAAAGTCTGCGGGATACGGAACAGCGGATCGCCGACCTTGCCCTCCTGGGAAAGCAGATCGACACCTACCGCAAGCTGAAACCTGTCTATGACCGATACAAGGCATCAAAGGACAAGGAAAAATTCCTGCGCGGCTTTGAGAGCGAGATTATCTTATTCGAGGCGGCCGCCAGGGAAATCAAAAAGGCCGGGCTCACCAAACTTCCTTCCTCCGATAAGGTGAAAGCAGAACTGGAAGGACTCTCCGCCCGCAAGGCCGCCCTGCAAACGGAACTTCGGAAGATACAACGGGAGGAAAAGGAATATGACACCCTCCGCCAGAATGTGGACGCCCTGCTGGAAAGGCCGAAGGAACAGGAACAGCAGCGGCAGCGGAGCAACGACTTGGAGTAACGGGGATTGGGCGCTTTTGACAGTCTTTGCAAAACCCCTGGGCGCATGGTTATCCGGCTGATATAATGGAACCAGGGATGGAGGTGCTGACTGTGACGAAATCCGAAGTAATCAAAGAGTTTTTCAAAAAGAGCGTGCTGCCCGTGGCGGTGGCGGCTTTGCTGTACTGCATTTTCAAATCCGTCTGCACAAAAGATGGAGTCACCGACTATGTATGGCTGTTCATCCTTTGCGGTCTGCCTTTTGGCATCCCACGGATGTTTGCCTGGATCGTGCCGGGCGGCTCTTTGGGAACCGCCCTTCCGTTGTTTCTGCTGAACTTTATTATTGGCGGAGTGATCGGCGGTTTCGTCCTGGTCTGGCGACTGCTGGTGTCTACCTGGTATATTCCCTTGACCATCTATCGACTGTTCATAACAAGAGGGACTTCCTATATTCCAGAATAGCACTATGGAAATGTGGAAAACGGCCGCTCCACCGATGGAAAACAAATATTTACGACCTGATGGAAAAGCTGTCAGCTTTCCCACAGCCCGCAAACACTGTTTCCCACAGCGCCGCCCCTTTGACCGTTTACACACATTCCCACAGCGCCTACTACTGCTACTGAAAATGAGCGCCATCACCGAAAGATGATGGCGCTCATTCTTTTTCTCCGTATCCTTCCCCAGCAAGATTTAGTATATTCTTTTTTTCTTTCTGCGCATAGCGCATGGTCTGATAAGCTCCGCCGCCTGTATGGTCCACATAGAATACAACGAGATTGCTTCGCTTCACCATCTGCCGGTTGCGAATTTGAAAAGCGCCTTTTGGATGGCTGCTGGCCGCGCTGCCGCATATCTCGATTTCATCATAATAGGTTTCAAAGTTTTCCATATTGTTGCGCAGCTCCGCCGTGGGATATGGCAGTATCCAAATCAAGGAACTGTTGTCATCCCGAACAAGTCGCTGCTGGCGTTTGACAGCGGAGGAAACGATCTGGTCAAAATCTCCGTCCCGTCCGACCAGGAACTCCACATACTCCTTTTCCAAAAGCAGCGCATGAACCAGCGCCTCCACACGATCCTCCGCCTCACGAAACTCCGGGATGATCCGGTGTCCAAAAAAACTAACAGTAAATATGTTCACGGTTCTATCTTCGCCATTTTCAAGCCAGTCCCTCCAACAAAGTAAACAATCCACTTCTCATTATATACAAACATTGACTTAAAGTAAATAATTCTTTAATTGGTCTCAATTATAATTTACCTGTTTTGTTGGTAGCATAATATCAGGAGGTGATATTATGCAAACGGAGTTTCCAGAACGCTATATCACTTTGGGCTTGAAGATCGCATATTACAGAAAAAAGGCGGGGATGACACAGGAGGTCCTTGCGGAGAGGATCGGGAAAAGTGTCAACTTCGTTGGTCAGGTAGAAGGAACAGGTACGGTTCGTGGCGTATCTCTTGAAACATTGTTCAAGATCGCCCAAGTGCTGAAAATCCCGCCCTCCAAGCTGTTAGAGGATGACTGATCGACTGCGACGCAGCCAGAACAAAAAAAGAATGGGAGCGCCAACCTCGGATAACTGCATCCGATGTTGACGCTCCCATTTTGCTTGATAAAAGGTGAAAATCCGGCGTTTTTCCTATGCAGAAACGCCCTGCCGCTCCACATGGGAAATCATACTGCCCCTACACGGAAAAGCCGTCACAGCCGGTTTCTTTGACTGTTTTGAACCCTAATTCCCGCACTTTTTGGAACGGAGGGAAAGATAGTGCGGACAGGACAACACCACCGCCCGGAAACTCTGCTTGCAGGGATGGATACAGCCCTTGCATAGCTTGTTATACTGGCGTCTGCCGTTCTCGCCCAGGAAGAACGCCCATTCCAGACGCCATTTCTTGCTCCGGCTCATAAGTCGCCCAGCTCCGGGGGCTTCTTCTGCGGGGCAGGCTTGTCCGGGCTTTTCCGTTCCGCGCACTCCCGTTTTGCGTCCTCCAGTCGCTCCCGGATGGAAGGCTTTTTCTCCGGCGTGGTCCTGCGCGCCTCGGTCTGGGCTTTCTCCAATTCCTCACCACGGCGGCCGTTGTTGATGATCCCGTCGATCATGCCGTAGTCATCCTCCAGGGTCATTTCCGCCGTGCGCAGCGGGTTTTCCGGCTCCACGGGAACGGATACGATCTGCCCGTTGATGCTGGCGAACAGCTCCGGCCGCTTGAATTGCTCGGTGTATTTCTGGATCATGTCCGGGGGCAGGGACGCAAAACTCTCCGGCCCCAGGCCCACCACCAAGAAGGTGCCTGCCACAATGTCGTAAATCTCCCCATGCTCGTCCCGGAGAGAGCGGTTCAGGTCCAGACCGATGAGCTTGCCCTCGTCGTTCAGCACCAGCCCCACCGGATCGTCAAAGGGATAGGAGGCGGCAATGTCGCCGCCCACCTCCGCTTGCAGCGCATGGAGGCCGGGGTCGATTTCCTTCACATAGGGTTCCTTCATGGGCTCCACCACCAGGACAGTCAACTTCTCCGGCGCGGTATGTTCGGGTGCGTCTCCGCTGGGGATGGCAAAGGCGCGGCTGCCGTTGGCCATGATGAGATACTTTCCGTCCTCGGACTCGTGGTGGAAACCGTATCCGGCCGCCTCCATCTGTTCCCGGCTCATATCCGTCACATGGAAGGTGCCCCTGGGAGTCCGCACCGTCTCGCCGGTCTCTCGGTCATCCGGGGTGGGCGCCGCTTGCTGCCCGTACAACTCCGCTTCATACTCCCGGTTTGCCTGCTCCGCAAAGGACAGCATCTCGTCCACATGGGACTGATCCGGGTTTTCAATGGCCTCCCGGATCGCCTGGGGGTCCACATCCAGAAATTCCTCATAGCCGGTGGCGTCCTTGAACTTCTCGATCTCCGAAGGCAGATAGTCCTCCTGGGTCTGCCCCAGGGCGGCCAGTTTCTCGTCCAGGGCGGAGATGCGCCCGGCCATCAGGTTTTCGTAGATTTCTTCCTTTGCCGCGTGTTCCTCCGGGTGCTCGGCGGCATACTGCGGATCGTTCTGCCGGAAAAACTCGTCCATATCGTAGGCAAGGTCCATGGCCCATTCCGAAATTTCTTCTTCGGGGATGTCATCCTGGAAGGTCATTACTCGGTATTCCTCCGGGATGCTACCGCGCTCACCATCGTAATACTCATGGAAGCTGTCCCCGGTATCCCGCACATAGCCCAGGTCGGTGAACTGGCCGCTTTCCTCCAGGGCGATGTCCCGCCCGTAGGCTTCATAGTCGATGTAATTGCGCAGATGCTCCGGCACCTGCATGGCGTCCAGTTCCTCGATATAATACCGGCCCAGATCATCGTGGTCATGGATGTCGGGGTAAACATCGTAACAGTCCAGGTTTTCCGTCAGGTTGATAAGCTCCTGGATGCTGCCCGTGTGATCGCCGATCTCCATAGCCGCCTGAAACCGCTCATATTCATCCTGGCTCATATCATCCAGTTTGGAAGCCAGGTAGTTCAGCTCGTCCAGGTTTGCATACTCACCCAGCAGGTCATAGAGGCCGTCCACATAGCAGTCGTAGTCCGTGATGAACCATTCCTCATAGGTCTGCCCGAAGTCGTCCTTCGCACCGATCCCGATACGCTCAAAGACCTTTTTCAGTTCCTCCGCCGTGGTGGGGAACTTCACCCATTCGCCCACAAGGGCACCCTCGTTATATTTGCCCAGGTTGGTGATGAAAGCGGCAAAGGGATAATCTTTGTCATAGTCATAATGGGGCATAACGACACCTCCTTACAGTTCCGGCGCAGACTTTTCCCGATGGGGCTGCGCCTTGCTCTGATTGGCACATTCCTTCCGGCTCTGCTCCAGCCGCTCCTTGATGGAGGGCTTTTTCTCCGTCTGCCTCTCCCTGGGACGCTCATGCTCCCACTCGTCGCCGGAAAGGGTGAGATACCCTTTACTGGTGAAGCACCCCTGTTCCTCCCGCATGGCGTGGTTGCCGAAAGGAACGGGATCAATGGCGTCCAGCAGCTCCGGGGGCAGAAGGACATCCAAATGCTGCGCCAGATAGCGCCAGCCCACATCCTCCACCTTGCGGATGTTGGGCTCCAGAATGAAATACTCGGTATTCGCGGGAAACTCCCGGAACTGCTCCAGGGTGGTCAGTCGGAAGGGAGACTCCTGGACAGCGGCCAGGAGGTCACGGTCCTCCGGGGAAAGTCCGGCAAGCGCCTGGGCCGCTGCCTCCAGTTCGCTTGCGTCACCGCCTGCGGGGAGCAGCGGCTTCAAATGCTCCATGAAGTTGACCTCGGTTTTACTTTTTGCCATGCACACCATCCTTTCGTTTGGGAAACTCCAACTTGAAATTGACATACTTGCCGCCGGTATCGTCCAGGATCACCACGGCGTCATAGGTGGAACCTTTCTTCTCCGACCACATCCCCTTGACGGAAGTGTGGCCTTTTTTCAGAAGGTCGGCCGCCATCTTCCGGGTCATTTCCTTGCGGCGGCTGGTCCAGAAACGGTCATTCTTCCACATGACAAACTGGCAGGCCCGGTCCGAACAGGCGAAATTCTTCTTGCCTTCATAGACCGGCTTGCCGCAGCGGGGGCAGAGGCCCACCGTCTCTTTCTCCGGCTGGAACAGCTTTTGCCCATCCTCGGAAATGTGGGAGTATTTCCGCACCAGCTCCGCCGCCATTGCCTCGATCCCGTCCATGAAGTCCTCCGGCGACGCCTGGCCCTTTGCCACCTCGTTCAACCGCTGCTCCCAATCCGCTGTGAGCTTGGGAGAGGTCAGCAGCTCCGGCAGCACCGTGACCAGGTTAACGCCTGCCTTTGTAGGGATCAGGTTCTTGCCCTTGCGCTCCACGAACCCGCCGGACACCAGCTTTTCAATGATGGCCGCCCTTGTCGCCGGGGTGCCCAGGCCCTTGCGTTCTGCCTCGT
Source organism: Butyricicoccus sp. AM05-1 (assembly GCF_003474415.1). Lineage (NCBI taxonomy): Bacteria > Bacillati > Bacillota > Clostridia > Eubacteriales > Butyricicoccaceae > Butyricicoccus > Butyricicoccus sp. AM05-1. Next base: position 444,038 of record NZ_QUDG01000001.1, on the reverse strand, counting down.
CCGGCATATCTTCCTTGCCCGCATTCTCCATGGCCGACAGAAGGGTGTCCTCCGTGTAGGGCTTGGGGGGCGAAGTGAAGTGCTCGGTGACGGAGGCGGAGACCGGCTCAAAGACCTGCCCCTCGGTCAAGGCGGGAAGAACACCCTCGGCATCTTCATCCTCCGGCTTCTCCTTCAGGGAGGAACGGAACACCTCCTGGATGGCGCGCCAGCCCTGGGAAAGCACCTGCTTTCCTTTTGCCGTGAAGGTATGTCCGCCGCAATCAAAGGTGGCCGTGACCGCCTCATACACGAAAGGCTCCGCCGCCGCACACAGCAGCTTGCAGCAGACCAGCAGAAGGATATTGCGCTCACCCACAGGCAGCCCCGGAACGTTCGCTTTCTCCAGTTCCAGCGTCGGCAGGATCGCGTGATGGTCAGATACCTCCTTGTCGTTCACCAGCGCCAGAACATCGGGGAAAAACTCCGGGCAGGCATCGAAGGGCGTCACCCGTGCTGCCAGATGCAGAACCACGGAGGCGGTCTCCGCCATGTCGCCGGTCAGATACCGGCTGTCCGTGCGGGGATAGGTCAGCAGCTTCTTTTCATAGAGCGATTGGGCGTAGTCCAGGGTTTGCTTGGCCGTGTAACCGAACACCCGGTTCGCCTCCCGCTGCAAGGTGGTCAGGTCGTACAGTTTGGGCGGGTTCTCCGTCTTTTTCTCCCGCACCAGGGATACACACACGGCCCGCTGCCCGTCACAGGCATCCCGGATGGCCTGGGCGTCCTCCGGGGAAACAATGCGGTCGCTGACCGCCTCGGCCCCCTCCAGCGCCAGCCGCACATAATGGTATTTCTCCTTGCGGAACAGGACGATCTTACTGTCCCGGTCGGCCAGCATCGCCAGGGTGGGCGTCTGCACCCGCCCAATATTTAACGTTCGATGATACAACACCGAAAAGAGCCGTGAGGCATTGATACCAATAAGCCAGTCCGCCTTTTGGCGGCAAAGCGCCGATTGATACAGCGGGTCATAGTCCGCGCCGGGGTGCAGGTCGGCAAAGCCCTCCCGGATTGCCGCATCCTCCATCGAAGAAATCCAGAGACGGGAGAAAGGCTTGGAACATCCGGCAGCCTCATAGACCAGCCGGAAGATCAGCTCGCCCTCGCGTCCCGCGTCGCAGGCGTTGACCAGTTCCGTCACATCGGGGCGCTCCATCAGGGAACGGAGAATGTGGAACTGGTCAGCCTTTTCCTCGGACACCACATAGTGGAAGGGGGCGGGCAGGATGGGAAGGTCCTCATACCGCCACTTCTTATAGCGGTCATCGTAGGCGGCCGCGTCCGCCAGTCCCACCAGATGACCAATGCACCAGGAAATGAGCCAGCCGCCGCCTTCAAAATAGCCATCGGCCCTGGATGTGACACCCAGGGCCGATGCGATACTCTTTGCTACACTCGGTTTTTCACAGATCACCAATTTGCTCAATTCTGCTCCTCCTGTTCTCCCTGTTCAGGAATGTCCTCGTTTTCGTATTCCTCGTCCTCGAACTCATAGTCGTCCGGGTCGGCGCTGACCTTTGCGCCCTGCTTGGGCTTGATGAACTTGATGTAGGCGAAGGCTCCGCCACCGCCCAGAGCCGCCAGCAGCAGGATCAGCACCAGGGCGCCGCCGCTGCCGGACTCCTTCTCCGGCTCCGGTTCAGGCTCCGGCTCCACCTCCGGCGCTTTCCCGGCACACTCGCTCATATTCACCGCGCAGACCGGACAGGCGGTATTTACCGCACCAGCCTGGCATTTCTCGGTGCAGGTACAAGCAGCTGGCTTTTCCTCCGTCTGTCCGTCCTCCAGCAGCGCCATCAGGTCGGCTTCATCCACCTGGTTCAAGAAGTGAACGGCGGTCTCCTTGTCCTCGTTGGCCCGGTCGATCAGGATGTAAAAATAGTTGCCCGCTTTTGTGGTCACGGTGATAAGCTGTTTGTCGCCGTAATAATCGTCCACCAGCGTGGCGTTGCCCTCCGGGGTAAGGGGCTGGCCCTCCGGCTCCATGCCCCCGGTGGCGGGTTCCTCGGTGGGTTCCGGCGTCGTCTCGGCGGACTCTCCCGTGTAGTAGTCGCCATCCCCACCGCCCGCAAAGGCGGTGACGGAGAAGGCGGTCATGCACAGGACCACCACCGTCAGGGACGCCAAAAGGCGGAAAACTCTGTTACGCTTCATCTTCGCCGTCCTCCATTCCTTTCATATCCTCGTCGTCGGGGTCCGGCGCCGCCTCCGCCTCCATCATCCCGTCGGGCAGGGTGATAAGGCCGCTGGCGTAGGCCTTCAGGAAGGCGGTCAGCTCCTTGTTGTCCATGCGCACCGCCTTGACCATGCGGACGATCTCCAGGTTTTCTTCCTCGGTGAGCTGCGCCTCCAGCTCCCGAAGTCGCTTCTGCTGGGCGGAGATCTTCTCCTTCGTCTTTTCGATGTCTTTGCGAATCTTCTCAACCGTTGCCATGTGTGCAAAACTCCTTTCCAAATCGTTCTCTCCAGGAATAGTTCCGCCCCAGGCCCTTGACCGTTTTCAGGTTTTTCCGGGCGTTGTCCTCCAGCGCCAGGGCGCGGCGGAACAAATCGGGATGCTGCTCCCGCAGGGCGGTGATCTCGTCGGGTTTCATGCTGGGACAGAAAAAACAGGACGATTTTCCCGGCTGGGGCAGCCCTGCCGCCTCGATCTGCCGGATGCAATCGTCCCGCGTCCATCCCCATTCCATCAGGGGATACCACTTGCTGTATTTTCGGTCGGCCAGGTCTCCCAGCAGCACCTTGTCGCTGCGGTAGCCCTCGCCCGCGTCGTAGCCGATGAACTTGACCACCCGTTTGCCCGCCGCCCACGCCTTTTGACACGGCGGGTAATGGTTGCAGAACTTTTCCTGCGGCCCGATCTTGTGTTTCAGGGAACACCGCTTGAAGCCGTAGGCAATGGACGGTAGGCTGCAACTTTGCAGACATTCATCCTCCAGCGTCAGCCGTTTCCCGTCACGGGTGGTCTTATACACTCTGATAATGGGAGGCATCCCGTGGTCCTTCAGCCAGCGGTCCATCACCTCCAGATAGGCGTAGGTGTGGGGATGCTCTGCCCCCGTATCCGCAAAGAGAATCAGGTCCACCGGGATACGGTGCTGGTGCAGCCCGATCAAAAGGGCGGTGCTGTTGGCGCCGCCCCCATAGGAAACCATATTGATGCTTCATCACCTCCATCAGTTGTACGGCGGTCTGCCGTATGCGTAGAAATGGGACTGCCAGTAGCTCGTGTTCAGGTTGGAATACTGGATGGGGTCGCCGCAATGCAGCATCATCCCGTCGCCCACATAAATGCCTACATGAGATACGCCGGTTGTGTCGTAGGTGCCCACGAAGAACACCAGATCGCCGGGCTGGGGGTCGGATACTGGGGTGGAAATATTGTAGAGCCCCTGTGCGCCCAGCCGCCCGGTATTGCACAGGCCGCTGTTGGTCAGCACATAACTGACGAATCCGCTGCAATCGAAAGAAGTGCTGGGACTGCTGCCGCCCCACACATAGGGATAACCCAGGTATTTTTCCGCCTCGGTAATGAGGGTGTTGAACCGCTCGTCCGTCAGGTATTCAGCGGGAATCTCCCAGGCGGTGGGAGGGTTGTCGATGTACTTGTTCACATACCCGGAGGACGGGAACAGATCGGGGCGGTTGCCCAGGGTGGACATATAGGTGGCATACAAGGAAAGCTGTTCCTCGCCCATCATGTAGACAGGCACATGGGAGAGGTCGAAGTTTTCCAGCGTGACGGTGCAGATGGTCCAGGTATAGGGCACCCGAACCGTATAGGTGTTGCCCTCGCTGTCCGTCCGTGTCTCCGTCCGATAGCGGGTCTCCGTGGTCACGGTTTCGGTGAGAATGTATTGCTTGTCAAAGAGGGTTTGAAGGTCGCCCTGTACCTGGTCAATGGTGAACACCCCTTCATGGAGTGCCGACAGAATGGAGATCAGCACATAGGGGTCGTGCTCAATCTCGTCCAGATCAAAGTGATACTCGTCATAGTCGTGGGTGGCCTCGTAGGTATCCAGATACTCCCGCAATTCATCCTCTTTGGCGCAGTAGGCTTCTTCCGCCGCCAGCATGTCGGCATCCTCGGAGAGATAGGAGGACGCCATAATGTTGGACACCCCGCCGCCGAACATGGAGGAACAGGATTGCAGGGAGCCCAGCAGCATTACCAGCAGAAGACCGATGCCGCCCACGATCAACGCGCCCTTCCAATGCCGTTTCAGGAAAAGGGCGGTGCGCTTGGACTCCTGGGCGGTTTTCTTGGCCGCCTTTGCCGTGGTCTCCGCTGTTTTCCCGGCCTGGGCGGTCTTGCCCGCCGCCCGGTATGCCGCCGCATATTGCTTTTGCAGCTTCCGTTTCTGCCACAGGCGGGAGATGGGATTGGATGCAAGCTGGGGGTTCTCCGCCACGGCTTTCCGATAGTAGAAATCCGCATTGGCCTTGACCGCCGCCTGCTCCGCCTTTGCCGCGTCCCGCCAGGGTTTCAGCTTGCGTTCCGCCCGCCAGTTCTGGACACGGCGGTTTCCGTAGCCCACAGCCTTCTCAAAGCTACGTTCCCCCAGGTGGCCCGACTGGACGCCGGAATTTTCCTGCTCCACCTCTCGGACCTTGCCGTGGATGGCTGCGCCTGCCTCCTGGATGGGGCGGGACAGCGGATTGGCATGTTGGGGGGATGGCAGTTTGGATGGAACAGCGGTCTTTGCCGCGTCCAGCCGGTCCGCCGCCTTGTCCGACTTGCGGATGGCCCCTTGCAGCTCCGGCTTGGCCTGGTCCGCCTCGGAAAACTGCAATCGGGAGGATGGACGGCCCGCTGCCGCCTCGCCCTCCCGATAGGTTCTGCGCTGTTTCCGGCGCTTCTTCTTGGCTGCTGCCTGTTCCCGGTGCAGTTCCACACGATCCACTACTTTCCCAGCGGCACCCGCCGTGTCGCCGGAGGCGGAATGGTCCTGCTCCGGCGTCCGGTCAGAGGGATAGGTCGTCTCGCCCGTAACCAGATTGACGGATACTGCCCCGTCACGGGTCATCTTCTGCGCCTCCTTTTCGGGGGCTTTCCATTCTTTCAAGGTGCGTCACCTCCTGTTCCATAGGGGCAGATGTCGGCACACGCCCCGGTTTCGATCATGGCGATGTACTGGAAAATGGGATAGGCCTGGGGCGGGCAGACCGCGTTCCCCAGGGTTTTCAGCCGCAGCGCCCGGTTGTCCGTGTCCTCGGTCATGCGGGGGACTCCTTCGGGCTCGGCACGCCAAAGGATGCGTCCGTCCATTTCGGGGGGAATCCCATGAGCCATTCCACCCAGTCCGGGTTCAGCGCCGCTTTCTCGGAAAGGGGCTGCTCCTGCCGGATCACCTGAGCCGACAGGTTGGAGGACGGGGATTTGTCCCGGAAGGCCGCCGGTTTCAGGGTGGAACGGTAGCCCTCCGATGCTGCCGGGGTCAGATAGAACACCGCCGCCGACAGGGACAGGCTCCAGATCGACCCGTCCTTGTTCCGCTTGCGGAATATCCCATTGTCCGACAGGAACACATCCAGGCTGGCAGCATCCCGCCCCGTGGATTTGTCGGAGGCAAGGGGTGTGGGAAACATCAGCCGCGACGATAAAAGTTCGCTGGCGCTCATGCCATGCGCCGACGCCGCAAGCCGGAAATACGAATGGGAGAACAGCGTATCCCGCTTTTGCCAGGTCAAAAATCGTTTTGTCGAGCCCCATATTGATGAAGCCAGCAACATTTTCCCCAAGCACCCAACGGGGCCGCAGTTCGGCAATAACGCGGCACATCTCCGGCCACAGGTAGCGTTCATCCGCAAAGCCCCGCCGTTTTCCTGCGGTGGAGAAAGGCTGGCACGGGAATCCGCCGGAGAGGATGGTAATGGTTTCAAGTCCTGTTTTTTCAAAAAACGCCTCCTTCGTGAATGTGGTGATGTCGCGGAACTTCGGCACATCCGGCCAATGTTTTTGCAGGATGGAATAGGGATAGTCCGCCCACTCGCATTGACAGACCGTTTCAAAGCCCGCCGCCTCCGCCGCAAGGTCCAGCCCGCCGATGCCGGAAAACAGGCTGACATGGGTGAGCTTATTCATGGCTGATCTGCTCCCCAGGGATCAGCTCCGCCCGGAACCGCTTGATGACCGCCGCCTCCAATTCATCCTGACAAAAGTTGCTGTCAGCGGAAAGACCCAGCTTGCGGCGCAGCCTGTTCAGCGTCTTTTCATAGTTCCCGTATTTCTTTTGCAGTCGGAGAAAATCTTTCTCGTTCTGTGCCTGCGACAGACACTTGGCGATGCTGTACCAGGTTACCAGGAACATGTGCAGTTCGCTCACCAGCAGCCGGAATCCGCTGCCGGGGATCAGATAGTGTTCCTCCTGGCGGCCGCCGCCCGGTTCGGGTTCGTCGTCCTCACACTCCACATAGAAGGCGTCCAGCTCGCACAGCTCCCGCGCCTTCATCCCGGCAAGGTCCGCCTTGTCGCCGAACACCAGGTAACGGCCGGGAATGTTCCAGGCGTCAAACTTGTCATCGGCGATCTGGCCGTACCGCTTCGCCGCCGCAATGAACGCCTCCACATCCTCCCGGTCCTTGATTTTTCCGGCAAGGAAGGCAAGCTGATGAAGCAGCCCGTAGAGATGCACTTCCTCGTCGATATGTGCCTCATAGGTCTTTTCCTCGATGACATACAGCTTTTCCTGTTCCATATCCTTATCCCATCCTTTCCTTCCATTCCAGCCGCATTTGCCCATCATCCAGCAGCAGACGGATCACATTTTTGCCCTGGGGCGTAATCAAGGTCTGCTGTCCAAAATGCCCATATTTCCAGAAGTCCTTCACACGGAATAATCCGTTATTGGAGGGCTTGGCATAGGGCAGAAGGTATCCGGCTGGGCAGCGGTACAGAAATCCCGCGTCCATCAGGAAACGGCAAAACGCACGCTCCCCGATTTGCAGTTCTTTCGCCGTGGCTCGGATATTGGTGCAGTTTTCTTCATGGACAAAGGCGTCATAAAAATCTGCTTTCGGCCGCAGCCGTTCCACCTCGCCGGAGAGCTGCCGGTTTTTCTCATGCTCGGCAAGAAGCTGGTCGGCAAAAGCCAGCAATATTTCCGGTTTTTCCGCCGCCTGCTCCAGAAGGGAGGCAGTCATGTACCCGCCCGTCTTGCGGATCATGGGGAGAACTTCGTCAAACACCCATTTTTCAAAGCGTTCCGCACCAGGCAGCCGACTATGAACGATCAGGCGGTACACATCACCCTCCGGGATGAATGTCAATTCCTGTACGCCTCCTTCTGTAAGGGCGCCCCGTTTCAGGGCCCCCTTACAATGCGTATTGATGGCGTTCCTCGGTTTTGCATATCCCAGGGCTTTCGCAACATCAAATCCGCAAAACAGATAATTGCCGTTTTCTTCGATCACTCGGATGCTGCCAAATTCGCGGTTATTGAAAACCGCCATCTTGTTATCCATTCTGGTCCTCCTTTTCGTCGTCCACAGTTTCGTGTGCAACCTCGCTGGGCTTGGTGGTGAGCAATTTATAGAGCTCGGTGTCTTTCGGGAAGTCATCCGCAAAGGGCAGGATGACATTGTTGAAGAACAGCAGCCCGTGGCCCGGCTCGGAGTTGGTCACATAGGCAAGCTGCTCCGATGAAATGTTCAGCCGCTCCGCCAGTATCTTCCGGTCTCCCGCCGCCTGGTTGAGCATATAGATGAAGTCGCTGTTTTCCAGGATGTTTTCGATCTCCGGGGAGGAAAGCAGGTCTTTGGGGTTCTGGGTCGCCCCGGTAGGGATACCGCCCCATTTTCTGAACCGTTTCCAAATCTCGGCGCTGTATGCGGCGGTCTGTTCCTCCTTCAGCAAAAGGTGGAACTCGTCCACGAAATACCAGGTGGAGCGCCCGATAGCCCGGTTGATGGTAACGGTGTTCCACACCGCATCCTGAACAATGAGCATCCCCGGCTTTTTCAGGTTCTTGCCCAGGCCCTTGATGTCAAAGCAGACAAGGCGGTTGGAGATGTCCACGGTGGTACGGTGGTTGAAGAAGTTCAGCGAACCGTTCACATAGAGGTCCAGCGCCTGGGCCACTCGGTCGGCCTCCGGGATGTGCTGGGACAGAAGGGCGTTCATCAGGTCGCCCAGAATGGGCATATTCTCTGGCCGGGGATCGGCAAAGTAGGGCTGGTAGATCATCTGTACCGCCCGGTCAATGACGGTTTTCTCGATGGCCTCCAGCCCCGTCTTGCTGCCCATGATGAGCTCGCAGAAGGATAAGACGAAATCACTTTTCAGCGCCAGCGGGTTTTCTTCCTCGGAGTAGTTGAGGTTGATGTCCAGAGGGTTCACATAGTCGGTGCTGGACGGGGACAGCCGGATCACCTGACCGCCCAATCGCTTCACCAGGGGCGAATACTCGTCCTCCGGGTCGCAGATGATGACATTATCCTGGGTCATCAGCATGATAAAGGTGATCTCCCGCTTGCAGCTCATGGATTTGCCGCTGCCGGGGGTGCCGAACACAAGACCGTTGGGACAGCGGGATTGCTTGCGGTCCAGCAGGATCATGTTATTGGAAAGGGCGTTGAGCCCGTAGTACATGGCGTCGCCGCCCATGAACACCTCTTGGGTGACAAAGGGAACGAACACCGCCAGGGCCGAAGTGGTCAGACTCCGTTCAATCTTGATACGGTTGAGGCCCAGGGGCAAAGAGGACATCAGCCCGTCCTCCTGCTGGAAGTCCAGCCGGGTCAGAAGGCAGTTATAGGTCTGGGCGACGCTGGCCGCCTGGGACACGGCGATCTCCAGCTTTTGCCGGGTCTCCGCCGTGTGCAGCACCAGGAAAGTCATGTTGAACATTCTCTCGTTGCGGGATTGTAAGTCGGTGAGAAGGTCTTTCGCTGCGCCGCCATAAGTAGACAAGTCGCTGGGGAGTATGTCCATATCGTAGCCGCTGCGCACAGCCCGCTTCTGCTCCTGTATCTTCATGGCGTCCAGGTCGGTGATCTTCCGCTTGACCATTTTGATGGCCTCGTTCTGGTTGATGCCCCGGATGTGCATGGTCACCATGATATTCCCGTTCGCCTCCATGAAGTCGGTGAGGATACGGTCGTGCATCTCCGGCGCCAGAATTTGCAGGAAGGACACCGCCCCGTACCGCCTGCCGATGCGGAAGGTGCGGGTCTCCCCAAAGTGGAAAGAGGACGGGGATATGAAGTCCTTCACCGAAAGGCCGCTGGCGGGGAGCCAGTCCCATTCAAAGGCGAACTGCCCGCCCTCCGGGTGGAGGATGTTGTAAAGCAGCTCCAGCCGTTCCTTTCCGTCCAGTACATGAGCCGCCGCCCCCATGACCTTGAAGCGATTGAGGGTGTCGGTCTCAATGCGGGCAAATCGCGCCCGTGCCGCGGGAAGGTTCTCCGCCTCGATGGTCAGGGTGACATACTTGGTTTTCACATAGCCGTTGTTGCCCCGCTTGTACTGCATCCGCAGGATGTCCACCGCCTCGTCCCGGATGGGGTCCAGGTCGTTGCCCTGCCGGGTGATGCCGAACATTTCATCGGCGGCGCTGCCTCCGCTGCGGCTGTCCAAAGAGACCTGGACGCCGATGGAGGGGTCGTAGCCGTTATAGAAGTCGCAGAGGCTTTCAAAGATGCTCTGCTGGTCCTCCGGCCCAGCCAGGCGGTAATTCACATCCTCAAAGGCAATGGTTTTGGAGAAGGTGCCGCCCTCCAGTCTGCACAGACCGTCGGGGAACATGTTCTGAAACGGGATGCTGTCCTGCACCGTATGGGTTTTCCCGTCGCCCTTCGCCTGCCGGATCACCGCCTCGATCTGCTTGCGCTCGGCACGGGTGAGCTTACGCTTTGCCGGTTTTTCTGCCTTTTCTCGCAATCCGCTTCACCTCCTGTTCCAGTTGGGATTGCCGCACCAGGGCGGAATAGAGATTGTTTGTCTGGTAGATGCGTACCTTCGGCCGGATGAATTTGTTCTGGATCAGATGCCCCAGGAACACTTCCAGCGGCTGCCCGTTCTTCTCATACATGGCGAACAGGAAAAAGGGCAGCATCACCAGGATCATGCACAGCGCCGCCGTGGTAGTTCCCAGGCTCGCCTTTGCCAAAAAGAAAAGCGGCACGCCTACCAGCGCCGCCGCTCCGAAACAGATCACTTGTCGTTTGGTCAGCCCGAACAGGACCTTGCTCTGTATCCGACTCAGGTCCTTCGGGATTGTTACATAAGCCAATGTTTCACACCTCCTTCTTCATCGGCGCATAGTCCTTAAAATCTGATACGGAATGAAAAATCCGTTTATTATTTACCCATCTTTGCAGATGGCGGGTAATGCGTGGAGCCGTGGGACGCTCATAGATCATCACATAGGGATCATATCCCAATGCCCGCAAGGTGTTTACCCGGTACAAATCCTGTTCATGGGTGCTGCCGTAATTGGTCAGGACATAGACACGGCGGTTTCGGTCGCTCTTTATGGAAGTAAGTTCACGAAAGCGACGGAAATACTCCGTCAGGTCCTCGTCCGGTTATCCCATGCGAAATGCACCGCTTTTGTCCGCACTTTGTTCAGTAGAGATACATTATCACGGCTGATAAGGCGAATATCGAGCCCCTGGGTAAAGTCCACCAGCGCCCGGCTCTCAATTAGCTGTTCAATGAGCCTTTCATGGTCGGGACAGGCAAGCAGGTTCGGGTCCATCAGTTTGATTTCTTCCTCACCATTCCAAAACTCGGAAAGATCAGCCACCCGGACGCTCCTGCGCCCTTCTTTTTTGCTGACAATACAAAATCCGCAGTTCCTTGGACAGCCACGGCTTAAAAAGCCGTAGGCTGTACCTAAAAACCGCGGATATAGAAAATAGTCCGGCCGAATATGCTCGATCTCATGCGGGAGGTTTTCGCCGGGGCCGTAACCTGTACCGCCCTGGATGACCTTATCCGCATTGCTCACCTGTATGGTGTCTTTGGAATAGGTGTCTGTAAATACCCGGCTTTTATAAACAAGGTCATATTGCTTTGCAGGGTCCCACCATTCCACCCGATCCCCGTGTCTGGTGTGATACTCCGAGAGCTTCATCAGGCACAGGTTGGGAAAATTGTGCGAGTCCACATCAATAAGGCCTACTCTCAAATATCTGCCTCCTTTAGTGGGCGCCGAACAGGGATTTTGCAAGGCTGCCGGTCTTGAACAATGTGTAGCACAGCAGAACCGTATAGCCCATGCACCCCCAGATGGCAGCGGATATGTTGTCGCCGGATGTGGAGATGCCCTCCACCAGCACGGCATAGATGCCCACGCAGATCATAATGAGGAAGGCCTGGAAGCCCAGGGCCAGCAGGGAGCGAAGGTAGTTCTGCCCCGTGGAGCCCCATTCCCGGTTGACCATCGTGGCAAAGGGAATCGGCCCTATGGAGGTGACCAAATACACCTCAATCATTCTGCCGTAGATCACCAGGAAGATACAGATGGAAAGAATCTGCGTACACAGCCCCACGAACACACTCTGGAACCACAGCCCCAGCAGGGCGCCCACGCTCCAGTCGGCAAGCTGGGTCTCCAGATTGCCCACCACGCCGGAAATGTCGATGCCTGCGTCCGAGATGATGACCCCCGCCGACTGACTGACCACATTCTGCGCCACATCGAACACCGCCATGACGATGTTCCAGGTGTTGGTGACGATCAGCACCGCGCAGAAGGTCTTGAAAATCCACTTGAAGAAAATCCAGGTGTCAAAGTCGTGGAGGTTATTTTTCTCGATGATGAGCTGGATCAGCTCGTAGCACATGACGAAGGTGAGGATGATGCCAGCGATGGGGACAATCACCGTTTCCGAGAGGTTTCGGATCATGTTGAAGATGCTGCTGTTCCAGGCGGCGGGCGTCATGCCGACCTCCCCGGCGATCTCGCCCACCTTTGTATTCAGGGTATCAAACATCCCGGTCAGGTTTGAAATGATACCGTCAATGAGCAGTTCCTTGAACCACTCCTGGATCATATCCAATATCAAGGGAGATCACCTCCTTTGCGGGGGCTCCCGCTATCAAGCGAAAGCCCCCGCCGGTTTTGGAGAATCATTAGGTGGTGGACAGCAGACCGGACAGCAGAGGGATCAGGGTGATGCCGATGAGGGCAACGCCGCCGCCCGCCATGAGCTGTTTCATCCCCAATTAGGTGTAAAAACTCTGCTCGATGGCGGGCGGCGGCGTACAAAAAATCTATATGGTGTTGTTAAGAGAACCGTCCCGGCGGGACAGGTCAGGCAGTGACCTGTTCCACCTCCGGGATGGGTTTGAGATTAAAATGAATTTCGATAGAAATGTGTCTTGTTTTATCTTCGTCAATGCGCTCATGCACAACGATTTCTTTGATTAAGCGGTTGAGGGTGGCTGCGTCCAGCTCTGTGATGTTGGCGTATTCCTGAATGGCTTCCACCCATTGTTTTGCATCATTGGCAAGCTGGACTTCATCGGACAGCCGCTTTCTGCCCTCGGACACTTTTGTTTTAAGCTCCGTCTGCTCGGTCTGTGTCTTTTCCAGCATGGTGTTGAAATTCTGCTCACTGATACGCCCTGCAATCATATCCTCATAAAGCCGCATGACCATTTTGTCCAGAACCTCAATCCGTTCCTCGTCCCTTGTAAGGGAGCGTTCCATTGCTTCCCGCTGTTCCCGCTGCTCGGCTTCACAGGTATTGGTCAGGCGGTCGGCAACCGCTTCCCCGTCCATCAGGGCAGCTCTGGCACATTCCCGGATTTTCCGCAGCACATGGCTGTAAAGGGTGTCATAATCAATCCGGTGCTGGGTGCAGTGGTTCTTTCCAAAGGCATTGTAGGTCTTGCAGGAGTAAATCCGCTGGGGATGTTTAGCGTTTGTGTAGCGTACCGTCAGCGACTTCCCACACTCGCCGCATTTTAACAGTCCGGCAAACAGGCTGATTTCATTGGTCTGCCCCGGACGCTGGCGGGATTTCAGCTTGTTCTGCACAATGTCAAAGCTCATGCTGTCAATCAGCGGTTCATGCTGTCCCTCCACCACAATCCAGTCCTCCGGCTTCTTTTCCCCAATCGTGCCGATTTTGAAGCGGTAGTCCTTTTTCTGGGAAGCAATCGCCCCGGTGTAGACGGGATTCATCAAAAGGTCTTTGATAACGGAGAAGTCCCACATATACCGCCCGTTTTCTGGGTCTTTCTTTTCCCATTTGGTGCGGGTATTGCGAAGCCCCCGTTCCCGGTTCCACCATGTAGGGCAGGGGATTTTTTCTTTCTCCAGCCGTCTGCGGATATAGTTCGGACCATGACCGTTCAGGGCATATCCGAAAATCAGCCGCACAATCGGGGCGGTTTCCTCGTCAATGAGCAGATGGTTTTTGTCCTCCGGGTCTTTCCGATACCCAAACGGGGCAAGACACCCGGTAAACTGTCCTTTCTGCGCTTTCAGAAGATAAGAGGAATGGACTTTCTTGGAAATATCCTTGCTGTACATCTCGTTCAGGATATTCTTGAACGGGGCAATGTCGTTGTTATCCCGCAGGGTGTCGATGCCGTCATTCATGGCGATATAGCGGACACCGTTTCTTGGGAAAAAGTCCTCAATCAAATGCCCGGTTTGCAGATAATTACGCCCCAGTCGGCTGAGGTCTTTCGTGATGACAAGGTTGATCTGCCTGCGCTCAATGGCTCTCAACATTCTCTGTAGGTCAGGACGCTCCATGTTAAGACCTGTGAAGCCATCGTCCTGATAGACTGCCACAACCTCCCATCCCTGCTTTTCGCAGTATTTTTCCAGCATATCACGCTGGTTTGCGATACTGGCACTTTCGCCTTGCAGGTCATCGTCCTTTGACAGCCTGCAATAGACCGCCGCACGATAACCCCCGGCAAGTGCCGAACCGATTGTTCTGTATTCCATTTCGTTCATCATAGCCATTTACCCACACAATCCAGACGGTATCTGGCTCTTTTGAACCTCATCTTCATTATAGCCTATATCTTTCTTTTTAGCAAGATATTCTTTTGCATTTGTCTTTCCGTATTTCTGGGAAATCAGGCTGACGAACACATCAGTGGCGTCAAGCTCCCCGTCAAATACAGTGGTCACATGAATCTCTGTTTTGTTTTTTGCCATAGGCAGTTATCCTCCATACATGAAAATAGCCAGACAGAGGGTGTCGGCAACGAAGTCCGGCAACGGACTTCAAAAGACCTTGCAAACAATCTCAATCTGGCGATGGTTACTATTTATACTTTTCTTTTATTTTTTTGTTGTTTTGGTTGTTATAAGGGAGAAAAGCCCGGAAATAAGGGGTTTTTCCCGGCAACCGGCTCGGCAACGGGATAACAACAGGGGGTGCAACGGGCTGTCCTTTTCAGAATGGAAGCTCCATCTGTTCTGTGACCTCCACAAAACCGTCCATCGTTTTTTCAGACGGGTTGCCGGAGTCCGTTGCCGGGTTTTCACGCTCCCAGCCCTTTTGTCTGCCATATTCGGAAAACATTCTTGGGTTTGGGAAGTACCGCCAGCTGGAAATGCACTGGTTCATAATCTCGTTGATTTCCCGGATTTCCCATTGCTTCGGCTCGTCAAAAGCATGGTTCAAGGCTTCCTTATAGAGCTGCTTGGAGCAGACCATGCTCCCGGTGTATTTATCAAGATACGCCTGTATCATCCCGGCTTTGGTGTCCTCCGGCATAAAATCCCGCTGGTGTTCTTTGAGATACCGCTGCATGGCGGGGCTGAAAGCCAGCTTGAACCTGCCGCTTTTATAAATCTCCATCGCTTCCGCCCACATCTGCCCGATATAGGCTCTGGAAGCGGCTTCATCCTCCAAAATGTGAACTTCCGCCTGCTCCGGGTACACCATGACCGGGATAAAGCGGCGGTTGCCGGAACGGTCAAGGGGCAGGAAGTCAAGGGCATTGGAAGTGCCGCCAAACACGCACTGACGGGGGCGGTCTGCCGGGTGGGTTTCATAAGGTATCTTGTAGACCTCTTTCTGCCGGCTTAAAAATGACTTGATTTCCTCAATGCTCTTGGCGTTGGCGGTTGCCATCATTTCCGACATTTCAATAATCCAGTGACCTTGCAGCTTGCGGTACACATTGTCATCGTCCAGCTTCCGCAAATCATCGGAGAACCACTCGTCCCGGACTGCCAGCAGCCGGAAGAAGGTGGACTTTCCAGCCCCCTGACCGCCTACCAGACAGAGCATGATTTCAAACTTGCACCCCGGCTGAAAGGCTCGTGAGATTGCACCCAGCAGGAACAGCTTCAACGCTTCATAGGTGTAATCGTCTGCGTCAGCCCCCAGAAAGTGCCGCAGGCAGAAGCGGATTCGCTCTGTCCCGTCCCACACAAGGGTATTGAGATAGTCCCGGATGGGATGGTACTTGTTTTCATTCGCCACAATCCCGATGGCGTTATCAATCTTTTTCTCATTGGTAAGCCCGTAGGTTTCTTCCAGATAAAGAAGCAGATACTTCATGTCCGTATCGTTCAGGGCGGTGCTTTCTCTGTGAAAACCGATGGGCTTTATGATGTCCTTGCGGTCAGTCAGGATGTTGTATGCGATAGCCCCTGAAAGCAGAGGGTCACGTTGGAATACGGTCAGGCAGTTCCGTATGCTCTGACGGACACCGCCTTTCTCGGTGGTTTCCAGCCCCGCCTTGATTTCCTCAACGCTCTGGG
Source organism: Butyricicoccus sp. AM05-1 (assembly GCF_003474415.1). Lineage (NCBI taxonomy): Bacteria > Bacillati > Bacillota > Clostridia > Eubacteriales > Butyricicoccaceae > Butyricicoccus > Butyricicoccus sp. AM05-1. The sequence continues at coordinate 428,307 of NZ_QUDG01000001.1, read as the reverse complement.
GCGGCTGCATGGCGTTCATAGTGTTTTTTAGTTCTTGCTGCGTCTGCGGCTGCAAGTTCTGCCATTCGCTGTTCAAGCTGTATCACATCCTTTCCGTAGTCCGTAATCAAATCCGCTTTTTCCTCTGTTTCCCCGAACAGCAGCACATCCAGCAGATATTCCACTTGGGCTTGCTTCTGTAAGGCTTCCACAAACCGGGGATGAAAGGCTTCCTCCGGGGAGTGCGGGGCGTAGTCCGTTCTCCATGCCATCAGCAGATGGAGATAATCGGCAAGAATACGGAAGCAGCGATTCTTTGCTTCCTGAAACTGTTCCTCCGGGGATTTCTGCCGGGTCTTGGGCTTTTTTACCTTTCCCGGCGGTTTCCAGTCCTCATAGGAAAGCCCGAAGTCCTGTGCCAGCTGTACGGCGGCTTCTTTCTTTCCCAGCCCATACAGGGCGGCGGCAAAATCAATCACATCCCCATCCGCACCGCAGCCGAAGCAATGGTAACGCCGATCCAGCTTCATGCTTGGGGTTTTATCGTTATGGAACGGGCAGCAAGCCATCCCGTTCCGACCTACATGGATTCCATAATACTCCGCAGCCTGTCTTGTTGTGACGGACTGCTTCACAGCTTCGAATACATTCAAATCTATCCCTCCTTGAAAATAAGAAAAGCACCTGACATTCTCTAATTGAAAATGGCAAGTGCCTGTTAAAGTTCCATATCCTGTTGTCTGTGTTTCTCCTGTGCCGGGGCGGTTCTTTGTGCTTTTTTCTCGTCAGTCTTATCCTGCAAGACTTCTTTGATGGGCTGCTTCTTGGGCGGCTCTTTGCTTTCCTCTGTGCCGGGTGTGGCTTTCCGTACCCAGTAGCGGATGTCCCGCAGCTTCTTCAAATCCTCCTGTACCTCGGTCAGTGGTACTTTCAGCTCTGCGATTTCGCTGAGAAGCGTTTCCTGCTCCTGTTGCAACTCATTTTTCGTTTTATCCTTATCGTCCGGGTGCTTGGCAAGGTAGTCAGCGGCTTTCTCATACCGGGCAACCTCCGGGTGTTCCTGTTTGAATTTCCCCTTTATTTTCTTAAAAAATATCTTCTGGTACTTCTCATAGACAGCCTTACATTCCTTGCAGTCTGTCCGGCTGGCAAGAATCCCGTCAATCACTTTGCTCCGGGCTTCCTTTGGCTTCATCTGATTGCGGTAATCTGCGGCTGATTTCCCGGAAGATTCCAGAAACGCTTCTAAGTCCTCCACAGTGGAAAGCCCCTTTTGCCGGAGATAGGACAGGGCTTCGCTGACTGCCTTTAAGTCCTGTGAAGTTCCCCGGTTCTGTCCAGCCCTTGTCCAGTCCTTCCGTTCTTCCTTTCGTATCTCCATATACTTCATCAGCAGATTGGGAAGAAGTGTCGCTTCCTCCGCCGCCTTTTGTGCAAGCAGCTCCTTCCGTTTTTCTCCCAGCTCGGTAATCCAGCCTTTGAGGTTTTGGATAAGCTGCCGGATGGACTTCATCAGGCGGTTGGCGGCTCTGATTTCCCGGTTCAGGTTGCCGATATTCGTCTGGATACCTCGCTTTTCCATCTGCCGGACAGCAGTCCCCTCATGGACAGTGGGGACTATATCAAGCCCCTGTCTGGCATAGGAACGCAAGTCCACACGCTCCGGGCGGTCATTGGCGTCCAGATAGCGGTTCTGGATAACCTCCCATTCATGCCGCCAGATTTCACAATACTTCTGGTCGTTCCAGTCCACCGTATCCTCCTTGTGGCTTTTCCACCTGCCGGACGGCAGCTTTATCCGTTCCCCATTCTCGTCAAGGTCATAAACCTTGCGGCTCTTGGGAAGCCATTTTCCATGTTCATCCATTGCCCGCATGGTCAGCAGGACATGGGCGTGGGGATTGTGTCCCGGCGGATGGGGGTCATGGATGGCAAAATCAGCAATCATGCCTTTGGAAACAAACTGCTGTTCACAAAACTCCCGTACAAGGACAGCGTACTGGTCGGGCGGTATCTCTCTGGGAATGGTAAGCACCCACCGCCTTGCAAGCTGGGAGTTCCATTGCTTTTCCACCGCTTCGGCGGCATTCCATAAAGTATTGCGGTCTGCATATTCCTGTGGAGCATTTGCCGGGAGCAGGATTTCATTGTGGACGATACCACGCTTTTCCGGGTAGTGCTTTACTTGCTGGTCGTATTCACAGAACAGCTTTTCGCCGCTTTGGTAAGCAGCGGCGGCAACCGCAGACTGCCGCTGGCTGCGCTGAACAATCGTGATTTCGTTGTGTGGACAAGGCATTTCGTGTCCCTCCTTTCGCTAATTGGTGGATGGGGTGGCGTTTTACCACCTCATTTTGGGCAGAAAAAAAGCAGGAGACCTTTTTCAGATTTCCTGCTCGGTGTGCCACTGTGTGAGCGGCGGGTATTTAGTTGTAAAAGTTCGGGACAAGTTGACCCGATGTAAAGCTAACAAACTGGAATTGCACCAAAACAATCTAAGACAACAACGCTGCCCTACTTGCGATTTTTTCTTGTACTGCGGAAACAGTTTCTTGAATGGAATAAGTGGTCGTATCTATAACATTCGATTCATATATTCCCAGATTGCAAAATTGCTCCCACATGGTTTCTACCAATTCGATATTTGTCTTTCGGTCTAACTTTGAGCGTTCAACAGCTCGCTTCAAGGTTTCTTCCTTACTTGCCCTTAAAATAATATAATGCACCTCATAATGTTCCCGAACAAGACTTTGCCACGGCTTTAAAAACCACGGTCCGATAATACCGTCAACAATTACATCATATCCACCACGAGCATATCGCTTCGCAGCTTCTAAAAACGCTTCAATGACAATCAAATTTTGCTCATTTGATTCTGGCAAATGCGGTGGTATTGCCCCTTTACTCAAATAATGATAAAAGTCATCTGTGTGCATATGCACAGACTTTTCCAAATCTGATTCTTTTGCAACAGCAGATGCCGTTGTAGTTTTTCCTGTCCCCGGCGCACCTGTGATTACAATAATTCTACCTTGATTCATCTATATTTTACCTCCACAAATTACGATTTTCTTAATTCTACAAACTGGAATTTGAGTCTCTGTAAAGCTGGAATTAACCCATACAATTATTTTAATTTAGAGGTTCTTACGCAATTATCCGTATTTTGTAATTTTTCAATACTGGAATGCCAGTGTAAATCAGCATTCTCCATTTTTATTAAAGCGAAAAACGTAAAATTGCGGAAGAACCAATTTAGATATTCACAATTTTACTTGCCACAGTATCTCGAAAAACACTGTCATGTTCTACCAGGAGCATGGTCGGGGCAAACTCCGTTATGAGTTGTTCAATCTGCATACGTGAGTACACATCAATAAAGTTGAGCGGTTCATCCCATACATACAAGTGTGCCTTTTCACAAAGGCTTTTCGCAATTAGGACTTTCTTCTTTTGCCCGCCAGAAAAGTCTTTAATATCCTTTTCAAACTGTACACGCTCAAAGTCCATTTTCCTAAGAATTGCCTTGAACAAACTTTCATCAAGGTTGTTTTCTTCTGCAAACTCGGAAAGGGTTCCACATAAATACGATGTATCCTGTGGCACATAAGAAATTACAAGCCCAGAGCCAAGTGTTACTGTACCCGTATAATCTATGGACTGCCCGACTACCAACTTTAACAGGCTACTTTTGCCACTGCCGTTCTTTCCATCAAGCACAATGCGTTCTCCCTGTCTTATTTCAAACGAAACGGGTTCACAAACTGAAATGCCATCATAATAAACTACTACATTCGATAATGATGCAAGCAAATCTGTATGGTAATTAAGCGGTTGTATCTTGAGGGCTTCTGCGGTTTCCATATTTTTCAGCAATGCTGATTTTTGTTCGATTGTCTGTTGTTGTCTCGCTTCTATAGATTTTGAACGCTTCATCATTTTGGCGGCTTTATGACCGACATAACCTTTATCTGCTGCCCCAATTTTGGAAGCTTCTACACGTTCAGACCATACTGCAGCGCGTTTTGCCGACTGCTGTAATCGTCTGATGTCCTTTTGCAAACGTTCGTTCTGAGCCAGTTCAAATTCTTGCTGTCGCTCAAAATTTGACATCCATGATGAAAAGTTTCCTCTTTGCACTTCGATATTCGCTCGGTTAATCGATAGAATATAGTCAACACAATCGTCAAGAAAGCGACGATCGTGAGAAACTAAGATGAATCCCTTTTTCTTTTTCAGATATGCCGCCACACTTTTTCTCGCTTTGGCATCCAAATGGTTGGTAGGTTCATCAATCAGTAGGAAATGCCCTTCATTAAGAAAAAGAGCGGCAATCAAAACCTTTGTCTGCTCTCCGTTGGAAAGTGTTTCAAAAGGTCGCCAAAGCACATCGACATCAACATCAAGATAAGAAAGTTCTCGCATAAGTTCCCATTCTTCCGCAAGTGGGCAAATCTCCTGCAATATATCCTCTGTAATACGATTCTTATCTGAAACGGGATAAGGAAAATAATCAAACTGTACGGATGATAGGATTTTTCCACTATACTCATATTTCCCAAGCAGAAGATTCAGAAAGGTTGTTTTACCTCGTCCGTTTCTGCCCACAAAACCAAGCTTCCAATCGGTATCAACCTGGAAACTGACATTTTCAAAAACATTATCATAACTTGTCGGATATGAAAACGTAAGGTTTTCAATTTTAATCATTGACATAAATATTATCCTCCTTTGCATGTCATACGATACAAAGTCGGTTCGGTGAATGTTTACTACGTATAGATTTCACCAAAAGGAACCGACACTATACGGAGTGAATCATGTGTAACTATCTGTTCTGCACTATTCATAAAGCACCTCCAAAACAAAATAAGAGCCACAAGAAAGTTTATCCTTGCAGCTCGTCATAGCATAAAATAACACCACTAAGCAAAAGTGGCAACAGCACTATATTGAGTAAGATAGACATATAACTTTCTTGCAATAGACACAATAATGCCAAAGTATAGCACTACCGCATATTTTGATTTTATTTGCAAGAAAAGTTAATCATCTTCCCACCTCTTTCTAAATTTCAAAATATTATACCATAAATCGCAGGCAAATACAAGTGGTTATAAAAATTTAACAAATCGCTTATAATACAATCATATAACTTTACGCATTCCTTACTGACCGTAAAATTCCGATTTATTGCTGACTTTATTATACTTTATTGCCTATCGAAAAGATAGCATATTTTATGAAACTTGTCGGCTGGGAACAGCTTGCAACGCAAGGTGTCCCCAGATGACAAGTCCACAAAAGGGTAGCTGGCGGTAGCCAGCGCAGGGGAAGCGTAGCGTCCCCTGTATGATTTGGAGCAGACCATGACTGCGAAAAATCACAGCCCTCCGGCAAGGAGCCTTCGGAGAACGCAATGCACCAACCTTTGGGTGGTGTATAATTGCGCCCTTAGTAAACTAAGGGGTTTCCGGCTTCTCACGTTCCAGCAGTTTCTTCAATAGTTCCTGCGTGTCCTGCCTGTGAAAAATGAGTGTCAACAACAGCATGACATCATCATCTGTCAGGCGTTCCGGCTCTTGCAGAAAACTTTCCAGCATACCGCCACGAGTACAGAGCCGGTGTGTCCGTTCTTTTCGGGTAAGCTGCTTTAGCTGGTGCTGCAATGCCTTTTCATCATTGATGGCTTTCCGCAGTTTCTTTTCACTCTTTTCCAACTCTCGGTTGAGCTTTTCCAGCTTTGAGGTATCAGGCAAGGGCAGCGTCCTCCTTTCCCGGTATCAGCACATAAATCCTGTTTGGTTCTCCAACGCCCTGACGCACTCGCATGATCAGTCCGGCGGTTTCCAGTTCATTCAGAGAACGCTTGACCGTCATGGGGCTGCGGGACAGGACTGCGGCAATGGCTGTGACAGGGAAGCAGATAAACAGGATTCCGTTCTCGTCCTCCTGTCCGTTGGATAGCATAGCGTCCAACATCCGGCAGTACATGACCTTTGCGGTGCTGCTGACTGGAAATCCTGTCAACGCTCTGGGAAAGGGCATACAGGGCGGCAACGGTGTGCCTATCGTCATAAATTCAAAATTCATTCGGTGTGTTCCTCCTTTTTCTTTGCTCTTTTGGATAAATAACGGGGGCAGTCAACCACAACCGCCCGGAAGCTCTGCTTGCACCCATGCTTGCATTTCCGGCATAATTCGTTGTAAGTGACACGCCCCCGGTCATTGAGGTAAAAAGAAAGCTCATGCTTCCTCTTTTTGCTCATTCTCGGCATATTGCGTTTCCTCCCGTTTTAGTGTATAGTTTCGGGGCGATTTTCGGCAAAATTACGGTCATAGAGCCGTCTAAAATCTCCAGAAGTATCAGCAATAGGGTAGACTATCCCCCTATCAGATTGTCGTGTTTCGGTATCATTTCGGTATCAGTTCGCCAGTTCTCCCCGGTGTCGTTCCTCCCCTGAATCTCACAGCGGCGTATTGCTCCCTTTGGTACGCTCGTTTCGGTCAGGGTTCCTCCATATCCCTGCCAAAAGTCATGGCGCTACATCGCCGGGGAAGCATATCCCACACAGGCTGGTCATTCGATTGGAATAATCCATCGATGAACTACCTGTATCATAGAACATTTTTGTGCCCTGTGCCGTATGTCCACAAAGTAGGAATTAAGGGTAAAAATCAGAAATTTCCACGATTGCGGAAAGTATGATATAATCCAGTTAAGCGGCAGTAATGAAACCGCCGGAAAGGAGCGTGCGCCCATGAAAGGAGCGACAAGCATACAGGAACGCCTTTGGGAACTCCGCAAGGACAAAGGCTTAAATCTGGAAGAATTATCAGAGCTGACGGGCATTTCCAAATCAGCTCTTGGCAGTTATGAAAAAGAGGATTATAAGGAAATCAATCATGGCAACCTTATCACGCTGGCAGACTTCTATGGGGTTTCCGTTGATTATCTGCTGTGCCGGACAGAGAACCGGGAGCAGATCAACACGCCACTAACAGAGCTGCATTTGAATGATGAGATGGTGGCACTTCTGAAAGGCGGTCGGATTAACAACCGTCTGCTCTGTGAGCTTGCCACTCATAAGGACTTTATCAAGTTTCTTGCGGACATTGAGATTTATGTAGATGGGATTGCCACCATGCAGATTCAAAACCTCAACGCCCTTGTCGATACTGTCCGGCATGAAATCATTGAACGGTATCGCCCCGGCGAAGACGACCCGCATTTGAAAGTGCTGCAAGCCGCCCATATCAGCGATGATGAATATTTCAGCCACATGGTTCTTGATGACCTCAATCTCATTATCCGGGATATTCGGGAAGCCCACAAAAAGGACAGCGAGAGTGCGCCCCAGACCACCGTTGCCGATGAATTGAAAGAAAATTTGGAAGCGGTTGAAAATTTCAAGGGCAGTCGGGATGAAAAGCTGGTTGTCCTTTACTGCAAGCAGCTCGGCATCAACTATAAAAATCTGTCAGACGAAGAATTTCGCTGGCTCATTCGGATTCTACAAAAATCAAAGAAAACAGGAACTCCTATCAGTCAAAGGAAAAAACGGTAAAGAAAAACCGCTGTTGCATGGTTGTGTTTGCTTCCATGTAGCAGCGGTTGGTGCTATACTTATTCAGTTAAAATTTCAAAGCGATAAAGTGGAATTTATCTTAGAAATTACAGCAATGTTATTTTGATAAACTTTCAAGAATTGAAATATCATGCTTATCTTTATCTCTTAATTCATAACCTGAATGGAAAACTCTTTGGCCTTTTAAGGATATACAAGGAATTGTTTTTCCTTCAAAAAAAGCACTACCAAAGTAATCTTTTTCAAACTCATACCAGCCACCCTCTAAATCAGCTTGTTTTGAAGTTCCGTCCTCACTTAAAACGAACGGGTGAATGTCTAAGTAACCAAGTTCATCACTATATAACTCTATTCTAACCGGTTTCCAGTCTGTATCAATTTTATAGCCCAGATTCAAAAGCACATTTAACAATTTTTCCGTATGTTGAGCATCAAAATTTATATCTATATCTCTATGAATTCTTGTTTGTTTACCAGCTAAAATATCTACACCCCATCCGCCATCCAACCAGTATGTAATTCCAGTATTTTCGAATAATTCTATTACTTTCATTAAATCTTCTTTTGTTGTTATTTCTTTTCTACCCATACAAAGTCTCCTTTACAACTTCTAATTTGTAATAATCATTCTACCATACCGTTATGAATAAATCATCTCATGTAAAACAATTTCTTCTGCCCGGTTGTGAATGTTATTGCAACGCTGCACCCATTCCATTTGACGGGTACGCTTCAATTCCTCGGTCACGCCCTCGGCAGCTTTCATCTGCTCCATGATGGTGTCTAACCGTTTCTGTGCCTGTTCGTTCAGGTCTGCAAGATATGTCCACAATTCCCCGGTCAGGGTCAATGTGTGTAATCTGGCTGGGCAGACTTCTCTTAAATATTCCCGGTGCATCCGTCCGTACTTTCCGATGGGGCGGTGTTCCTCCGGCAACTTCAAGTCCGGGATGTAGTAATCTCCAACAAGGATATAATCAATTCCGTTTTCTTTTATTCTTGGTTTCAATTCGCTCATGTTCCTTACCTCCTGTGGAAGCAGGCTCGTCTGGTACTAACTCAATCACATCGGTAATCTCACAATTCAGCGTTTCGCAGATACGGGCTAATGTATCCATGCTGATGTGCTTTCCCTCTTTGCTCATGTTGGCAATCATATTTGTTGTCATACCAGCGGCAAGCCTTAAATCCTCTTTTCTCATATCACGCTCTAACAGTGTGTGCCAGAGTGGTTTATAGCTGATGTGCATATTGTTTTCCTGCCTTTCTATCCATACCACCGGAGCGGCTGCCCCGGCAGGAACTTTTCTCTTATTATAGCACCAATCTTGTGAAATCACAATTTATTCTTGTAGCCTGCCGCTGATACCGTCTGGATTGGCTTTTCCTTTCTTTTTGTTCCCTTTAATTAGCCATGAACTGCTTGATGCCCTGGCTTTTGGAGGCAGGGTTGTCCTGGCCGTAACCTTCCAGAAGGTTGATGCCGCCCCACACGCACAGGCCGCCGCCCAGGGCGATGACCAGAGTCTGCAAAACGTCGATAGCGTTAGTAAAAAAGCTCATATTCACATTTCCTTTCGTTCAGTTGAATTGTTGGGTTGAAGGTCGGTGGCTTTCAATTCGTACAGATCGAAAGGCTCGTCCGGCTTCACAATGGCCGGTCTGCGTTTCATGTACCGTTCAATGTCAAAGGTATTTTTCTTGTCGGCATCAGCAAGGTACTTGTAGCGGGGATGGCGGGTTATATCAAACTTGTCGCTGAAAAACGGCCGCACCCCTCGAAGCTGCAAGATACACTTGCCTCCGTCCATCACCGCGATCTCGTCCTGAGTCATCAGCTCTTTGCCACAATGTCAAGTGATGAATTCAAAAAAGACAAGCACTATCCAAAGAAAAACTTCTTTTATGGTATCTGCCTATTTTGTTTTCGATAGTTTTAGCTGTGATACATTTAATTTAGGGTGCAAAAAAGCAGGAGACCTTTTCGGATCTCCTGCTTAGTAAAGCTGTGAAGATTTAATTGTGGTTGGGCTGCCTGCTATGCAAACTGAATTTTGTTTTACTAAGTTCTACAAACTGGAAACTGTTAGCTAATCTGTGCCTTGATTTTTATCCCTATCCGTCCTAATTGATCTTGAACTACTTGCAAAAATTTCTGGCAGTTATCTGTTATATCATACTTGAAATGGATTTCTATCATAGCCATCTTAAAATCAGCATTGGGGTATATTTCATCGTACTGTTCGCTTTCGATAAAAGCCACATACGCATTGATTTTATCTTGTAAAATCTTCAAGTGTTCAAACTCATTGTCCCAATTCAAATGGTCGGTAATAAGGAGTACCAAACAAGCATTTTCTTTATCGTTTGCGATTGCATCAATCTGACTTGCGTTATCAACAGCCATAATATTTCTCCTTCCCAGTTCTTTATAACCATAACTCTTTCTCCCAATACATCTGTGACATTTCAATTACACAACTTCAAATTTCTGGTTTTACTTAACTTTAGTGTAGCTCTCCATACTAAAAGTTTCTAAATCAAACACTACCGCAGCAACACTGTCCTCATTTTCTTCAATAAGCCATAAGCGAGTCCATAAGGTTTGGTCGTTCATATTGGTAGCAGTTTTATCCTCACCATCGGTAATGATTTTTTCGGGATCTAATTTTGTTACAAAAATGTTTTCAGGTTTAAGACCTGGCAGGCTGCTTTGAAGTTCCTCCTCTGTTAGTCCTGCTATTTCCATTGCTTCAGCACCTTTATAATACTCAACATCTCCGTACCAGTAGTTATCGTTAACATTCTCGATGGATTTTAACCACATAAACTTATCGTCAACGAATTTATAACCAGCACCAGAGCCGGTATCTATTTCCCATGTCCCTTGTATCAGTGCATTATCATCGTTATTATCTTTGCTGTCAGTAGTACCGGCGCAAGCGGTAAGCCCAAATAGTGTAAAACAGATCATCAGAATAGCTGCTGCAATTCTGAAAAACCCACTTTTGCGGTATTTAATCATATTCATATCATAGTTCATAGGTAACCTCCAAGTTATATCCTCTTTATTTTCGTAAGCCTTTCTCCATTGAAATTGAAGAAAACCTTTTATTCCCGTTCCCGTCTACTCCGTTTTTTCTTTCGGGGATCTGGCGGTGGAGAGAAGGTCTGAATATAGTCCTGCCGGATCGCTGTCACATCCTGAGAAAGAAAAGCAGCGACACGGTCCTGTTCGGAAGTTTGCTCTGGGAAAAAGGATGCAAATTTCTGTGCCAGCTGTTCTTCTTTTTCATACAGCTTAAGTGTGCCTTCGTATCCAATCAATTCTTTCAGCACAGCAGTAAACTCCGTGTACCGGTCCCCTCGAATATCCAGATCGACCTTTGCTTTGGCAGTCATGCCGTTCAGGTAAAGTACCTTCAGGGAAGTATGGTTCCTGAACCGATTCATTGTGAACCATAAAGCCAGCTTTTTTGAGAGTAGCTTACCGCCAATCAGCATCCAGTTCTGGCTTTGGTATATTTCCAGATACTTTTTCATGCCCTCATCTTCAAACTCTATTGGTTCAAAATGTTCTCCATCCAGCAGCTGTTCCAGCTGATTTTTGCTGAGAATCTGATTCAGTACCGGTATGTTCCGGTAAGGCGTGCAGATATAGCGTCTCATTTTCTGAAACAGCGCTACAGCCAGAACTGCTGTGCCAAGTAAAAACAGAAAAAGCTCTCCATCCATTTCGATTTTCCCGGTTGCCGTTACCCAGATGCCACGCAGAACCAGTACAACGCCAAAGCCCCACAGCCCGAAAACCAGCAACTTTTTCAGTGGATGAAAATGAATCCACTCAATGATCCGCACTTGCTGTTTGCCACTCATAGGTTTGTCACGCAAAAGTAGATGGGTGATCCATTTTCTTAGGATCAGTGGAATCCATGCAGTCGCACACATGAAGATTGCAACACTGGCATAAATGCCAATCCCAAGCCAGCCATTATCCAGAAAAGCTTCCAGAAGCAGAAGGAGGATAATCGGAAAAATCATAGTGAAAAACAAGGGTAGAAATGACTCCTTGCGTATCCTCTTGAGATTTAAGTCATTAAGCGCAGAGTTGATACATATACCAAGAATCATGGCTGCTGTCATACCACCTGCCACCCATTTTTTACGATCTCCGTATCGCATGATATGTACAGTTTCGTGCATATAAGGAAGTTTTCCTGTAATACCTACATAAAAATAGAATCCCAAATAAGCCAGAGCCAAAAGTGCCCCTGCCAGCTTCAAAATTGTTTTTCCTGAAAGTTTTCGTTTCTCCATCTTCGTCGTTTTCCTATAAAATCACGGTTCCTGTGTCAATTTATCCTTCTGTATCCCAAACAAAGCTATCTACCATGTCCCTGGCGGCCTGTTCAGTGGTTTCTGATCCGCTGAAATTTGTAAGCTGGATCAGGCAGAACCCGTAATCCCTTACAATATAGTATTGCGTGGTGACAATATCGCCCTCGTCGATAGTAAAGATATACAGTAGATCTCCCTGCTCGGTATAGGTTCCATCCCCGTTCAGTTGTGCTTCAATACCATCCAGCTGCATCAAAATCTGTTGGACGATCGCATCCCGGAACTGCTCATGCTCCTCCAGACTATATTTGTTCTTTCCTACATGGATGGATATGTTGTCCGGCTTTTCATCATTTTCGTGACCTTCCTCTATGTAGAAAATCTGCGAATCAGTAGAATGCTTCTCAGATTTCTCCCATCCCTCCGGGACGGTATAACTTCCGGGAATCGCATGATCTTCAGATGATATTTCGGTTTCGGAAGAAGAGGGTTTCTGCCGATCCGCCACAGATTCATCAGAGGGAGATTGTGGCGATGAAGCCCCATTTTTGCCGCATCCAGCAAGGAGCAACACCATAGTTAATAACACAATTAAGATTTTTTTCATACTCTGATTCCTCTCACTTTATAATACTGGTTATCCGAGTTTGGAAACAATCTGGCAGAACATCTCAACATTTTCTTTCTGCCCCTGAATATCAGAGCCAATCGCATTGTTCATCAAAGAAATTTTCATTTTTTCTTTTCCAAAATGCAGCATTACGACTTTTCTTCCGGGCAGCAGCCCACCCTTGACTTCTGCCTTTGTTATGCTGCTTAAGGGCAGAGAAAGCCGGTTTTCAATTTTTGAGACATTGACGGAATTTACAATGACCATATTCAGGTGTTTCTCGGTAACTCCCAGATAGCAGTAAGCATTGCTCAGTGCGCCTAATGCAGCGGCAGCACCCCCCGTCAGTGTAGAAAGTCCTCCAATCAGTGCATAGGTATCAGCTCCGGCCATGATGACCGCCCATAACTTGCACTGATAGGCTTCGTTTTCCTTCAAAATGGCTTCCAGCATTTCATTTTTATCTTTTTCATTCATTGTAAGCATAATTGTTCCTCCTAATTATTGTTTTAAGTTGAGAACGCCGGATGCAATCCTTTGATAGATGCACCCGGCGTTCAAAAGCATTAGTCTGCTTTCAAATTTTTGTCCAGGATCACCAGTTCGCCGTTGCGTTCAATGATACCAGGCTGAACCACGACGATTTTCAGACCTTCCTGCAATTCCAGATACTGTGAAGCATAACCCCAAACCTTGACCTGATCGCCTTCCTCAAGCTCAATGGCAGTGCTTACAGTACCATCTTCATTCAAAATCTGGTTAGCAATACAGTAGAGCTGGCCGGTTGTATCCTCTGCGATGTAGAGAGACACATCCGAAGCGAGCGGCGTTCCGGCAATAGATTTATATTCACCGACTTCTTCGCCCCAAATAGTACCTTCACTGTAAAATCCAACGACCATATTTTCTTCATATCCCTCGATGATCGCATTGAAATCCTGAGCATACGGCTCCATCTCGGCTTTTGTAGTATCCTTGTAAGCGGCAATCTTTTCATTAGATGCCTGTTCTTTTACCTCTTGCGGCTGATAATCCTTGTATTCAAAAACATTGTCCGAAGCAAGCGTGATTGCTGTGTAGTCATCATCCAGAATGACTTTATAAACAGCAATTTCATCATCATCAACAGTACGATTGATGTCGATATTTCCTGCGGAATTCAGTTTATATCCGTCTACACCTTCCAGCGCCTTTTGTAAAGCTGCGTTGGACATCGCACAGTTGATCCCATTGAGCGTTACAAAGAAATCAGGATTTGGTTGATCCTTATCGGCAGAGTATTCCAGTTCTACCACCGTTCCGCCCTCAGCAGGCTTGCATGGCTCTGTCCCGGCATTTACGATTGCAACATCTATTTCCTGATCGTCTTTGGAAAGTTCCCCATAAATACGCTCGCCGGGTTGCAGAGAAACCTCTGCTGCATCATATTCTTCCGTTTCCAAACTCCAGCCGACTTGTATCAGCTGGGAAGTTTCCAAAGGAAGTGTGTAGTAAGTGCCATCCAGTACGAACTCAGGTGTCCCGTCATTTTTCAGCTGAGACAGAATGGCCTCATCCGTACAGCCTTTATCGCTGCCCGCAGCTGCCGGAGCTGATGTCTGAGGTTTTGAGCCGCATCCGGCCAGCATACTGCATACCAGCACACATCCTGTCAGTAAAGCAATCCATTGTTTTTTCATAAGCGTAAATCCTTTCTGCGATTCTATCAAATTTGTTTTATGTATGAACAACTCATATCCTATATAAAGGTCGATTATGCTCCTATCAGCGTCATGACCACATAGAGTACGATAAGCAGGAGCGCAAGACACATTGCACAGAAAACGGCAATCGTCGTTTTGACCCTGTGCCGCTCCTTTAATGTCAGAACCATCATTGCAAGTACATCAAAGGAAAAGAAGAACTGGCAGATTCCAGCTAAAACCGCCAACCATTTCGGATGAATGCCGTCTTTGCATGACTTTATCAGATAAGCGATAGCATAGGGAGCTGCCCCTAATAGAATCCCGTATCCAAAAATCAAAAAAACAATGGTTACCAGTCCAAACAACGCCATCAGCGGCAATGGGAAGAATGCCATCAGCGTTACATATACGGTGATGCTCCCTCCGACCAGGTAGAACGGGATCAGTCCATACTTGATGATCAAAGTGCAGTTCAGCAATGTCTTTCTTGACCACTTTCTTCCTACGGTCAGCACAACAATCAAATTGACGATTCCCATGATAAAAGGCAGAAGGATCGATAATATCTGCAATTTGATCGCATTGTCAAAACAGCCTGCCAAAAGGAAGAATGTATAAGACACAATTACATAGAGTACCGGGAGGATATAAGTCATTTAGCAGCCTCCTTTCTGCGCCGGATCAACCAGAGAATCAGCCAGATCAAGCAGACTGGGAACGAGAACAAGCCCAAAATAAAAACTCCGGCTCCAAACGATCCAAGGATTGAGTCCCCGGTGGCGATATTGCTGATGATTCCGAACAGTGCCAGACCAACGCTGAAAGAGAGCCAGCAAAAGAAAGCATATTTACTCTCTTTGGCGCTTGCGGGTATTCTTGATTCTCCCTTTTTATTTCCAAGCTGGGTTTTTAGCTGTTCGCTTAGAAGTCGTTCCTGCTTCTCTAATTCAGTGTCTCCGATCGCCCTTGCGTAATCTTCACGAAGTAGGTGATACCCCAGTTTATCCTGCGTATTTTTTGCTCGATGCAAAAACTGCTCCAAAGTTTCTTCCGCTTCTGTCCAGCGCTGTTGTTCCAGCAGAGCGGAGAACCAGTTCGCTGTAATGATGTTTTTGGAATGCTTGCTGAGTGCCCAAGGACGCCAGCGATCCAATCCATGTTTCAAATTCTCAAGGTTGTGATCGCTTTGATATGCCACCACATAGGGGTTAAGTTTCTTTGCCAGCCAGTGTTCATATTTGCAATATGCGAAAAAGCATAGAGCCAGCAGCACAAGGAACACTACAACAGCAATCCACATAGTCTCGTAAGAAAAAAAGTGATCATATATCAGGCACGCAACTCCGGAGAGAGCCGCAATGCTGAAAATTGGCCATGGATTTCTCATAATAGCAATATCTCCAATCATCTGTTTGAATAAAGATTCCGATATGGTCAAATTGTCATATCTATATGCAAACATTATAGCATTTGCATCATCTTTCGTCATCATTTTTCTGCTGTACGGCTAGGAATTTAATTGTAAATAAATTATGAATATATCTATTGCAATTTTACAAAAAGAAAAGCCTCATCCCTCGCTGATTGAGAGATGAGGCGAAATGATTATGCTGTAATCTCCGGGATTTCTCCGACAAAGTTATAAACGATTCTGACTTCCTGCACCTTCTGTCCGTCAATCTTCTTGACTTCGCCCACCAAAATTTTGCTGATGAGCCGGTTCAGCACCGCTTCATCCAGTTCTTCAATGGCTGCATAACGCCGGATTTCTTTGATAAAGGTGCGGACTTCATTTTCCTGTTCGTCAGAGTGGCGCATCATCAACAGCAGGTCTCGCAGGCGCTTCTGGTTAGCTTCCTGCTCCTGCTCCAGTGTTGCTGTCAGCTTCATAAAACGCTGCTCAGTCAAGATTCCTTTTGCCTTATCGGTATATAGGCTCAGAAACATCTCATCAATTTCACAATTCCTGCTTTCCAGTCGTTGACATTCCTTCTGTGTCTGGGAAGCGTCCAGAAGATACCGGCGCTCCATCCGGCTGCTCAGCCGCTGATAAAAAGCATCGGCATCTTTGAGCGCAGTCTTTGCCAGCTCCTGAATATCTTTCAGCACAAGATTGTATAAATCTCTGGCTTCGATCTTGTGGCTGGTACAGGCGTTCTTGCCCAGCCTGTTATAGGTCTGGCAGATATAATACGCCTTATCAATCGGTTCCCGCTGTTCGCCGGTAAAACGGTTCTTTCCGGTTCTGCCAACCTTTTCATACCGCACCTGCATGGACTTTCCGCAAGTCGCACAATAAATGATACCGTGGAACAGGTTATAAAAGGGGCAGGAGTTGCCCTTCATAATGGTTGGTCTGCGGTCAATGATTTCCTGCACCTGCTCCCATTCTTCCGGGGAGATGATTGCTTCATGGCAATCCTCGATAATTTCCCAGTCCTCACGAGGGATAATATCATAGGTGTTGGAGCGAATCCCTTTCTGATGTGTCCGGCAGACCAGATGTGCGCCCTTATAAAAGGGATTCCGCAGGATATGGCTGATTCTTGCACTTCCCCATGAATAGTAATTTACATCACATTCTGTGTTACTTTTTACTCTGGTGATTGGGACTTTATCATCCATGAGCTGCTTTGCAATCCGCATACATCCCCAGCCATCCAGCGCCATATCATAGATTTTTCGGATTACCGGTGCTGTCTCAGGGTCACGGATCAAATGCCCCTTATCCTCCGGGTCACGCATCAAACCGAGGGGCGGCTGCCCACCACAAAACTTCCCCTGCCGGGAACGGGTCATACGCCCTGCCAGCACCTTTTTGGAAATATCCCGGCTGTACATATCGTTCAGGATATTCTTAAACGGCGTAATGTCCATTTCCTGACGGGTCAGGCTGTCCACTCCGTCTGTAATGGCGATATAGCGTACATTGTGTTTTGGGAAAAAGATTTCGATATAGCTGCCAGCTTCGATATAATTCCTGCCCAGTCTGGACAGGTCTTTGGTGATAACGCAGCCGATCTTTCCCGCCTCAATATCGGCAATCATGCGCTGAAAAGAAGGGCGGTTGAAATTGCGGCCTGTATAACCGTCATCCACATAATACTCATACTGGAACATTCCGTTTTTTTCGGCAAAGTCCCGGAGCATAAGTTTCTGGTTGCTGATGCTCATGCTCTCATTATCGCCGCCATCCTCCAGAGAGATACGGCAATAAAGGGCTGTGATTTTCTGATTCACTTGTTTTTTCCTGCTCATAGTGTTCTCCTTCTATGAACAGGGACACGATACCATTATAATACCATGCCCCTGTCCATGATTCAACTGCTTTACGCCGCTTTTCGTGCCATTTCCTGATGCTCTAACCATTCCTCGAAGTGTTCGCAGGTCTGACGCTCGATCAGCTGCTCAAAGGCTTCCCGCATGGTTTTGTCCCCAGAAAACTCACGAACCACTACAAACTGGACTTTTTTATTCTGCTTCTTGTTTTTCTCCATAGGCTACCTCCATAGAATAGGGGATCAGACGGTAGCTGTGGCAACGAAGTCCGGCAACGGACATCAAAAAACCTGTAAACTATCGTCTGACCCTGATTTCTTACTTTTCAAATTTTCTTGTAAAATCTCGTTGCTTTCGTTGCCGGAAACATAGATAGATAATAAAAATCCTTTATTTACGGGCTTTTTCCATATCAAAACCATAAATTTATCAGCAACGAACCCGGCAACCAACTGGCAACTATCCCGGCAACAGACCGTCCTTGTCAGGCGATCCACTCCTGCGGAAGTTCCAGCTGACGGCATTCTTCTTCACTCAGTTCTACAAATCCACCTTCGTTGCTGGGTAGTTCGTTGCCGGAAGTGTCCCGTTCCCAGCCCTTTTGTCTGCCATATCCGGCAAACATCCGGGGATTGGAAAAAGGCTTCCAACCGGTCACGACCGTGTTCATGATCTCATTGATATTGTGGAGCTGCCACCGCTTCGGCTCATCAAAGGTATGTCCCAGCGCCTCCTTGAACAGCTGTTTTGAGCAGACCATGTTTCCGGTGTAGTGTTCCAGAAATCCCTGTATCTGTCCAGCTTCGGTGTCCTCCGGCATGAAGTCTTTCTGCACCTCCACCAGTTGACGCTGGATGGACTTGCTGAATTTCATGGAATACTTGCCGCTGTGGTAAATGCTCATAGCTTCTGCCCATACCTGCAACAGATACGCTCTGGAAGCGTCCTCGTCCTCCAAAATGTGAACCTCTGCCTTCTCCGGGTAAATCATGATTGGGAGAAAGCGCCGGTTCCCGGCTCGATCCAGCGGCAGAAAGTCCAGGGTATTCGAGGAACCACCGAACACGCACTGCCGAAGCCGGTCTTTAGGCTGAGATTCATAAGGTGTCCGGTAGGTTTCCTTCTGTCGGCTAATAAAGGAACGGATTTCTTCAATGCTCTTTGCGCTGCTGGTGGCAAGCATCTCTGACATCTCAATGATCCAGTGACCTTGTAGCTTTTGGAATACCCGGTCGTCATCCAACTTCTTCAGGTCATCAGAGAACCATTCGTCCCGGATCGCCAGCAGTCGGAAGAATGTGGACTTCCCGGCACCCTGACCGCCCACCAAACAAAGCATTTCTTCATATTTGGAACCGGGACGGAATACCCGGCGTATAGCACCCAGCAGGAAATGTTTCAGCATTTCTTCCACATAGTCACTTTCATCAGCACCAAGAAAATGGTGCAGACAGGATCGGATGCGTGGTGTACCGTCCCAGACAAGACTGTTCAGCACATCCTGAATTGGATGGTAACAATTTTCGTTTGCTACGATAGAAAGGGCAGCCGTGATCTTTTTCTCACTGGTCAGCTCATAGTTTCTCTCAAAATAGAGGAGAAGATATTTCACATCAGTATCCGTCAGAGCGCTGGTATTCCTGCGCCAGCCCAAGTCCTGTACAATGTCTACCCGGTCTGTCAGGAGATTAAGCCGGATGGCATCCCGCAGGAGTGGATCGCAGCAGAACACAATCCGGCAGTTGTCGATGGTGTTGGCTGTTTTTCCCTTGTCGGTAACAGAAAGGCTCTGCCGCACCTTATCAACGCTCTGTTCCGGCGCTATGGCTTCGGCTGCGCTCATCACAGCCTGCTGGGTGGCTGGCGATAAACTCTGATATTCGCTGTTCAATTTTCCTCACCTCTTTTCCATACTCCGCAACTACAAAAGCTCGTTCTTCTATGCTGTCAGACAGAAGAAGATCCAACAGATATTCGATATATGGCTGCCTGTGCAGAGCCTCCACAAACAAAGGATTCCAGTCATCCTCCGGTTGTTTGGGCGCATATTCTTCTTTCCATCGTTCCAGCAAACGCAGGTAGTCGCACAGCACCCGAAAGCATTTCTGCTCTGCCTGCCGGTATCGCATTTCCTCGCTGATTTTTCTTTTGATTACTCTCTTTTGTGGCGGATCGTGGCCTTTGCGGTCAAAGCTGATTGAGAAGTCCTCTGCCAGCTTTAAGGCAGCTTCTTTACTGCTTAGTCCAAAAAGACGGGAAGTGAAATCAATCACATCTCCATCTGCCTGACAGGCAAAACAATGGAACCGTCTGTCCACCTTCATGCTGGGATGCCTGTCATCGTGAAACGGGCAACAAGCCATCCCGTTGCGTCCTACTGAAATTCCATAAACCAAAGCAGCCTGCCTTGTGGTAACAGACTGTTTTACTGCTTCAAATACATTCGTTTCTTCCACCTCCAAACAATGCAAAAGGCATCCGGTTTCCATAGAAAATCAGATGCCTCACAATTCCATATCCTGTTTTCTTGTTGGAGCAATCCGTCCTTCACGCTCCCAGCGCACCCGGTTCTCCCGATCAGCGTCCAGTTTGCCTTGTGCCAGCTTCTCCTTAATGGATTTTCTGGCTTTATTTTTGATCTGCTCTTTGCCAGCCTGTTTGACCTCCGGTTTTAACAGCACCGCCTGTACCTTTTTGAGAACTTTTTCAGCAGACTGCTGTAATTTTTCTCGCACCCTACTCAGCAGAGTGTTCGCTATCTTCACAACTTCTGGCGAATTTTTGGCATTGGGCGATACCACGCTCTTTCGATATTTCTCAATTACTTCCATATCTTCAAGCTGGGTTTGTTCCCGAACCTTGTCGGTCACAACCTCCACCGCCTTGTCATAGGCTGCACCGGAAACATCTTCCAGCAAGGTTTCTACATCCTCAATTTTTAGCGTCAGTTCCTCCAGCTTTTGCTCCTGTGTCGCCAGCTGCTCCTTCTGCTTCATCAGGATATAATCCTGCTTTTCCAAATAGTCACGCCCACCATAAGACGGCTCCTGTTCCAGATGCAGCCCATGCCGTTTGGCAACGTCAAATAAGATTATCCGACAGACTGCATCAAAAGTCTGTTTCCGGTTATTGTGCTTTCCTTTTGGCTGTTCCGGTTTAGGGAGAGGGATACCCAGTTCCTCCAACGCCTTTTCCTGCTGGGGGCACAGCTCTCCATACCGATTTTCACAGTCAAATACATGGCGCTCATGGATGTGCGGAGTTCCTTCATCCAGATGGAGCGCCCAGTCTAAAATGTGGATATGAGAACCGAAACGGTTTTCAAATTCCTCATAAAATTCACTGACAATGAGCGCTAAAGTCTCTGGCGGAACGGATTCTTCCATAGTGCCGATCTGGTAGATGCTTTCTTCTGGACAGGTCTTGTTATTTTTCAAAAGATCATCCACAGTGCGATTGCGCTCAATGTGCCGGGTTTTCTCGTTCCGGGCGTTCTGAGCATTGACATGGTCGGCATAATGCTCGTAGTAATACATCTGTTCAATTTCCTCAAAGCTGAAATCCGGCTGCTCTGAGTTTTCCCGAAAGTCGTGGGTGGTAAAGCCCCGGTAACAGTCCCAGTACACATTTTGTCTGGCACGCTCAGCGTCAATGTGTTCGCTATTTTCTACATCGAACCGACGGTCATTGTGCCGGGGATTGTAAGTGCCATGCTTCCCAGATCGTCCATTGTGTCTTGTTAATTTCAAATATTTTTCCTCCTTCCTGCAAAGATGTTCTGGGCTGGGGAGGGCGGCAAAGCCGCCAGACCTGCGAAGTTTTGCGTCAGGTAATACCCAGTACAAGTTGACGCAGGCATCAACTTTCCCTGGGCAAGGCGTTTCACCCTTGACCCGATGAGGCTGGCTGCCCTCAACCCGCCAATGGGCATTGCCCCTTGACCCCAGCAGTGCGCTGCCGCCCCTGCACCCCGGCACAAAGGGCTGGCTGCCCTCTGTACTCCCGCACCGGCGAAGCTGGCCTTCACCGCAGAAGCGGTTTTTGCCAGTTTCACCGGCTCCGTATCCGTACATTTACGCCCATAGGCGAGAAGTGGATACAGAATACGCCTGCGGAAATTGCCGATCAAAACAGCGGGTGCAGACCCGATATTTTTTCGTAAATCGCCCTCATTTTAAGCGATTTTTTCTTCTGTCTGTATGACCTGAAAGCCATGCTCTTTTGCGCACTCCCTTGCAGCTGCCAGCCGTTCTTCGCTGTACGGCGGCACCAGCCGGATCGAAAGTCGTGACTTGTCCATCACATAGGTCACGCTACCTTCCGGCGTACTGCGTTCCAAGCGGCACAGCAGAGGGTACTTCCGGCTGAAATCCTCCAGTCTGCGTTTCAAGCTGGCATTGAAGGTGTAGATACTGGCAATCGTCTCGCCCTCATTCCAGTTGATGATGGTTTCTTTTTCATATTTAGACAGCTTCCTCATACAGTTCCTCCTCATAATCGGTGTTTGCTTTCAGCGCACGCAGACTGCGTCTAATCCGGCGGTATTCGTCCATCTCCATACGCAGATGATGGTAAAAGGCTTCGTACCACCTTTCCTCTGTCTCTGTCTCAATTTTACGAGCAAGATGAAGCATCTGGCTTTTCGCCTCCGGGTCAACAGTCAATGCTGTCAGCCATTTCAGCCTTGTCACTGTGTTGTGATGGCTGGGGCAGGCGTAAGCGTAAAGAATTTTCTTTTCCTTCATATTCAGTTTCATAATGATCTACCTCCATTCATTTGATGCGGTATGTTCCGCATCGTTTATTTTTCTGTCTGCCGGTCTGTCTGCAAAATATTCCTGCCCGGATTCTCTCCCAGCGTATTGTCCTCTTTGGTGCGCTCTTATCGTGGCGTCACTTCCCCGGAGGTCGTCCCCCTTGCAGTCGGTCATTCATTTTTCAAGGTTCTATGTCTCCTGACAAGAACCAGTTTACCGAAAAAAGAGGGCTGCTCCCGTATGTCCAAGACGCAGGAAAAACACATGAAAACCGCATATTTCCACGCTCTCGGAAATGTGCTATAATGAAAAACAAAAACCGATGGCAAGGAGGTGCTTTGATGTACACAAAACTGTCAATCCCGGAACGGCTCAAAGACCTGCGAGTGGTGGATAAGCACCTGACGCTGGAACAGCTGGCAGAACAGACCGGCCTGTCTAAGTCGGCACTGGGGAAATATGAGAGCGATGACTACAAAGACATCAGCCCATTTGCGATTGCGACACTGGCAAAGTTTTACGGAGTGTCCACTGATTATCTGATGGGCGTGTCAGAAAATAAAAATCACCCAAACACGGAGCTTCAAGCTCTGCATCTGAGTGACGCTATGGTGGAACTTTTGAGCAGCGGAAAGATCAACAACCGCCTGCTTTGTGAACTGGCGACTCATCCAAATTTTTTGCGGCTGATGGTTGATATGGAAATCTTTATTGACCAGATCGCTGATATGCGGGTGAACCAGATGAATCTGATTCTGGAAGCTACCCGGCAGACCATTCTTAAAGAACACGCACCTGGAGAAAATGATCTGTATATGCGGACGCTGGAATTGGGTCAGGTACAGGAGAACGATTTTTACAGCCATATCCTTCATGATGATCTGGACAGCATTGTCCGGGATATACGGGAAGCCCATTTGAAAGACAAGACCACAGCCGACCCACAGCCAACACTGGATGAGGTCAAAGAGAATTTTGAACAGGCCATACAGATGGGAACCGACACAGAAGCTATGATCCATGAGTTCTGTGATAAAATGCAGATTCCTTTTGAAAAAATTTCATCCGAGGACTTTTCGGCTTTTCTGCGGATACTGAGCCTGTCCAAACTGCTTAAAAACCCAAACAATATGCGGGGAAAAGCCAAGTCACAGCCGTATTATATGCCAAAAAAGAAAAAGCGCAGGTAGCAAAAAGGCCATCCACTATAAAAGTGAATGGCCTCAGTTTTTCCACCTTCTCAGACGAAAATCATCTCAGACCGAATGACTTCCTCTGCCCGGTGGCGTATGCTGTTCATGTGACCGACCCATGCAAGCTGGTCTTTTGCTTTCAATTCCTCCGTGACTCCCTCTGTTTCTTTTATCTGGGCAATGATACAATCCAGACGGTTCTGTGCCTGCTCATCCAGATCGGCAAGATATGTCCACAGCTTTCCAGACAGAAGCAATTCATTGTACCGGTCGGGACAATACTCTTGCAGATATTCCCTGTGCATCCGTCCCCACCGTCCGATTGGGCGGCTTTCCTCCGGCAGCTGTAAGTCTGGAATATAGTAGTCTCCGACCAGAACATAGTCCAGACCGTTACTGTCATCATGGATATGCTTTTTCAATTTCTCCATAGCGACCTCCTGTTTTCGTTTTATCCGAATCCAGTTGATCGTGTCCCTGTTCATCTGTTATTCAAGGCAACTGAACTCGTCACCATGAATTATGGCATATCCCGCCCACTGATCTGGAAGTTGGTGGAGTAAGACCCGGACCGCCCTTTGGTCTGCCCGTGGGTCTTGGTGTCGATGGTGGACTTGCCCAACGCCTCGGAAATGTACTTGTGGGTGCTTGCCTCGTTGCCGCCCAGATAGAGCAGCGTGTCCGAGTTGCCGGGGATGGTTTCCCAGGAATCCTTATACAGCTCCTTAATCTGCGCCATGTTCTGGATGATGGTGCTGCAGGAGATGTTGCGAGAGCGCATGGTCGCAAGCTCCCGCGGCAGCCCCGGCAGATTGACCGATGGCGCTTCGTCCAAGATAAAGTGGACGTGACACGGCAGTGCCCCATGGTGGATCTGGTCGGCGCAGTAGTAAAGGGTCTGGAAAATCTGGGAGTACAGAAGACTCACTAAAAAAGTAAAGGTCGTGTCATTATCCGGGATCACGGCATACAGAGCGCACTTTCGCTCTCCCAGCGTGTACAGGTCCATATCGTCATGGTCGGTGACAGCTTTGATCTGCGGCAGATTGAAGGGCGCCAGCCGCACAGCGGCAGACACCAAAATGCTTTTCGCTGTCTTGCCCGCCGCCTGCTTGAAAACCTTATATTGCCGCAGGGCAACGCTTTCCGGGTTCTCATACTCCATTGCCCGGAACAGCAGATCCAGTGGGGAGACATACTCATCATCGTCCTCCTTCACTTCGGCATATTCCAGCACACGCATCACCATGGAAAAATTCTGCTCGTATTCCGGCGCTTCCTGGAACAGCATGAGGATGATAGCCTGCAGCAGTGCTGTCTCGGACTTCGACCAGAACGGATCGGACTCGTGACTGCCCTTGGGCGTCGTTGCCTGGATCAGCGTGTTGACCAGCTTCAGCGCGTCCTTCTCATCCCGCAGATAGCGGAACGGGTTATAGCCGTCCGACTGCGACAGATCCACCAGATTCAGCACTCGGATGTCGTATCCCTGCCGTTTCAGATACCCTCCGGTGGCGGTCAGCACCTCCATCTTCGGGTCCGTGATCACATAGTTGCTGTTTGCTTCCAGAATGTTAGGCTTGACATAGCCGCGGGTCTTAGCGGCGCCGCTGCCGCCAATGACCAGCACATTCAGTGAGCGCCGGTGCTTGTGGGTATCCAGCCCCAGCCGCACATGGCGGGTGAGGATCTTGTTCTGCTTCTGCCGGAACTGCGCGTTGAGCTGCCGGGGCGAACCCCATGCGGCGGAGCCGTGTTCCTCGCCGTCCCGTGTCCTGCCCTGTCCGGAAGCATAGAGACACAGTCCCATGAGATACGCGCCGGTGCAGACGAGAATGGACAACAGGCTCTTGTCTGTCCATTGGATCTGGAAGGGTTGTTCCAGCGCGGCAGTTAAGTTTGATAGCAGCTCCGGCAGACCGCCGCCAAGGGACTGGACGATCAGCAGCGCCGCCCATACCACAGGGATATAGAGGAACAGAGCAAGTACCAGATCCGTTGTTTGGGATGTCTTTTTCAGCCGCATCACCTCCTGCATAAAAAATACGAGGCCGGCAGAGTAGAATGCTCTGCCGGCCTCGCTGACGAAACGGCTTTCTTACTTTGTTCTGCCCGGTCGTACTTTTTGATGGACCTTTTCTT
The DNA here is from genome assembly GCF_003474415.1 of Butyricicoccus sp. AM05-1. Lineage (NCBI taxonomy): Bacteria > Bacillati > Bacillota > Clostridia > Eubacteriales > Butyricicoccaceae > Butyricicoccus > Butyricicoccus sp. AM05-1. Next base: position 402,735 of record NZ_QUDG01000001.1, on the reverse strand, counting down.
TGGCCGGGGCAGACTTCTGCCGGGTATCCAGCTGCGCCTGATAGCCTTTCAGCCGTTCCAGAACCGAAGGCCGCTCACTCGTCATCGTCTCGGCAGCCGTTTCCCTGCCGCTGGATGAGGTCGATCTGCCTTTGGTATCTGGCAAGTCTGTTCCCGACCGAGATTCTTTTTTGGGCGCCACCTCCTGCCGCTTGCCCACAGGCGGTGTCACAGGCGTTTCCCCCTGCCGGGGGCGTTGCTGTTCGCGCTGCGGCGCCTCCTGTCCCACACGGGCTTCCTGCTCCTTAGAGGGGGCATCCTGCCGCGCCTGCTCCGGCTGCCCGGTATATCGGATGCGCTCAAAGATCATATTGGCGCGGTCAATCTCCGTTACCGGCATGATCACATCCACGACTTTTCCCTTGTTATCCGAATCACGGATGGCAGAGAACAGGATCTTCTGTTTTCCTGCCCGCTGCCTGAATTGCTGATACTGCTCCGGAGACATGGCGAACCGCCGCACATCGCGGGTCTCCTTCAGCATCTTTGCCAGATTGACTTTGCCGGAAATGGTCTTGTGGTTTTTCGCCAACGCCATAGTGAGCGCCAGCATATTTTTAATGGCGGAGCCGCTCAGCCGGACAGCGACCTCGCTGCCGGAGAGCATCATGCGTACCAGCTGGTCCGCCGCTTCACCGCCTCCGATGTTCATGTTCCTGCACCTCCTTCTGGTGTTCTTCTGTTTTCTGGATGTCCTGCTCCATTGCAGGCGTCTGCTGGCAGATTTCCCGACAGAGCTTCCACTTTTCCCGCTCCGCCCGGATCTTCCGATTTACCTCTGAGAGCTGCTCATACACTTCTGCCTTTTCTTTCTTCAGCACCTCCTGCGGAATGCCGCTATCCTCCAGCAGCTTCACGGCTTTCATATACTGCTCGAATTCCTCTTCCATTCCGGTGAACCCTTCCTCGTATAACGCCCTGCTGGGTTCCAGCGCCTCCGCGTCTGTCAGCGCCGCATAGAGCGGCTGGCGTTTCTTCTTCCGCACATTGAGGAGGGTCCGCTGCTTTGTCAATCTGCCCAGCGTTTCCTCTGTGCGTTGTTCGAATGCCGCCATGTCAGCAGGCGTTGTGATGTCATTTTCCCGTAGGAACGCGAACTGTGCCTGATACCGCTCAAAGCGCATGACCGCCTGCCGCAGATGCGGCGTCATACGGGGCGGGTACTGCCGCTTTTCGATCTTGCCCAGCAGATAGAGATAATGGACATAGAGGGCAAGGAAGCCACTGTGCTTGGGATGTTTCCGGTACGGCTGATACGCTGGACGCGCAGGCAAGACAGGCCGCAGCCCCGCTTCGATCTGTTCCAGGTTGCCCTGGATGGCAGCACGGATTCCGTCCTCTGTGAACAGAGAATCTCGCCTGCCGGGGTACTGGAAACGATCCTGTCCCCGCAGGCGGAAACCGAGCCTGCCGCCATGATGGATCTCATACCCCTTATGCTCCATGAGCAGAAAGAAGTGGCCGAGGTCGTTGGCGTCCCGGATGGCATCCCGCAAATCCGCCTCCAGCATGGAGCGGAAGGTGGGCTGCCCCCTGGACTGGCGCAGCCACTCAATGTAGCTGACCGACCTGGCAGGCTCGCCCTGCACGATGACGGATAATCCATGCTCCCGGCAGAGCCGGTCTGAAATGGCACGGATCTGCTGGTAGTAGCTTTGCTGCGTGCTGTGATACTTTTCGCCGGTATCTGCATTCACCGAATTAAATACAATATGCGAATGGATATGGTGTCGATCCACGTGCGTACCGATGACCGCCTCAAACCCGTCCAGGTGTTCCCGCACAAATTCTTTGGCTATCTCCAACGCCAGTTCAGGTGTGATTTCACCAGGCTTGAACGATTGAATGATGTGATAGCATTGACGCTTATCCAATCGTCCGGTTTCCAGCTTTGTTTTCATCATCTCGCGGTACTCTCTCCCTGGATCGCAATTAAAATGTGCTGTTAAAATATGCCCATCCGTTTTGTCACCATTCAGAACATAATCAATGGCTTCTTTTAAGCCGCCGTTACGGGGCAGGATTTTCGTAACAGCCATTACTTATTCGCTATCCGGAACATAAGCTCATATACCTGATCCAGAAGATAGAGTCCCCGTTTGGCATCCTCCGGCTTCGCAATTCCTGCATTGACGCTGCGGGCGATCTGGTTGATGTTGTTGCCGATATGATGTATTTCCGTCCGGAGCTCTTTAATTTCTTTTGTAGGGCGGGCTTTGACCGGTCGTCCCCCAATAAGCCGTGCAAGATATGCCCGTTTTGTCAGCCTGCACTCTTTGGCCTGACAGCACAGCAGCTGATACTGCTGTGTTGTCAGTACGATGTGCAGATGGTGTTCTTTCTTGTTCTCATCCACATTTTTCTCCTTCCTGCGGCGTATAGCCGCAAGTTTTTCCGCCAGCAGGCGGCATTGGGGACCGGGGTATCCTCGGCAAGCTGTGCAAATGTACATTTGCGCGATGCTTGCGCCAGCGCCGCCATCGGCGGCGTTGGCTGTTCCCCGCCGTCGGCGGGGCGCTTTTTGAGAGGTAGATTGATCCCAATACAGGCGGACACGGTCCGCACCTTTTCCAGAAAAAGAAATGTCTGGCAGCAGCGCCAGACATCCGGTTTCGCAGGGTCCTTCCGCACAGGGTGTCAATGTAACACCCAAAATAGAAACGGCAGGGTGTCTTGATGACACCCTGCCTGTCATTATTACCGTTCAAAATCATGATCGTGCGCCAAACGCTCCCGTTTCTCCAATTTTCGCATTGAGAAATCAAGAATTCGCTCTTTTCTGACCTGCAGCATGGTCTTATAAAACTGCTTTTGCAAATCAGACGCAAATGGCGTTTCGTCAATGATCGTAAATATTTGCTCCATGTTGATTCTCGGAAGGATTCGCTTCAGTGCCGCATTGCAATCCGGATAAGACAACGACGAAATGAAGTTAAAATAATTGATTCTCTGTCCGTTGATCTTTATGCCGGAGAGAGGTAGAGAAAAGGTCCGAAGATCCTGCTCCTTCTGGCTTTCCAGTGTATTTCGCATGATGCTTTCGTCAGCCTGTGGGTAAAGGCTGCTGCCGCAGTCATATACAGGAGCCAAGTGGATCTCATCCGTCATGGTATTATACAGAAATCCCCAGTTGCCATTATGCCGATCCCAGTTGCCGATCAGGGCATCTACGATAAACATATCCCAGAAGTGCTGTTTCAGCAGCGCGGGTGAAAAGGCTGTCTGGTCCTCCATAGCTTGTGTGATATCAGACAGTTCTGTACCATAGCCGCTGTGTCCGGAATTGATCACCGTATTTTTCAGAGATGCGAAGTCCTGCAGCACGATTCCTGGTGAAGTGAAATCCTTGCAGGCAACAACAATTTTTTCCGCACCGTTTTTTCTGTAGATTCCCAAAAGCGTTTCCTGTGCGGCAATACCAACGCTGTTGAAAATATGGCAGCCAATGTATTCTGAAATGCAGCTATTGGCATAACTCAACTCTTTATTTTTAGGAGCGGGTGCCGGGAATTTCAGCATATACTGTTCACCGTCGTAAATGACAGCGATCTTTGCGCCATTCGCTCCTGCATAAAACTTTTTGCGGGTGGGTAAGGCTGTAAAATCAAGCACAATACTCACTCCTTTCCCATACGGAGATATTTTTCTCTCAGATACCATGCCTGTTCTGATGAGATGACCTGCTCTACTTCATAGGAATTGATCAGCGCATTCAGGTCACACCAGCAAAGATCCCAATGGTTATCCTGCCTGCCGCTATCAATGATGTTCCATGATTCCTCCATTCTCAGGATGGATTCGTGGAGGTCTTCCGGCAGTCCACATTCCAAATAGGACTGGTCCAGCGGCTTTCCCGTTTCCGGATCATATTGTGCGTTTCGATCATTCATACCTGCGTCCTCGCTTGTAACACCATTCTATTGTTTTTATTATACCGACTTATCCCTGTTTTAGCAAGTAGTGTTGCCAGACAGCCCAATAGATCATGCCGCCTTTTCCAGCTCGGCCCGGATACGTTCCCGTGCCAGCTCCGCATAGGTGTCTGTGACTTCGATGCCGGTGGCGGTATAGCCCTCCTGCACAGCCGCCAGCACCGTGGTACCGCTGCCAGCAAAGGGGTCCAGAATATGCCCGCCCGGTTCCGTGATCTTCACGATGTCCCGCATCAGCTGCAGCGGCTTCTCCGTCAGATGGATGCGACTCTGGGGATTGCCGTATTTGAACACCCCCGGCAGACACGGGACCGGACGGCTGATAGGCATATCGCCGTTGGAGCCCCAGACGATATATTCCGCCTGCTGGCGGAAGCGCCCCTTCTGCGGGCGGCTGTTGCCCTTATCCCAGACAGCGGTGCCTCGCCAGATCCAACCGGCCCACTGGAGAGCGTCTGTCGCCGCGGGAAGCTGCCGCCAGTCGATAAACATACATACCGGCGCACCGCTCTTGCATACCTTTCGCGCTTCATACAACCACTCCGCCGCCCAACGGGTCCAGGAGCGCTGGTCCTTGGCGTCCCCATCGAAAGGGGGCGGCGCGTTCTCGCCCATACTGGAATACTTCCGGGCGGTGGATTTGTTTTTCTCCGCCTGGGTGCGCCCACCGGACGCATAGGGCGGATCGGTGATCACAGCGTCAAAGGTGTTGGGGGCAAAGGTCCCCAGCACCTTCAGGGCATCCCCCTGGAGGATGCTCCATTTCTGATTATCGCTCATACTCATGCTTCTCCTTCTTTTTCGTTCGATTTTCGCGGGGCGGAGACAGCTCCGTTTCCACATATTCGCTGATGATTCCCAGTGCTTCCTCGTAGCTGTGGCACGCTCCGCCCATGATGCGGGTCTGCATTTCCTTTGCTTCTGTCGCCATGCCATTCTGCCGAAGAACTCTGGCGGCAATACCCATCAGATTAAAGATGTTGCCGTCCTGCCCCAGCAGAGGGCAGAGGGGACGAGGTTTCTCCTGCCGGGCGGAGCGAAATCCACCCAGTCTGTTGGGAACATAGTCGGACAGCCATGTGCCGCCGAATGCGCCGTGGGTCTGCAAACGCCACATCGCCAGCTTTCCCATATCCACCTGAATGTTCTCGAAGGGGAACAGCAGATTGTTGAGTCCATCGTGCTGAAAAACCTTGACCGTCTCAAAGCGGCTGCCATTCTGCAGGATGCCGTCCTGCGTCAGCAGGTCATTGATGCCATCCAGCCACTCCTGCGCCTCGCCGCCGCAGCCCTGCAGCACAAGCCCTTCCTGATGCTCCATATCCCGCAGATCGTCCGCGGTGATCTTTTCAATCGGCATTTATCGCTCCTTTCTGCCGAGGCGTCTTGCAGGCGGCGTCCGTCCAATGGTCTTCTGATCCGTCAACACGGGGATGCCCAGCTCGCCGGCTTTATAGATCTCCTGCCACATCCCATCCGTCCAGACCGGACCGTACACATTCATCTGCTGGCAGGATTCCAGCAGGCGCAGTCCCATCGCCCTGGCTTTTTCGTCCTGGGCGGGATCGTCGGGATCTGCGACAGGTGGGAACAGCAGATGCGGACAGATAGGGATATTTCCCTCCACAAACACCTCCTGCGCTTTCTGCCGCGCAAACTCCACATTGTTTGTCACATCGCCCCGCAGCGGAGCACAGATATAGACCAGCTTAGGGCCGCTCCGTTCCAGCTCCGGCGTGCGCTCCCGGAATGCGGACAGATACTGTCCGACGGCATCCCGCAGAGCGGCATAGTCCGCGGCAGTGGGATGATAGGCGTACCATTCCACTTTTCCGTAGTCATCCCACAGGTGGGGAATGACGCCGCTGCGGAAGTTGGGATTGTTCGGCACCTGCTTTTTACCCCAGACATCCTGAAAGCGCAGCAGCGTCCGGTCCACCACGCCCTCCGTGCGGTTGAGCACCGTGAGGCGGATGGCGTCATATTGGCTGGAGATATGGGTAGAGAGAAACTCCGCCCGTACACGCAGGTCCTTTCCGAGATCTCCCACGCACACACGCCCGGAGAATTGAGGCCGATCCACGAGATCGCCGTGTTCAAACAGCTTTCGCAATTCCTGCTCATACACGGTCATCGCTCCACACCTCGTTTCTTTGGCGTTTTTGTTTTCATGGGACTTACTTCTTTTTGCAGAGGTTTCAAAGTCTCACGCCCGATGCCGCGGATCACGCTCCGGCTCTTGCCGCTCAGGACAAAGGTATCCCTTGTATCGTTGCGGACTTCCTCGCAGGGCAGGATCACGGCAGAACCGGTGATGCGGATATCCCCCTGCACCGTGCCATACACCTTGCAGTTGCCGGACAGGATGGGAGTCCCCATCGTATGGGGATCGTGAATGATCTGCGCGTTTCCGGAAGCCAGCGCTTTTCCGGTCATGGAGGCCCCGCGGAGATAGGCGTTGTCCTCGGCGCGGCTGTGGCCGCTCATCACGCTGCCTTTGGAAACATAGGCGCTGCCACAGGCAATGGCGTCGCCCCGCAGACAGGCGTCCCGATCCACATAGGCGTCACCCGCTGCAATGGCGTCATCGAAGATCCACGCGCAGTCTCCCGGCTCCGCGGACAGGTTGCTTTCGCTTTCCACGAAGCCACCTATGTCGCCTGCGCAGATCTCGCCGCAGATATCCCGCAGCGCACGGATGCGGTGCAGGAACGGATATTCCTCATGGGCAATGTCTGTGATCTCATATTTCTGATTGCTGATGGTTCTCATCTCCTTTTCCTTTTTTATGCCGCTTTTTGGCACAGGGCATCTTCTTTTCGGAATGCCGCATCGATGTCGGAAAAGCGCTCCGTGCGGTTGAATTTCTCGGACACCTTTCCCGGCATGGCCTGCAGCTCCAGCATTCTTGCCCACAGCTCCGGATGGTGGTCATAAAGGTGCCGCAGTTCCTTCCGCTTGGCATTCGGGCAGAACCAGCAGCCGCCACGGTCTGTGAACGCATAGACAGGTGAAAGCAGCCCTGCCGTTTGGCAGAGCTGCTTTGCATCCTCTTCGGTGTAGTGATATTTTTCCAGCAGGGACACCTGATCTCCCTGCAAGCGGCGCAAGCGCACCGGCTCATCGCTGGCGATGCCCACATACTGCACAGTATCCGGTGTCAGAGTCCTGTTATACCGGCGGATGGGACGGAGCTTGCAGTCCCGCTGAACGTAGCAATGCCCGCACAGAGGGAATCCGCGCCGAAGTCCTTTTTTCGGGCCGCGAGTAACTGTTCCGGCAAACAGGTCCAGATAGGTCTTATCCGAACGCAGCACACGGACAGGAACCCCCAACTGTTCCAGTCTGGGGAGCGCAGTCTCATAGATGAATGCCCGATGCTCCGGCACCTCGCCGGAGATCCTTTTATCGAACATCACCTCGCAGTAAACCGCTTCATCCAGCGGTTCCCCGTGCTCCAGCGCCAGCAGGATCGTGGCAAGGCTGTCTTTGCCGAAGGAGCAGGACGCGATATGCTTCATCGCTCCGATGCCCCCATATCTTTGGCGCGGCAGGCACATTCCAGCACTTTTGTCATGTCCGTGCGCTCCCAGGGCGCGTCCGCATGGGTGAAGTGTCCGTAATTGCAGAACTTTTGGAACATGGACTGATCCAGTCCCAGCGTTCCGATCATGCCGTCCGGCGTCAGGTTGAATACGGTACGGACAGCCTGCTCCAGCACATCATCGGAATAGATGCCGGTATACTCCGTATCCACCGTCACCGCTACAGGCTGTGCCTTACCGATGGCATAGGCAAGGCTGATGGTGCAGCGCTTTGCCAGTCCCGCCGCCACGATATTCTTGGCAATATAACGGGCCATGTACGCGCCGCTGCGGTCCACCTTCGTTCCATCCTTGCCGGACAGCGCGCCGCCGCCATGAGGGACGAGGCCGCCGTAGGTATCCACCATCAGCTTGCGTCCGGTGAGTCCGGTGTCCGCTTCAAAACCGCCCTGGACAAATCGACCGGAGGGATTGACCAGCACTTCGGTATGCTCGTCCAGCGGAAGTTCCTGCATGGCGGGTCGGATCACATGGCGCAGGATGTCCCGGCGCAGTTCCGGCAGGGGCAGCTCCTCCTCATGCTGGCAGGATACCACCACTGCGGCAATGCGGTACGGAACTCCAAAGCGGTATTCCACAGACACCTGCGCCTTGCCGTCCGGACGCAGGCCGGGGATGATGCCCTGCCTGCGGGTATCGGTCAACAGGCGGGTCAGTCGATGGGCCAGCACCACAGGCAGGGGCAGCAGCTCCTTTGTTTCATCGCAGGCAAAGCCGTACAGGATTCCCTGATCTCCTGCGCCGGTCTCCGTGCCGCCACACACAGCTTCCGCAATGTCAGGACTCTGCTCATGGGTGATGACCTCCACCTCATAGTCACTGCCGCCGTATCCGGCTTCCCGCACCGTCCTGCAAATAATGGCAGGGATATCCGGAATCTTCGCTGCTGTGATCTCGCCTGCGGCGATGATCTTTCCGGCTGTGGCCATGACCTCGCAGGCAACGCGGGCAGCAACATCCTGCGTAAGACAGGCATCCACCACCGCGTCCGCGATGGTGTCACAGAGCTTGTCGGGATGTCCCTCGGTGACTGACTCGGCGGTCAAAATGCAGTTATCTTTCATATTCATGTTTCTCCTTTTTCATCGGTTTCTTATGTGCCTCCGGCTGTTTCGGAACAGAAAGGATCATTTCATGGCTGTATTTGTCCTTGTACTTTTCGATCTGCTGCTCCGTCAGCGAGGCAAAATCATCCTCTTTAAGACCGGCAACAAAAAATGTGCCGCAGACAATGTCATACGGCACACCGTGATCATCGGTCAGAGCGCGGTTCCACGGCAGGCCCAGCAGCTTGCCCTCGTCATTTGCGATGAGCGCCACCGGGTCATCGAAGGGGTAAACTGCCTGAATGGTGCCGCCTACGAGCTCCTGCATGGCAGAAAGAGTGTGGTCGATCTCCTGCACTTCAGGCATTTCCATGGGGCGCACCACAAGGACTTTCATTTTTTCTGTGCTGATATGGGTTCCTCCTTCTTCAAAAGAAAAGCGGCAGCAGCAGATTCCTCTGCCGTTGCCGCAAATGGTGATTCTTATTCTTTTTTGGATGCCAATGTCCGGGTCTTCAGCAGGGCATTCTCCAACGCCCGATGATCTTCATGCTCTGACCACCATTGGGGACGCAGGAATCCCAGCGCCGCAGCCGCCCATTCATAATCGGTCCGTTCCAGTGCGCCGCCCAGCAGTCCCTGCCGGAATTTCCGGTGCCGTTCCCGCACCGCCGGGTCAACACTATCCCGTTCCAGATACAGTTCCAGAAATCCGCCGAGGACAGCTGCTTCCTCCATCGTGTAAAACATATCCGCACCCCTTCCACAAACAGGGGATATTGTAACACAGACCGTGGAAAATGAACACCTCTTTTTTCACTCCGACTGTCTGTTGCGCGGATACCGCGCCTGTGATACACTGTGCTTATGAACAAAAATATGAGGAGGCGGCTGTGATGATATGGTATTGGGAGCTTTCATGGCTGTGGAAGATGCTTGGCGTCGCTTTACTGGTTTCCGCGGTATGCGTCGCCGCGGCCGCGCTGATCAGCAAGGCGGCAAAAATCCGCCCCGGCAAAAAGGTTTTCCTGCTCGTTGGGATCTTGGCCTTTGTGATCTCTATTCTGGTGATCTTCTTTCTTGCACAGACGCCGGCGCTGCTCTGAGTTACCGCTCCGGTCCTCTGTTTCGCTCAGGCGCTCGCTTTGGCTTGTCAATCCTGCCGCTCCACACCTCGTCAATGGTCCTGCTCCACGCATCCCGAAGGGAGTCCACCGGCAGGCCGTTGGCTTCAAAGCCCCGCTGGATCACGCGGTAATAATATGGGGACGGCAGTGCAGGCTGGCGGCAATACGGCTCCGCCATGATATAGACCATAACTGGGAGCTCAGCGCCAGCCGCGTCTTTAACAGTCACGGTTTCTTTCGTGTAATGGCGGGGATACCCCTCATACCGATCCAGAGACTGTTCACAGTTTGGCGTGAGCTTCCACACCAGTCCGTGGACAGTACTGCCTTTTTTCGGCGCAACGGTAGCAAAGCCGCTGCCGCGGAAGCGCAGTTCGTAGTTTTCCAGCCTGACCGGTCCCACGATCTCAGCATCCGGACAGCGCTGCGCCATCTGCTCCAGATCAAGGTTGCTGCCGTAGGCAAAATACAGGTTTTCCTCCACGTCATACCTCCGGCATCGTCAGAGCGCCAAAGCGTTCCAGATGACGGAGCAGGGCTGCCGCCTGCGTCTCCGCATCGCCATCCGGCAGCGGACAGTCCATTCCCGTGGTGCGCATGACATTGTTCTGTACAAACCAGATGTAGGTCTCCACATCCGGGAACTCTGTGGGATCAAAGCTGAGATCCCGAAGCTGTTCCATGATCCCGGCTGCGGTTCCTTCGTACACGGTATCTTCAATTTGAATCTTCAAAGGCTTCACCTCTCCATTTCTCTGGATTTTTTCTTCTTTTGATTGACTGCATAGCTGTCCTTATCGAAACGCCACGCCCGATCACCGTCCAGATTTGCCAACAGGTGGTCACGGGTATGCTTGAATTCCTCGCCGTTGAGTCCCAGCCGCACCAGCCAGACCCGGAAGGTAAACAGCTCATTGTCGCTGTGGGTCTTGCGCATGACCGTGCTGCGCTGGGCAATAGCCTGGGCGGAGATGGCAAGGCACAGATTCACATAGGCGGCGACTTTTCCCGCATGGAGTGTGGAATTGAAGCAGCGCCATTCCACCGTCCCCCGGTAAAAGACCGAATGCAGATTCAGCGCGTAATAGCGGGTCCAGTTATAGTGGTCTGCGCTGCCGTTATCCCCCTCGTACCAGATATTCTCCAGCTGCGTCAGGTCCCTTGTCTCATCCGACGAAAGCCTGCGTGCCTGCTTCAGCATGGGTTCCCGCACCTTCTGACACCAGCGGGACGCCCGGCTTTCATTGACCTGCAGCGCTTTGAACAGGATATCCTCCTTGGAGTACATAATGCCGATGAGATTTTTCAGACTCTGCCTGTTATGATTGGCTGCGTCCACATGGACATGGATGCCGCAGGAGCTGTTGGCCTTGGCTCCTGCGTGGCGTACCTGCCGGACACACTCCTGCAGCTTGGGCAGTTCCGCATAGGTGAGCTTTGGCGTTACCATCTCCACACGGTATCTGTAGTCACCCGTTGCACGATAGCCGCTGCCGATCTTCTGCTCCCCGTGGATGCTGGAGTCGCTCATGACCGTCCACTCTTTGCCGTCCTGATCCGTCACACACCATTTATCGTAAGCGCCGCCCACATAGCGGGCGTCCGTTGCAAAATACGCGGCCAGCGCTGTTGCCGCCTGTTCACGGGTGATGCCGGTCATTTCCACTTCCACGCCGAAGCACTGGTCCTTCAGCCCGATCATGCGGCAGCACCGGCTTTCAGTTCCGCATCCACCTCCCGGATACGGCGTCCGATGGCTTCAATGACATTGGCGGTGACGCTGTTGCCTGCCTGCTTATACGCCTGTGCGTCGGACTGGATGGCGAGGATGCGGTCGATCTGCCATTCCTCAAAGCCCTGGAGCCGCAGACACTCCCGCGGCATCAGACGCCGGATGCGTCCGCCACGTTCCACGATGCCCTGGATACAGCTCGTCTCCAATGTGTGTGCGATATCCTGTCCCACACGACCACGGCGGGTGTTGCTCCCGGAAAAGCCGAGATCAACGCTGTCACCGAGATTCGCCTCCTTATAGCCTTTTTTCGTGGCTTCCTTGATGAGCAGAACGCCGGAACGCTCTGCTCTATGATTGGACAGCGTTGTCTGACCGTAACGGGCAGTGAGACAGCGGGCGGCCTCCGTTTGTCTCGCCTCCCCTGCACATAGATCCACAAAGGGTCTGTCCTGCGGAATGATATACAATCCTGTTTTGCCGCCCACACCTCCAGCGCCGGCAGTCTGCGTGCAGGCTATTCCGTCTGCGTCGTAGACACGGGAGCCTTGCGAGCCTCCGAGGACTTGTATAAGAGCTTTTCCACCTGTGCCGAAGATAGGAAATATTTTTCCGGCGCATCGGGGATCAAGATAGCAGATAAGGAACAGCCGCCTTCTGGATTGCGGGACTCCAAAATGTTTGCTGTTAAGCACCATCCATTCCACGCGGTACCCCAGGTCATTAAGCGTGGCGAGGATGACAGAAAACGTCCGGCCTTTGTCATGCGACAGCAGTCCTGGAACGTTTTCGAGCAGAAGATACGAAGGTCGTTTGGATTGAGCCAATCGGGCGATTTCAAAGAAGAGAGTGCCGCGGGTATCGTCAAAGCCCCTTCTTCTGCCAGCGATTGAAAATGCCTGACAAGGGAATCCTCCGCACAGAAGGTCGAAGTCCGGCAGATCTGCGGGGTCGATTTTTGTGGCATCGGGATAATATCGTTCCTCCTTTCCCGGCTCATAAATGGCCTCATAGCTGGCATTGGCATATTTGTCGATCTCGCAGTGTCCTACACACTGGAAACCGCCCGCGCGGGTCAATCCCGTGCGGAAGCCGCCGATGCCGGCGAACATATCAAAATATCGGATCAGGTCATCTCATCTCCTTCCTGCAGGGCAAGCAAAAAGCCGAGGACGCTTTCATCTACATCCACGGCGCTGCCGCTATCCTGCGCTTCTTCTTTGGTAAGCTGCGCACCCCGCAGTTCCTGCCGGATGGTCTGGCGAACGGCATCCAGCAATTCCTGCTGTCCCTTATACTCACAGACCATGCGGCAGACCGCGGCGGTGCGCTGTCCTGCGGGAATCTCCGTCAGCTTCTTCCACGCCCTGCGCTGGATGGGTGAGGACATGGAAAATGACAGATTGATCCGCTTTTTGTTACTGCTCATCGTTCTTTGTGAGCCGCTCTGCCAGCCGCTCATAGCCTTTGGCGTTGAGGGATACATCGTCAAGGATGACTGGGCGGCAAAGGCCGTCCGCAGCGGATACATTCCGCTTCAGCAGCGCCGCGCCGCCGCCCAGAAAAACAGCAGGCATGGCACGGGTATCCAGTCCGCTCTCCGTAATGGCGGAGAGCAGGCGATGGACATAGGCGTCTGCCTGCCGGTCAATAATTTTTCTGGCATCCTCGTTGATATGGACAGCATCGCCGCGCAGCACGCTTTCCATCTGTGCCGCCGTCATAGACAGGCCCAGCGTGCGGCGGATCTGCTCGCCGATCTCATCCAGACAGCGGATCATGCCAAGTTCCAGACTGCGGCAGGTCGATGCATTGGGAATACGGTTGTCCAGGCGCATCAGATCCACGGTCCATCCACCGATATCCGCCACGATCACAGAAGGCTCATCCAGCAGGATGCTCTGGGTCAAGACTGCGGCATAGCCCTGCGGGAACAGTGACACCTTACGGATGACGATGGAGTAGTCCTGTCCTTCATAGCGGAAATTCACCGTTTTCCCATCTCGGAGCAGATAGTCCCGGAATGCGTTTTTCTCCCGTCCAAAGCTGGTGAGGGGCAGTCCGGCCGCCAGATGGATCTCTGCCGCAGGCTCCGCATGACGGAAGGAGAGCTCCTTTGCGATAGCGGCCAGCGTGAGGAGGTAATAATCCTCTGTACGCGTTTTGTTCTTCTGCAGCGCCTGCCGCCCGCTGCCTACCACATAGAACTTTCCGCCGTATTCCAGCACGTCCTTCAGCGTATATGGCTCATGCTCATATGCCACCAGACCGGAGGGGAACGAGAAATGGGCCGTTTTCATAGCGGCATAGCCGTGGTCAACACCAACAATCATGGACTCGCTCATCTTGCCTCACCTCCACGGCTGCGTTTCTTCTTATTTGATGTCTGGCGTCGGTCATAGTCCTTTCCGGCATGGATCAGATCCCGGATCTCCTTCAGCTGCAGATTCCAGCGCGTTTGACCGTCCCACTCCGGATGCTTCGCGCAGAGCCGGGGCAGATATTTCTTCAGATCCGCGCCCTCTCTGGGAAACTCGATGCCGTCCTTATAGACGATATCTTGTTCCAGCTTCATCAAAAGAGCTTCATATGCGCTCCAATCTGTCTGATCATAGGCGCTTTTCCCAGTGAGCTGCTCGTAGGCATAGTCCCCGACATAGCTCAACTGCTCAAAGCAGCAATCGCCGTAGGGAACGACATCTGCAAGGCTGTCCGGGTCTGCCAGCGCGGCAAAATAGACCTCGCGCCCCTGTGCGATGAGCCAGGCGCGGAAGTCGATAAACCCATCATCGCTGCAGCCGTATTCCTTCATGATCCCTGCCGCGTCCCACAAGCCGAACTTGTCCGCGAGATCTTCATAGGCGTGGATGATGTCGTGAAAATTCTGCGCCTGCGTGGGGCCCATAGAAACCAGCCGGTCTTTCAGATAGGCCAGCATGGCATCCATGTCCTGCCCGCAGGCGTTTTTTGCCTCATGGATCAGGTCCCAGAAGGATTCTTTGTTGATCTCTGAGATCGGTTCCTTCACATTCTGTGTCTCCTTCCCAATACGTTTTTTGATGTGCGCTGCTGCACCCGCGCAGATCTTCTGATAAAACGCGCGATACTCCGGTGTGGTTTTGTCCACTTCACCGAGAATAGCACGCTCATAGGGTGTGCCGGGGACGATCTCCCAGGTAACGGTCCCAAAGTATGCCGCTTCCAGATACCGCAGCAGCGTGTGTCCGGCTGCCAGCTCAAACATTCCCCGGTTACCCTCATAGGGAAATTCCTCACAGACCTTGAGCCCGGTGACTTCTTCCGCGGCGGCATACAGCGAGAAACCGTCTGTGTCCAGCGTCGGTGCAAGCTGCGCGTACTGTTCCTCCGGGGACAGCATTTCCTCATGCTGCTCCATCTGACCGCTCCTTTCTTACCCAGCCCGCAAAACGCTCTAAAAAGTGAACGCGCCCATGCACCTTCCCGGCAGACACATCCAGCCCATTCATCTGCGCCTGAATGCGGCGCTGAATGGCTTTCAACTTCTGTGGGTCATTGCAGCAATCTACGATGACATACTCGCCGCCGCTGGTGGAGAGGATTTCCCGCTTGCCGTTCTCGTCCCGGATGCTGGACAGGAGCCGCTGTCCCAGCCGTTTCCGGTAGGCGTCCTGGAGCGCATACATATCTCCGCAGACATCATGCTTTTTCAAGATCTCCGCGATCTCACAGGAAGTGATCTTCGTCTCGGCGGACAGCTTTTGCAAAATCTCCGCCTGCGCGTCAGGCGGGATTCCCGTCCGGCTGGGCATCGTTTTCTTCGCTTTCTGCATCGGCACACCTCCAATCCGCGGGCAGGATCTTCTGCTCGATGATATCCGCAATCGTCCGGAACACCTCCGCCAGCTCGCGGGATTCCTTCACGGTATCCCGCATTTCCTCCGGAGTCATTCGCGTCCCGTCCGTCCAGCAGCGGATATTTTCTTCGGACGGCGTCAGCAGGACGGCTTTTTCATACGCTTTGCAGAAAAGCGCCGCGATCTTTCCTTTCCGGTCGATCTCGGCATCCTGCTTTTTCAGTTCTTTTTTCGCTTTTTCGTATTCCAGCGCTTCGGCGGCCGCCTGCTCCCGCTGCTCTTCCGGAAGGTCCTGAAGCTGCCGGGTCAGGTCATAGCCCTTGTTGATGGACAGTTTCTTCTTATCCAGAGCCTCCTTGATGACCTCCGGGGCGTTCTCATCGATCTGCATGACCTTGCCCATCGTGACCTCACCGATACCAACAGCATCCGCCAGTTCTTTACGAGTATTGACAGCAGTTTCTACTGAAGGAAGGTTTGACAATGTTGTCAAACCTTCCTTCGGACGATAATTCTGCCCACCGGCTACCATATTTGCCCTGGCTTTTGCCTCAATCTCCGGCTTCAGCTTCAGGGCGATCTTGCCCAGCTCCCACTTTTCCAGATTTCTGCGATTTTTCTGTGTGTCCAGCGCCCACTGCTTGGCTTCCAGCAAATCCTCAAAGGAAAACACCGCCATCATATAGAGCAGACCATGCTTTTCGCACAGCGCCTGACGGTTGTGCCCGTCGATGATCACCATGTCCTCATTGACGATGATGGGGGCGTAACAGCCGTTTCGCAGCAGATCCTCTTCCAGAGCGGCAGACTGCTCCGCGCTCAAAGGCGGGAGCAGCTCGGCCATCTCCGGCAGGATCACAGGGCTGCGTTCAGCACTGGTATATGTGATCCCGGTATTTTTCATCAGGCGGCATCCTCACAGACAGTCTCAGCATCCACAGCCTGTGCCGCGTCCTCCGCCTTGCGGGGAGACAGGAACTCCACATCGCTGGCCTTGATGAGGAAACCGGGCTGACGCTCCGGCTCATTCTCAAAGGTGATGGTCTCGAAATCACCGAACGCCGCCAACTTGCAGCCCTTCCAGGCAAACTCAGCGCAGCGCTCGGCCAGAGGGCCGCGCACCTTGATGGAGATAAAGTCGGTGAGACGGTTGCCGGCCTTATCCTTGTAGCGGCGGTCCGAGGCGATCCGCAGGATGGCGTAGGGCTTGCCGGTATTCTCGTTCATCTTCAGTTCCACATCGTGGGTCAGGTTGCCAATGGCAGTGATCTTCAGCATATTCAGTTCTCCTTTATTTTGAGTGTTTTTAGATTTGGATAAAAATGCGGGTGGTCTGCTATCAGACCACCCGCAGAGGGATACGATTTACTTGTTCCAGCTTTCGCTCTCGCCAAGCACAGCAGTGTGAGCGTTGGCGGCTTCCATGACGGCATAATACGCCCAATGCTTGCGGCTGACATCCGGGAAGGTGTTCAGCTTACGGAGATTGTCCGCGATGTAGTCCTCGTCCGCTTCGCGTCCCAGCAGGCGGTTGACGATGGTGACAACCTCGGCGCGGTTGATCTCGCGCTCTGCGTGGAACGAGCCGTCCCCGTAGCCATTGATCCAGCCGTGGAGCGCCGCGTACTTGATGTATTCAGCCGCCCAATAGCCGGAAGAAACATCGTGGAAGCCGCTGAACTGCTCCATGATCTCCGCATCGCCGTCGCCGTACACATCAAAGAAACGGACAGCCATCGTGGTAAACTCAGCACGGGTAATGGCATCGTTGGGGGCAAAGATGGTCTTGCTCTTGCCGTAGGTAATGCCGTTGTTGGCGAGGTATTTCACATAGCCGCTATACCAGGCATGAGCCGGAATATCCGCGAACTTGGTTGTTGCGGCTGTGGAAATGGTATCGCCGTTCTTCTCGGCAAGCAGTCTTGCGAAAATCGCGGCGGCTTCACTGCGGGTCATGCTGCGGCTGGGGCCAAAGGTGCCGTCCGTGTAGCCGACGATGTAAACGCCGTGGCGCTCGGTCTGCTCCACTTCGGGGACGGTCAGCTCACCGTTTTTGTCGGTCTTGCCTGCGGCAGACTGGCCGAGATCGCCCTTGACCGCAACATTTTTGCCCTGCTGGGGAGCCTTCTTGTGGTCGGTGACAATGACCGTCACCTGATGCTTGGCGTCCAGATCCGCGCCGTCCGGCAGCTTCACTGTGATATTGCCGGTCTTGCCGATGGACACTGCACTGCCGGAGATGGGGCGCTTCGTGTCCGTGCGGATGACCTTGACGGTCAGCGTCCAGCGGTCGCCGTCCGCGTCCTCATAGCCAGTAGTGACCTTGCCGTCCTCATTGGTCACGCCGCTGCCGGTGGGAACGGTGATCTGACCTGCCTTGTTCGTTTTGTCTGTGGCATAGTTG
The DNA here is from genome assembly GCF_003474415.1 of Butyricicoccus sp. AM05-1. NCBI lineage: Bacteria > Bacillati > Bacillota > Clostridia > Eubacteriales > Butyricicoccaceae > Butyricicoccus > Butyricicoccus sp. AM05-1. Next base: position 385,014 of record NZ_QUDG01000001.1, on the reverse strand, counting down.
TCGTTCTTGTCCGTGACAGCGATGCTCATGTTCGGCACAGCGCTCTTGTCCTTTACAAGCTGCACGGTCACGGTGGTCTGGTCGGCGTAGTCCAGCAGGCGGCTGTTCGGCAGACGGATGGAGATGCTGTTATCCTTATGGAGCGCCACGGCGGCGTTTGCTACGGGATTCTTGGTGTCGGTATCCGTGACGGTCACAAGGTATCCGCCCACAATGGCCTCACCCCTGCTGTCCGTGGTGGCGCTGTTGTAGATCTTTTCAATGGGCTGTGTCTCCAGCTTTTCGCCACACACGGTACACTCCTTGTGCTTGCTACCCTCAGAGTCGGTGGTCGGCTGCTTGTCAACGATCCAGTCGCTGGGTTTATGACCGGCAGGCTCGGTATAGTCGGTCTTGGTGGTATCGCCGCAGCGGGTGCAGGTGTTGGTGGTGTAGCCCATCTCCGTGCAGGTGGGGGCGGTCACTTCGGACTTGTAATCATGTCCCAGCGCGTTTTTCAGCACTGCGCCGCACTTGGTGCAAAGCTGGGGTTCTGTGCAAGTCGCAGGCGTACCGGGCACATGACCTGCCGCCTTGTTACCCTCGATGCGGTGATAGCCGCAGCGGGTACAGCGGTATTCCATCACGCCCTCGCCGGTGCAGGTGGCGTTGGTGACGAGGGTTCCCTTATCCCAGCTATGACCGAGCGCATCGGTGTAGTCTGTGACGAAACTGCTGCCGCAGCCGTCGCAGCGGTGGATGGTCTTGCCGCCGGTTTCGCAGGTAGCGGCGATGACATGGGATTCGTAATTGTGAGGCAGCGCCGCCGTGATGTCCTCGATATGACGGTCGCCGCAGACGGAGCACTCTCGGACGGTGTAACCGGGAGTCGTGCAGGTAGCAGCTACGGGATAGGTTCTGTACTTATGTTCGCCCTTGGGGGTGGCAGTCTGCTTCATTTCGCCGCAGCGGGAGCACAGTTCCAGCAGCTTGCCGTCCGTTTCGCAGGTGGCGTCGCGGATGACGATGCTCTGCCATGCGTGACCGAGGGAGTCCACATAGTCGCGCTTTTCGATCTTGCCGCAGTCCGTGCAGAGGTAGCGGTCATAGCCGAGGGTGGTGCAGCCGGCCTTGGTGCTGTCCAGCAGAATATACTTGTGGTTTTCACCGCAGCCCTTGTCGGTGCAGCAATTTCCGTTGCAATTCTTGTTCTGGCAGCCGCAGTTTGGATTCCCGCAGCCGCAGGCACAAGAGCCGTCATCCTTGGTGGATTCGTCACGGAGCCAAACCTTCGCTACGCCGTTCTCGGTCATCTCCACGCCCTTGTAGCTGTAGGTGATCTCGTAGTAGACCATGTACTGACCTTCCTCCGTGTAGTTGGGTGCGGAGGTCATGGTGCAGCTATCCGCACTGTTGCCGTAGCGGATAGAGGTGCGGACACCGGCTTCGGAGAGATCGCTGACCGTGATGGTGTGGGGCTTTCCGTCAACCACGCCGTAATAGTCCGCAACAACCGCCTTTGCCGCCGTGTAGTCATAGTGGACGTAGTCGCACAGGCTACACTTCTCCACCACTGCAAAGCGGCCATTCGCCGGCTGGGGCAGGACTTCCGTCACCATATCGTGGCGCTCCAGCTTGCGGCTGACCGTATGATTGGTACCGTAGCAGAACGCGCAGTAGGTGCCGCCTTTAGTGGTGACAGTGTGATAGGTATCATCCGTGTATTCGTAGGTCACGGTTTCATCCAGTTCCTGCGTAAATGCGGCGGCACAGTCGTACAGCCAGTAGACATTCTTCAGATAGCCGTACTCGCTTTTGCTCATATTTGTGTTGATGCCGCCGCAGGTTTCGCAGACGGCTTTGGTGTAGTGATATCCGGTGTAGGCGGCGTCCTTGCCGGGAATACCGTCCATTGTATCACCCTTACCGACGCCATCCACCATCGTGCCGTCCGAATATTTCACATTGCGGCTGAGTGCCGGCTGACCATTGCGGGTATATTCGGGAACGCGGAACACCTCAAAAGATGTGGCTTTGCCGCACTCACCGCACTTGAAGGTCTCGCGGGTCACGACACTGTTGGCGTCCAGCTCGTTGGTGCGGCCGGATGCCTGCATCCAGTGCTCGGCGGGGTCGTGGTAGCTGTTCTGCTGCGCGGCAAAGGCGGTGGGGATCATGCCCACGCACATGACCAGCGTCAGCAGCAGTGCCAGCGCCCTGCGGGAATAATGGTTCTGTTTCAGATTCATAGATCCTCCTTATATTTTTTGTTTTTTATCCGCGTTGAAAATGCTGTTCTTTTGGCTATCGCCCCCTTTCCCGGCTGCAAATCTTTCTTTGCAGATACTCGTTCCAATCCTTGCCGCAGCGCGGTTTCTCCACGACAACGGCATACCCCTGTAACTGATACTTTTCCTGTAATTGCCGAGCGGCTTTCTGCCCAGGCTCGTCCGCGTCCAGACACAGTGCAATACGGCGGATCTCCGGATGCGCCTGCAAATAGGTCTGCAGTGCGCCGTCATAGAGCCCGCACAGAGCAACGGCGTTGGTTGCGTCTCTATGGAGCGTGAGGTAACTCATCAGGTCGATGGGCGCTTCAAAAACACGCACCAGATCTGACCGCGGATCGTGCGGGAGGGAGAAGCCTGTGCTTTTGTCGCTGCCGGGTGCATCCCCCTTGAAGCCGGGGCTGTCCAGATCATAGGTGCCGCGCAGCCCCGCGAACTTTGCCTGTCCGGACTCATCTCTGCCGACGAAGACGCAGTTATGATGTACCGCATCCTCATACAGCAGACCGGCATTCAGAAATTGTCGGATCACCTGGGCAGCGATACCCCGCTTACGGAGATAGGCGAAGACCCTTCTGTCATCCGCATTGCGGGGCGGCAGGGAAAGCGCCTGCTTCTGGCTGATTGACTTTGGCTGTGGAGCGGGTGCGTCTCTGGCTTTCCCGTGGAAGGTCAGCAGGTACTCCACCGCTTCCGGAAAGGATTTTCCGCAAAACTGCTGGAGAAAGGTGATGGCATCCCCGCCGGTATTCTGGGAATACCGGAACCAGGTACGCCGGTCCTTGATCCGCAGGCTGTCCATCTCCGCGGTAGTATGGAAGCGTCCCACGCGCTTGACCTGATAGCCGAGGTGGGAGAGCAGCTCTGGCAGGTCCGTCTCTCTGGCGATCTGCATTTCTGTGTCTGTGAAGCGATTTCTGATCTCGCTTGCCATGATGTGTGCCTCCTTCTTTCTTTGATGAAACGCAAAAAGCCGCCCTGGGCATCTGATGATCTCAGATGCCCAGGGCGGCTTTCTCCATGTATGATTCGTTTTTTTACTTCGGCGTTTGCAGGCTTACACGGCGTTATCTTCGTTGGGGGTGTCCGTGTCCGCTGGAGTGATCACGTCGGCCACATGGGGCGCGACAGGGGGCTCAGTGGGGGCGTTCTGCTCTGCGGCGTTCTCAGCGTCCGCTTCGTCCAGCGCCTGCGTGATCAGGTTCAGCACGAAGTCTCGCTGAGTGAGCTTTTTGCCGCTGCGGAGCATCTCGCGCTCCAAGTGACGCTTGATGCGCTGGAAGAGTTCTTCGGGAATCTGGAATGCCATGGTTCTGCCTTTTTCAGTCATTTGAATGCCGCCTTTCTGATTTTCCATCATGTTGTAATAGCCTTGGATGAGGTTGGCGATGTACTCGCTGGTGGTCTGGCCCAGCCGTTCCCGTTCTTCGCTGACCCGCTCATGTAGGTCGATGGGAATCTGAGCACACAAGTTTTTGGTAGTTGCCATTCTCGGATACCTCCTTCGTTTTTTGTAACGCAAGCATACTCGAAAGGTTACGAGAAAGCTATTACCAACACCACCAAGGAATGGCAGACAAACGAAGCGAAAGCAACATAAGCACCAATGAGACGAAAAAGGCCGCCGTCCGCTCCCACATAGGGAGCCGAACGGCGGCCTGCCTTCTTATTCTTTATTCTTTTTTAAGCCTCGGTGTTCGAGTTACACCAGTCCATAAAAACGACCGGCTGCATCTCTGAAATGTCGCCTCTCGCGGGGGAAAACTGAAATTTTGAAAAATCGAGTTTTTGCAACTTTTTCATTCCAAAAGTGGCACATTATATGCGAAAACGCCGCACTTTCGTGCGGCGTTTTCGGCGTTGCATCTTTCATCAACACATTTTGGTGGAGACGGTGGGGATCGAACCCATGACCTCTTGACTGCCAGTCAAACGCTCTCCCAGCTGAGCTACGCCCCCGATTCGGCTAATAAACTTTGCATAAAAATTATAACGCAACGGATCGGTTAATGTCAAGCACAGAGCATCTGGCAGTATCACCGAAATTGCAAAGTAAAAATTGGTAGTGCTGCCGAAAATTTAGGCGGAACTGCCAAGTTTTATCTGCTGTTGTGACTCCATCCCAAACTTTGTGTAAACCTCCAACAAGGTGTAGAATAGAAGTAGGATGACGGAGGTAATCACAATGGCAAGAAGGGAAAAACCCCAGAAGAAAACACACGTCGTGAAAAATTCGTGAGTTGCTGCAGCTGGCGAATGTAGGCAGCATGGATGACATTCAGGAACTGTTCAATGACACTATCGCGGAGTTCATGGAAAACGGTCTGGAGGCCGAGCTGGACGATCAGCTGGGCTACAGCCGGTATGACTACAAGAACAAGGACACGGATAACAGCCGGAACGGGCACAGCATCAAAACCCTGCGCACCAGTTTTGACGATGTAGAGGTATCTGTGCCGTGGGATCGCAAGAGCGAATTCGAACCCAAGGTGCTGCGGAAAAATCAGACCAGCGTCAGCCAGGACATCGAGGAGAAGATCCTGTCGATGTATGCAAGGGCATGACGACCAGCGATATCGAAGCACATATTCAGGATATTTACGGCGTAGATGTCTCTGATACCACAGTAAGCCGTATCACAGATAAAACCTTCCAAACCTTCCCGTAGCGAAAGAGTGGCAGCAGAGGCCGCTGGAGTCCATTTATGCGGTTGTTTTCCTGGATGCGATTCACTATCATGTACGCAGTGAGGGATATATCGTGAAGAAGGCCGTTTATATCGCGATCGGCATTGATCTGGACGGGCATAAGGATGTTCTCGGTATGTGGGTTGGCGAGAACGAAAGTGTGAAATTCTGGGCTACCGTACGGAACAGCCTGAAAAATCGGGGTGTCGAGGATGTTTTCATTGCCTGTACGGATAATTTGACCGGTTTTCTGCGGCGATTGAGGCAGTTTTCCCTAAAACTGAGATTCAAAACCGCATTATTCACCAGATTCGAAATTCCAGCAAATATGTCTCCTACAAGGATTTGAAGGCACTTATGGCTGACTTGAAAGCAGTCTACGCAGCGGTAGATGAACCGGCTGCTTTGGACGCGTTAGACACGTTTGCAGAACACTGGGGCAAGAAGTATCCTAAGATTTCTCAGTCATGGAGGGATAACTGGGCAAATCTCAGCACTTATTTTAAGTTTCCTCAAGAACTTCGGCGGCTGATCTATACGACCAACACTATCGAAGGCTTCAACCGTCAGCTTCGCAAAGTGACAAAAGCAAAATCTGTATTTCCGACCGATGACAGCCTGTTTAAGATGCTGTATCTGGCGATGATGGATATTACCCGGAAGTGGACCGGCCACAGACAGGACTGGAGTATGATTCATGCCCAGCTGGCAATCTATTTTGAGGATCGGATGCCTGATTAACAACCCGGCTCGAAGGTCAAGGGGCGCTACGCCGCCGGCGAGGCTCCAATGGACGAGGGTGTCCCTTGACTTCCGCCCATGTCGGCGTTATGTTGTAAACAAGGCGGGCGCAGCCAACGCCGCTCCCGCCTTGAAATATAAGTTCTATTTTATACCGCATTTGGGCGGTTACACAGAATTCGGGATAGTCCCGCTGCTTGCTTTGCAAACCGCTGTACTTTTTCTTCAATATATATATTGCATTCTCATAACAGCATAGTGCAGCAATCCCTGCCTGGATGACCGCGTCACACATTGCAGTAGCAATTCTGTCAGATTTGTGGTATTCTTTTTGTGAGCCATTAGGGTCTCTCCTTTACATCATGTTTTTTTCGACAACTATCTCATTTTACAAGAGCCCTGATGGCTTGGCTATTGCCTATTTGCTTTTGCGAACTTGATTATACGCTATCTTTTTAGTTTGCGTAACTTATTGTACCTTATCGAGTCTGCAAATAATTTTTCGCATAAATCTTGACGGGATCTCACTCGTCTGTATAATAATTTGACTGTGTGTATACACATTAACACAAAAAAGAAGCCGCCAACTCGGAATGGGCAAGCGAGTTGGCGGCCAATTTTTTAGGATGTTTCGTATTCGAAAATTACTAACGTGTTACAAAAGTGTTGCAAAAATTTTTTTGCGTTTTCAAGATGTTAGCCAGAGAAGATTATTCCCACTCAATTTCAAGAATATATCTTGTGGTGTCCATACGCACATATATTCTATATTTTGTGGTATATTATTTGTATTATCCATGTTATTCTGAGTACACATTTTTTTGTATCAAAAAATGTATCAAAAAAGAAGAAGTTATTCACTGTCGCCCGACGAATACAGTTGCTTTATTAGCTGAGCAATCATTTTTATATCAGCGGATAAATAGTCATTGTATCCGTTCAGGTCGTTTAATGCTTGTAGCTTCACCAACAAAGCGTCGAGTCTATCGCAAACAGCTCGGTGAACCTTACAATTACCTTGGATGACAAATTGCCGATCAAGCGCCTTATTTAGAAGGTAATCTTGTTTCATCATTCCACTGAGAGAAACAGCTAGTTCGATCTGTTCATATTCTTTGGGTGAAACGCGAAACGCACATGTTTTTGTCCTCACGCGACCGTCTCTATCGCAGTTTTTCTTAGACATCCGTTCTAACACTCCTCATTGAATTGAGATCGTCCGCAATAGCTTTTTGAACATTGTCAAACAAATGGCCGTAAATATCTTGTGTTGTACTGATGGATTTATGGCCAATACGTTTTGAAATTTCAAAAATGTTATATTGTTTACTGATAAGAAGGGACACATGAGAATGTCTCAATCCGTGGATTGGCATATCTGGGACATTAGCTTTTGCAATCAAAGAATGGAAATTGCTCGATAATCCGTGCTTTGTAAAAACAAAGATACGCTGGTCTGGCGTTAAATCATACTTCATTGCAAAGTATTCCGTCAATTCATCACAAAGAAATCGAGGAATGCTAATCGTTCTTACGGAGCTTTGTGTTTTAGGAGTTGTGATAATGTCTTTTCGCCCAACTCGGCTATATGTCTTATTGATGCGAATCGTTTGATTGTCTAAGTCTATATCTTCGCGCGTGAGAGCGAGTAATTCGCCTTCTCGAATGCCGCACCAATATAAGACTTCATAAGCATAATAGTAAGTTGGAAAATTCATAGCTTCATATGCAAACTTTTCATATTCTTCGTAACTCCAGAAAAGAAGTCGTCTACCTTTCACTCCCATGTTCTTGATGTCAACCAGAGGGTTGATAGAAATATACCCTTTGCCACTTGCATAGTTTATCAAAGCGTTGAGCTGAGATTGTACCGTTCGCAGATAAGCCGGAGAAAGCGGCTGACCGTTTGACTTTTTTGTTTCCTTGACATTTTTCTGCCATGCGGCGATGTCTGCGGCTGTAATTTCTTCAACTGGGATGCCTTCAAAATACGGAGCGATATAGCTGGCAAATATGTTGTGTTTGGTCTGCAGAGTAGACTGTTTCATATCCGAACGCTTAAACGAAGAAAGATATTCGTTATAAATATCCGTTATGGTATGCGTTGTCGAAGACTGAGACTGAGAATCTAGTTCATCCAAAAAATTTTCTTCAAACGCTCTCGCCTCTCGTTTTGATGAAAATCCGCGTTTCAGCGTAGTTACAAACTTATTAGTTTGAGCATCGAGATAGTTGAACTTTGAGTACCACTTCACTCCTTTTTTTGTAGTGTACTTATACTGAGGCATAAATATCCTCCTTCCCAAAAGAGGGGAAGAACCGCTTCTGAAAATATGACGAATCGATTTTCCCATGTATTGTAAGATACCCTTGATTTTGAAGTTCATCATTCAACTGGCGGATAATCTTATAAGCATAGGACACCGAAACGCCTAATGACTTGGACACTTCATCGGCAGTCAGCAATTTATAAGTTTTCATCTATTAGAACCTTTCTTTATAATAGCATACTTTTATAAGGTTTACAATAATTCGAAAAAAATGGGGTGCGAAGCGCCCTAAACCTTTATTTAATTGTACGCTTGATTTTATCGAACATTTGTTCTATAATGGGTTTGAGGTGATACTATGTACGACCCCATCAGCGGCAACGCCGCATATGCAAAGTATTCTCCGGTTACTCTGCCGCCGATTGAACAGCGCGCAGGGTTTGCCGAAGTTAGTGTGACACTCAATCCGCACACATCACAACCAGAGCTGATAAGCTATCTCAACAAAGGCTATCGTATACGTCTCGTCACCGGCTGCATGTTCAATAAAGACCTTCGTGCTACCGAGTACGGGGTTAAAATCGGCAATCATCGGACGAAGGTTTGGAAAACGCCCGAGGGCGTGTGGTATATCCATCCCAATAGGTGAGGCACCCTTTTCGGGTGCCTTTTTTTTACGGATACAGCGAACCTTGACGAATTTTAGAAAACGCGGTATGATTGGTATTGCACCACCAGAATCACCCGCAATTCGGCGGATTTTCGCAGTCTCTTACCTACTCGACTGCGTCGCCTTCTGTAAAAGGAGGTTACTATGAGAGACTTTCGATCTAAAGTTTGCTGTTCCGCTGCTACGGTAGCGTATGGAGTGCTTGCGGCCGCCCTTTGGGGCGCGCTGAAATTCTTCATTGAACAGCTTACCTGAAGTCTCTTCGGTGCTTGGAGCGGCAAAGCCGCTCCTTTTTTCTTCTTGAATCGCTGTTCTTTGTTGTTTGCGATCTTTAAGGCAGTCGCGAGCACGTTGTTGTAATTGTTAGTGAGCCGGCTCTTTTTATTTGACTATTCGCTATCCACTGCAGTATAATGCCGTTGGTGGCCTTTGGTAATACGGATCAATTTGCTATTCTCCTTTTTCGAAAGGAGGAAACTCATGTCACTGCAACTAATGGTAGTTCAGTTCATAATCGGCATCGCTTCGGCGGGTGCATGGTTCTGGATTGAGCGAAAGTTCTTTGGCAACAAGTAACTGGCTGCCACCGAGACGTTGAGAAGGTACCTCGACGTCTCTTTTTAATTGCCAGTGGAGCCGAGGCCGCCGGTTCTCTTCCCTCTTGGCTCGTCATCAACCGTGACGCCGTAAGGAACGAACACGCCCTGCATAAATCGGTCACCCGCTCGCAGGTGCATTGTCTTGCCTTCGCGGCTGTCGTTCGTAATCTTTGCCATGATGTGACCTTCGTTCTCGGCGAAAATGTAGTCCCCGTCCACAATACCTGTGCCATTATCAAGCTGCATACGGTACTTGAAGCCCATACTGGAACGTGGGAACAGCATCAGCACCCAGCCTTCTTCGATCTGGCAGCGCATACCGGTCGGGATCAGTGCCGACTCACCCGGTTCAAGGATAATGTCATACGGCACGCGGAAGTCATATCCTGCACTGCCTTCAGTCGCGCGATCAGGGAAAACAAGGTCGCGCCACATATCTTCGATGCAACCCTCCGAAATGAGCGGGTTGCATTTTTTTACGTCTGCCGTGAACTGCGGATAGCTCACGGTGTCAAATTCTGCTACGGTTAAATACAATGTTTGTCCTCCCACAAGGTAATTTTCCCGCTCGTCGCGGTCTTTTTAATATCAATTACGCGCTGGTTGGTACTTCCGACCCACGGCGCGTTTACGTCTCTTTTGGTCTCCAGATATTCTCCATCGACAAGGACATCGGCCAGTTCCACAGCAGGTAAAGTGCATACCTGCTCATACGAATAGCCAGTATACAGCCAAATGGTTTTATCCGGAAACTCTTCACGGATTGTCTGGAGCAAGCGAGTTACCGCTCCACGATTACCCGGGAACAGAGGGTCACCGCCAGACAGTGTAATTCCGTCGATATAATCTTTCTGAAGCTCTACACGAATCTCGTCCATCGCTTCTTTGTCAAATGGGATACCAGACATCTGTTCCCACGTCTGTGGGTTCTGGCAACCGGGGCACGCATGAGCGCACCCCGATACCCATAATACGACACGCAGGCCGGTTCCGTTCAGCATGTCATCCTTGGTAATGTTATGATAATTCATGCTTCACCTCTTACATGCTGACGCGGTCTTTGATTTCTGCGTTCTTAGCGTCGTTGTATCGTGTCTTGCCGTGAACACGAGTATAACCAAGATAGCCATTCATCCTATCAATCTTTGTGACGTCAGTCGATCCGCACTTCGGGCAGACATCCATATCAAGCTGTTCATACCCGCACTTCTCACAGTACGCCAACGACAGGTTTACGCCTTCGTAGAATCCCAGTTTCATCGCTCGGCGAATCAGCGAACGGAGGGCACCTTTGTTGTAAGATACCGGGTATCGACAATACTGGATTTTGCCGCCATTGAACAAATCCCAGAAGCGATTTTCGAGATCCTGCTTCTGCGGCGGAGTGATGTTCTCCCAAACACCGCAATGGAAGCTATTCGATACATACGGTCGGTCGGATACGCCCTTTACGATGCCATACTTCTTGCGGAACTGTTCAATCTGTAATCCACAAAGGGATTCGGCCGGCGTTCCGTAGAGAGCGTACAGAATGTGGTCTGCCCTTTTGAACTCCTCGGCCTTCTTGTTGATGTACTGCATCACTTCCAGCGCGAACGCGCCATCCTCGACGATAGACTTGCCGTTATACAGCTCCTGCAGTTCATTCAAAGCAGTAATACCGAATGATGCGGTCATTGGCGGGAGCAGCTTGCCAATCTTCTCCTCTGGTTCAAGATGGCCGCCAAGGAAGCCTCCCTGACAGAAACCAAGTGGATTGGTAGAAGCCTTCTTCTCGGCCAGATAATCGTAGGTCTTCTTATGGAGATTTCGAATCATCTCGAGGTAGTAGTCAAGCACCTCGTAGAAGTCGCGGTTCTCCTGACGGGACTTTGCCAAAATCATCGGCAAATGAAGGGAAATTGCGCCGAGATTAAATCGGCCAACGAAGACGGGCTTGTCGTTCTCGTCTTCTGGGTGCTCTCCTCCTCGTTCAAACCAAGGCGAGAGCGAAGCTCTGCACAAGCGGACTATGCCGCTCAGACTATATCATAGCTGTTAGGTCAGCTTTCCGCGCTTCCACAGCAGGATTCTCACCTACTGTGTACCCTACTCGGTTACTCTCTGAGGCAACCCTACTTTCGCCTCAGATACCCTTTCGGTAGTCGTTTCACATTTTCATAGCACAGCGATTATCTTGCTTTCACAAGCCTTCCCTGTTAGCAAGGACGTTAACGAGTCATTTCCTACTCACACTAAACGCCGCCCTCACACCCTGCATTTGCAGGTTCGCGGAATTTTACATGGGCTACGGTGCTTTTCTCAACCCATGAGTGACACGACACGGCCATACTTCTTATACATAGAAGGAATATAGCCCTCGCCGGTCAACGAAAGAAAATCTGGATACATGGCCTTGGTACTGCAATCTACTCCACACTCAAAGACGTCTTCCATCGGTTTCCCTTCTCCATGAAGCTCCTCATCATAAAGGAACGTCAGTTTCGGGAACAGCACTGGCTTTTTATGCCCAGCAGCTCCCTGTCCGCCTGCTCGAACGTTCATACAAGTCATGGATGCCATTCGGCCGAAGCGAGAATTGTCAAGACCAAACGAAACCGCAATGAACGGATAATCACCGCGACTGGAACCAACCGTGTTGAAACGATATTCCCAAGACTGGAATCCCTGTTCCATATCACGCTGAACCTTCTTCACAGCATACTCATCGGCGGCGGTCAGTACATCCTCGTGGTCGCCAAGATTGTTGTAAACCGCAATTTCTGTGTACTCCTCAAAGTATTTCTGGTACGATTTTTCGGCATAAGGAGCCAAAATCTTGTCTACTTCAGGGATGGTGAATCCGCCATACTGACAAGCGGCCGCGCTGATTGCAACATCGGAGATAACATCGAACGCCACGTCAAGCGTCTTTGGCTCATTGTACCAGACATTGCCCATCTCAAAGCCGCCAGTTAGGACGTTCTCCATGTCGAAAAGGCAGCAATTCATCGTGTCAAGTCGTGCAGATCGGTCATGAATGTAGATGTAACCGTCTTTCATAGCCTCGCGCTCTTCTCGATTCAAGAAGAATTTCTTATACAATGCACTGGACAGCTCATTGTAAATCAAACTACGCTGAGTCGGAACCAGAGCGGAATCCGTGTTGGCATTATTTCGGTCACCGATATAACGAATTGCCTGACTCTTGCGGTAGACATCATCGAGCATATGGACAAAATCCTGCTTGTAGTTGCGATAATCGCGATAACACTTGGCCACATCTGGAGCTACATCGTCCAGAGCTCTCTCGACTGCATTGTGTACGTTTGCAACCGGAGCAACGTCCCCGCCATGCTCTGCAAGGTGAGTCAACGTCAAATCAACAACGCGGCGGCATTGTTCATCGGACAGGTCATACATAGCACGATTAGCGGACTTACGAATCGCGGAAACGATCTTTTGACTGGAGAACGCTTCGATAGAACCATCTTTCTTCTGGATTTTTAGCATAGGCACCCTTCTTACTTAACTTCCTCGCGGCGTTTTTCAAAGTAGCCGCCCTTTACCTTTTCGATGAAATCGCTGGCCTGCTGTTCCAGATCCTGCATCGTGCCGTTATTTACAATCGTATAATCGTAATCGAACTGGTCAACATCACGGTCGGCGTGGTTGCTCTGGATTGGCTCGTAACCCGGTCGCTTAATCAGCAGCGTCAGAGCGTCAAAACGTTCCTTGGCTCGCTGAATCTCCTCCGGTTCACGGATGTGCATGAACAGCATGACGTTGTCGTGATCCTTTACCCGATTGAATTCCTTGGTCAGATACTCAAGCGGCGCGTCGGAATACTGCGTCGACAGGTCTTTCAGGTCAGACAAGAACTTTCTGGACTTGTCGTCCTTCTCACCGTTCCAGCCAAGCCGTCGAGCGACTTCCTTGATGATATCTACAGAGCTGATCTGTGCGATCAGCATATCGTAGAAATAAGCCCGGTCTCGGCACAAAGAACAAAATGTGTCCTTTCCGCTTCTCGCGGGTCCATTTACAATGATGATATGTGCCAACTTATTCTCCCTTCTGGCGGGTCTTCGGATGTCCGCATGTCATGACACCCTCGGGACAGGAGCCGGAAACACACGGCGCACCGGCGTTTTCAAAGATAGTCGGCGCAACCTTCTGGCATAAAACTAACATTTGCTCCGCCAGCTCTCTAATCTCGTCCTGTGCGCGATTACAGCACCGTAGAGCGAAGAAACTGAGCAATTCGCGTGCATTCATGGTTACAGAGAACGACGTTCCTGCGGCATTTGGGAGCACGCAGCGGGCATTCTCGTTAGCGTATTTTTCAGCCGCCGAGCGATCTTTCTTGTACTGTTTATACAGCGCTTCGTCCTCGTTCTTCTTCTGCTCCATAATGGCGTCAAGCTGCAGATAGAAGAACTGGCCGCTGTTGCGGAACTCGATATTGAAGTCGCCGATTGCGTACTGCGCGTACTTCTCACGGAGCTTTTCGCTCATGAGTGTTGCGTGAATGTCGCTGTAGGTCGCTCTGATCGTCTCCATGCAGTTCTCGAACATCAGCTTGGCGGCCAGATTATTCTTTACAGCCTCCGGCATCACGAACTCCGGCTTTGCCATATTGACATAGCGCTGACTCTGCACCGAAAAAGATGCGATACGATGGCGCGTAATCTGTGCAAGCAGAGAGCGGGATATCCCGTCGATACCGAACGTAAAAGACGCATGCTCTAGAACAGAAGTATGACCGGAACGTTTAATCTGTCGGATGAACTTTGCCGCCTGTTCCGGAGTAATGTCCCCCAGAATATCCGCAGCCGTGCCGGAAGAGTAACAACCCTTGCCGGCCGCCGCGACAACAAGTTCCGGCATTGGTGTCCAAGCGAGTAACTTTACGTTCACGCGGTCACCTTCTTCTTGCGCGGTGCGGTAATCTTGAGCCAGCTCTTTGGGAACGTGTAGTTCTTAGAACCGTTGCACTCAATTGTCATACAAACCTCTTCGGGATGATCGGCGCAGAGCTTGTCCATCTTCTTCTGGAGCGCAGGGTCATATGTGAACACATGTGCTGTGTCGTCCTGCTGGTTGTAGTCTACGATGGTTTCCATCGCGGTCTTTGACATTTCTTCCATTCTCATCACTCTCTTTCTTAAAACAGGTCGTCGATTTCGCGGATGCCATTATACGAGATGGCACATTCTTCGCAGCAAAACAGGTTGCTGTCTTTATCTTTCCAGAGCTCCCAATCCGGAGATAACTCATTGCCGCAGTTTTCACAGCGGCCGATAATCTCCGGAACATAATCGGGATCTCGTGGGTTCTTAGGGTTTGGGAATTTAGGAATCATACGGCGTACTTTGAGTCCTCCGGCGTTTCCGCGTAAAACGGGTTCTGCGTAATCGGCGGATAATAACTTCCGTAATGGTTGTCGTCTGTCTCATCCGTGGTAGTCGTCGTTCGGGAGACAACCTTCCCGTCCTTGTCCAATTCTTCGATGATTTCTACTATGTGTCTCTTAATCATGTCTTCCTCCTTAACCGACCAGATGATACTGGTCAAGATACCAATAGCCGGATTTGTTCTTCGTGCATCGGTCAACGTAAATGATGCTGCCGTTTTTGATTGGATTCTGGTCGTACTGCCGCGACCGAAGCGTCAATCGAATGCGCTTACCAGAACCAAGTGACTGTGTAAAGCAAGCATAACCCCACGGTTTTCCGGTGTCTTTACTCAAAAGTGGCCGAAAATCCGACACGAGAACAAGTCTGCGGTCTTCTTCCTTGCCTGTCCGGATGTCCACATACCCGAGAATTTCCTGCTGGTTCTCAATCTTCACGCGGAACGGAAGGTCTTCGATACCTGCCGCCAGTACACGGTCTTCACATTCGCGGAGCACCTGAGCGACGATTCGCTTCAGTTCCTCAGCAATTTCCTGCTCGACAGCGAGAAGCTGTTCTTCCAGTTCCGGCGTTGGGTTCTTTTTAAGAGCGGCCGCGAGCCGCTTTTTTTCGTCTTTCAAGGTACTCATCTGCAGGCTCGTGAACGTATATCTTGTCGCTGGCTGGCCGTCCTTCTTGAGACCGTCGGCGTACTTCGGTACAATATCAGCCAGAAAGCTGTTATCAACGCGCTCTCGCGGCATGGATGCTTTTGCACCGTATCCGAACTCCTCGCACAGAGCGATGATGTTTAGAACCTCGCGGTCGTTGCCGTAGCTTGAGAAGTAGCTGATTTGAGCCAGAGGCTCGGTGGTGGACTTCATAATGCTCTTTGGTCGGAGAGCCAGAAGAACGTCGGAAAGGTACTTCGGCGGCTCCTGCCCGAGCTCATAAAGAGCAACGGCGGCAGCCTTGTTGAATCCCTTGATAGAGGTCAGCGCGTTGCTGATTGCGTTGTTCTCTTCGTCTGCGGTTACCTTTCGGTTATCCTGACCAAATTTGAACGGCGGGAACTTGATATTAAAGTAGCTTTCGGCTTCATCCTTGGCGGCGGCGAGCTTGTCCTTGTCTCCCTTCTCGTCCATGATACGCATGAAGGTTTCATAGAACGCGAGAGGATGATGCTGTTTGAGCCATGCACCGTAAAGGGAGTCCAAAGAAACACTGTACGAATGACTGCTATTAAAGGCATACTGGGCAGCATCTTCGATGATTTTCCAAACATTTTTAGCCTTTTCAGCGGCATCAGTTTTATTGATGTTTTCCTGTTCGACCAGTCGTTTTGAGAATGCGTTGATAAATCGCTCATGATAAGCAAGAACTTTCTCTTTACGTTTCTTAGCAATGTTCTTAATCGCCGCGTAACATTCTGACATCGGAAAGCCGGCGTAGTTCAGCACTGCCATCTGTTGTTCCTGATACAAGCAGAACGACTGCGGTAGCTCTTCCGTGCGAAGCAGGTCGTCGAACGGCTTAACGTCATACGAAAAGTCCTGTCGAGATTCGAAAATCTTATACATTGACTTAAATCCCGGGCGAATTGCGGCGATGAACGCGCAAAGCTCGGAAATATTGGTCGGCGCGTAAACGCCTACTCGGCTGGCAGTTCCCGGCTGCTCAACCTGATTGATACCGAGTGTACAGCCCTTGCGGTAAATATCCCACACGGGGTCTTCCGACGGGCACATAGCGAGCAGTTCATTCACGGTCGGGACTTTAAGACCGGCACGAGTGTACCCTTTATTGATAAGGTCAACCACGGCAACACGGAGCAAGTCATTCTTCAGGAAGTGATTCTTCTCCGCCCAGTGACCATCCATTGCGCAGCAGATTCTGTCTTTGATCTTTACAAGACCAATCTTGCGGCGAATACTGCCCTGATATAACAGGAACGCGCACGGTGCTGGGGACCAGCTCGTGATGATGCCCTGATACTCGGTCGAACGGAGGTAAACGTCATGGAATCGCTTGTCGATGTAGTCCATGATGTCGATGGTGTCCTTCTCTTCCTCATCAACGGTATGGAGCTTGTTCTCATATCGTTTAATCTGGGCGGACACTTCATTCGCCGTAGCAAAGTCGATATTCTGTGACTTCGCAAACATCTTCCACGCAGCTGACGCTTTTTGCGTGCCGTAAGCAAGCATCTGAACCGCATGGTCACGGCCGCAGACCTGAGCCTGACCTTCTGCGAAGATATCCTGTTCAGCTACATTGAAGTCAATATCCGGCAAACTGTGGGTTTCGAGGATTCGAGTTGCGGTCATAAAGCGTTCAGGATACATCTTTACCTTGGCTGCGATTCGGTCAACCTCAGTAAATCCGAGCAGCTTGTTGGTAAAGAAACTAACCGCGCTTCCTCGACCAGTATTAGTCAAATGGCCGCCGAGCTCTTTTCCTCGCCTGATGACGTGGTAATTATCAATGAAGTAGTCTGCCATGTGGCACTCGACAACCGTGTCGGTTTCGGATTTGATCTCTTTTTCATATTTTGAAAGCAGATCCGTGGCAACCTCGGCCTTGTAGTTCTGCCAGCCTTCATCAACCAAACGAAGATACTCGGCATTTTTCTGCTCTTGTGTCCAATCTGGGTGGAGTGAGAACAGCTTCAGGCTGTCGTCGAAGATATCGCACTCGTACTCCTCAACTTCGAGGAAACAGTTTGTCCGGTCGATTGCCTCCGTGATCTCAGCTTCTGTCAAGACACCCTGCTCGCGGAAGCGTCGGACGGCAGTGTCGCCATCCGGGTAATCCATGAACCATTCTTCCTCGTCATCGTAAGCCTTGCGGTCTTCTTTGGAAAGAAGAAAGTCGGAGCGGAGTTCTGCGCCGTTTTCCTCGATGTAGTGGCTGTCGCAGCCCATGATAATCGGTGCGGGAATCTCTTTTCGCAGATTCAGAATGTAACGGTTCAGCTCTTTCTGCCGTTCAGAGGGGTGGTACTGCACCTCAAACATGAAGTTGTCACCATGTTTGTCGTACAGCTTCTTCCATAGAGCCTTGAGCCGTTCTTCTTCTTCGCCGAGATACTTCCATCCGGCAACACAGGCAGTTGTGATCCAAACGTCGCCCGCCGGAAGCAGGTCGAGAAGCTCTTCATCCAGTCGCGGCTGGTAGTAGAAACCATCCTCGTTCGCCTGACTGAGAACCTCGTTAATCCATTCGCGGCCGTTTTCGTTCTTCGCGCCAACCCAAATATGACAGTTGGAACGGTCTTCCTCGTGACGATCCCAGACCCAGTAAGCCTCAGCGGCGAACAGGAACTTCAGACCGTACTGCTTTGCGAGGTCGTAGCACTCGATATATCTCCCCTGCCAGCCATGCTCGCAGCTGGACAGAATGGAATGTCCGAGCTCGACGGCACGTTTGGCGTAATCCTCGTAGGTCACGACCGAGTCGCTGACGCGAGGGTTACTGTAGGTTGTGTGTTTGTGGTAGTTCTGAAAAATTATGATAGCCGCTCCCTTCGCTGATACAATTCATTCCAAACTTCCGCTCCATTATCTACGGGAGCCATCTTTTCGCCCAACAGGTTGTCACGGTTACGAACCCAATCCACCCTGCAAAAGCGTTTCAGCTTTTTGATTTCTCCATCTTGCCGCGGGTCAACCTCCTCATCGAATGCGATGACAATACGGACACCCAGTTGCAGGAGAATCTTGGTCTGGTAAGGGTTGATGTGCGAGGTCAGTACGGCACAGCAGTTATCGAAACCGTAGCCCGCCGCCTTGAGTACAGACTTCGCGCCCTCAAACAGGATGACCTCTTTCTTCCGGAGGATTGCTTCGCGGTTTTCGTAAAGCCCGAACAGCGTGTCGAGCGCTCCGAGCTTTACGAGATAGGTGTACTTGCGGAGTTTTTTCTCCTTAAAATCAGGGTCGAGTGTGCGGCCGCAGATACTGAAAATCCGGCCGTCTGGCAATCGGATCGGGTGAACAATACGGTTTGACAGCGCATCATAGCGGTAGCCGAATCGCTTCATCTGGTCGAGAGGGATACCCTCATCGAGCCAAGACTGGAACTTCTCCGGTCTCCATTCGTACTGTTCCATCACATTTTCCCCTAGGATTTTGTGTGGTTCACACACATTTTTCTGCTCTTTTCGTGGCGCGTACTTCTTGAGGGCCTGTACAGCCGCCAGATGGGTAGACGGCAGTGACACACCCTCTGTGATTCCGGCGTAGGCTTTGAGTCGCTTGACCGCTTCTCGCAGAGATACATGGTTGTACAGCACCTCAAAATCGGCAACATCGCCGCGAGCTCCGCAGCCGAAGCAGTAATACAACCCTTTGGAGCGCGTAATCGTGAAGGATGGTGTGTTCTCGTCATGGAAGGGACACAGTGCGACGTATTCGTTCTCGCTGCGCCGCTCGACCTCGAGGTACTGGGAGATGTAGTCCACGATATCAATTTGTTCTACCACATCTCTGATTTCCATAGTTACTCCTTACCTTTAATATGGGGCGTTTGGGTCGTGCTGTTTGGCAGCCTGTTTGTAGGAAACAAGGTTGCCGTTGAACTGCAGGTCGATATACTCATCAGAGGACATCTGTTCGCCGTTGCGGTTTAGAACTACGCGGAGCTTCTTGTTTCCGCATTCAATGCCGTCTTGGCTGATCTCCTGCGGGGTTTTGTTCTCAATGGTGAGAATCGTAGAGGCGTTTCGAGCAATCTTTGCGCTATCGGCCAGTTTGCCAGTTGAAGTTGTCTGCGCGGCTCCGAGACCAATCAGTCCCATGTCACCGCAAAGAACATTCTTGACCATATCGACCAGACGTCCGAGCTGCTGATATGTGGCGAATGCGTCATCGGAACCGACGCCGCCTCCACCAGCACCGCTTCCGCCGCCCTTAAAGTAATCGATTATCAGAACCTGCGTCCCCTGCGAATGAATAGACTTCTTCGCGGCTGCGTAAATTCCATTCGGGTCAAAAATCGGCATATACTTGTGGGTGAACTTTCTGGTTTTGAGCCAGCTTCTCGCCCGCTCAAGACGGTCATTCTCTTCGGCAGTATATTGACCGGAACAAATGCGACTGTATTCGATGCCGGTTAGATTCGACATAAGGCGTTGCGTGAACATTCGAGAGCTCAGCTCGCTGTCCAGATACAGAACGCTGTAGTCTCGCTTCAAAAGGTCAACCGCTTCGTTCAATAAAAACATACTTTTACCCTGCTTAGCATTCGCACCAACGATCACTAATTCGCCTGCTTCGAGCTGAACGTAGTTGTTCAGCGCCGGGAACTTAAACGGCACGCCGGCCATTCCATTATTCTGGCGGTCTACGATTTCCTGCCAGAGTTCGTCAACGACGTCCTTATAAGCCGGTAGTTCGTTGGTCGAAGAATAATCCATGAGCACGCCGTCCAGAATGTTATAGATCTTTTCCTCGATATGGTCTTCGTTCTCGCTGAAGCAAAGGTTCTGGCACTCGGCGAGCTTCTTATAAGCGTCGCGCCGGAACGCTTTATCCAACACGTTGTTGACCGCAAGCATATACTCAGCAACCGAGCTGCGGGCAACCATACGGCTCATCTCCATCAGCTCGTTCAGTTTGCCGGGAGTGAACTCTTCAGCCCACTTTTTCATGTTTTCCTTGGAATTTAGAACGTTCATAAGGTTGTAAGGATCAACCTTTTCGACGTTGTTCTTCGCAAGTTCCGTAATCGCATAATAGAGGCAGGCGTTCTCCGGATCTGTAAAATGGCGGGGCTTTAAGTTTTCCGAATGGAAGCAGAATTCCGGATGAATGAACAATGTTGAAATAACGCCGGCCTCGCTTTCTGTGCTCTTGATGTCGTTTACGTTTACGTTCAAATTTAACCTGCTTTCTTACTTTTTTTCTCTTTCTTCGGTTTCACATAAGCGGAGGACATCGGGCAATGAGAACGCACGGAGCAGATTTCAGTGCAGAAGAAGTCAGCCTTTCCAGCCTTTTTCGCGTCCTTGGCAGATTTGAAGTTCTCACGCGCCTTGATGGAATGCTTGTCCAGCCACTCTTCGGTCTCGCAGGCGGTCTTTACAGACTCAATGAAGTAATCCTTGGCCGCGATGCAGTCCTCTGCTGTGCAAGGCTCGATGTAATGCTTCTGCCCTCGAAACAGGTCGAGGTCTGTATAAGCCGGCCAGACGCCCATCTTCTCATGGACAAGATAACCGTAGAACTCAAGCTGTTTACGGTACTTCTTCTCCTCTGCTTTGCTGGCGAACTTCTTCTTACTCTTATGGTCTACGATAATGTACTCGCCGGTCTTTTTGTTCTTGACCAGCAGGTCGATATAACCGATGACCTTGTAACCCTCGATTTCCGCCTTCATCTCAAGCTCTACACCGATGACTTCATAGTTCGGCGAGAGTCCCTTAAAATGACGGGCGAACGCGAGACCGTCCTCATAGTAGGATTTCTCAAGGTCTACATAGCGGTTAAACGGCCACTTGAGCGTTATTTTTGATTCGTAGTCGGTGAGATACAGTTCCAGAAGCTCCTCCGGCTGCATGATACCTTTGAATACCAGTTCGAGCCATTCGTGCATCTGGCTGCCATACTGGGCGAATACGTTTTCGTCCTGTTTAATCCTCGGCTCAGCGAGCCGCTGAAGATAGAAGCCGTAGGGGCATTCGTGCGCTTGCGCCGCAGAAGACCAGCTCCAGACTCTATTCTTCAGCTTTTCGGTGAATTCGCTCACTTAAAACAGTACGTCGTCGGACTCAACCGGGTCGCCGGAGTAGCCCTCGTCAATACTCGGCTTCTGGTTGCCGCCGTTGTTCTCGGACTTACTGCCGCAGAAATTTACTTCGTCGGCATGGAGCGACCAAGCAATGCGGTTGTTACCGTCCTTGTCCACAAACTTGCGGGACTCCATAGCACCGGAAACAGCGATAGAGCTGCCCTTCTTGAAATACTTGGACACGAACTCAGCGGTTGCGCCGAAAACGGAAATGTCGAAAAAGTCGGTCGGGCGATTGCCTTCCTTGTCACGGTAAGTACGGTCTACGGCAACAGAGAAGTTGCATACGGAAGTGCCTGCGTTGGTGGACTTGAGCTCCGGGTCGCGAGTCAGGCGGCCAATAATTACGATCTTGTTCAAATTTATATCTCCTTCTTGGTGTTTTACTTCATCGCCTTAATGGCGGTGGTGATTTCGGTGCAGAGTGCGATGGTCGGGATTTCGGTCGGCGAATCGTTGCCGTTGTTCTTCTCAGCAATCAGCGCGTAAATCTTGGCGCGGTCAACGCCCTTCTTAACGGCTGCCTGCGCGGCGGAAACGACCTTCTTACGAGCGTCGGCCAGACCGGTACGTTCCTTTTTGACGCCTTCCGGCATGTCCTCGCCCTCGTAGATAAATAATCCGAGGCCGTGCTGTGCACAAGCCTTAGCCAGCGCACGCATCTTTGCCTTGTTGGCGTCGGTGGAGGTGACCTGATCTGCCTTCACAGCGTTGTTCTTGAAGTCCATGATGGCATAGGTTTCCTTCGCCTCCTGACCATTGATGGTCACGCTGACTTCAACCCATGCGCTCTTTCCGTCGTCAAACCACGGACGCGGCTGCGGCGTGCGCTTGACAGTGCGGGACATAACCGGAACGCCGTCCTCATACTCCGTAATGGTTTCCTCATACGGGTCGGGCTGGCAGGTGTAGACATGATAGGTCGCGTCAGGATAACGCTTCTTGACCTCTGCCCACGCAGCTGCCCAGCTGATGTACGACAAGCCGTTCTTCTTCTTTACCTTTCCGGTGACATCTGCATCATACAGCGTCTGGAAAATGCTCTTTGTTGCTTCGCTCACTTAGCTGCCTCCTGCTTCTTTTCGCGGCGCTTCTTGAAATACTCGAGACGCTTCTCGTGCTTCTTCTGGCGGCGCTCCTTATTCTTTGCGAGACGGTTCTCGCTCTGATACTTTGCGCGAGACTTCTGCTTCGCGCTGGGTTTGTGCTTTGGGATTCCCATGTTGTTCACTCCTCGTAATAAGATATTTATATAACCCCTTGCAGGGCGTGTTGGTTAAAAGTCAGTTTGCTCGGATTTATCTCCCGAGGTTTCGGCTTCAGATGTGTCGTTTTTCTTTCTTGTTCCCTTAAAATTAGCCTTGAATTCGCGGTATTTTCGAGTGTATTCATAAGATTTTCCGAAAATATTATTCACTGCTTTATAAAGCTGCGGTTCATATTTTTGGATAATCTCCAACTCTTCCTCGAACTTACTGCTAAACAGACAACCGGCGCAGCCTGTGCGCTTTAATCCGTAAACTTCGTAACAGTCCGAATACACAATGCCGTAATGCTCCTTATATTGTTGCTTGTCCTCGTCAGACCAAAAGTACAGTGGCATATACCGCGCAATGCCTGAACTGTGCAGTGGCTCGAAACAAGACGTATGGCTTGTCGCTCGCATTCCACCCTCTGCGCGGCGTTCGCCAACGATGTTCAGCATAGCATTTTGTTCTTTCAAAAAGTCGTACGCCGTATCCTTTTTTGCGCCCTTGCAACATTTATTGCTAATTGCAAATGTTGGGGGGGGTATCCAACATAAATTCTTTCAGTCCGGCGTGTGTCGAAATCTGAAAGCGCCCTTTCTCACCGTATCCGTTGCCCCACCATTTTAGCGCCGAAACGCAGTTTGAGTATTTTTTAGCCATTCCATCGAACGTATCATCTTGCCAATCGAAATTCTTTTTTTGCAAACGTCCGATATACATTGCGTCCATTTTGGATAAAAACGGCACGCCATATTCCTTGCACCCAACCGGCACAGTTTTTTTCGCTCTCCGCCGTACAATCTCAATGCCGTACTGGGCTTCCAGATCGTTCAGGTGATTCTTCGTAGCTTGATACTCGATACCCGTATCAAAAAACACATACGTAATCTTCCGCCCATTCCGAACTCGTTCCAGCAGATCGAGCATTACATCGCTATCAGAGCCTCCGCTAATAGAACACACCGGATTTTTATAGCTGTCCAGTAATAGGTCAGCTTTCTGTAATGTATTCCGAATGAGCTGATTATTAGGAGCGGTGTCTAAAATCTCTTTCTTTACCATATTTATCAGTGCTCCACTGTAATTTCCTTCATGTGGCTGGCTTCCATGTCGGCCAGCTGAAGCATCGGCACGAGCTTGCACTTCTCGGCTGCCGCGCTCATTGCCCGGTCGCCGCCCTTGACGGCGCTGTCAAAACCGTTCATGTGCCAACGGATTGCCAGATACTCGTCAGGTGTCAGTTCCATAAATTGCTGAATGATAAAGCAAGACTTCTCGCCGTGGCCGCCCGGAAACACCTCGTCGAACTTATACGACATGTACTGCTCCCAGCGACCATCTGCATCTTTGCGGAAGGCAGGCTGCTTTGAGTAGACGCGGATTTTTGTAAAATCATGCCCTAATGCGGTGATAGCGATGGTTTCGTCGCTGTATTCGGCCACATCATACTTCTTGCGAAGTTCACACAAGCACTGATAAACATTCAACGAATGCTCGCAGAGGCCGCCTTCGTAGTTGCCGTGGAATCTGGTTGAAGATGGAGCCGTGAAGAAGTCACTGTTTTCCAGATAGGTAATCAGGTCTTCGAGGCCATCACGCTTTACGTTGTCGCGCAGAACCTGAAGAAACGCTCTCCGATTATCTGCCAACTGCTCCGGGCTTAAAAACTGTGTTTTGTCCGCCATTATTTCCCCACCCTTCCGTAAATACGGTTCATAATGAAGTGAAGATCATCCATCTTCTCTAAATAATTGTCTGCAGCCTTTGTAGCCAAAAATCTGGCTCTCTTTTCTTCTGCGCGTGCGGCAGCCAGTTCAATTCCGAGATCAAGATCCCAAACATCTTCCGGATTGCAAGACGCAATACCGACAAAACCGCAGGACTCGACCTTTACCTTTGCCGACTTCCCGGTTGGATGGCTTACCGAATAGGTGAAACCAGTGAGCGGATGAGTAGTCCACGGGGTCCACTGTCGCTTTCCCTTCGGCGGCTTGTCCTTTTTCTTAGCCGCGAGCTTCAGCTTCTTCTTGAAGTGCTCGAAGGAAGTGGACTTCGCCCAGAGAGCATCAAGCTCGTCTTCGGATAAACTGAGTGTAATTACCCTGTCGTCGGACGTTTTTTCCGGCTCTTCCATGCCGATGATCTCGAAGAAAACGCCGAACTCGTCTGTCGGCAGGGTGTATGACGCCTGCAGGCAAGATCTTGAATCGGAATAGCACCGATTCAACGTAATAGACTCGGAATTACATTCTGCAACCTCGAAAACGTCTCCAATCCGATCACAATTGAAGAACGGATGAATAATTTTCGCGCGTGTTCCCTTCGCTAATCTCATAAAAAAATCCCTCTTTTCGCAATTCTATTGGGTTGTTTAATCGCCGACTCCGTATTTTTCGGCGTATTTTTCGATGAACTCGATCATCTCCGGCTCTTCCGAAAAGAACGGGTCGCAGCCTAGCACGTGCATAGACCCCAAGCAGTTCATCATGAACTGACCGAAGCGCCAATCAGGCAGTTTCTTCCACGCGACCTTCAGACGGTCGCAGAACTCGTCAATTCTAGCCGGATTTCTCATACTCATTCTTCCTTTTTGGCAAAATACTTAAAGTCTTTCCATTTGATCTTGACGATCACACGGCTACCGCAGCGGTCTCGCAGCTCAACCGCCGGTCGCCCGACAACACCCTCCATCATGGCGGTTCCCATTGTGCTCTTCGGATGACTTGTCACGAAGTCGATGCCGTCCTGAATGGTGCCCTCGCAGACAATCGGAACAACGTCAATGCCGAACATCTTCGCGGTTTTCTCGACCATCTCGCGCGGCTGATAATTGTCGCCGATCAGTACATCGAACAGCATGAAGGACACATCATCTCGGTACGCGCCGCCGTTCTGAATCTTGGGGCCATAGCCCTCGCCGAACAAAATGACCTCACGCTCACCGAAAGTCTGTTCGAACAGCTCCTCAACTTCCTGCGTGCCGAACACGGAGACGAGGTAGTTCATCAGGGGTACCGGCATCTGGGCACGGTCGGTGCGGCCGCCGTAGGAAACCTTATGGCCATCCCAGTACACGCGGGTGTTTGTGCCGTCCAACTTCTCGGTAAACTGCCACGGTAGGTCTTTCAGAAACTTAACCGTCGGGTTACGGAACTTGCCAAGCTGCAGACGCTTATCACCCTCGGTGCTTCGCTCAAAAACGGTTTCGATTTTGTGGTATTCTCTCATGTGCTCACTCTCTTTCTGTGGTCGCTCTCGTTTTTTCTCTACATATACTACTATACAAAAATCGCGATTTTGGGACGCGAAAATCCAAACTTTTTTGATTTTTTGAAAATATTTTTGAATGAGGGGAAAATGAACGCCGCACAGTTGTGCGGCGTCTTTTAGACGTAATATTCAGCCATGTCGTCCAGCCTCAAACAAGCCAGTCGGCGGTATGGATTCGTCAGGTTCCCGCATCCGCAGTCGATGCAAAGGAATCCCTTGCCGTGGAAGATGTGGTACGGCTCTTTGTATCGCTTGGTCAGATAGCAAGTCGGCGTGTGCCCTACTATATAATGTGCGTTGCCGAAATCGTCATCGGCTTCCACCCTGCCCCAGATCATGTCGAGGAACTTGGTTGAGGGTCGGCCGTGAACAAGCGTCCACATCATACCGTTCACTTCAACTGACTCCATTGCTGGCCGCGAGTAACAGTATTTCAGAATTTTGATTCGCTCGGCAGTCGTACGATGATAAAGCAGCTCGCGGCGCGTCTTTGCTCCGCCGTTCTGTCTCCACAGCGAACGAGCCTCCGGATATGAGTCCTTGCTGAGCGTTCCGAGCATCATATCTTCGTGATTTCCGATGATAAAATGCACGTTTCCTTTATCGATGATTTCCAGAAGAATCGAGACACCATCAGCACCACGGTCGATAACGTCTCCGATGATGTAAAGCTGGTCGTCCGAGCTGAAATTGATAAGTTCCAGCATCTTGTGATAGCGGTCAATCTCGCCATGGATGTCGGACATTACATATGTTGCCATTGGTTGTCACTCCTTGTTTTTGTAATTTATTTATGGTATAATTCAATAAAGAGGTGAGATAATGAGTCAGTATACGGACATTTTAGAAAGATACAGAGCATTAGAAAGCATGAAAATGGTTGCCGCGGAGTTGAACATTTCTCATCTAACTGTCCGGAGAGCTCTCATTACTGCCGGTTTATTTACTTCAGCACGTGCTGAACAAATTCAACATCTCTATGCTACGGGTATGTCGATTAAAACCATCGCCGAGCACTTGAAAATTTCAACCAGCACTGTATCTTCCTACCTCCCATACAGCAAAGGCCCACGCAAAGATTGGGCCGCTACTGTGAACTCAATGCGAATAAAGAAATGCCGCGAGAAAAAGAAACTCGCTCAAACCTTAAAAGCTGACGATTGACGTCAACTTTTTTTAATCGAAGAATCCGCCGGCTGCCAGTACAATGAGTTTAATCGCGCACGAAATTCCCTGTACGCGAAAATCAATTTTGCCCGGCAGCGGTTGTCCATGATAATACCACCCAATGTAGAGTTCTAATACTGTCCATACGAGGACAATAAACTGTGGAATTCCGATTTTTAATCACTCTTTTCTCTTTTTGCGAGTTTTTCTCGCATTTTCTTTGCTATCTTATTGAACTTTGTGTTAAACGGTTCCGGCACTGGAAACTCCGCGAAGTCGCCCTTCATCAACTCGTCCGGGGTTTTCTCCATCTCCTTTAGGATGGCGATTGTTCCGGCTGTGTTGTTCATACAGTACCGCTTCAGCTGATCTTGATGACTTTCAAACCATCCACGAACCAGATGGAGCGCCTGACAAAAATAGCGGCGCATCGGCAGAGGAATGTCTTCGCTCTGTTCTGTGAGATATTCGCCTCTCATAATCTTGTGGTAAAGCTCCTGTGCTTTGGGGCTCAAATCCGAGATGTTAACAGTCGTGCGATTCATTAGTCGTCCTCCATTAAAACAATGCCGATATACCATTTAAGCCATGCCAGTTCAATGCTAACGTAACATTCACCGTTATGGAACAAGATGGTCGGCAGAATGTAGAAATCGCGCGTGTATGTGCCTTTTGTCATCCGCATGTCCACCCCAATACTGCAAGAATTAAGATGCTGCCAATCACACAAAACTGTCCAATAGCCTGTTTCAGAAGCGCTTTGTTGTCATTTTCCCCGAGCAGCCATTCAACATCTGAATCTCCCACGAGATGAATTCCTGCAAAGAACAGAGCGACACCGATAAGGCATAGAAAAATTCTGAACATTATAATCAAGTGTGATACCCTTTCTCTTTCTTCGGCACGTTCTCTTTTAACCATTTGCGATTTGCTTTGCACTGGTTGCAGTTGTTTGGGTTCTTGCAAAACCAGCAGTCGTCACGGTCGAACCAGACATAGTGCGGAACCGATGGACGGGGCTTTCGTTTTGCTTCACCCATTGTGAGTCACTCCAAATTAACCTTTTGTGTTATCGAAACTTAGTTGATATTGATCCGGCCATTTCTTTTATATGAGACTCGATGGCTTTTGCACATTCAGAACAAACTTCCTCATGAACATACACTCTTTCTTCCTTGGATAGAGATCCGCCCACAGCACTTACACTGACCTCATATAGCGGTTTCGTCAATCCATGGTAAATTTCTTTCCCACAGATATCACAAAATACTCTGGTCATTATTGTTCACTCCCTAATTGTTCAATGTATGCTTCAATGTTGTCTGCACAATCTGGACATACTAAGTTGTATGTCTCCTCCACGATACGCCCACTGAAGAACGTAATCTGATATTTTTCGCCGCGTTCTCGGTTACTCAACTCTTTACCGCAGATATCACAAAACGTTCCGCTTCCTTGGCTTGATCTAAGTCCAGTAGTCGAGATGGCATCTGGATTTTCAGATGACTCTCGCACCGTAACCGAACAGCCAGTTAATGTCACCAAGAATAAGCAAATAATCATAGCGGCAACAAAAACTTTTCTCATTCGTATACCTCGTCGTAAAATATGTTGAAGCAGTCTGAACTGCAAAATCGTCGCCCAAAACGGAGATCGGAGAATGGAGTTTTCTTCCCACAGATACAGCATGGCAAGCTGATCTGATGCTTGAGAAGTGTGTGCTTTGCTTCTCCGACTTTCATGTCAGGGAATCGCTCAGAAAAGTCCATATAAAAACCTCATTTCTTTGTCCGGGAAGATTCTAAAGCTCGAAAATATGCTTGCTCTCGGGTTCTCACATTCAAATCACTGACTGCGGCAACATAAACCTCTTCTCTGCATTCTGGACAGAGCGCAAGTCTTTCATTATAAGAAAAAGTTATTCCTTTGATTGTCACCCATTGTGGTCTTATCACTTTGTCATACGAAACACTTTTCCCGCATTGCGGGCAAAACGCAACACAAGTCACTCGCTATTTCCCTTTCTATTTTCGTTTATAACTTCTACTGATATATCGCAGTCCAGCGATTATTGATTCTCTCTCTGGTGTTTGTCCACCCATACGGGCACGCCATATACAGCCAGAAGAGAAGATTCAGCCGCAGTCTGGTCAGCAATGGGATGCTACTACGATGTCTTGCGCGTTTGCGGCCTTCTTTTCGGATAGCTCGCAGGCGTTTTTCGAGCTCTCTATCAGTCATCGAACGCTCCATTCGAAATTGCATCCTCTCTGAGCTTACGAATAAACTCGTTCAGTCTGCCGGCGTCCCAAACCTGCATATCCATATCATCGATAATCGCGTATACCTTATTGTTCGGGAATTTCTTCTTGCAGTTATTCATGAAAAACTGAAGAGAATCCCATTTAACTCGGCCGTATTTGAACTTTACTATTACATATTCCCCCGGCTTCGGGTCAATCTTCTTCATTTCCGTCCAGGCACTATTTACCTCCGCCTGCAGACGAAGGGTTTTCAGTTCTTCCTGCATTGCCGAGTATTCGCTTTTCTTGATATACATCAGTTCCACCAAACCTTTCTGTTGAGTCCAAACGGTCGAATCGGCCAGTCTTTTTCGAAGTAATATTTTGCATCCAACAGATACAGCAACAACTTCTGATAAGGGAACAACTGTATACCCATGTATTCCTCGGCAAATCGAACAGTTGACATTCTTCGAAAAATACTCGCGCTTCTGTAAATTTGGATTTCCTTGTTTGTTTTCATCAGAACACCCATTCTTGATATATTTTATCCATCAAGAGCTCCAAACCGTTATCGAGTGTCTCTTGCGGAATTTCTCCTGCCAGTTTCGGAATTTTAAGGTTTCTTTCGATTACGAGGAACATTCTGCAAAGTTCAGACGCATATTCTTCACTCGGCGGTGCTGATGCCCAGATGTCGATGTACTCGATGTCATTACTCATCCGAAAATCAGTGATTATCGAAAACCTTAGCAAACGAAACATAATTCTCATGGTTTGGGTCAGGTATTGCGAATATGACTTCAGCAAAAGGATATTTTCCTGCAAGGTCTCGCATGATCTCAGCTACCTCCGTTGGGTTCTGTCCAAATACACCGCAGCCGAACGCGCCAAGAACCAGCGTATCTACTTTCTGCACTGCGGCAACGTCCAAAACAAAGCGAATACGAGAAAATAAGGCTTTGCTGTTAGTTGCGGGATCTACGTTCGCGTACTTAGCACCTGCAGAAAAATTGGGAGCTGCACATGTAATGACGTCGCAGGTCACATCTCCCCCGTTGTGGTAAAAGTGTACATCAGGGGCATAAATGGCGCGATTGGTGTACATTGCTCGGCGCAGCGTTTTTCGATTCTGACTATAATACTCTTCCTCAAACTCACGCAACACATTATACAAGAACGACTCGTGGCACAGGCACTCTTCCTGTGCACGACTGCCCTTTAGGAACATGCCGCCGGGGTTCTTGTAGGACGCGAAATTGAGCACGGCGACCTTTTGCGAGGGATGCTTTGCTTTGCAATTACAAAGTGCCGTAACAGAATCTTCTGCGAGCAAGCGAAGAACCGGCACAGAGGTGGGTGCGCCTGGCATGAAAACGCGCTTGCGTCCATCCTCATCATCGTAGATCTTAGCGTTGGCAACGCTTCGTCTTATTTCCTCGCTGTGTTCTCTCGTATTCTTAGTTGTCCATTCGGCAGCCCTTTTAGCTCGTGCCTCTTTGCCTATCCAATAATTATTATTTGCCACCTGATTCAGTTCCTTTCACGCTCAGATTTACTTTTCGATAATGAATTGTTGTAATTCGCTGATCATATCGTCAGCCGTAGTGGCCCTCTCGGGCGAAACGGATTTTGTAAAGGAGAGTTCTACGTCTGACTGGACAGTTCCTTCTATTGTGATTTTGCAGTTAGGTACAAAATCCGCAGGAATTGTCACTTCAACTACACCCGGCCTGACTTCATTCCTGATTTCGGCCGTTTCGAAAGAGCAATCAATCTCTCCGAGTCTGACCGAGAATAATTTCATGCCAGCCACATATATGTCAGTAATATCACCTTTTTGAATTTTTGGAACGTATTGCATAATCAAATCAGCCTTTCTTATTGGCACGATAGGAATAACATGATTTGTTGTGGCAATCTGTGCTACAATGTGGTATACCCTTTCGTTTGTAATCTTTTGGGGCGATAATGTTCAAAATGATGTCACGCTCATTCAGGCAAGTTGCCATATATGACATTCTTGCTTCAACTGCTTCTGCGATTTTTCTGCGATACCATCTCAAAAACATAACAATCACTCCATTCGATATGCGAGAACCAACGCGGTGTATAAAAAATGTTCTGAAGACTTTCTGAACACAGTTTGATACTGAACCTCAACTTCGCAGCCATGATTCTGAAAATCCTCAATCGTACTCGCTAAGCGTTTATTAAAATCGTCCGCGGAACCAGAAGTAATCATTGCCGTATTCACATATTTTTTCACGTTACGCACCTCTCATCGTACAAATCAAGTGGAATGCGAAAGCCATCCAGAACAAAACCGAGAAGATGAAACACGATTCTGCGGCACTTCTAAGCTGCCATCGTAGAATTCGGTCACCTTTTACTCGGCCAGAGGACGTGTTTAGGATAAACCCGGCCACACCGAATAAGAGTGCAATAATTCCTGCTGTCATAAAATCTCCTTACCGCGCAAAGTACACAAGTATCATAATCATTGCTATGATTCCGAGAACTGCTGCGACTAGTTCTTCTTCTTCTGTTGACGCATTAACAATAAGCCAATCCATTGTCACAGTTATAACGAAGAGCGAGACCCAGAAGATCATCCGACCACCCCGAGCATCATCAGGATCATCAGCACCGTGCAGACAATCAGCGCATACACGGAGAGTCCGAGATTCAGTGCGTCATCACGAATTGCCGGGTTCCTGCGGGTTTCTTTGATCTTCTTACATGTCTTCTTTACGTCTATGACAGACAGAACAAAGAACGGAATAATAAGTAAGAGCCAGTAAAGTCGCATTTAGGTTACTCCTTTTCGTTAGAATAAGTGTATTTTCGCCGGAACATCTTCAGAGGGCGCTCATCTTGGCCGATGACTTCTGCCTCATCGTCTGGCTTGTATTGCAGCAAATCAGCCGATGTGCAGCTGTATACTCCATTTTCGTTTACGAATTCCGGCTTTGTCACCCAGACTGTGCCGTAGTATGGGTCGGCGATTGCTACATATGTAAAGTCGTCTCGCACAAAAACGTCGCCAGTCCTGAGATCACGCATTTTCTTTGTCTGTGGAAAGTCCATCTTGAATTACCTCTTTTTAGATTGCTGACAAACTACTTCGTTATGTTTTGCTATCACGTTTATATCTACGCCTACTACTTCAACTTCTTCTTCCGGAACGACTAAAATGAAGTCGAAATCGCCATCAAAAATCATTTTTTCTTTCATAATTTTTGGTATTGTCACGATCATTGTGCAGCAAGATAGGTCCACGAAATATGAGGGTCCACTTAACGCTGCATAAATAACCCCGTCTTTCTCAAAAATATCGCCAGTTCTGAGATTGTTCATTTTTTCTCGATATGGAAAACTCATTTTTGCTCTTTCTCCTTCATTCTTCCTTTTACTTGTGGATTAACCGCGAGCATTAAGCCAGCTTTTATTTTGTTCTCCTTCGCTATTACTTTTTAACTCTGCTAAGCTGCAAAAATCAAATTCTTTGGCGATAAGTAATCCAAACGGATTAAGACAATCCTTAATGCCTCCCTCTCCTACTCCGTAGAACTTGCAGTCTCGGCAATAAATGATTTGTGTATCACCAGTCTGCATTGACAACCACCTTATGACCTTTCAGCAGAGCGACTGCCACGAGCTTTTCGATATCGTTGTTCGGCCAGTAAACATTTTTGACAGAATACTTGGCAAGCTCACGAGCCTGTTCATCCGTAAGTACCATATCTTTGCCGTACCAATCGCTATCGCCGCCCTCAGCGTAATAGTCGATTGACTTTAAGAAATCGTACCAGTCAGGCCCTCCGGCGTTGACCTCGTTGACATCCTTTGTCGTTACGAGCTTGCCGCAGTCTGGACAGCGGAACTCTTGTACTTCCTTAATCGTAACGTCGAGGCCCATCGTCGTTTCCTCCTCCATAAAGTCGCTTGCCGCAGTACGGGCAATACCTATATGTGTTGATTACATGGTTGTCCAGATTGCGCTTATAATGACATCGAGGACAGATGTGATCCATCCAGCCGTTATCCGCCAGCTCGACAATCCAGCGGTTGGATGAATCGTCGTTCTGTTCTTCTGATGTTTTCCAGTCTTCGATGTGTTGTCCCCACATAGGGCTTCCCTCCCAAATGTCGATGAAGCTGTCGTACATTACCAATCTTCCTCGGGATCGTATGACGGATTAAACGGGCAGTCACCGCAGCGAGATTGAAGTTCGCCGTTCTCATCCTCGTACCAGTCATCACCGTATCCGGTGCATTCGTAACAGTAGTCGTTATCTTCCCACATGTTTATCTCTTCCTCCACACAGCTGCTACTGGTCTGCCGCACTCGGGGCACAGAACGAATAATCTCCGGCCGTCGTCTGTGCCCTCGTAGTCGTCTGTGCCCGCGTGATGGATATCGTCCGTCGTGTACTCAAATACACATTCGCACCCGACACATCTATGTCTTCGTGCGCCGAATTTTCCGTGAGTGATTACTTTCACAGTTCCACTCCTTCGACTTCGGCGCGGGCCAACAAACTGAATAGCATTACAAAGCATTCTGCCTTATAGTACATTCTTATTTACCCCCTATCGCACACGAACATCCGCCGCATTCCTTCTTCAACGTCGGTATCAAGGCACTGATCCCAGTTACACTCCGGACAATGGATAGTGATTGCAGAATATACCATTCTTCCGCGCTTCATGCTTTTTTCGATTTCAACGTCGTCCTTGGTGATTGTGTAAATACAACCACATCTTTCACAGATGACTGTAAACTCCCTATCAAACCCGTGTTTAAGTATTTTCACTTCTCTCGAACCTCCGGCTTGTTACGGTAAGCTACCCACTCATTCCAGTACCGGCCTGATTGAGGAGCAAAACTCAACATATAATCCACATATTCTTCTCGGTTTCCAATCATATTCATGTTAATGGAATCGACAAAGCATGGGACAATCTCTTTTGGATAATCAGGAGTTTCTTTTAGAACCACCCAGACTTCTTGGCCGTCCATACTCATCAGTTCATATGGGGTAAGTGGCCGAGCATCTTTGCTTCTCTGCGTTTCAGCACGAAGTTCTTTTAATTCCTCGAGCCAATTTACATGCTGCTCGCTTAGACTGGCTGACTGATAAGAACGGTTTTCTTTAGAATCTTTTGTTCTCTTGCGCCAGTATTCAATGGCTTCGTCTAACGTCACGCTACAAACACCTCATCGTTCAAATAGGTTTTCAAAGGCATGGATAACACGAAGAAGTCGTTCATCCAGATAAGATTCGGCCTTTTCTCTTAATTCCTGCGGCACGCCATAGTATGCTTCGGCTACACCGCCGGTAATTGCGGCAATCGTATCGCTATCACCACCGATTGAAATCGCGTTGCGGATAGCATCCTCAAAACTGGTCGATTCAAAAAACGCTTCGAGCGCCTGCGGGACGGTATCCCAGCACGCCAGAGAATACGAATACGTTGGCCGAATTTCATCCAGAGTGAAGTCCATTTGGTAAAAATATTCGTTGATGTGTTTCTTGATCTGCTCTTTTGGCCACCCGATTCGCGCATAATACGTTGACACAGCCACCGCGCTGGCACCAATGAGCGCGTGAACATGATTATGCGTTACGCCGGTAATCGTATCCGCGAGCGTTATCGTCTGTTCACGGCTTGCGGTAACAAAGCCGACAGGAGAAATTCGACTCGCAGCTCCATTCCCATAGCTGTTGGTCGGCTCATCGGATTTGCTATTAACCCAATCTTCAAACCGTGTGCCATAGTCTGCGGCGGGGTACTTCTTTGCAAGACCGCGCAGCCACACTCTTGTTCTCTTCTGTAATTGTGAATAACTTGGTCTGCCACCGTCTAACAATGCACCTGCGACAGCAACTGTCAGAACTGTATCGTCGGTGAAGTGGCAGTCATCCGTGAACAACTCAAAGTCTTTGGTTTTAATGTTATCGTACTCGAATCGTGAGCCGACAATATCTCCGATAATTGTGCCGATCATTGGTTCACCTCATTGGCATATACGATATCTTGCATTGTATTTTTATAGCCGCAATACGGGCAAAATAGGGATTGAGTTTCTCGGCAAACCACAAAACCTTGTGCTTTCTGCCATTTTAGACATGCTGGATCGTAGACGATTATGTTCTTGCAATCTTTGCAAATATACCGATAATTTGTCATTTTCTTATCCTCTTAAACAATGGTTTTATAAGCGTTTCATCACGAAGATATGCAATGTCCGGCCGTAAACTACTTTCGTTTCTCCGTTAAATAAACATTTCAGTCTGTAACTCGTTTCTTCCTCTCGGACGCGCGTCCGAGGATTGCTAATAGTTCGTCCTCAAATGTGCGCAAATTGCAGTCGTCGCATTCCCCTTTGCTGCACATACAGCACTCATCGGCTAGCGTGGTATCAAGACTTCTGACGTCTTCAAACAGAGCATCTAAAAGATCTTTGTAGATTCTCTCCTGTGAAGTTGGCACAACGTCGGAGGCAGGGATTTTCTTCAACACTCTCGCTGATTTCCATATAGCTTCATAAGCTGAGCGCGTCGGGGCTTTCCCTGCAAGATCGGTTATAGCATCAAACGCAGCTTTACGGTTAATGTATTCAGCCATTTTCGCACCATTTTTCCAATGAGTTGTACTTTTCTGCTTCTCAAAGTAAAACTCAATCGCTTTTTCGTTCTCGATCACATTCCCGTAAACTACGCCAACCTTATAGATGTAATTTTCACGCAGCTTTCTCGGAATTTCTGCGATATAGCGCCGGAATGTTTCCAACGTATTGGCTCTCTTGTAATGATTACACATTCGACAGGACGGCATGAGATTCGAAATATCATCTGTTCCCGCATCTTCAATTCCCCATGCCCTCAGTGGGAGAAAATGATCTACTTGCATATCTTTGTATGCCATCTCTCTTCCGCAATAAGCACAGTGTCCGTCGTATTTGCGGTATACTTCTTCGCGGATTTTCTTACTTATCGCCATTGTTTTCCTCCTTGATCGTCACGCGCAATTCAACCGTTCGACCATCTTTGAGTTTCCACGCCCATCCGCTTGAGGACGCTTTAGAGCAACCAAAACCACCAAGTAGTTCCATCACCATATGGTCACGAACAGCTTCAATCGCTTCTTCTGTAACGTCTGACTTATTACGCCACAAGGATTTGTTCTTTGGCTCAAGTGTTCCTGCGTAGATGCCAAAAGCGCCACAGCCAACATGATACTCAGCCATTGTCCGCACCTCCGTCCTTTTTTAAAGCTTCTTCCCGTAGTTCACCGAAACCAAATTCATCGCCGTATTTCAGCGAAGCGGAAATTTTTTTGCAAGTGGGGCATAGATAACAGGTCCATATACCGT
This sequence comes from Butyricicoccus sp. AM05-1, assembly GCF_003474415.1. NCBI lineage: Bacteria > Bacillati > Bacillota > Clostridia > Eubacteriales > Butyricicoccaceae > Butyricicoccus > Butyricicoccus sp. AM05-1. The sequence continues at coordinate 348,302 of NZ_QUDG01000001.1, read as the reverse complement.
CGCTATCAATTACGCAACTGCGTTCCATTAAAGTTCCTTTATGAAAATTTCGTCCGCAGCCAAAACACATATGGTCTTTCCGTATTTTAACGGTTTTCTGCCCAATCACTTCAGTCATTGTCTGCGCCTCCATTCATCTTTTCGCGGAGAACAAAACATCCTGTCATTCCAAGATACTTTTCCGTCGTTGCCCGTAGCACATTTCTTCGACTGGCAAGTTTGACTCGCTTTGTGGTAGTAGATACAGTCCTTGCACGGATTTCGCATTATTCTGTACCTCCGTCCATGTACCACCGGCACAACGTCGGCGGCAGGCAAAGTCGCAATCTCTGATGCTATACAATCGGCAATACCGGAATGGCGTCCAAGCACGCTGCCATATCCAAGTCCATATTTTTCAGCCTTCATAATTGCTGCTTCTCGCTCAATATACTTGCTCATACACTCACTCCTAAATCATTCTGAAAATCGTTTCTTGGTGACCTCTATTGGAAAGCTTTCAATTTCGCTTGCCCACAGTGTTTCGCCCCCGAGCTCTCTCCAGATCAGAGGGAAACCTCCAACTCCATCAAACAGGCTTGCCATCGTTGCCGGCCGGTCAAACTGTTTATACAGTCTGCTAAGCACCCATCGCCAGGGCGGCAACGCAATCGAATTTCCCATTGCCTTGTATCGCCCCGTGTTTGCGCTCTCCTTATGTACCTTCCCGTTTGAGTCTATCCATTCTCCGATGTCAGTCCAGTTATCCGGAAATCCCTGCAATCTTTCGCATTCAAGTGGCGTCAGCCGTCGAATGAATTTATCCCTGCCTGGCTTTACTTCAATCACCGCCATTGGGTCGTGCATGCAGTTCAGTGTCTGGCACACATCCGGCGTGAGATGTGTCGCAATGTGTGCCTGTCCATTTCCTACGCAAACCGGCCGGAACAAAAGCGGGATTTGAGGGGAAGCGATCAGTTCTTTTCTTCGAACAGACACGACTTGTAAGAGAAATGAGGGAACACAGTGAAGCAGCTTCAGGGACAGCAAGTCCTCGATACATGGTATGGGAAAACGTCGTCGGAGCTTTCAGCAGCCACAAAGGAGAAGATTTCCGACGAGTCCTCGAAGAAATCGCGAGGATCGTCGAACCAAATGCCGTTATTCCTGAACCTCCGAAGGGCAAATGGAGAACTGCCGGATGCGTCATGGGAGACGGATGGAGTATCGCTTGGCGCGTACTCAATGCACAGTTTTGGGGAGTCCCCCAGAGTCGCCGTAGAATCGCACTTGTCGCAGATTTTGGAGGAGAATCCGCTCCCGAGATACTTTTTGAGCGCAAAGGCGTGTCAGGGAATTCTGAAGAGAGCAGAACGAAACAAGAAGGAGCTTCCGGAGTATCTGCGGCTAGCGTTGGAGATCCAGTCGAAGACTGCATAATTCTTGATATGACGCACGCCTGTGATGTCATCAGAGAATGCGGTCAGCGTGTGCCGACACTCCAAGCCCGCATGGGAACAGGCGGAAACCAAATCCCGCTTTAGATCCTGCGATACTAACATCTTGGCAAGGACTGCCACCGATGACGCAATCAACGACCGGAACTTCGCGGCCGTTTATCTTTGTGATATCTCCCAGATGTTTCGTAAACTCGTTCTCCTCTCAAACTTGACTTTGGTTGTACAATTCTTTTGCTCTTGCCTGAATCATATCCCAAATTTTACAGTCTGAGATGTTTGTGTTCAGGTATTTTTCTATCCGCTCAGGCTCCAGTTCGTGCTGGTGAGCAGCCATAAATGTTTCATGAATACGGCCGGTCGGCTTATTACAGTAACTCCATTCGTCGAATTTTCCGCTGTAACGAAAATCCAAGATATTCAGCGTGTCACCGACGATTGAAATCGTTACCTTTGGGCTTAGGCTGAAGCTGGCACACAGGATACGGTCTTCAAAGGTTTCTGCATTGCCGTATCGGAATGTCCACTTCTGCGATTGCCCGCCGCCGACCATATCATGACCCTTGCAGTTCGGTTCGTTTCCATTCCACATATTCTGGGTGAAATTCGGAAACGATTGGAAAATCTCGCCGCTCATACACCGTAGCCCCAAATGTAGAGGAACATCGGAATAAGCATTACTGCGCCGAAGAGCATCCCTGCGGCGATGTCGCCCAGTCGATTTAACGTTTGTCTTCTCATAATCAGCCTCCGAATTTGTTGTTGCGGAACTCAATGCTGAACTCGAGCCGTTTGACCTGCTGCTCAAGCTGATTCCATTCTTCTTCATAGCGAATCATTCTCAGCTTGATTGGCTGCGGCCGACGAGAGGCTTCCTCGCAGAGCCCCATGAACTGCATCATCAGGAACTCTTTCGGCGCGGCGCGTATGACGCAGATTCGTTGCATCGTAAACAACATCGTTGCCAGCGGAAAGTGCTTCCTTTGTGCGCTCATGCAGGATATCGAAGACCTGCTTGTGCATCTTCTTGTCGCCGCCGTCTGCTCCGATCTCAGCACGGATATCGTCACTGGAGAGCACGGTTGCATTCGGAATCTGGCGGGCGTAGGTGGTTTTGCCGGAACCCGGCACGCCGACCATCATGTAGAACGTGGGTTTCTTCTCTGCCATTTTTATCGCTCCTTCGCTAACTGTTTGTTGATTTTGTTGACTGCGTCGACTAACTCGTCTACCTTCTGCGCGAGCATACGCTCGGCCGTATCAAGAAAAACGCCGTCGAAGTTAATCGTCTTAATCGGTTCGCAAGAAACCTTTGCTTTTGGAAACCTACTGCAACCGATTTGAGCAAAATGGTCGTAAACCGATTCGTTGTGTTTGACCTTTACCTTTATCTCGGCACCCTTCATGCTCTCCGGAAAAATCAGGCTGATTGTAAGCACCATCCCCAACTCAGCTGTGATATCATGGAATGAACTCACATCGCTAATATAGCCACACTCTCCTGTGAGAAGTTCTACATACTCACCTACATGAAAGTCCACTTTCAAATTACCTCCCTTACCGCTAACTCGATGAGTTGGTTAAAAAACTTTTCCGTAATTGAAAAATCAACCGCAGCCAAAAAATAATCTGCATAATCCAATGCAACAAGTTCTATTTCCGACCGGCGATACCTCGCATGAGGAATAATCCTGTGCGGATAAGTGATTTGGAGAACCACACGACGCATCCTTTCCGGAGGATTTGGAAATAATTCCGATGGTGCGAAGAACCAGAGTTCCGTATTGCCACCCCAATGATCCATTCTGTCGAACGCGACATTTCCAAGCTCCACTTTAATCGCCTCCAAACGTAATCTCTGTGGTCATGTCAATTCTGCCCTTGATTTCTACTTTGGCAATAACGGAGTCTGCGAGTATTTTTTTCTCAAAAACGCCCGGAGCGATTTGCTTTACGGCTTCTGTCTTATCAACAGTTACTTCAATCTCTGGATTTTCGATCTTGAATAACCGGAAACCATCGACGAGAACTGTAACCGTGTGCTTTTCGCCATCGCCTAAGATGCCAAATTCAGATTTCATAATGACTCACCTCAAATAACACTTACTGCGGTTGCCGCCAACAGGAATAAAACCAGAATGGAGGCAGCCAGATATACGCTTTTACTCATGGGATCAGCCCTTCCAAATCATTGGGGAACCGTTTTCGTCAACCAACAGGGTAAAAACCCCGGCCGCTCCTCTATTGTGATTAACCACCGAATACATAACTCGATTTGCTGCGTTATACACAATGCTGTAATCCACAGCTTCGTAAACTGTTATGAATTTTGCCTGCAGACTGGTTGAGTCTTCGAAGCCCGCTGCCGCAGGCTGTACATCGCATGCAGTCAATCCGAGTGCCATCATTACGGCGATTAAGCCGCCGAGGAAATACTTTTCTCTGTGAATCATTTCTTGATATACACCTTTCTGTACTGGACACCCCAAGAATTCATCTGGGAAGCCGGCATCAAAATATCAACAGAGTTGCCACGAATCGCCCCACCTGTATCACATGCGGTCATAGTTCCGACACCTTCAATATAGATTTTCGTTCCAAGAGGAATAACAGACGGGTCTACTGCGCAGATCGCCCACTCGTTGCCAGCCAGAGGTACACCGGTTGCGGTTACGCTGTAGCCTGCATTCTCCGAAGGGTCACTCGAGTAGCCAGTACAGCGGAAAGTTCCCAAAAGCCGACCCTTGGAGTTTTCCTCGGCCTTTTTCTTTTCCTCAGCAATCGCTGCGTTGTACTGCGCGATCAGGTCGATGACGGTTTCGTTATGCTCATTCCACATCTGCTTTGCGTACCAGATGGTGTAATGATGCTCTTCTGCGCCGAGTGCGCGGGCATTTTCTGCGAGCTGGTGTGCTGCATTGCGCTGCTGTAGCGCCGTATCAAGATCCTTCTTGATGTCCACGGAACTTACTGCTCCGGCGCTTACGGTAAGTACAGTGGTCAAACAGGCGGCTGCGGCCGCCGCTCGTCGAAGTGCGTACTTGTTCATATTCAGTCTCCTTTGTTCTTCAGTTGGTCGATTACATCCTCTACAATACGGTCATATCCGATCATATCTCCGGTTGTGTATTGGAATTCGATGCCGTTTTGGTTCAAGGTTTTCAGGATGAGCTCGGCGACACCATCAGCTTCAGCCTCTGTTTGGTTGCGTCCTGCCGGGTTGTATTCCTTCACTCGAGCAAGAAAGTAATTGAGATTGTTGTAGGTGTTCCAAATGTTCAGCGTGTACTGCTTATACGCCTCTCCGTAACATGGGTCATCTTTATTAAGATAAACCAGTCCGAGAAGTAACGGAGAATCTGTGATAACGACATCTACCTGATCAGCACAGCGCCGTAGTCTGTAATGCTGTTTTGCTGTGATGTAGTCCTGTGCGGCGAGAGCAGCTTCGTTTTTCTCCCAAGTTTTGTCTTTCGCAAACTCGGTTACCAGTTCAGCGTTATACCCCAGCATTTTCAATCTTGCGAAAACATACGCCGCACCGGTAGATTTACCGCTTCCGGGGCCACCGAACAAATTTACGACAAGGGTTGGCATTTTAATCACCTCACATTTTGTCGAGCTCGTTATAAAGCTCGGTTCTGGGTTTGTACGGCTGAAATTCGCGGAGCAGCATTTCTTCAATAGCTGCAATCTGCAGCTTGACTTCCGCCCGCTTCTTAACGATTTCAACCAGCTTTTTATACAGCTTATAGCCTTTGCAGGCGGAAAGCCTTGGGTGATCTCCGGCGTAATGGTAGAGGTCGCTGAGCTGCATGTCATACTGACTCTGCTCATCTTTAAGCTCGTCCATCATTTCACGGAGTTTGGATTCGCCGCGAACGGTGCGAACAGAATCACGGCCGAGGGTCTGTCTTGTTTTGCTCGGAACCTGTGCGGCTGGCTTTTTGTTTATGATCTGACTGGCTGACGGCTCGATCTCTGTGATGCAAAACGCACCGAACGATGGCTTTACATTATGTTTGAGAAAATTTCTTGCTGCCGTCTGGCTGAAGCGTTTAGCGAGATCGCGGTTTGTTGTAATCGTTGCTCGTGATTTCCCGTCTACCGCGATATAAGCCATCTTGGATGGTGAAAATAAACAATACTGCTTCTCGTCCATCGCTAATCTTCCTTTCTTTTTGCTGATGGAGAAGGTGAGACTTGAACTCACTCCTTTGGGGTTAGAAACGCAATGTGCTGACCGTTACACCACTCCCCCATTTTGCTGCTCTCGACCGGAGTTGAACCGGTATCTCCCTGCTCTGCTTTGAGCTACGAGAGCAGATCACCCGCTGACGGGGCGGGCAACCCGTTTATGAAATTGTTGACGTCTGGGCAACGTCGTGCCCCGCGCGGCTTGGAAACCTTGGTTGGGAGTTCCTCCAATTTGAATTATTTTTGTCCTGCGCGGCGGACGTGGTCACCCATCCGAGATTCGAACTCGTAACTTATCGGTTAAAGGCCGATTACTCTGCCAGTTGAGTTAATGGGTGGTTTGGAGGCGTTGCCGCCTCCCAGCATTGAAAGGAGTTGCCGACTTGCGTCGGTGGTGAGTCCTGCGGGACTCGAACCCGCAAAATCTTTCGGTTATGAGCCGAAAGCACTAACCAGTTGCGCTAAAGACCCGTGTTGCGGCGCATTCCACGCCGCCGTCCGTCTTTCCGGATTGTCGGAGAGTTAAACAATGACCCCTTTCGGGGTGGAGCGCCTGACGGGGATCGAACCCGCACTCTCAGCTTGGGAAGCTGATTTGCTGCCATTACAACACAAGCGCATATTTTGCGGGGCTTTCGCCCCGCGAGGTTATGCCGCGGACGAATCATCGATAAAGTCGTGCCACATTCTCAGAGCCTTTACCAGTCGGCGGTCAACCGACCGCTTTGTAATTCCGAGAATTTGACCAATTTCTTCAGAGCGATAGCCGACTTTTCGGTAATCAACTACAACTTTCAGATCACTTGGAAGCCGAGCGAGGAAGTCCAGCAGGTCAATGCAGAGGACGTCATCCGGCGAATTCATTGGGCGGCGATTTTTATCGGAACATTTGATCGCGTTATCCGTAGCTTTATTGTGCTTATTGATGGTTCTGGTGTAGGGAACCATCTCCGCCATGATGCAGGAAATTGCATAATGGGAAAATGTACAATCCTTATTCTGGTCGTATGTCACGGCCGCTCGCCACAATCCGCATTTTGTCGCCTGCTCCACATCCTCGTTGTAGAGCAAGGTCGGGTAATATTTGCGGATAACGAAATATCTGATCTTGTCATGCTGCTCAAACAAGAGCAGCGCTTTTTGATATTGGCTTTCATCAATCATCTGCAATCCCTCCGATTCTGGTTTTCTCGCAAGGGATTTATACTCGTTCTTCCTTTTGTGCTGCTATGCAATACTCATTCTTCCTTTTGGTGTCCGCCGGTCATGTGTTTTCCCTTACACTATCTACTATACAAAAATCGCGATTTTGGGACGCGAATTTTGAAAGTTTTTTCGGTTTGTATGATTGCACAACAAAAGGACGGCTAATGTTAGCCGTCCTTATCTATATTGCACATATTATTTTAGCTTTTGAAGCCTGTTGAACTCTTGAATCAGCGATAAAAAACGATTTTCATTGGTGACGATTCCGCTCCAATTTCGGCATTGCTCAAAGAACCATGCTTTTTTGCTAAGCTCTCCTATAATCTCACCGGACATTTCCTCATACTGCTCTATTTTGAGAAACAGATAAGACTTCGCCAGAAATTGCGGCACGAGAGAATGCGGCGCTTCAAACTTCTGATAGCGATCCAGTCGGTAAACAAGATTTTGAATGGCCGCCGCGGTGACTGGTCGGGAAGAATTGAGTTGAATTAACCGCCCTTTCTCCAAAGGAACAAATCGAAAAATGAAAGGCTCCACCTCTTTAATCACGCGAGATTTTGTTTTTACCTGCATTCTGTCCTCGTCCATATCGTCCGTCGTTAATTCCGCGATTTCATCAGCGGACAAACCCAAGGCGAACATAGCCAAAGCGAGAGCCTTTTTATTATTCCTGCCGGAACGGAATGGGATTGAGGCGAGCACGTTGCTCATCTCTTCAAATGAATCAAAGAACTGTTCTGACCATGCTCCAGCCGGTTGACCGACTGTCTCATCGATTGCATTCAGCGTGTTTGGAACGTTGTGCTCCTGAAGAAATTCCGCATACTTTCGCACGTCATACCGCACGTTACTCGCAGTTTCCGGTCTATCCCAGACGGAGTTTTTCAGAAGCTGATTCCACTCCGTTCCAGAAAACTCTTCAACCGATTTGCTGGTTGCAAACTCTATTGGTTTAGATCGGTCAAATATTCTTTTGATTTTGATGCAGTCTTCGTGCTCCAACGACTGCATATACGCTTCTCTCAATGGCTTGTAATCGCTTTTACCGTCCATACTGCAATTCCTCGCATTCATACTGATACGGCTATTATAACACAAATACGAGGAATTTAACAAGGCTATCAGCAGTCTTCGTCTTCTCCGACGCCGACCGTGAAATAATACGGAGACTGTCCTGCTACGCGGAGGCTGAGAAAGAAAATGTCCGGCTCGGTTTCTTTCGCAACCGCCCAGAGCAGGTCGCCTTCGATGAAGACCTTGCCGGTCATCACGGCTGCCAAGTACACGCCGTTTTCCAGAGGTTCAACCGAATCGCAAATCATTTCGATTGCGGCTGTATCGTTTTCGTGATGGGAAAGCTCCATCTCGAGGCTGATGAAGTTCCCCTCTTGGAGAAAATGATTCAAACTTCTCCAGTCATTAAAGAAAATTGTGGTCATGGCTGCTCCTCCATTTTATCGAACAAGTGTTCGTATTTTCCGATATGCTTATAATACCATTTTTACCTTGTCTATGCAATGGTAAGTTTTTCATGCAAAAGAAAGAAGTCCCAATATAGGGACTTCTCGCTTCTGCTTCTTTTACTTTTGCTTTTCTGCTGCTTCTCTGGCCAGACGTTCCGCCCGGTGAGCGGCGCGGCGCTGACGAATTTCATCGTCAAGTTTTTTACGCTCGTCGCTGTTCAAGTAGGCTTCCTGCTTTCGCACAGCCTCCTCTTCCTTGCGTTTCTTCTCCTTGTCTTCTTTTACGCGGGGATCGATGGATTCATCAATCGGATAGTACGGCTCAATGTCGTACTCCGGATAATGCCATCCTCTGCCCGTTACGTCATCACGGTGATAGACACGATGCACTAGTTTATAATTAAATTCAATTCCGAGCTGCTCGCACTTCCACTCGAAATATTCAATCTGCAATCCGTGGATACTGGTGTTCCAATACCCTGCGAGGCGCTTCCAGTTTGTTTTGAATCCTTTATTAGCGATACGATATCTGGGCCAATCTTCGTCTGGATACTCAATAGACTTCGATCTGATGTCCAGATATTTATCGAACAAAGCCATACTCTCCGGCGTGGCCTGATCTGGTCTGTTAGCCTGTTCAGCCCGCTGGCGTACATCTGCTGTAAACAGAGCACCCAAGCCGAGAATCAATTTGAAACCGGGTAACATAATATCCCTCCTTAGTTATTCATACACTGGACAATAGCGCTGATAATGATAAGAACAATCATCCAAGTCCAGACTGCCCAAGGGCCGCCGAAAAAGGCAACCAGAATCTTTTCAGAAAGCGGCATTTTCGCCTGTGCACTGCAGAATTTATGAGCGATCATAGTTGCTCCGATTTCACAGGCAATATCACATTCTTCTTTTGTGATAACACCTGCATCACGAAGAGTTTGAAAATCTTCCATGCTGCAATGCTCCCAGTTGACTTCCGGGGCATCTTCAAACAACAATTCCAACCCTCTCCGCCAATCAAAATCATCATCGATGTCAACGCTGTCAAGACCCTCTTTGGTGGTATAATACCACCGTTCTTCTGCCGAACCTCTCTTCAATACTTTCTTACTCATAAAAATTATCTCCTTATCGTAAATCTGTCATTATCGTAATTATTCAGCCCAAAAGTATACAATGAATCACGAAGGCCGCAATGAACACCCAAAGGTAAATCGACCATGGGCCTCCGAACAGCACAATCAGAATTTTTTCGTGAAGCGGCGTTTCCGGGAAATGAAGTGCCTGCGAAAGCATTCTGGAACCAATGCTAAGCGCCATATCGCACTCTTCCTCAGTGATCACTCCTTTGTCACGGAGCTCCTTGAAGTCGTTTGCGCTGCAATTCTGCCAGTTTACGTCAGGCGCATCCTCGAACAAAAGCTCCAACGCCCGACGCCAATCGAATTCCTTGTAGCTGTCGAAATCTTTGAGACCTTCTTTCGTGAGATAATAGCGGCGCTCTTCTTCAGAGCCGCGCTCGGGTACTCGCTTTTTTGCCATTGCGCTCACTTCTCCTCGTTCTCTGTAATGTCTTTGCCTTTGATATCATCCAGTGTGAAGCCGTAGTCGAGGTTCTCGTACAGCTTGTTTTTCTTTTCTTCGTCCAGACCGATGTAACGAAGCGTTGTCCTCCCACTTGTATGATTGAGTATCTCTTGCACATACGCCAGAATCTCCGGCGACTGCTGGTTATCCATGAACAGGTGATAACCGAACGTTTTTCTCATGCTATGCGTGCCGAGCTTGTACGGGAGATTCAAATCCTTGCCGGCATTTCGGAGGATACGGCCGAACGAGCCGCGCTCAATACTCTGATTTTCCCCTTTTTGAGAGATAAACAGTGGTGTTTCATTCGTGTGATTTGGAATCGAAGCCACTAATTCACGGTAGCACTGCATTGCAAAATTGTTAAGCACTACTGTCCTGTACTTACCGGTTTTTTCTTCTTTTAAGCGGCATTTACCGTCTTCTGCAATATCCCCGATTTTAGCCTTACAGAGATCTCCACATCGTAAACCTATACTGCATCCAATGAGAAACATCAGTGCGTTGCGAAGCTGACCTTTGTCGTAGAAATACTGTGCAATCTTGAGGATGTCTTCTTTGTTGCGGATGGGATCGACCGTACCGTTCGCGCCGACTGTTGTACGGCGCTTGACCGAGGCTTCTGCTCTGGCGGCTTTCTTCTGAGCCTGCTCTGCCTTCTGGCGGCGCTCCATTTCGTCAGCCAGAGCGGAGGCAAGGAGATTGTAGTCAATCGCTGCATACCTCGTCATGTTCTGCAACGGCTCTACGTTCTCGTCCTGATAAAGTTTAATTACTTCCGCTGCCATATTGTGTAATCTCCTTTCGCTGCTTATGTGTCAGTTGTCGATTGCGCTCTGAATGCTCTCGACGCATTCGTTCAGACTCTCCGATGCGGAATCGAGGAAGTCGATGATCTCGGAAAGTGCTTCGCCCTTCTCGCTGTCCTGCAGATTCTCCGGCATGTTATCGAACTTCTCTTCCTCACCGTCCTTGATTTCATCCAGTTCCTCGTGGATGGTTTCGATACGGCTGATCAGGTCACTGAGCTGCTTGCGATTCATCTTGTTCATGTGTCATTCTCCTATGCTGTTCTGTTATTCTTGCTTGCGTCATACAATGCTGTCAGTAAGTAATCTCGTTCCTCTGCTACAGGAAATGTTCTTGCTGTGAAGTTATTCAGCGCCGACTGGATTTGCTCTACGCTGATATTAGCCAACTGCTGGCTGAGAGCGTAGCCGCTTGTCAGTGTGTTATCAATGCGAACGTGTTGGCTTGGTGTTGCAACGAGTTCATAGAGCAGACTGGTTGTCCGTTTCACTAAGGCTTCGTCAAAACTTCTGCAAAGAATTTCCTTTGCATTCTGGTTCATAACGCCGCTGACCAGAGCCGGGACTTTCGTTTCTCTCTCTTCCCTTTCAGTCTGATTAGACTTAGTCTGATTATACTTAGTCTGATTAGGGTTCGATTTCCAAACTTCTGGGGTTTGAAAATCAAACTTCTTGGGTTTGATAATCGAACTAGTCTCAAAATCGAACTGGTCTGAACTGGTTTGATTATCGAACTGGTCTGTGGATAAAGTAGTTTCAGAATCAAACTGGTCTGTGGGTAAAGTGGTTTGATTTCCGACCGGTTTGATTTCCGAACTGGTATCAGAATCGAACTGGTCTGTGGATGAGCTTGTGGATAAAGTGGTTCGGTTTTCGAACTGGTCGAGCAAGGCCGGGTCGAGAACATAGATACGATTCGGCTTGCCGAGCCCTTGTTTTGCTCTGCGAATGAGACCCCAATCTTCGAGCGTATCCATCAGCTTGACCGCTTTTGCCTTTGCACAGCCAATGCTTTCCATCACTGAGTCAATGGAAAAATAGACATACGGCGTACCGTTTTCATCTCGCCATTTATTCGCGATAGAGAGATTGAACCGGTCTACAATTAATGCGTATAGGAGCTTGGCATCAGCGGAAAGTGATTTAAAACAGGGCAGCTTGACCAGTGCTGCCGGAAAGCGAATGAACGGAAAGTCGCTCACTCGATTGGTATTTTCTTTCATTTTCTTTGTCCTCCGAGTTTTTTCCCTATACTATCTACTATACGTCTGACCCGAAAAAAGGACGCGGAAACCTGTTAATAATTTGTGAACAATTTATTTGGCAAATAACCACGGCTTTTCACTTCTAACCTGCTGATACGAGTAACTATTTACACTCTTTAACCCAAGCGAAACCGCCAGTCCGCAATTGACCGCCTCCATTTCATCGTAGCTGCAGGAGCCGATTCGCTCCATCAGGCGGCTCACATCGACCGTCACAACCTGCTCACAGAGAGCAATGGACGGAACGTAACCGCGAACTCGAATGTGAGTCGGAAGCGGACGATGCTTTTGCGATGTGGTAAGATACACGATCTCTACCACGCCGGAAGCGCGATTGTTGGCGTTATTGGATACAATGATTGCCGGTCGGGTTTTCTTCTGCTCGAAGCCTACTGCGTTGTCGTCATTCTTGATGTAAAAAATGTCGCCGCGGCGAATGTCTCTGTCGTTCATAAATATTCTCCTTATCGATAAATGTTGCTCTTAATGATCTGCATACGGTGCTTTTTCCTGTTTGCATCCTCGGTGATGACAACGAGTGCATCGGGATGGATGCTGGCCGAACCGAGATAGGTGCCGTCCTCCTTGAGGTCTCTGATCCTCTGGTCGATAAACACGATGCGCTTTTCTTCCGTCGGGAAGAGATAAGTGGCATTGTCGCCGTCATCGTAGGCAAAAGTGGCTGCGAAGCTCGGGTTCTCTTCGTCGAGGAGCTCTTCTCGAGTCATGCCGTCGATGATATCGCGGTCACACTTCGGACACGGAGCGAAACAATGGTCGCTGATGATTTCCTCATGAATGAGCTTGTTCTCAAACCAGATTCCGCAGTTATCACAATGAGTGAGGTCATCGTTGTCCCACATATTATCAAAACAAGTGTCGCAGACAATTCTTTCGTGCTTTGTGTCATTGTTGATGGTGCGCGGCTCGGGAAGCTCACAATCGTCAAGCGTGAACGGCTTGCCGCACTCGGTGCATTTGTAAATCTTTTTCATGTCTTTCCCTCCTTATTTCACTTCGGTTTCGGTGATTTCCCACACGGTTTTTGCGTAATTGCAGGGACTGCAATAAAAAGAGTAACAGACATACATCTGGTTGGGATCGTCGGTCAGGAACTCGGTTTCGTCCTCGTCCCACTCGATTTCCTCCTCATCCAGAACACCGCTGCGCTTTACGCTGTCACGCATAATGCTGTTCAGCGTGTGCAGATTCTCACTGGCGGCGATTACTTCGCCGCCAGAATTATCTTCATTATCGTACCAGTAGCGCAGAACATAGATTTTTTTCATTTTGATTCCTCCAATCGGTCGGATTTGTTGTTTTCGTTCGGTCGTTTTAATGTTCGTTGAACACAACCTGCTCGCCGCGCTTCAGCGTCCAACAGCCGGTGTCAGTCATTGCACACTCGGCACAGTTGCCGTTGCACGGCTTTGCATCTGCTCTTGCGGTCGTCGTGCCATCCTTGAAGCGAACGTGCGCTTCGGGTAAAGAAAAAGGATTGACCATTTCAAGGTCAACCCAGCCGGAAAGAATAAGATGTAAATTGTCGGGGATATGCTTGCCGTCACTCAAGACAGCGTTTACAAAATCATATCGCTTGGTGAAGCACAGGATTTCGCAATGCCGATTGCGCTCGGCGATACCGATCATGCGGAGCAGATAATCCTTGCTCGGAATGTCGCCGCTGACGTGGAACCGAAAGTACCGGTTAAGCATTACGGTTGCCTCTACTTCTCTCCAGAACGTCTCAGGGTCGCTCTGGAGCACCTTGAGGTTATGCTGGTAGGCGTTTCTTACGGTCGGTCTCAGACGCTCCAGCTTAGCTGCGTAGCACTTCTCTTTGCATTTGCAGTCGCGGCAGGTCTTAATGGCCGGCAGGCTGACGGACGGGATTGCTCCCATCTTGGAATTGCCCGGGCTGATCTTAATATTGGTATTGATAGTCATAATGTATACACTCCTTATTTACTGCTGGTTGATTACTTCATGGAATGCTGCGGATGCGGCATCGTTCCACGCCATGCCGTTGTCTTCCTTCTCGCGTTTGAGGTATGCCATACGGTTCATGGTGTCAATCGAAATATCGCGGATATGGTCGTAGATCAGATCGTCTTCGACCTCGATAGTATTTTTGATATCTTCAATATCGTTTTCGTGCTGGATGGTTTCGAAAACCTTCTGTTTCACAGATTTTTTCAATGTAACAGGCGAAATATCCCATTGAAACTTGTGACCGAAACTCGAGATGGAATTATCAGTCAAAGACACCTCGTCCTCGAATTCGTCGTCCGAGCCGAAGAATGTCTCATGGTCGTCTATGTTAGAACCGGAGATGATATCGTCAATCTCCTGCTTGATAAATTCCTTTGCTTCCTTGTAAGTAAGAAAAATACCTTCGGTGCCAAAATATCGTTCTCCGCAGTCGTAATAACTGCGAAGCTGAGATACTGCGAATACAATCATAACGATTCCTCCTTATCTTGCGATTGCGGTATTGTGAAGGCGCTGGTCAGGTTTGAAAGAACGTCCGTGCTCTACACCCTGATCGCGGTACTTATTCGCCCAGGCTCCGGCGGTTCTTGCATGAGACGTGCTCGTTTTCATGCTGAGATTGCCATAGGCGTCCTGCACATCCTTCGGCGTCATCATGACCAGTCCCCACTCCTGATGCTCGGCGTCCTGCTTCTGGTATTCCTGATCGAGACCGGCAACGAAGCCGTCGCCGTAAGCGTTGCAGGCAAGGCGGATATCGGTTGCGCTGTAACCCTGCCACTTTCTCGTGTGATGAATGGTGCGCTGTTCCCTCTTGACGCAGTCAATTGCGTAGCGGAGGATGCGCTCGGCGATTTCAATATCGCTTTCAAGACCCATCAAAATAATCGTGAGTGCCTTGCTGCGCGGCGGTTTGCGGCAGTAATTCTTGCAGCAATAATGCTTGGCGATCACGTCGCTCAGCTTGTAAATCCAGAAGTCGGTCATGGTCGTGCACTTGATATCGGCAAGAACCTTGGTCACGACCTTTTCTTTTTTGCCGGTGCACTCTTCCGGACGGAGCTTATGCTGAGCCATGAGGGCGCGAGCCTTGAGAAGAGCGGCTTTCGCTTCGTTTTCATTCGGGGACTCTGCCAGTGCGAGGAGCTTTGCGATTTTTTCCTTGATGTTATTATTCATGATGTATACCTCCTATTTGGATATAAAAAGCAGGAGCTGTTGGCTCCTGCTTGTGTCATTATTTTATACGGATTCAATTTTAATAGGTTGTTCTTCCGATGCATAAACCGGAATCGCTTGCGGCGTATTTCTTCCAGAGCTTTTTGAAAAGTCTTACGACACCGTCAAACTCGTCCTTTTCCTTAGCAATATCGGCAAGGTCATATGCGCTTGCTTCATCTGGAACTGACCAAATCCACGTCATGTATGCAGTTTCATCGTTCATGCACATTACGAGATGGTGCATTGCAGTCAGAGTGTCGTAGCGTTCCTTTTCTGCTGGCGTGAGATTGAGCTCTTCCTGAGCTTTTTGTAATGCAATGTAATTCATAATTACCTCCTAAACATCGTTTTCATGCCCAATACGCACTTTATTGCTTAATCCCAGTTAACAAATTTCTCAATCTCTTCCTTTTCGATACCAATTCCATCTAAAAGGATCAGTAATGTATTAACTGTATCTTCTTTATCAATCGACTGAAGCCAAATCCAGTCAAGGATATTGCAGATTATCTTTCTTCCATCATTATCAATTGTAAAATTATCCAAAATATACTGCCAAAGCTCATCCTTCATATCTTTTTTCTCCTTTATTTGTTTCTTTCTCTCTATATATATATTCCGGAAACGAATTTTATCCAAACATTCGCTTTATGCTGTTGTGAAAATCTTAAACTCTGATTTCCACTCCATTCGTCTTCTCAGAACGATGTTTCACAGTCTCAAACCTGTACATGTTCTCGTCGCAATAAGGGCAATAATACGGATATTCTTTCCGTAATCCCTTCGTGGTTTCTCGCTTGACTTTATGGCCGCATCGCTTGCAGTATCTGTTTTTGATCATGTAGAGTCACCTCCCAATCGTATTTATTCATCGCCGTCTTCAACTATATCTTCTGCATAGCATTCACCGCCGTTGTTATACATACAAGCTGTGCAGGAGTACCAGCAATTCTGCTGTCCGCAAGGACCTACAACACCGCCCCAGCCGGTTTGAAAACCAACGTTGTAATGACAGCTATCACAATCAAAATCATCGGGTAGGCCAAAGCATTTGTTCTGGAAAGCTCCATCCATGGTGTTTTCTCCTCTCTGTTCATCGTTTTATTGGTCTGGATTGCCGTTTTCTTTGCTGATTTCCTCATACACTGAGGGATTGACGATAGCTAACAGCCTTTCAAAATATGCGTTCATGTCAGACACATTCTGAAAATGCTCCATCGCCTTATCGAAATTCGGCTCCCTAATCATGTCGGATAATTCTTTTATCACATATTCGTTTTGGCATTTGATTGCATAATCAACCATATTGGCAACCAGCTTGTCAACCCTTTCTTGATTCGGTCGGAGATATTTTCTCGGCATTGGAACACCGCAGCGCATCGAAATCTGACCGTCCGGCAGAAGACGATACTCTTCTGGCTGTTTCTTTTTTCGTCCCATCTTATCACCTCCAAACTCTTGTTTGCTTATTCCTAACGTTCGAATATCGATCTTGACTGAAATCGTTTGCAATTCTAACATCTGTGCGAGTTGGATACATCAGGACTTCTTATATTTTGCAACTGCATCTTCCCAGTTAGCTATGATACAAACCTTGTCTATTTCCTCTGCAATGCGTTCTCTTTGCTTAGAAGAAACACAAGAAGTATTTTTAAAAGCTCTACCTATTGATAATATAACATCATCTAAGGTCTTCTCTTTTTTGAGTTTTAAATTATACTTTCTTAATAAATCCGGTAATTTCTTTTTACGAACACTACCGTGAGTAATAAACCATTCTACCCATAATGCTTCTGCAAATATTTCTTGTGGTAATCTCATTTTGCACCTCTTAATCCACTTTTGAAATCATCGTTTCTTTCATTTACAATTTTCCTCATAATCAAACATTGCTTCTTCTGGACTATCATTCCAATCATTGCAACTATCTGGAACATATCCATACTCAGTATCAAAGACTACGTATCCAAATTCATATGAACTGAAAGGATGCTCTCTTTTGAAATCTTCGAAATTATCATATGCATCACCAGTAGTTCCATCTTTCCGTTCTACTACAACCACTCTAATTTCATATCTATCATTTATTTTCATATTTTATTTTTCTCCTTCCTTATGAGACTCTTGTTTTGCGTTTATAAGTCTTGCAGAAGCTCCCACAAATCGTACTTTGCACATTCAAGATCAATACGGTCGCCCTCATACATAAAGAGGAGATCATCGTAGGAATTGATTTCCTTTACGAGCTTGCGGATTTCCTCAATCTTTTCTTCGATTTTCATAGTCTTCTCTCCTTTCAGATACCCGCTTCACGATTCGATGGTGATCACGAACGCCTTTTCGCCGTCGAGATCAACATCGTCTATCGTTACATCAGCGCCTAACTTCGTCAGCACGTCGCGGAGCTGTTCTTTTTGCAGATCCTTCTGCTCATCAGTTCCGCTAAAGCCCCAGACTGTTTTGAAATACATTACTATGCACTCTCCTTGAATATCAAATTCTTTGATTAAACGCTGGCGTGTACTGGAAAGCAACATCATACATCGGCTTACCAGTAATCTGATCTCTGAATGTGCTGACGAACAGGCTTCGTGTGAGACCCTCTTCTTTGAACCATTCGTCAATCACTCGCTTGGTCAGTGGAGTGAGGAACACATAGAGATCAGATTCGTGATGGTACATCTCTTCTCGCGGATAACCGGCTGCTTCGAGTTTTTCCATCAGTGTCATAAATATCTCACCTCTTAACTATTTAGTCTGCGAATCCCAGAAGATATGCAACGCCCTTGCTGTGATGCTCATCGAACCAAGACCAAATATCTTCCTTGTTGGTTCCTTTTGGCCAGATGTAATAAGGTTCGTCAAGTTCTTCTGTTTCGGGGTTAAAGGGAATATCGGTTAGATTGTCCCAGAGATCTTCTACATCAGAATCCTCCGATTCGTTGATAATTTTCCATTCTGCTCGTTCGTTCCCATCCGGAGCGTAGATTTCAGCTCCTCTTGGAAACAGCAACGTAAGGTCATTCGACTTCAAATTCTTCAATATCAAAGTCTCCATTATATTTTGAACATCCAATATCATATGCTTTCATGTATTTATTGAAGACACCAACAACTTCATCTTCTACTGTAAGTACATATACTGTCATAATTATTTCTCCTTTCCTATGAAACACGTATTTAGATGATTTCAACATACCACCAACCGGTGTATTCATCTTCTTCATGGTTGCGTTTATCTTCCTCCGGGTCATAGTAGCCGGTAGAGAGCATCACTTCTTCGCCCTGTTTTCTGTACAGCTCTTCAATCCGGTCTGCCATCAACTCAGCAAACCCTTCGGTTGCACAAAGGATTTCTCCTTGGATATCTGACCAGTAAGCTGCGTTGCGGTCATGACCTACACCCTTCCGGATAACCTCGAACCATTCAACCATCGGGTCGTTGCCCATATCACGGAAGCAGCGGCCATTACCCCAATCGCAAAACGCTCTCGGATTGTCTTCCCTGTGGATGCATTCATCACACAAGAGAATTCGTTCACCGCAATGCTTGCAGGTTGTGCGCCAGCCGTCTTCCGGTGCCCAGTCGGGCACCGTGTTTTCTCCCATGCAATGAGGGCAAACCTCAACTGCTTCGTGGCGGTATTCAGTCATGTTTGACACCTCCTTCTTACCAGCTACTCACATAATAGAGCATTTCGTTATCAAAATCTGTGGTTGCGAGAACATTTTCAATGACTTCGACAGTGTGTCGGAGGTCATCGAAGTAACACTCGTCGTACTCGTAGCTGCCGAAGAAAAATCCTTCCTGAACCGGCAGCCATCTTTTCGCTTCCGACACAGGATTCGAAGAATTGAGCACTCGTTTGCAGGTTCTCAGCAGCTCTTCAAGGATACCTTTCGTGCATTCTTCGTGATAATCGCAGTCATCATCGCCGGCCTGAACGTTATCGACGAACCATCTGTGAATCTGGTTTGCTTTTCGCCAGTAGCCAACATTCTGGATAATGTCACTATGCGGATATACATGGTTTGTGTCCCAACTTGCAAACCGTTCGACATAGTACGGACGAAGCAATTCCATGACTTTTTTCGAAGGAAGATCATCTTGGCTTGCGCCGCACCATTCTTCAAAAGAAGAAGTCCTATATTCGTTCGGCCGTTTACAGTAGCCGAACCATTCTTCAGTAGCACATACCTGTTGAATTGTTACGCTGTCCAGTCGAGGAGCTTTCATTAAGTACATATCCAATCCCATATTTATTCCCCTTTCTTTGCTTTTCTGACGAGTTTGTCCGTCAGGTAATTGTTTATATTGTTTTCGTAGTCGGGAGCGCCCCATTTATCTATGAATGGCAGGTTGCTTACGTAATGACCGTTCATCTTTGTGTTTGCCGGGGCAAACCCTACAACGGTATGCTTTTCAACCTTGCCGGTAAAATCCTGAATGAAAACCTCATCATAGAGGTTGAGCGTTTTCGGGTCTACCAGTTCAGCCGTGATGAATTCCGTGCCAAGCTGCTCCTGTTTCGGCTGGCATTCGTCGATTGCACAAAGCATTTCGGTGAGGTCGTAGCCCTCATGGGACTCGTTTTCGAGAGCGATCACATTGGGATTCCAATGCTTCACAATTTTCCATTTTTCAATTTCGTAAACGCCATTGTCAAGATATAATTCACTGACAAGCTCGGGCGTCATAACGGTCGTGCCGCTCATGTTTTCAATACCGACCGAGCAGCTACCGCCAAAGTAGTTGCCGATTACCTGTGCGAGTCGTGCCGTACCGTATGCAGGATCGCTTTCAGGGCTGCGGTAACCCTTCAGCTTGCAATACTGAGTAAAGGCGAGTACCGAATCGTACCCGCCATTCCAGTGAACATATACGCCGATGTTAGTACCGACGCCTTTGATGATTGCTCTGTTTCCCATGATATACTCTCCTTTTCTTAGTTGCTCTGCGGCTTTTTCTGTACGAGATAGCTGCGTCTGTCCAATTCTTCGATCATCTGCTCGTCTGTATAAGACTCGAAGTTGTAGTCAATCGTGGCGGTTTCTTCAACCCATTCCTGTTCATCTGGGTCGAAGCGGAAACGCCAAATACAACCATCTTCGCCGATATAATTTGCTTCACCCTCTGCGACATACGGTGCTAAGGTGTCAAGAAACTCAATGGTTTCGTCTTCATAGTACTTATCGCTTTCGTAGAAATCTACACTGTCTTTGTCGATGTTCCAATCAAAACGGACATCGAGCGCATCCAGTTTGTCCTTTAATTCTGTAATATCCGCATCTCTTTTAAGAGTTGCGAAACCGCTGCCATTTGCATAATATCCCATGATTTGTACTCCTTCCTTAGTAGTTCATAACGATCTCGCCGTTTTCGTTAAGAATCAACCCTTCATCGTCAGCATCAATAGAATCCCACAGCGGTTCTGCCATGCTTACGCATTCACTCAGATCGGATTCCGCGAGGATATCACGAGCCTTCGCGAATGCGTCTTCACGGTTGGTCGCCTCTACTTCGATGTAGCCAACAGAATCAAACCCGAACGGTACCTTTACTTTCATTATGTTTTCTCCTTCCAAATTCACATTTTACGTTTGAAAACAACTTCTACGACATCTCCACGCGGTGTTTCAATGTAACCGTTTCTGAGAGTGATCTCATCGTCTCGGAACCCAGACAGGTTGAAATATGCTTCGTTGTCGTCGGAAAGCAAGCCTAAACCCCTTGCAAGGTTCTCTGCGGCGGCCTCCGGACTGGTGTAAACAGCAACGATACGATCAATTTCATCGCCTCGCCCAGCAATTAGCCAGTCGATGTCGTCATATTCAAGGGTGTTGTTGCCAACGAAACATTTGAGGTTCTCGTTAAAACGATCATGAGCATTGTCAATAAGGCTATGATATGCAAGATCGGCTGCTTCACGGAGCATTTTGTATTCGTTTGCCATTTTCTCAAAACTGATAGCCATAAAAATCTCCTTAATCCGTTGTCTGGTAAAAATATGTGAGTTCGTCACCCTTGAGGTTTTCCTGAGCGTACTGTGCGGCACGCTCCCAGATGGTGTTATACAGTCTGGCGAGCGGTTCATTGTGTTCGTAGTGCTGCCAGATCTTCCAGTTGAGCACCATGACCAGCTCGGTCAGGTACTTATAATCGGTTTTCCATTCCTGAAAAGCGCGGTTATATGTATCACAAACCGCGTCAACACCGAAATTATCTGCGATGCTGAAATCATCCCAGAAGGTGGTGAACGGCTTGTAGCCGCACACTTCTTCGATGTTCCAGCGAGGAAGTTTTGTGATGTCCATTTTGTTATGCCTCCTCAATGTAGGTTACAACAGGGTTGTCGAAGTGGTTTTCTGCGAAAAAATGTACGATGAGATTTACCAGTTCGACCGTATTGCTCGGGTCTTCCAAATCGAACTGGGTTTCGTCATGTTCAATGTCGGAAGTGGCGAAGCCGACATTGATAGAATGACGCGGAGTTTCGCTTGCGAGACGCATCAATTTATCAAAGAACTCGGCGTCAATCGACCACTCGCACCAGTCATAATCACTACCTTCTGCATTCGTAGGAGAAATCATGACACTTGCTTCTTGGTAAAGCGGATAATCAACCGGAAACTCAATGCTGATCTCTGCGGATACTGCTTCCGGATACTTGCCACCTAGCAACATGCGGGGCGCGGTGAAATACAACGTGGTCGTGTTGTACACATCACTGTCGCACCGCTCATCAAAAGCAATTCTGTTCCAGTTATCCGGAACTTCTTCGATGGGAATTCCGGGCTTATGTCCGCCCTGATTCTCGGACACATCGATGAACCGGGCTTCCGGTTCGATAGTACGAAAGTAGGCTTCCGCCGCTTTTTCATCAGAAGCAAGAATAAGTCTTGCCTGATATACGCTGTTCTTCTCGAACGTAACTTCAAATTCTGTTTTCATAAATGACGCTCCTTTCAAATCCTCCAACCGTATACCTCGGCGATTTTGTCACCGAGACGCCGTGTAATGCGGGTTATATCTGCTCTGGTTACCGTTCCGCGACAGATTTTATTCAGGAAGTTTTCCTTTCGGGTGTCGCTTACGTCAGGCTTGAACACTCGGTACAGATAGTGGTCGGTTCCGTCATGGTGGATAGCTTCACAGCAAAGGTCGCCGCGGCCGTCGAGATACCATGTTGCGTAATCGGTATTTGCAACGAGGCAGTCTTTAATCGAGCGACCTTGGATTTCTTTATACCCCGGAATACGACCGTGCCAGCGGCCGAGATCGGCGATTACGACAATCTTTTCATCCACGGGAATGTCAAGGTTCATGCGCTCGTCGTCAAGATGCTCGTTATTCAATTCGTACATCAGGTCGATGCGCTTATCTTCATCCAGATCGGGATACTCATCGTCAAAGAAATCCTTCCAATCTTCATAATCGAGATTGTAATTGCTCCAGATTACTTTCTTTTTCATATGTATTCGCTCCTTTTTAAGCGTTCGTCCAAACATTTGTTCGGCAATTTGGGTAAAAAAGAAGAGCTTGCAGGTTGTTGCAAGCTCTTACTGTGTTGATATTTGATTATACGATGTAATCCATATATTTGGTGATTTTCTTTTCCTCTGGATGGAATCGGTTCCATCCATAAGCGAAATTTTCCGCATTGAGGAGAAGATCGGGTTCGTTTTCGCAGATTTCGATTTTGCTGTCTGCGAGAAACAATGCGTTGCAGAGTGCTACTGCGTTTTCTCTGGTCAACCGAGTAAAGAATTCCTTTTGGACAAGACGGAATACTTCTGTATGGCAATCCTCGAGACAGTCTTCGAGGGTTGCAGTTTCTCCGCGACCGAACATCTTGTCCAAGTCACTGGTCGGTTTGCCTACTTCGTCTGCCCATTTGCTATAAATTGCGATATGTTCATCGCTCAAATCCATACGAGCGATTGCGGTCACCAGCCCCATACCGTATTTGTCCGTAAATTTGCTGTGGAATGCATAATGATCCATGTTTTGCCTCCTTTTGCTTGCCATTATAACATTGTCAAGGTACAATAACAAGGACTTTCGCCCTTGCAAATGACGGTTTTGTGGTTACCAACGTCGGGAATCTTCGGTGCAGCGCTGAATCATTTGCTCCATAAGTACGGTTGTGCTTTCGCTGTCTATTTTCCACTGGCGGAGCGTGTTGCACATATCCTGTGCAAGATGTGCTCTCTCTCGGGTGTGACCACCATCTGCAATGGCGAGTGCTTCGTCCCACTCACCATTAGGATCGTTACGAGCTGCCCAGCGAATTACGTCGGCCAACGTGATGTTGTCTGGCTTAGGAACGATTTGCATATTATCGCGCCAGTTCTCATCGTTCACGTTGATGAGGAATTTGCCGCGATTTTCTCCGCGCTGGCGGGTGTAATGCAGGACGTTTTTGTCTGCCTCATCTACATAGAGGATACAGAGCGGGAATTCATCCCACTTCTTTTCTTCCGTGTGCAGCGTATCGTGGATTACATCACGCTTCGTAATCAGCTCCTCGTCATACTCGAACTCATCGCCGTAATTGAAATATCCGAGTTCAGAGAAAACGCGATAGCCGCCCAGATCGGGAGCAACAACGATTGCATCAAAGTCACCGTTAAGACCGTTTGCAAACGCCAGTATGCTTTCTTGGGTGTAAGGAATAATCCGATTACCGAGGTACTTAACGCGATTCTTGTTGCAATCATCCGGATCGCTGGTAATATAAAAGCAATAGCTAATGAATCCGTCATAGACACCGTTTGTTTTGGTGTTACAACAGGTGATTTCAAGGTACACTGCACGGCCATCTACCAGATGGAATGCGGTGCGAATGCGGCAGTTGCCGATTGTTTCTTTGCTGCGCTCGGCACCAGACCAGCCGGCACCCTCGAATACTAATGTTTTCATACTGCTGATTCCTCCTTTTCAATGATGAATCCTTCTTGCGGTTCGAAAATGAACCGTCCGGTGTCCTCAAACGTATACGCACTTACCGTTACGGAAGGTTACTACTTCGTGTACCATTTTTAGACTTCCTTTCCACCAAAGAAATCCAGCAAATAACTTTCGTAAAAATGCAATTTACCTTCATGGGTTACAACATACCGCTTACGGCGAACTGTGTGATTGCGGATAGTAATTACCTCAACTACCCCTGATACTTGATGAATGTCAACGATTTTGTCCGGCTCGATACGGGACAACTGTTCTTTGATTTCCTTCTTCGTCATTTGATTACTTCCTTTCTTAAATTATGTTGGCTGCGGGCTTTATGGATGAACCCGCGAGAACCTCTACATTATTTACTATACAAATCGCCCTGATTTGGGACGTTGTAATTTATGGTAATTAGGCGATTGTGGAATCGCTGTCGGTGAATTCGGAACGCATTTGTTCCGAAATATCGTAAATGAGCCACTCCATCATCTTGCGAGTGACTGGAATTTTGTCCAGATTTTTGCGGCTAAATATCTTACGGACTTCATCTGCTTTGATGAAACTTGAATTCGTCGCGCAGGAAGTGCCGTTGGTTGCAAAACTATATTTGTTCTCGATGGTTGCGGTTACGCTGCGGTTATAACCGCACATCTTACAAACATCGATTGCACGATAGTATGTCTCGCCATCAGAGAAAGCGACGAGAACCTTTCCGTATTCACTGTGCGTGAATTCTTTCAGTGGCGGATACTTTTTCTTTTTTGCCGGACTCTTGCCGCAAAGTGTCGGAACTATTTCGTCATCGACCCACTTTTCAAATTCAAAAACCAGATCAACCTTTCGCCGGTTTATGAGATTATGAACATCGTAGACCGATAGATAAGTTACGGAATCAACACTTCCGTTTGTTTTTGGTGCGAGGATAACTCGTTTATCCTCGAAAAGTTCTGCAATGCTTGCGGGGTTCTTGTATCCCAATGCTTTCAAGACGGGGAGCGCCTTGAAGTACGGAATATTTCCAATTCTGGTTGCTTCGACCGTGCCAAATTCCGGGTGGAAAAACTTTTCGATTTTGTTTTCTGGCAGAATCGGTTTCAGTTTCGTTCCCGTTCGTTTCGGCACCGGCTTTAAGACCGGCTCCGGAATAAGTTCCGGCGGGTTGCTCTCAAGTTCGTTTTGGGCAAGCTCGATTGCGTGCCCGAGAACGTCGAGGATTCGTTTCGTGTTAACATCTGCCATATGTATTCTCCTTTCAGGCTGCGCGGCGGCTGTGTTTGCCGCGGTAATTTATCTCCGCTTGATAACGCTTCCAGAGTACATTTGTGGTGTTCCAGAAATTGCCCACGGCAAACGTTCCGAATACAACCGTTCCGAGGAAGTTATCCTCGCCGGTTGCAACCGTTGCTACGGTTGCCATGATAGCGAGACCTGCGAACATTGCGGTAGAAAAGTAGTGTTTCATGAGGTTCAGACTCCTTTATTTTCGATTTTGGGTATAAAAAATGCACCCTTTTCGGGTGCTGCGGGCATTTGATTTATTCCGTTTGTTGTGATATAATCTGGTTGTCACCAACTTTTGATCCGCTCCGGCCAGTGATATAAATCTTTACATACTGAAAGTATGTGTGCGGCATTACGATACATAGCCGCAGATTTTTATAATGAAATGGAGGGGTCACTGTGGAGCAGAACGTCTTCGTGCTTTGCTTTGCACTGATCGTACTGGCAATCAAGTGCGGTTGATGACAACACCGGCAGGCTTGCGCTTGTCGGTGTTTTTATTTTGTGACAACCAGATTATCACCGCCTTTCGGCGCGGATGAGGGCTTTAAGGATGAACCCTCGAGAACCTTCCGGCAGGAATCATTTTCAAATTACTTACCTTTCGGTTTCTTGTTCTCCGCCCTGCGGTGCAGATTGCAAGACCTGAAAGGCTCGGCCTTTTCTATTGTTGGGCACAGGCTTTTTCCCATGCTCGGCAATCATAGGCAACACTCCTTTCATTTCATTTGTTGCAGATCATCAGATGCGGGCGATTGCCTTACAGCCGATGATACGGCCGTTTTCGTCACGGACAGCATCGTCCGTGATAAATACGTCGGAACGGTCACGGCATGCCTGCGCGGTGCAACGTAGTCCTCGATGTTCCAGAAGTTGCCGTCTTCCGTCTCGATGGTTGTTACACAGTAGTCGCGGTCATCGGTTGGATACGAAACCGAATAGATTTCGCCAGCGATTGTGCGCGTTTCCGGTTTATTTTCAATCGGATTTGCTGCCGGAACGGTTGCAGTTGCGGTTGCGGTCGTGGTGAGTGCTGCGAGAATAAGAGATAATGCGGTTTTCATAGGTGAAACTTCCTTTCTATGTGTCGGTTTTGGGTAAAAGAAAAGCACCCGGATTGGGTGCTTGTGTGAATGGATTTATTTTGTTTTCTTGCTGAGATCGAGACCGTATTGAGCCTCTAACGCTTCGGTTATGAGCGCGTTTACGGATTTTCCGCGAAGGTTTGCTTCTCTTTGCAAAACCTCACGGTTTCCTTTTGGAACTTGATAAACTACACGTTCATAGTTTGCTTTCTTGTATGCTTCACTACTCACAGTATCACCGCCTAAAATTATGGTATAGGCGTATTATATCACGCTTGCGCGGATTTTTCAAATTGTGCAGACGGTGATTTATTCTAAAAAAGGGTGCACTTTCCCTGCGGTCTTTTTGCTTGTGTTTTCAGGCGTGCCGGTTTATTGCGACACGCCTGTTTTTGCTATGTATTGCATACTGTTTTCGTATACTTTCAGATTATGAAAAAGCGGTTGCGTTTACTTGGCGGTCTTGGCGGTGGTCTTGCGTGCCTTTTCTACGATTGCACGGTTCTTGCGTGCGGTCTTGGCGTCCGGCTTGGCAGTGATAACGGAATTCTTGCGTGCGCAGGCCACGGACTTCTCGGTTGCTACGGATTCCTTCTTGCCTTCTTCAACCTTGCCAGAAAGCGCGTTAGGCGTGCCGGTTTCCTTCTTGGCGATTGCGTCCTCAGCTTTCTTCTCGGCCTTGGTCTGCTTGGGCGCGGATACCTTCTTTTCCTTTACGCCGGTGTCTACTGCAAAGGACTTTTCTTCAATGCGCATTGCGATAACGTTCTGGATCAGGCCAAGGATAGACTTATCTCGATCAATCTTCATGACGCCGTTCACATTGCGCTTGGCATTGCCCGCAGAGGTCTTGATGAAGTGAAGGCTTGCGTTCGTCGGGTGAATCTTGGTATCCTTGCCAAGAATCATCATGAAGATTGTGTCAAGCTGAGAATACAATGCCTTGTCATCATGCGCGGTGAAGTCGATGATACGCGCTTCGCCCTTCTTATTCACGCCGTAACGCAGGTGCGACACCTTTGCAGGGCGGTTTTCATCGGACAGCATATCGCCGTGATACAGGGCGATATTGTCAGCGAACCGTTGAATATACTCGAAGTATTCCGCGTCATGTGCGAGGGTCTTTTCCGGCATTTTTTCCTTCTTCATAAAGGCGTCAATAGCGGTGAACGGAATACGAACGTTTACTTCTACGGTGCGCAGGCCGTTATCGTCGTCCTTTACGCGCTGTGCCGTGATAAACTGCTTGCGCAGGAATTCCTCAGCCGTGCCCTTTGCAGACTCAGCGATAAAGTCGGCGCGGGTCTTGGTGTTTGCTTCCTTTACCTTATCAGTGTAGACAGCCTTTACCTTCTCTTTCTGCGCGGGCTTGGTGTCTGCGCTGTTATACAGGGTTTCGAGGGTGGACAGGGACATAGCTTTTAGGGTCTTTGCGCTAAAGGTTGCCTTTGCAGTAGTGTTGTTCTTAGTCATAATAAATACCTCTTTCTGTTGTGTATATGGTTTTCTGTGTCGGGACTTGTGTCCTTTAGAAAGCGCACAAGTCGTAGCTTGTGCGCTTGTAAAAGATACAAAAATATCGTACTGTTGCGCTTTTAGGTTTTTGCGTCCGCCGATTCCTAAAGGGGTTTACACCCCGCTTTCGTAGTGCCCCCGCCCCAAGTGCCACTTTGGACGCGGTTCGTGCATAGGCTTTCATCCATACACGGGAAAAGCGTGTTTTTCAAACCGGACTTAGCTGTTTTCACAGAGCGGAACAGGGGCAGGCGTTAAGTCTTTCCTGTCGTACTTCCGGTATAGCACGGACTACCAGAGACGCTACTTTTTCCACGCTACTACTTAACCATTTTTTCCGCTTTTCCGCGCTTGACAGGTTTTCTTTACGGCTTTACCAGATGATAGCTACACCGCACATTCACTTTACAGGGGTTTTCCGCCGTGGTTTGCAAATGAGCATTGCAACGGTGGAATGTCCCCGCGCGACTTTTCATATAAAAAGAGGGTTAAGGTTTTCGCATTGCTACTTTATCCGCGCGGTGCATTCCGCGCTTGAAAAGTAGCTTTCACGCCTGTTAAGTTTTCAAGGTGCTTTGGGCGGTGTTTCCGAACTGCGTTCCGCTTGGCACTGTGTGCCCGTACTGTGTACGCTGTGGTTCACAGGTCTTTCGCACTGTCCGCGCTACACGGTTTACACCGTGTCCGCGCTCGTCATAATGCACGCTATACGCGTTCCGATACCGCGCCGACTTTCGGCGTGCACGTTCGGGGTGCTATACCCGACGCCTGTCCGCGGAATGCTGTCCGCGGGGGCTATGACTTCTCACAAGGTGGACACCTAACGGAGTTTAACCGCCCTTTTCACCGTGAACGGCGTAGCACAGTTAAACGTTCGACTTCTCGAACCGGATACCGTACACCGCACAGCGGGTGTCTTTGGGGTGTACCCCCCTTTTGGAGTGTCTCCATTATAGCGCGGGTGTACCCCCTTGTCAACCCTTTTTTTCAAAAAATTTTTGGGGCAATTTTTTCAAAGATAATGAAAACGCACGCGCGCGTAGGGGTTCGCAAAACAAGCGAAAACAGGCGAAAACAGGGGTTTTGAGCGCGGAAAAGTTTTTTGAAAAAATCAGAAAAAGCGCGCAAAAAAGATTTTTTCTGTCGTGCTGCGCGCCGATTTTTTGAAATTTTCGCCCTCTGTCACGCCCTGCATATGCGGACAGAGTACACCAAGCGACGTAGTATTGAAAACTATATTGTATGGAGTTATCCACAAGGAAAAGCAGTTATGCACAGGGTTTCCCACAGGG
This sequence comes from Butyricicoccus sp. AM05-1, assembly GCF_003474415.1. Lineage (NCBI taxonomy): Bacteria > Bacillati > Bacillota > Clostridia > Eubacteriales > Butyricicoccaceae > Butyricicoccus > Butyricicoccus sp. AM05-1. The sequence goes on along the minus strand of NZ_QUDG01000001.1, from coordinate 319,000 downwards.
CGAAAAAGCACAGAAAAGCACAGAATGCACAAAAATACACAGAACGGGCCTGATCCGAAAATCGACTTTTCGAGTATACTATAAAACAGCGTTCCGGTACTTTTCAGCAGTGTAAATGCTTCTTTTTTATCATAGGGGGCATATTTTACACTTTTCCAGATATTTTACCAGTTTCAGGAAGGGTAGTTGCCTCATCTCACTCTACCCCATATTTTCCCCCTCTTTCCCCGAACTTTCGCTCTCCTTCCCCTCCCTTTTCCCTTCTTCAAACCCCGTTTCCTCAATTTCGTGCGCTGTTCCCGAGTTTTCGCCATCTCTCTTTTCCCGAACACTCGAAAAAGGTGCATTCCTATAATCTGCTGTAACCGTCAGCTCGAGTATAGCCAGCCAGGAAGCTCTACTGGAGCTCTGCAGAAGCTCTACGCAAGCTCTACCACAGCTCCTGTCATACAGCTGCTAAACAAACCTGTAGCTAACCCATTGCTTCCTTATCTCCCGCCAGAAGGAAATACTATTACCGTAGTCCTACACAGCACCACACTCGCTTGTATTCCCATAGCTTACAGTCTACTAAATAATTGCCCCGAGCGACCCGTCGCATACACCCTCTATAAGCCGCCTGTGCACTGCTTCTATCCTCCTGTATTTCCACATATTGCCTACAATGCCCCGTATTCGCCTCAGGATGCTCCGTACTGGCTTTTTGTATTCTCGTGGTATAATTTCCCATCAATATGTCAAAAGCGATTACAGCTCAATTCTGCCGCCAGAACAAAAATGGTTCTTCGACAGCAGGCGCATCTATCCATACCTACTCTATCCCAGGGGCGTATCCAGTCATAAATACAGCCGGCCAATGTCTAATGGTCGGCTTTATCTATTTCAGTATTGCTGCATAGGTCTAAGCCAGCCAGAAGACCTACTTCAGCTAGCTATTTTTCCATTAAGCAACATGCACAAAAGAATTCTCAATCTTTATGCATCTTTTTCTTCAACTCCGCGTCCCAAAAACGCCTTTTTTGTATAGTAGTTAATAGAAGCAAAAAAATCCAATTACCCCGCGGAGGAGGTATCCAGATGGCAAAACGACCAGCTATCCACACGACATAGAATAACCCGAAGTTCCGCAGTTACGATGGCCGCAGCGGATTCGATTTCATCCCTATCCCCGTAACTCCTGACCTCAAGTCTGTCTCTCCGGCTGGGAAGATCCTGTATTCTCTCATGCTCTATCGAATGCAGCTATCAAAAAGCCGGCCAGAATGGATTGACGAAGATGGCGAGCCATTCATCTATTACTCTCTCAAAGATGTTATGAACGACATCTCTTGTGGAGAGAAGAAAGCGCTGCAGATATTTAAGGAACTTGAAGAAGCACATCTGATTCGCCGACACAGCCAATGTCAGTTCTCTACCCCGCGCATTTATATACCGACCAATCGTTCAGACGAAGCGTGACGCTCCTCTTGAGTAAGCCTCATTCTGAGTGAGCCTCATTCTGAGTGAGCCTCATTCCGCGTGATTCCATTTCTCCATTTCTCTGGCTGGCATTTTCAAAATCTGCCCAGCTCAGCCTATGTATTTATGATTAAGTATTTTTGATTATGTATTTATGATTAGTGTATTTATGATTAGTGTATTTATGATTAGGGTTTGATTTGGAAGGACGACGAGTTTGATTTGGAAGGACGACGAGTTTGATTTGGAAGGACGCGAGTTCGATTTGGAAGGACGGGAAGCAACATGGGTAAATCCCAGCCAGAAAAAACGCAGTTGGCCGAGCTGACCCTGCGTGACATAGCCAACGCCGGGGCTGATTTACATGAGTTCGCCGCCGTTGTTCCCTTCACGCTGGAGGGCAATGGACAGCGGGCTTATATTCCGACCTCGGTGCTGCGGTACTACAACCCCAAGGTGAGACTTGAGCCAAAGGATATCCGTTATCTCGACCCGGACTTCTTTGAAGCACGCATTAGAGATATCGGAGCCAATCCAGTCGCGAAACCTTATCAGCGAGATGTTTCAACAGCCACTCCGGCCTATGGCTCTTTCGTCTGGCTACGCGTCCCGCTCGAAGGCGGGAGCTATTATGACGTCACACCAACCGAGGCGCAAAAGCTGATGATGCTCCTGACTACTACGGATAAGCACCTGATGATTGCGGCTGATGTGTATCCGCCGGACATCGTGAACTATTTGTCAAAGGTGTTCCAACTGACCGCGCCAGTTGTTCAAGGGATGCTGAGGACGTTCCGAGAGAGAGACTTCATCTGGCAGAATGACCGCGGCGAGTGGTTGTTCAACCAAGACCTGTTTCGCAGGGGTGAGATTACACGACGCGAGTCTACGAAAGCGGAGCAAAGCGGTTTCAGGTATGTGAGGATGTATTTCTCCTCTATCGCACAGATGTATAGGACTGAGTCCATGAGTCTGGGGCTGAAATACCTGCTTCCGATGCTTCCTTATCTGCATAAGGACTTCAACGTGTTTTGTCTGAACCCCTTTCAGGATGATCCGTTTCTGGTGGCTCCTCTTACCGCCGCTCGGCTTTGTGCCGCTGGCGGCTATGAGCGAAGCGGTTACGGAGAGTTGACCAGCCTCTATTACAACCAAGTCATCCGAACCAGCAAAGGAACGGAGACGATTATGACCCGGCTGAAAGAACCGTTCCACGGTTTGCCGGTCGGAAGCATTATGTTAAACCCCCGCGTATTTTACACCGGCAACAAAGCGATAGCCGCCGAGCTTGAACCTCTGTTTCTGGTGCGGAAGCGTGGCAAATATAAAAAACGACGCAAGAAACCAGAAAACTAATTTTCAAGGAAGTGCAAAATATTATGAACGCAAACACAAATAAGGAGAGCGAGGCGGCCGCTTTTGCCGCCAGAAAACCAATAAAAGGAGAAAACCAAATGAAGAAAAACCACTGCATCCACGATGACTGCGAGTATTGCTCGCGCTACAACTCCTGCAACATGACAGCAGATGATGTCTGCGGGTACGCAGTTGTATAGGTAGATCTTGAGCCAAGTGAATATTGGCTCGAAATGAGTTACTACCAAGCGGGCGACCCTGACGCGCACTTGTCTATGCGTGATCGTCTCCGCGCCGAGTACAGTGGCGAGGTGACTGAATGACGAATGCCGTATACATTCCAAGTGTGGACGGCAAGGATGTCTACCTCGCAAACCACTATGACCGTCCAACCGAGATCGGATACAACATCCGGTCTTCGGACGGCGGGTTCAATCTGAAGCGATTCAGAAACACGCTGGATTACTCGCTCGACCTGCTCAAGTTGAGAGATGTCTACGAGCGGGTATACCGCCGCAGGAATTTCTCTTTTGAGCTGGGCGGTAAGGAATACACCCACCGTGTTATCAACGTGACGGCGCATTACGCCGTCAAGGCATTCAATCGTATCCGCAAGACGCTGTACATCAAAAACGGCTGGCGATACGATGAGATTGCCGAGAATATGGATGACTGTGCGTATGTTGTCGACGGCGAGCTGATTGCCATCCAGTGTGACACGAATGTCCAGAACCCCCTACCCCCTTCCGTACTCGGCAAGTATTTTTATCTGGAAGACGGCCAGTACAAAGCGAAGATTAACATTGCCACTGAGGTTAGTGTTGCTGACATCCGCGAGGAGCTTTACGAAAAAGGCTTCTATTGTGACGGCATCCATTATGTTCGTTACAAGCGGTCGGCCGGTTCCTCTCGTGTCGGCAAATGTTTGTACATCGACGAACGCCTCTACCCTGCTATGCACAAGTGGGAGATGTGCGGCATTAAAGTGCAGCCGGGACAGGCGATTGACCTCGCTGCTCTGGAAAGCTATATCGCGCTGACGGCAAGCTCTATTGTGGACACGCTGGAGGTGCGGCCGGAGAACTTTCTGGTAATCGATGATTTTGAGAGCACGTTTACGGATGACGTTATCGCGACCAGAGTGCGTGAAGACGGTCATCTGGTGTCTGGCCCCGAGCACGTCGAGATCACGAACAGCATCTGGGACGGTCAGTCTTTGATGGACAAGTCCCTGTTTGGCCCCAAGTACGAGCAGTACGGCATGCTGCTGCTCCGGAACCGATTTTTCAAGTCCTGCTGCTTCAACGCGAACATTCAACAGTTCCTTGCTGACCACGGGATTACGAAAATCGAGCAGCTGAACGGATTCACGTTGGCGAAGTCCATAGAGGACATCAAGCTGATAACTACGCCGTCCAGCATTAAGTATTTGAAGTTTGGCCGGCTGCGCGAGTGGCTGAAGCGCACCGACCCTATGTTCGGTGTGGTAAAGCATGAGAAGAAGACGCACTTCTTTGACGGACGTATGGTGTCTACCCATTATCAATTGCTGAATACTCTGCAGATGTCGCAGGAAGAGGTGGATGAGTTCCTCGAGCCGTCCATCGAGTACATGCGACAGCTGAAGAACAATCCGGCGGTTATGCGCTATCATCTGAAACAGCAGTCGGCGGCTAGTGAGATGAAATCTCCCCTGCTGACCAGAAACGACATTATCTTCCGTCTGTTGGGTATCAACGACAGATTCGCACAGACGCAGATGTATGCCGAGTTCCGAGACGGGCTGATTCGTGCGTATCAGAACAACATCCGTCGCGGACATGTTTTGGTCAACGGTAATTATTCGACTCTGGTCGGCAATCCACTGGAAATGCTGAAAGCGTCTATCGGGCAGTTCGACGGCGAGTCGTCTATCCCGGCCGGTCATGTGATGTCACTGCGGTTTGATGAAGGTCAGCGTCTGTTGGGGTCGCGCAGTCCGCATGTGTGTCAGGGGAATATCTTGCTGGCGGACAACCTGTATGTGCCTGAAGTGCGCCGGTATATGAACTTAACAGAAGAAATCGTATGCTTGAATTCTATCGGCGAAAATATTTTACAAAGATTGTCAGGCGCTGATTTTGACTCGGACACATGTATGTTGACTGACGATCCAATGCTGATTAAAGCGGCTGAGAAGAATTACTCCCTCTTCAAAGTTCCGACTTCGTTGGTTGAGTCTAAAAAAACCAAGCGTGCTTATACCAGTGCCCAGCAGACAGACCTCGACATCAAAACTAGCGAAAATATGATCGGCGAGATTATCAACCTTTCTCAGGAGCTTAACAGTCTGCTTTGGGATAAGCTCAACAGCGGCGCGGCTTTTGAGGATGTGGCTGAGATTTACTATGACACGTCTATGCTGGATGTCATGAGTGGCCTGGAAATTGACAAAGCAAAAAAAGAATTCGTGGTAAACAACCGCGACGAGTATAAGCGACTGAAGGCTAAGTATGAGCGCCGCGACGACAAGGGTCGCGCGATTAAACCGAACTTCTTCGGGACGCTGGCTCGCCGTAAAGGATACTACGACAGCGAAAAGAAAGCCTATCTGTTTCACAAAACCACGATGGACTACGTTCAGCACACAATCAACCGCTGCCGGTTTTGGAGAGGCTCGTACAAAGCAAACAAGCCCTTTAGTTATGTAATCGACCCGGTAATGGTCGGTACGGCCGGAGCGCGGTATGAGCTGGCACGGAAGTTCATCGAAGCTGTCCGGGATGCTCGCAGACAGATAGCTTCCATTTATGGAGCTCTGGCATCTCCTGTTAAAGATGGAGATAATCATGATGCCAATGAACGTTACGAAGCATACTGGGATGAAATCAAGGAAATTAAGCGAGATTTGATTGAATATGTTGGAAAATACAAATGCAATACGGCTACTATGTATGTTATCTTGCGTGACATGGAGAAAGAAGAAAATTCAGACGTGAGTAAGCTGCTCTTCGATTCTTTGTTCGGGACGGCGAACTCTTCGTTCTACGAGATGCTCGAGACGAGCCGTGAGCCAATTCAGATCGCGACCGAATGCCTGACAGGTAGTGTAAAGCTGTACGGTTATACATTTGAGGCGTATGAGGCAAAACGCCGTGTGTTCGAAGAGCTCTACGAAGCAGAAAAAGAAGAACGTCGCAAAGAACGAAATCGACCTCACACTATGCAGGAAATTGCGAAGATCCTCCGAGCGAACATCGAGAAAAAGCAGAAAATGACAAGTTGACATAAAAAATCGAGAGAAGTATGACACATAAAAATGGGGCGATATTCCGAAATTTCGGGAATCGCCCCATTTTTTATTTTTCTCCAAAGTGGTATAGAAAGCGATTTTTCGTCGTTCTAACCTATCAAAAATTAAGGAGACATAACGATTTGATCCGAATTTCCAAGGCTGAGAGAGCCACTATCTACAAACTTTATCCCGAGCTTCGTGTTCCGCGTACCGCCACCGGCAAGTATTGGCTGTGCGAAGAAGAGAAGTACCTCCGCGTTATTCCACATAACAAGGACGCCGCTGCACTGCTTGACGTTATCGACCGTCGCCGCGCACGACTGGCTGCCCTTGCCGAGGAGGCTAATGCGTGAAGACTGACTGGCTCAGAAAAGAAGATGAGAGCGAGTACGCCTACATTTATCGTATCGGTAACATCAAAGAGCAGATTGGTTCTTGGCAGGACGTCGCTGACCTGTTGAACTATCAGCTTGGCTACCAGTACACCGAGAGCAAGTACCGCAAGGACTATGCGGCATTCTGCAAACTCTTTGAAGCCAACCGCGATAAGCTGACCGATAACAGTGTTCAGCTTCACGAGATTGAACAGCGCGAGCTTGAGCTCCGCAAGGAACAGCGCAAGTTCTACGACCAGCGTCAGGCACTGACCCGCGTAGTCAACGCAAAGGCACGCGAAGAAAGCCTGCACGAGTGTATTATCCGCTCAGCTGAGCAGCTCAATATGAGCAAACCACTGGTTCCGCTGTCTCGAGCGGGAGAAGTCCATCGCCTCGGAACGGAAGCCCTGCTTGTCCTGACCGACTGGCACTATGGCATGGTATGCGACAACCCGTTCAATAGCTATAACCCAGAGGTATGCGCTCAGCGTGTCCGCCGCCTGGTTGATGAGACGGTAGAGCGTCTGCTGATGCATCAGGTCACCGACCTGCACATTCATCTGCTGGGCGATTTTGCTCATGGAGCAATTCATCCTACGGTGCGACTGGAATCAGTCGAGAACACCTGTGACCAGCTGATGCGCGTCTCAGAAATTCTTGCCGAGGCAATTCATGAGATCTCTGCGGCTGTAGACCGTGTAGATGTGTTTTCTACTTACGGCAATCATATGCGAACCGTCCAGAACAAAAAAGAAAGCATCCACGCCGATAACATGGAGAAAATCATACCTTGGTGGCTGGCAACACGACTCAAGGATGACGATACCATCAACGTCTGCCCGATGTGCGAGGAGTTCATCACAGACTTCATCGGCGGCAAGACCGTTGTTTCTACACACGGCGATCTGGACACTGTTCGAGACTTTGGCGTGACGGCGAATATGCTGCTGTCGCGCGACCTTGGCACTCCGGTGGATATTGCCATCATGGGTGACAAGCACCATGCAGAATCGCTTGACCGATTCGGTGTGGACAGCATGATCGCGCCGGCTCTTTGCGGTTCGGATAATCATGCACATGGCAAGCGACTTTATGCTAAGCCGAGCCAGCTCCTGATGACTTTCGAGCAGGACTATGGCCGCGATGCCGTGTATTATCTCAAACTGGAGGAAAATTAAAGCATGGCAAGAGCCAAGAAGAAAGAAGATAAGAACACGCTGTATTACGCTGCGCTGTATTCGAAGCACTCCGAACTGTATGAGATGGCTTACGAAGACAGCAAGAAGGTTGTAAACAGCGTGCTGGATAGCATTAAGCAGCTTCTCAAGGAATGCGAGGTGCTCTCGCTGCCGGATTTCGGCAAGTTTGAAAACCACGAGCGTAAATCCTACCAGATGGTAGACAACTTCCCGGGTTCTGATGGCAAGAAGCGCATTGTACCGACTAAGCACACGGTACGATTCACTGCTTTCCCGAAGCTGAACGAAGCCTCCGACCAGTTCTACGCTACGATGCAGGAGGCGGAAGGTGGTGAGGGTTAATGGCATTAGTGCCTAAGATTCCCACCATCCCTAAAAAAGAAGACAAGCTCACACCCGCAGTAAAGCCGCACCAGATTAAGCGATGCGTCTGCTGCGGGACGGAATATTCCCGCGCGACTGATTTTTACAATGCACCGAACACAATGCTGTATCGCAACAACAGCGGCCGACTTCCTGTCTGCCGCGGCTGTATTGATGCGCTGTTCGACCGCTATCAGGAAATGTTCGATGCAGACACGGCGATTCGGCGTATCTGCATGAAGTTTGATCTATACTACTCCCCTACTCTGGTTGAAGCATCCAAAGAGATGGGAGCACATAAGAGCCGTATGTCGGCTTATATCGCAAAACTGAACCTTAACGCTTATGACAGCAAGACTTACGATTCGACGATTCGTGAGGAACAGGACTTGGCTTTGCAGACCTATGAAGATACCGAAACCCCTACTCAGCAGACAGATTTCCAAGTAACCAAGGAACTGATGAATGAGTGGGGGCTTAACTTTACCGCCACCGAGTATGAATTCTTGCAGAATGAGTATGAGGACTGGCTGGCGAAGTGTGTCGTTAAAGGCAAATCACAGCAATCTCTGGTTCGCGAGCTCTGTATCATCAAGCTGCAGCAGAACAAGATGCTGTTGGACGGCAAGGTGGACGTCTATCAGAAATTGACCGACACCTATCAGAAGACACTCGACCGTGCTGCTCTGACGCCGAAAATCGTTGAAGCAAAGGATCGAGAGTCGGAAATCCCGCTCGGAAAGATGATTAAACGATTCGAGGATCACGACCCGATTCCGGAACCGCTTCCAGAGTGGAAGGATGTGGACGGTATCATCCGTCTCATCAGCATTTACTTCCTCGGCCATTTGTGCCATATGCTTGGCATTAAGAACCGACACGCCAAGATGTACGAGGACGAAATGAACAAATATCGCGTCGATGACCCTGATTTGGAGGATCTCGATGATGAGGACGTCTTTGACGCCATTATGAATCGCGCTATGGAGGGTGTTGACCTTCTGGCAGAAAAGGAAGCCGGAGAAGAGAACGGCGGTGATGCCTGATGGATGCCACCAAAGCTGAAAAAATTGAACGAGGTATGTGCAAGTGGGTTAGTTTCTATCGAGCTAATCCACATCGTTTTGCTCAGGATTATCTCGGCATGAAATGGCTGGCGATGTTCCAGTGCATTCTACTGGACTTAATCTGTCTGAACACCTATGTGATGATTATCGCTTCTCGCGGCATGGGTAAGTCCATGATCGTGGCGGCGGCTATTTGTGTTCGATGCATTTTGTATCCCGGTCTGGAAGTCACTGTCGCAGCCGGCGTCCGAAGTCAGTCAACGAACCTATTGAACAAGATAGTCGAAAAGTTCATGCCTGACTCGCCCAATCTAACGAACGAGATTGAAGATTACAAGGTGACGCCTAGCGAGGCGTATATCAAATTCAAAAATGGCTCCGTGGTCAAAGTTGTAACAGCACGTGATTCTTCACGTTCTGCGCGTACAAACTGGATGATTGCGGACGAATTCGTGCAGATTCCGAAGGATATTATTGATAAGGTGCTCAGAAAGTTCAAAGCTGGCGAGCGTACCCCGGGCTTTTACAGTTTCCCGAAATACAAGAACTATCCAAAGGAACGTAACACGGAGACCTATATCAGCTCGGCATACTTCAAATGGCATTACAGCTGGGCGAAATTTAAGGCTTATTTTAAGTCGATGATCAAGAGCGAGCCGTATATCGTGTGCGGTTTCCCTTATCAGTTGCCTGTTTCTGCAGGATATTATCCGATGGAACAGATTCGAGAAGAGATGCAGGAAGATGATTTCAACGAAATCTCATGGAGCATGGAAATGTGCTCAGAATTCTATGGCGAATCTGAACGTGCATTCTTCTCTTTTACAGACCTGAACTCTGTACGGCGCATCACGCGCCCAATCTATCCGCGGCCTATGTATGCGGCACTTGGCGATCCCAAGCTGAAGTACCCAAGCAAGGAACCGGGGGAAATTCGCCTGCTGAGCTGCGATATCGCAACCTCCGGCGGCGCGAAGAACGACGCAACAGCGATCACCCTGTTGCAGCTCCTGCCTAACAACTCCGGACAGTATATCCGTAATGAGTGTTACATGGAGACCATTGATGGTGGTCATGGTCAAGATCAAGCAATCCGCATCCGTCAGCTTTATGACGATTTGGATGTGGATTATGTCGTAGTTGATACCAATGGTGTAGGCATCTCAATTTTCGACCAGCTTGTTCAAGACCTTTATGACGAGACCCGAGGAGTGGAATACAAAGCGTGGTCGTGCATTAACGATGAGAATATGGCTGCCCGCAGCCGTAATCCGAATGCGCCGCGTGTTGTGTACTCCATTAAAGCGAGTGCTAGTAAGAACTCTGAGATGGCAGTTTCCCTTCGAGACTGCATCAAGCGAGGCAAACTACGTCTGCTCATCAACGAAATTGATGGCGTTGAGCTGCTCGAAAAGAGCAAGGCTTACCGCAAGCTGTCCGTCGAGGAGCAGGTTGCATACCAGCATCCGTACTACCAGACTACCGCCTTTGTAAACGAGACGATCAACCTCGAATACGAGATGGCTGGTCAGAACATCAGGGTGTACGAAGTATCCGGTATGCGTAAAGACCGTTACTCGAGTCTGGCTTATGCCAACTACATCGCATCCGAACTAGAGCGCGACCTGCGCCGACGGTCAACGGATGAATTCAAATACGCGCCACGGTGCGTTTCGACCGTGGAATTTTAACTTGGAGGTGACATCATGGCTGAAAATCCAAAGCCGCTGATTGATGAGGCGGAAGATGGTGCAACTATCGTCACCTCATTTGCCGACCGCGAAACTGCGGAGCGATACAAGCACGCTGTTGCGACATATGACCCGCAAAATCGCATGTACAGCGCATATCTCAACGATGGCGCTTCAGCAAGTACGCTGACTACCAGCACGATCTCCTCTCTGGGTGAAGGAGCACAGTCCAATCTGTCCAGCGTCCAGAGCATCAATGCTATTATCCGCAAGTACATCAACATTGATGACATTGTCGGCATGGTCGTGCAGTCCATCCAGAACAATATCAACACGGATATCCGGCTGTCGTACCGTAATTTCAACGGTGCCCGCAACAAGACCAAAACGCTGGAAAAGGCACAGGCTATCCTGAATGATTTCAACTCTCAGGTGCGCGTTGAGCAGTTTATCCGAGAAGCGATCATCACGGCATATATCGAGGGCAACTTCGCGGCTGTGCTTCGCAATAACACGGAGAACTGGCAGATTGATTGGCTCCCGTTGGACATCATCGAGAACTCCGGCTATGAGAGCAATGGCAATCCGGTTCTTCTGGTGGGCATCGAAAACCTGAAGTCTGCACTGCAGAAGACCATGCTCAAGAACAAGCAGCGCAAGCCTCTGTTCTTCAACGACACGCAGGAAGAGGTTGAAGCAACCTTCCCGAAAGAGGTCGGTGAAGCGATGAAGGCTAAGGAGACCTATGCTATTCTTGACAACAACTACACTTACATGGTTCGCGTCAACAATTTTGGCAAGAAATATGGTGTTTCCCCTATCTTCCGTGCAATGTCTTCCGTTTTGATGCTGGAGACTTACCGCAACGCAGATGAGACCACGGCGAAAAGCAAGGCTAAGAAAATCATCCATCAGGTGATGAATGAGAAATGTCTTGGCCCCAGTGCTGACCGCCGTTGTTTTGAAGAGCAGGCATATAACCATGACAACCTGATGCAGGCGTGGAAAGCCAGCACGGTTGTTGTTACCACTGGTCCATCCGTTAAGGAAATCAAGTATGTTGAGCCGGAGGTAAACGAAACCTCCGCGGAAACGGTAAACCTGTACCGCAACAAAGTTCTTTCGTCTCTGGGTGTTGCCTTTCTGGCGGCAGATAAGTCCCAGACGGCTTCTACGGCTAACATCAACCTGTCACAGCTGCTCAAGTGCATCAACTCTATCTCTGAGCAGGTAGAGCGTATGTTGGAGCATTTCTACCGTCAGGTTCTGTCGCTCAACGGCATTGGTGCCGAGTATATCCCGAGTGTAAAGATTATCGACTCTGAGCTGCTCGACATGGATATGCGTATGGAGCTTAGTAAGCTGCTGTACAGCACGTTTGCCGTCAGCCGTGAGACTGCCCTCGGCATGGTCGGCATCGACCTTGAGGATGAACGGGTTAAGCGCGAAAAGGAAGAGGCTGATGGGCTTAGCGATATCTTCCTGCCGTATGCTACCTCGTATAATTCTGATGGCAGCGCTGACGGCGAGAGCGAACCCGGCCGACCGGCTGATTCCAATGACCCGGACAAACAGGGATACGACGAAACCTACAACGACACACGGGAGTAAGCCATGGGAATAAAGCTGAAACTGGTTTGCCCGCATTGCAAGCGGGACTACTTTCTATTATGCAAATCAGGCATCTGCAAACCAGCAGATGCCTTTTTTGAAGAAGAAAACGCTGAACTGATCGCACAAAAGCTGAAAGAGCGCGGCCTGGAGTTTGGCGTGACGAAGGAGGTGAACGAGACCGATGAATAAAGAAAAGACATTTCTGACCAGTAGCACGATTGAACTGAGCGAGGACGAAGAGAATTCTCAGTTTCTTACGCTTGTCAACCGTATCTGCTACTACGATGAGCCAAATCTGAACTCGGTTCTGCTTCCCTCCGATACTGCTGAAGAGTGCGCTCAGTCGCTGATTGACATGCCGGTATATGCAAAATGCCGCACGAACGCAGACGGCGAGCCGACATTCGGCAGTCACGAAGTTGCACTGGATGCAGATGGAGAGCTGTTCTTCGACACGACTCCGATTGGTGTTCACACAGCTGTTGAAATTAAAGATGACACGGTGGACGTAAACGGGAAGCTGGAGACACTCCCCTGCCTTTTTGCAACTCAAAAGATCTGGAAGCGCAATAAAAACGCTGTAGCGGCTATAAAACGGCTATTTGCCGAGGGTAAACTCCACAATTCGTGGGAGATTGCCAGCTATGAATACAGCTTTGCAGATGGCGTAAAGACCATCACCGGCTATGAATTTGAGGGCAATACCTTCCTCGGCTATGAATTTGCCGACCCTGCTTATGGCAAGGACGCGAAGGTTGTTTCTTTGTCACAGACCGATGAGCTGATGGTTGCTGAAGCGTTGAGCCGCGACCTGATCGACCAAAAATCGAGTAAGGAGGACGAAACTTTGAAGAAGAATAAGACTTCTGCACAGGTTGAGCCGCAGGTTGACCCTCAGGTTGACCCGCAGGCAACCGAGCCTGCTGTTGAGCCTGCACAGGCAGCTCCTGTTGAGCCGGCCGTTGAGCCGGCACAGACTGAGCCTGCAGAACCGCAGCCCGCAGAACCGGAAACCGCTTCTGAGCCACAGCCAGAAGAGCCTGCAGAACCGCAGCCGGAAGAGCCGCAGGGCGAGCCGGTAGTTGCTTCCCTGACTGACTGGGATATCCAGCGAAAGGTAGATCAGGGTGCACGAGACCTGATTGACGGCTGGTACTGGGTGGCTTATCTGTTCCCGGAGGAGCACAAGGCACTTCTGCGCGTAGAAGGCAGCGACGAACTGTCCTATATGCAGGTATCTTACGTTGTAAACGACGACGATACCGTTACCGTATCTGACCCGGTTGACGTAAAGCTGTCTGTTTCCGTGTCAGAAATCAACAGCAAGGTCGCTGAACTGACGGATACGATTGCTTCTCTCAACCAGAAGGTGAATGACCTGACGGCTGAGGTTGAGACGCTGACTCCGTACCGTGAAGCTGCTCAGAAGGCAGAACACGATGCGGCTGAGGCAAAGCTCCGCGCTTATGCAGAGAATTCCAAGCAGTTCACCGAAGAAGAGCTGCAGAGCGAGGAAATGACGAAGATTTTCAGCGAACTGGATGAGTCCGCGCTGAAGATGATGATTGCTGACCGTGTGGTTTCCGCACAGGCGCAGCAGATTCAGGCAACTGTATCTGCACCGCAGGTTCAGCTGTCCAATACTTCCAACCTGACGGTCAATGAACCGTCCGCAGACGGCGTATCTCTGATGCGTGCGTTCCTGCGCCACTAAAATCAAAAGAAAAGGAGAAATTGACATGATTCGAGAGCTTGAAACTGTACAGGGCAAGCCCGTTGAGCTGCTTCTGACTTCCGCAGTTGTTAAGAAGGGCGCGCCGGTAGACGTTGACTCTGAGGACCAGACCGTAAAGGCAACCGCAGAAGGTCTTGGCACCAAGCTGTGCGACGTAAACGCAAAGTACGAGGGCATCTACTCTATCGTTGAGCCGACCGACGGCGAGTTCGAGAAGGCTGCAGCTGGCGAGCACGTTCGCGTTATCCAGACCCTGCCGGGCGAGATGTATGCTACTTCCGAGCTGGACACCGAGACCCTGCAGGCTGGCGACAAGCTGCAGGCTAAGGACGGCAAGTTCGTAAAGGCAACTGCTGGTCAGTACGCTTACGAGTACCGCGGCATCTACTCTGATCCGACCGGTATCAAGATGGGCAAGATCGTGCGCGTAGAGGTTTCTACCGTAGCGTAAACCCTGTAAACCAACTACATTTGAGGAGTCTTGTACTCCTCTTTTCTATTTTTCAAAGAAAGGAAGATACACATGAACACTGAAATCAGTGCAATTATGGATCAGTCTGGCCGTGTTCTGGACTGGGCTAATGCTGTAAAGTATTCCCCGGCTGAGCTGTCTGCTGAGGACAAGGAAATCTCCGCAGTTACCGACGCTTGGGTAAAGGAGCTGGGCAAGACCGGCTATGACAAGGATCACGAGCTGTCCGCTCTGATTACCAAGACCTTCACTCCGGAGACCGTTTCTGCTCCGTCTGAGCTGATCGATATGCTGTTCGACACCGATTCCATCGGTGAGTTTGACGATTACCGTGTAACCGTTGACCCGAAGAACACCATCGAGGTATATGACGCAATCACCGGCGGCAACGTACCGCGTTCTTTCATTGACCACAAGGTTCTGAAGCCGACCTACTGCCTTCTGCAGGCTGAGACCTCTCTGAAGTTGGAGGACATCCGTCGCGGCGGCTACAAGTCTGTTGCAAACATGATCACCAACATCAACGAGGCTTTCGAGCTGGCTCGCGTTACCCGCATTCTGGAAATCCTCGACAAGGCTCTGGCTGGCGGCGAGAACGTATTCACCGAGACCGGCGCTACCCCGACTGAGGAAATCTGCCGCAAGCTGGCTACCTATCTGATGGACGTAACCAACGGCGAGACCCCGGCTATTTTCGGCCAGAACAAGTACATCGTTGGCATGACTGGTCTGCAGTCCGCTCAGTACGGCTTCTCTGATGCTGTAAAGAACCAGTACAACAAGGTTGGCAAGCTGGATATGTATGCTGGCTGCCGTCTGTTCGGTCTGTCTGGTGTTAAGAAGCTGGCTAACGGCAATCTCATCATTCCTGACAAGCGTCTGTTCGCAGCTGCTGGCAAGATTGGTAAGGTCATCACCCGCGGCGAGACCCGCACCTATCAGGAGACTGACATCAACAACGAGCAGATCCACATTAAGGTCGGCGGTTACTCTTTCGGTACTGTTGTTACCGACATTTCCAAGGCTGCAAAGGTAGTTTACAATCAGTAATCTGCCCTCGCGTAGGGCGGGCAACAGCCCGCCCAAAAAATAAATTTTCAAGGAGACAATATCTTGACTTATAAAGCAGATACCCCAGTAAAGGTATATAACCACAGCGTCAGCCCAATCAACCTGCCCGGTCAGTTCCGTGCATATTACCTTGATGGCACGCGCGGTGTTCCGACCGTTGTAACGATGCCGTTCTCGGATGTAGAGTACATCAACTCTCGTTCGCCTGTGTTCCGCAACGGCACGGTACAGTTCAGCGAGGCAGAGCGCGAGGATGTTTATCGTGCGCTGTATCTCGACAACTGGCGTGATACCGTTCTGTTCGATGAGGAAATCGACCGCATTATTCGTGAAAACGATATGGACGCGGCTGAGAAGTTCCTCAAGCTGACTACTGTTGCTGAGATTCATCGTGTTCGCGGTCACATGGTCGCTCTGGCAAACGACGACAATCTGGATATCTCCAAGCGCATGATCGACCTGATCGACCAGCGCTATGATGAGATTAACCACGGCGTTCGCAACACCAAGGTCAACCTCGGCAAGACCAAAGAACGCGCAATGCAGGACGAAGACCCGCGTATCTCGGTAATGATGGAGCAGATGGCTGCACTTCAGGCACAGCTGGCGGCCATGCAGACTGCATCGCAGACTGCGACTGCGCCCGCACCGAAGAAGCAGACCACTCGCAAGAAGGCTGCTCCGGCTGCAAAGACCGACGCTGAGTAAGCACGAGGAGGTGTACGCCCAATGTCCACTCCTTGTGAATCTGTCTACGATGTTTTTTTCGACCTGATCGAAGAAGATCGTGACTTTTTCAACTACTATGAAGCGACTGATGAAGAGAGTTACATGCTTGCCCTTCAGCGAGCGAAAGCTCTGCTCCGCGACGCCGCAATCAGAATGCAGATGGAATGCGATGCTGAAATCGACTTCACTGACACCTATACGGAAGGCGAAGGGCGCAAACAAAAGGAGTTTTTCACTGCTGACTTAACTCCCTTCGAAATCGACCTTCTCGCCAACCTGATGTATGAGGGCTATCTGAAGCGAGATATTTCCAAGCTCCGTGCATTCCAGCACCAATATACGCCGAGCGACCTTCAGGTATTCTCCCCTGCTAATGACCGAAAGACCTTTATGGCTATGTACAATACGGTCGTAGAGGAGAACAAGGTAAAGCTCGACCGTTATGCTCGCAGAGACCGAACGACCGGTAAGCAGCGCAGTATTGACTATACCTCCTACGAAACGGAGGAAAGTTGATGAACGCGCTGGAAAAAAACCGTTGGATTTGTTTCGGCAAAGAAGCCACTTATGCCAAAGACTCGCGTATTGCTGCTCTTCAAAAGGACTTTGCAAATCACTTCAAAGATTCGATTGATTATCAGCCGGAAGCGAAGGTCAATGGAAAACAACAAGAACTAATTGTGGCAAAAAACAAGAGCGTTACCAACACCCGCCGTATTTACGCTTATCCGGGCGAAACATTTTATGCGGGTGATGTGGTAGATGCACTTAATGCCAAGTGGCTGATCACAGAAGTTGATCAGAACAAAGAAGTATACACCAAGGGCATTATGCAGCTCTGCAACCGCGAGCTTATCTGGCAGAATCGCCATACCGGCGAGATTCTTCGCCGCTGGATTACGGCCGAAAAGCCGTATTACTCCAATCTGGATGAGTCAAAACCGCTCACAGTTTCCAGTCGTGAGTACAAGATTCAGGTTACGTTCGACGAAGAGACCTCTCTTATCGACGTAGACAAGCGATTCATGCTCGAAATCATCGGCGAAAGCCCAAAAACGTACAAGGTTACTGCTGTCGATACCATTACCGCGCGTTCTTACCAGAGCGGCGAGATTCGCGGATTCTTGGTGCTCAACTTAACACAAGACCTTTACAACCCCAAGACCGACCGCAAGGACTTGCTCCTTTGCGATTATGTTGAACCGGCGCAAATGCCAGACCCAACACCATCCCCTGCCGATGACGGGAAAATTACGTTTACCTATAACGGTAACGCAACGATTCGTCAAGGTGGTTCAGCTAAGAAGTTCACCGCGCATCTGTATGACGGTGCGGACAATGAGATTCTCGATGCTGAGTTTGAGTGGAGTATTGCTGTAGACGGAGTGCTAATGGACAAATTCACATTGACACCGAGCGGCGCTTTTGCTCGTCTGGCGGCTATGGATTTTGTCGAATTGCAAGGCGCAGTGGTTCAGCTTATCGCTAAGCATGGCGATATTGAAGGAAGTCTGGATGTGGAGGTGGTTTCGTGAGAAACGGAGACAAGCAGTCCGAAGTAACGAAGCTCAAGCGAGAGATCATCAAGCTGCTGTATTCCAATCCTGAAATCATTGAAATTCTGGACAACGAGCAGGTTGACCCTGACTGCCCAGATACCGCTGAATGGGTTTGTATTTTCCCGTATGTAAAGCTGGCTAATATTCAGGAGGAGGTTGGCACTTTCATCGGTGTGACCATTGACTCCAATGGCCCGCTGGAGAACGACCGATTCAAGCAGTTGCTTGTAACAGTGACGGCCTTTTGCCCGATTACCAATATGCAGGTAAAAGGACAGAAAGGTACGCGCACTGATATTCTCGCCGGAGATATTTCAGAAACGCTCAACTGGAACCGCAGCCTCGGCATGTTCCGTTTGAAACTCGTAAATGAGCAGGAAGGCGTTATGTCTGCCCAGCAATACTATTTCAGAACACTGCAGTTCACTGCAATTCGTGGAAATGACCTGAAGAAGGGGCAGGCCAATATTCATTGAATGACCTGAAAATGTACCGAGGCGACCCTTTGGTCATCAATGACTTAATCCAAGTGCGGCAGCCGACACTCGGAGAGATTGCAGATTTTGGCGAAGAGCGTTATTTTCAGATGCTTTCCGCTATCTGTGGTTCGCCGAGCGACTTTATGGTGGCACTTGATGACATGGGTATCCGATACGAGGAGATCACGGACTTTCAACTGTTCTTGATGCTCACTCGCAACTTAACACCAGATGATACCCGTATTTTACTCGGAGATTTAGACTTATCTGCTTATGAGCCGCAGCTCAATCCGCAGGACGGTCAGCTTCGCTTATACAATCCTAAAACACAATCCGTCGTTGACAATGCGGTCTATCAACAGATCACGTCATTCATTCGTCAGATGCATTCGATGACGAAGAAGATCGTCAAGACGGTAACCGAGCATGACAGAGAATATATGCTGGCTAAGGAGAGACGTGCTGCAAAGTACGCTCGCCGCCACCAGCACTTTGAATCTGTCCTGTTCCCTTTGATTTCCGCACTCTGCAACCATGAGGGGTTCAAATACAACCCCGATACGGTTTGGGATGTGCGGATTTTTGTGTTTTATGACAGCTTAAAGCGGACACAAAAAATCACCGAAGCAAGGCAACTGACGGCCGGATTGTATGCCGGCACGTTGGATAAAAAGAGCATCAGCGATGACGCTCTGAACTGGTTAGGGAACCTGAGTTGAGGTTTCCTTTACTAACTTACACTAAAGAAAGGAAGAGACACACTATGAATATGGAGAATTTCCTTCTGGAGTCCTTCGATCTGGCGTCTATCTACGACATCACCACCGGTGAGCTGTACGCACTGTGCGACCAGATTAAGGATGGTTCTCTGGAGAACACCGTTGATTCCAGCGATGTTACCGGTAAGATGGGCATGCTGCTCGCATCCCTCGACCGTAACAAGGCTGCAACGATTACTTGGAACAACGCATTCCTCGTAGCCGGTCTGCTGGCTGCTCAGGCTGGTACCGACATTGAAGAGGCATCTGAGGACAACAAGATTCAGGTTCCGAACTTCGAGCGCGTTGAGCTGGACACCGACACTACCGCTAAGCTGTCCTACGTTCCGGTAGGCGTTGAGGGTGCTGAGGTTAAGCGCATCTGGCTGGTTGCAAGCGATGGCACGCAGGGTGCTGAGTACACTGTTGTTGCTGACACCCCGGTTAAGGGCAAGTCCTTCACTGTTAATGCTGCAGAGAAGACCATCACCTTCGCAGCTGATGACCTGAAGAAGGGTTCCGAGATCTACGTTGCTTACGACCACGAGATCACCGAGGGCCGCAAGATTTCCAACATCGCAGACAACTTCTCGAAGAATGCTCGCATTCTGGTTGACTGCACCGTTGCTGAGAAGTGCGACGAGAACATCAAGCACCATGCAATTCTCGAGATTCCGAAGGCTAAGATCGACGGCAACTACACTCTGGATATCGGCGACGAGCCGGCTGTTCATGCGTTCAGCGCTAAGACTCTGACCGACGTATGCGCCAAGGATAAGACCCTCTGGAACATCTATCTGGTAGCCTAAGTTATCTGATTCATCGGGAGGCTTTCGAGCCTCCCTTTTTATACAGAGGTGTGGCCAAGCGGTAAGGCAGCGGAATTTGACTCCGCCAAGGGAGGTAACGCTCTCGCTCGTTGGTTCGAATCCAACCATCTCTGCCATACATGCGAGTGTGGGCTAATTGGTACGCTATCGGTCTCCAAAACCGTATGATCTTCGTTCGACTCGAAGCACTCGTGCCACATTAAATAAGAAAGGAAACTATTATGGCTGAATATCTGAACGCAGTCTGCAAAGTCTGCGGTAAAAAGTATCACCATTGCGAGAAGTGTGAACAGATCGGCAGCTGGCGTGCTGTAGCATGCTCGCCCGAATGCTGGAACATCTGGGTAGACACTGTTCGCGCACGCAAAGCCGCTGAAGCTGCGGCGAAGGAACCGGTCGTAGAAACTCCCGTTGTCGAAGAGATTCCGACCATCACCTATGAGGATTCGCGTCCTGCTGAGGATGTATATGACGCGGATGTAAGTGTATCAACCGAGGAATGACCGTTTTTGTCCTCGGTTTCTTTACATTTTGCAAATAAAACGAAAATTTTTTGAATGGAGGCGAACGCGAATGGCTTTAACCGATTATAAACCGTTTCAGACGGTAAAGATCAACAGCTATACACAGCTTGACATCGTGCCGCACAGCTCGATTGAGGCTGTGGCTTTTGAAAAATGCGCTGACCCGAAAGAGACACTCGGCGGTTACTATTCCAGTAAGGAAAAGAAACCGCAGATCATGATTAACGGCGGTCTCTTCAACATGTCCACCGGGCACAACGTTATGTCCTTTGTCTGCGACGGAAAGGAGCAGAACTACCAGAACGGCTTTACAGGTATGGGTGTGCTTGGCAGCGACCCGGCGAAGTTGGTATACGGAACTGACAAGGCGCGGAAGTGGAAATATTTCATGACCGCATACCCTATGCTCGTTATTAACGGCAAGGCAAACACCGTTTACGGCAATGCTTCTAACCTCAACTACTTAACCTTGCGATCGGCGGTGGGTGTTCGTGAGGATGGAACGCTTCTCATCCTGACGGTAGACAAACCGGGCATGAAGTTTGCCGAGATGGCGAAAATCTTCGTTGAATACGATGCACAGTATGCGATGAACCTCGATGGCGGCGGCTCTGTCCGCAAGATGCACGAGAACAAGGTTGTGAATACGCCGATTGAAAACCGACCGGTTGACAATGTGTTCTGTGTGTATCTGAAAGAAGACCCGCTCGCGAAGCTGGCCGACCAGAACGAGATTGCAAGCTGGGCACGACCCTATGTTGAGAAGATGGTTGTATCCGGCATTATGCAGGGAGACGCGAACGGGAAGTTCCGACCAAAGGCTGCTGTAACCCGAGAGGAACTCGCAGCGGTCATTGCGCGTGTTTTGAATAAAGGTTGAGTGAATCCAATGCGCGTATTAAGTTTTGACCAATCAACCTTGATAACCGGCTGGGCTGTTTTCGATGACGGTGAATATGTCCGTCACGGAATGATCGACTTGCACAGCCAGAAAGATGGCAGTATACGCTTTACGGAGATGTGTCTTGCTATTCGTGATGTCATCACAAAATACAAGCCCGACCAAGTGGTTGTCGAGGATGTTATGTACATGAAGTCGGCGCAGGCGCTTATTGTTCTTGCCCGACTGCAGGGTGTCATTCTGGGATACTGTCACATTTTTCAGGTTCCCGTAACGATTTACCTGCCTACTCAGTGGCGCAAGGTGCTCGGCTTTAAGCAAGGGCGCGTCACTCGCGAAAATCTGAAACAACAGGCTATCGACCTGATTCGCGAAACCTATAACCTGTCCGTGGAGACGGACGAAGCCGACGCGCTTTGCATCGCGTTGGCGTATCTTAAAAATTTGGAGGAACAAAAGAAAAATGTCCAAGAAGACTGATATTATGGCGGCTCTGACTCCGTATGTAGAGTCTGTAACCAAGGATCTCACTATCGGCGAGACTATTATTCCAATCAAGATTAAGCCGCTGATTACCCCGAAGATGCGTGCGACTATTGTAAACGAGGTCGGCCAGCATATTGATGACGGTGACGGCCGCAATTTTGGCCTGGTTGACTGGGCTTTCCGCTCCGCTGTCGTGAAGGTTTGCACTGACCTGCATATCTCACTGGATGGCGGCTTTGAAGCTGCTCTGCTGTATAAGACCGATATCTATGCTCTGATTGCAGAGGTTATCGGCGAGGATAAGCTGGCTGAGCTGGAAGAGGCTTGTTACAAGCAGATTAACGCCGCGATTGATACCGAATTGGTACTGATGCAGGCAATGACCCAGTCCAACCCGTTTGACCGCATCGCAGACGCGGCGACTGACCTGATGAGTGGTCTGAAGAATGTGATTACCGGCATTGATGTTGATACTGCGAAGGCACTGCTGTCCGGCACACTGGATGATTCCGCAGCGGACAACCTCGTCTACGGCCTTTTCGGAAAGGAGGGTGAAGATGGGACGCCAGACACAGATGAACAAGCTGACCTCTCCGGAGCTGACGAAGCAGATAAATCCGGAGAACATTCAGTTGATGAATGATTTTCTGGAGTATCTTCGTTCTCTGAAACGCAGTGAAGGCACGATTAAAGGATACAAGAGCGACTTGCTTATCGTATTCACTTATGTGCTCCAGAACTGCGGGAATAAGTCGTTTATTGATTTGAAAAAGCGAGAAATTGTTTCTCTCCAGAACTGGCTTATCAACGAGAACGGCAACTCCCCTGCCCGTGTGCGCCGTGTAAAGGCGGCGCTTTCTTCTCTCTCAAACTACATCGAGAACATTCTTGACGATGAATACGAGGACTTCCGTCCGATTATCCGCAAGATTGAGAACCCGCAGAATACGCCCGTCCGTGAGAAGAGCGTCTTCTCCACCGAGGAGATGGAGGTAATTCTGCAGAAGCTGACCGAGGCGGGCAAGTTTCAGATTGCCTGTGCTCTCGCTCTGGCGGTCTACAGCGGTCGCCGAAAGGCGGAACTGACTCGATTCAAAGTGGACTGGTTTAAGCCTGAAAACGTGGTTTTTGACTATTTTTACTGCACTCCTGAGAAGGTTTTGACCAAGGGTGCTAAGATGATCGACTGCTACGTTATAAAATCAGGATTTGACCCGTACCTGAAACGCTGGTTACAGCAGCGTAAAGACCTCAGCATTAACAGCGAGTGGCTGTTCGTGACAAAAACCGATAAGGGTTACGAGCAAGCTTCGGCCGAGACTTTGAACAGCTGGGCACAGACGATTGACCGATTCACGGTTAAGCCGTTCTACTGGCACTCTATGCGGCATCTTTTCGTGTCCAATCTGGTACGTGACGGTATGTCTGAGAGTGATATTACCGATGTAGTCGGCTGGGCGAATAGCGCGATGGTACAGGTTTATAACGATGTGCCAGCTAGCGAGCGACTGAGCAAGTTCTTTGAGAACAAACGCGCTGCGGAGGCAGAAAAAGCCGAAAAGTGATTGGAGGCGACCTATGAAGACTTTTAAGAGTATTGCAGCTCTGGAAGCTGCCGCCAAGGCTTCGGCAAGAAAAACACTGAACTATCAAGTGAAAGACCTTGTGGAGAAGAAAATACGAGAAAAGGCACAGGAAGTAGTTTATGATAGCTACTCTCCTACTCAGTATGTTCGCCGAGGTGGTTTGGGTACAGTATTTGCGGAAATTCCCGGAACTTACACACTCCGTATCTTTGATATTAACTCCGCAAACACGCCGCAAAGAAGCGGCAATCCTCCGGGCCCAGGATATTTCGCCCAGATGATTAACGATACTGGTGCGCCGAACGTATTCAATAATGCCGACTATCCGTGGATGCATCCGCGCCGCTTTTATGATGAAACTGTCAAGGCTCTTGACGGTTCCAGCGAGCTTATTTCTGTGGTTCGCGCCGGCTTTTTAGCCAACATTTGAGGGGTTCCCTCACACCAATGAGCATTCGCTCAAATTTTCTAAAATTTAAGGAGAAACCAAATGGAACTTTTTCTGGAGAATATTGCAAAAGACGCAATGGACCCGACCATCTATCAGTATTTTAAGGGTTTGCAGGATCGCCGCATCGTATTCAATGATGAGGTTGACGACCGTATTGTCGAGAGCGTCATGCTTCCCTTGCTGGAGATGGACAACGACGGCAGCGGCAAGCCAATCACGATTGTACTGAATACCTGCGGTGGCTCTCTGTTTGACGGCATGCCTCTTTGTGATATTATTGACAATCTCAAGACTCCGACAACCATTTTGGTGACCGGCCACGCCTATTCGATGGGCGGCTATTTTCTGATGGCCGGATACAGCAACCCAAACGTAACCAAGAAGTGCTTCAAGCACTCTACTGCCCTGCTGCACGGTGGCTCCAGTTATATGGAAGGCACGAGCTCATCGGTGAAGGATACGTTTAAGTTTACGGAACGCTTTGAACAGCGTCTTCGCGACTACACACTCTCTCATTCCAAAATCACGGAGGATGAATACGAGCGCATGGAACGCTACGAATGGTACATGGACTCGGATGATATGCTCAAGTATGGTCTTGTGGATGAGGTAATTGGCGCATGAAGAAATTCTATGACACTTGTGCTCTGCTGAACGCCGGTGAACGTGCGTTCGCGGAGCCTTTTTACATCTCTATGGTGACGCTACGCGAACTGGAGAATATCAAGACCAGCCGCAGCAAGGATGCCGAGGTCAAGCATAAGGCTCGTAAGGTGACCCGACTGCTGGATAGTCACCCAGAGATGTACACGGTGGCAAACCACGCTACCGTGATCCCGAGCACATCTATCGCTCTGCATGACGGTTCCCCGGATTACCTTATTTGTTATGATGCGGCACAAACCCGCGCGGCAGAGCCGATTGTATTCGTGACGGATGACCTCTCCTGTCGCTGTATTGCGCGGGGGCTGTATCACATGGAAGTAGCATCTTCTGACGTAGAGGATGATGTCTATACCGGATATGTTCAGTTCGCTGGTACTTCTGATGAAATCAACCAGTACATGGAGCGGCTCGACACTGCTACTATGTTCCCGAATCAGTATCTTCTGCTGACAGACACGGAGACCGGCAAGACGAGCGAAATGCGATTCGACGGCGAGAAGTTTGTTGAACTGCGCTTGCCGCATTCCGGCTATCTAAAGGGGAAGAACTCGCTTCAGCGTTGTGCGCTTGACCTGCTGATGAACCGAGACATTGACATTGTGGCAATTCTCGGCACTTACGGCAGCGGCAAGTCTTTTCTGACCACACAGATGGGGTTGTACCATGTGCTCGAAAAGGGAAACCAGAGCAAGCTGTTGGGAATCCGCGAGCCTGCCGGGGAAGGCGCTCCGGTCGGCTATTTGAAAGGAACGCTCGAAGACAAGACGCGCAACTTCTTCCTGCCGATTGAGCAGCAGCTGAAGGGCGGCGAGTTTGAGCTTGAAGCTCTTCGTCAGCGCGGCCAGCTTGATACGAACATCCCATATTATATGAAGGGCACGACCTACAACGACACGATTATGCTTGTGGACGAGGCGGAAGACTTGTCTGAAGCACAGATTCGACTTGTAGGAACCCGTCTCGGCCAGAACAGCCGTATTTTCTTGAGCGGCGATTATGGTCAGTCACTGGTGGACAGAACTGCGAACAATCCACTGGTAAAGATGTGTAATGAACTGCGCGGCGAGAAGTCCTTCGGGTGCATTTACCTTGATGAGGATGTAAGAAGCAGCGCAAGTAAACTGTTCGCTAAGCTGTTCAAATAAAGTAGACAGGCGAAACGGAAAGATGTATAATGTCTCCAGAAATAAAGATTGGCGGAGATATTATGAAACGGAAGACTGTTAGAGGAAGAATTCGAACCAGCAGCAATATGCACGGTTGGTATATGAGCGATAATCATCGCAGGACTTCCAATATCCGTATTTACGGATGCTTCAAAGGGCAATGCAAACGACATGCTCGCCGTGGATTTACAAAGCCCGCACGCCTTGTGTGTGGTGGAAAGCGTCGCAAACCTATCGATGATGAATAGGAGCATCTATGAACATTGAGTATATTTTAGAAAATCTCGACAAAATAATGGTATATTTTGTGCCTGCTACTGTTTTTATGTTCGCATATAAACTGACAGCACGCTATTCGGCTAAAAGAGATATTTTCTCCGCAACTACAATTATTTGGAGCTATGTTCTGACTGTCGTTCTTCGCTCTGTTTATCCTCAAATTAGTATTTTAGCAATCCTTGCATTTTCTTTTGCTTTCGGGTTCGTTGGTGGCATTCTCCGCAATTCTGAATTTGTATCATGTATTCTCGACCAATTCTTCTATAAAACGCTCGAAGAAGATGTCTGGTATGCAATATCCGACTTCGAAAAAGGAACTACGCTCCGCGTATATCTAAGTGATTCTGATGTGTCTTATCGTGGATATTTTACAGAAGATCACAAAAGCGAGGATGGCCGACAGTGGATTGTTTTAACTAATTACAAAAAATATCAGGGTAGCGAATCACATGCGGATGAACCGATATTTGATTACAAAGAAGACGACACTCGAAAAATTGCGTTAGACACTGCGAAAATTTCTCGGGTCGAAATTAAATATCCCAAGAACAGTTCTAAAATTTAAGAAGATTCCCAAGCACCACGTTTCCGTGGTGCTTCTTTTATTTTAGCCGCGCCTTTCCGCGGCTTTTTTGCTATAAGGAAGGTGAATTTATGGCTGATTTAGGCGTTACTGTCGAACTTATCCCTAATTTTGACAAACTCGAAAGCGCCCTCAGTAACTACAAGGATTTTCCAATTCAAGTTGATGCTGCAGCTCTGCAGAAAAGTATCAGTTCAGCAATCAAAAACGCTTCCTCAACCAAGCTGAAAGTAAACGTTGATACTGCCAATATCACTGCTCAGATTAAAAAGGCTATCTCGGCGGCCGGAACTGGAACAAACAGCTCCGGCAAAGCTAAGTCTTCTGCGGCTTCAACTCGCTCTTCTACCACGAAGAGAATCTCGTCTAAAAGCTCCACATCGGGCAAAACAGACGCAGAAAAAGCTGCGGAACGGCAGCTGCGCACAATGGAGCGTCAGGCAACCGGCTTGAGACAGACGATGTCGTATCTGAAGAACATGCCGAGTCCTATCGATTCAAAGGCTATCTCGGCGGCTGAAACCGCGATGAAGAAGTTTGAGTCAACGACCAAGGGAACTGTAGAAAGCGTTAACGCGCTGAAAGAGGCACAGCAGGCGACCAATATTGCGTTCTCTCGCAACAATTTGAAGGCTGCGGAAAAGGCCGAGCGATCTATGTTGGATGTTCAGCAGATTCGCTCTAAGTTTGGAAAGCTCAAGCAGGGCAACCTTTTTGGTGAGGAGAATGTAGCCAGCCTTGATAAGATGCTCAAACAGTACAAGAGCATGGCGGATTTTACGCCAGAGAAGTATGCGCTTGAGAAAAGCATCAAGAAGATGTGGACTACAGTGTCCAGACAGAACTCTCAGTCGGTTACTGATAATGTTTTGGCATCCGGCCAGAAATATATAACGCAGCTTCAGGCTCTAAAAGATAAAGGGACGCTGCAGAATTATGACTGGACGGCATTCAAGAATGCAAAATCTGTTTTCCAGAATGCGGCGGCCGGTACTTATGAGCTGGCGCAGGGCCTGAATGGACTCCGTTCCGCGTGGGCTGATGCGAGCGCACAGGCGGATTTGTTTAATGCTAAGCAAACTGCGACCGTTCGTTCTCAGAGATCGCAGGAACATTTGGCGAACATTTATCGGCAGGCCAGCGAAACGCTTAAAAATAACCCCAAAGCGGCGGGCTCTTATTTTCAAGGTGAACTGCGGAACATTATGAGCCGTGCGAGAAACCCAGGCGAAGGTGATAGCGTTGAGGGACTTCAAAGAGACCTCGCGGCAGTTCGCTCCAGTATGGAAGAACTCGGGTTTACGTCTGAAACTGTCGGGCAGAAGCTGACTCGTCTGTTCAAAGATCACTTTAACACGGCTATTGCAATGGCAGGACTGCACTTATTGCAGAATGGCTTACAGCAGACGCTCCAGAATGTTATCGACGTTGACACGGCGATGACCGACCTGAAAAAGGTTTCGGAAGGCTCAAGTCAGGATTACGCTAATTATCTTGATAGTGCTGGTGAACGCGCGAAGAGCCTCGGCGCTTCGATTACGGATGTAATTGGAGCAACATCTGAGTTTAGCCGACTCGGATTTAATTTGGAGGATGCCTCCAATCTTGGCGACTGGGCAACCAAATATATGAACGTGTCGGAGTACACGAATATTGAGGACGCGGCACAGTCGCTTGTTTCTACTCTGCAGGGCTTCCATCTTGCTGCTGATGATGTTGGAAGTGTTGTAGACCGTTTCAATGAGGTTTTGACCGGCCTCCCTGCACAGCGATGTGCAGCGTAAAAGATGGCTATATCGGTGAACACCCAGAGATGGGCAATACCGAGGAAAGACTTGTGCTTGACCACAAGAATCCGTACAGACTAACCGATTTCATACGGTAACGTGTGAGGTCATGCCATCCCCTCCTTTTCTGGAGGTGAAGATATAGTCGGGTCTGCAAATATAATCGAATAATAAAATTGCAGAAACAGGCAGAAATGACCTGTTCTTTTCGTTTTTAAGGCGAAAAAGTAACAAACAGCGGAAACAACTACGCGATAAGTTTAATCATTGGACTTCGTTCACAGAAATGTGTTCGTAAAATCACCTATTGAATTGCTGGGACGTCCTAAAGCTCTCATGCTACAACGCAGTGCCGAACAGGCGCAGACGTGAATGCGGCGAAAGCAGAAAAAAATGAGAGATGGCGCAAGGTTAAATCCTAAACGCCGTGACAATGGATAATCAGCAGCCAAGCCTCGAATAGAGGAAGGTTCAACGATCAAAGTAGGAGCAAGTGCTCTGAAAGTGGTAGGCACCCTATGGGGTGAAGATATGATCTCGGCTCCGTTGAAAGACGGAGGACTTTATGTCGGTGCGGAGTAACGACCCGCGCTAAAGGTACGCAGAAGGGCTTGGCGAAGCCCTCAAAAGATCAGCAGCAGCTCTGTACGCAGGCGGCAACTCTCTCGATGAGAGTTTGGGCCTCGTAACAGCAGCAAACGAAGTGGTAGATCTTTGCCACGCGGCGTAGTAATACGTTCGCAAGCAGATTGGTAAAACGGTCAAAGGCTGGCGACAGCAGAGACCGTGGGTAGCAATATCCGTAGAGACTGCGGGGTTCTGATGGTAACACCAGAGCTGAACCAATCCACCCCACTCCTCTGGGAAGGGTGTAATATACAGTCCGGACTCACGCAATAATGAAAGGAAACGTGAGAGTAAGGCCGAAAGACCTTGCCGCCGCTTTGCGGTCAGATTAGTGGTATATCAGCGCTAACAAGTAACAGAAACGACAAGATCCTGATACAGTGGGTGAATCCATGCGCCCAGCCGCATAGTAATATGCGAGCAAGCAAATGGCTATATCGGTTAAAGGCCGGAGACGGTTCAGACCGAGGAAAGATTGAATTTTAGCTTCCATTCTCTTCTATCTTAATGTATAATTGAGGTAAAGGAGTGGATGAAAATGAAAAGGAATATTAGTATTATTGCTCTCATCGTTATGTTGTTGGGAGTGTTATGTGGTTGTTCCAGTAGAGTTAAACCCGGAAGTGGCAGCGGCGACGCTAATGCTGACTGTTATTTTCCCCTAAAAATAGAATTTGATTCGCAGAAATCTCCATACGATGGTTCTATTGAATATTGGTTTACCGGAGAAAATATTTCTCAGGATACCTTAGAGAATGCTGGGTTTTTAGTTGATTTACTTGATAAAAAAGGACGCACATTGACTACATTAGGTGCTCCGTGTGGTTCTACAGTTGAGCCAAGTCGTAAGTTTAGTACAGCTGTTTATATAGACGATACTTTTGATATGTGGAACAAACGAGACAAAATTGTGGCGTTTGCCATAACAAAATATTTTGATGATAACCATGAATCTTGTGAGCTTAATGAACCTATCTATATTCCTTTAAGCTAATTCAAAATCCGTAGAGACTGTAAAGCCCCGCTTGGTAACAAGCGGGGCTTCGCCATTCCCCCGCTCTGGGGTGAAGATACAGTCCGAACTCGCGCTATAATCTAACAACGAAACGCGAGAGCAAGGTTTAACGGCCTTGCCGCCACAAAAGTGGTCAGTAGGCGACCCGCCGAAAGTAACAGATTGACATGGGCTAAAACCCTTAGTATGTACCTCCGTGCCGCTAAAGCCGATGCTGAAGAGGCCGGAATCGAAACGGATGGTATGGCAAACTCTGTAAGTGAGCTTCGCGAAACCATCGAAACTTTAACTCACGACAAAGTGGACATTATGTCTGATGAGGCTGGAACGCAATTTAAGAGCACTACGCAAATTATGCGTGAAATTGCAGAAGTTTATGACAGCCTCAGCGACGTGGATCAGGCCGCTTTGCTCAAAACCATTTCGGGTAGATCAACCTTGCCCGGTTGTACAGTAATGTGCAATAACAACATATTTAATTGCAGGTACCCCCTAAAGCCGCACACCACAATAAGCGCGAAAGCAGTTTATGACGGTGCGAAAGCAGAAACAACGTGCGGATTGCATACGGTCAAAAGCCTAAGTGCAGTAACAATGGGTGATCATGCAGCCAAGCTCCTATCGGTCTCATGACACGGAGAAGGTTCACAGACTATCCCTCGGCTCTTTATGAGCAACAGGAGTACGGCGCAAGCAAAGGCGTGGGTGAAAATCCCTTAAATGGAAAAGGTATGCCCCTTGGTTGCAAGGGTGAAGAAATAGTCGGGTCTCATGTGAAAACATGAGGTTGTAGATACAACATAAGGCTTTGCAAACCTTGTAAACACAAACGAAGAGAATGGCGAATACAACTTCAGCGCTCATCCAGAACTGGTCGACCGTTGAGGACGTCATCGAGTCAACTAAAAACGCAACTGGCTCAGCTGATGCCGAGAACGCAAAATATCTTGATTCTATTCAAGGTAAACTTGCACAGTTCCAAGCGCAATTCCAGTCCGCAAGCACGAGTGTTCTTGACTCAGGCTTTGTGAAAGGCACAATCGACGCCGGCTCTGGCATTCTCGGGTTCTTCAACACTCTGATTGATAAACTTGGCGTCCTTCCGGGACTTATCACCCCTGTAGCTTCCCTGCTTCTGTCAATGAACGGGAAAAGCATTATCGGAGGGAAAGGAGAATCTGGAGAAAACACTTTGGACGGAAGTGGTTTGTTCAGTTGGCTTAAAAATTATAACACCAAAAATCACGACTACTGGAAGGAACAAAATGATATTCTGAAAAGCTACGCTCAGATGAAGCAAAAACTCCGCGGTGCTGATTTTGAAAAAGCTCTTTCTGGTGCAACTATTCAAAGCCGTGAGTTCGCTAAATCCCTTGACACCGTTGGGAATGAGTATGATGTTGTTACCGGACAAATCGATAACTTCACTGCAAAGCAAGAAAAAATAGGAACCCTCGGAGCTAAGATTACATCGACTTTTAAGGGGATTGGGTCTGCTATTGCAAGTATGGCCGTTTCGATGGCAGCAGTTATGGCTATTCAAATTGCAATAACCGGAATTGCAACTGTTATTGATAAAGCGATTATGTCCGCAAAAGAAGCCTCGGAAGTAACCGGAACTGTGCTGAGTAACTATTCCAAAGCTACGTCCGAAATTGATAATAATCTTTCGTCTGTGGACAATATGCGCGAGCGGTTTGAAGAATTGTCTAAAGGTGTAACCGAAAGCGGCAAAAACGTTTCTCTTTCCGCTGAGCAATATCAGGAATATCAGGATATGGTATCCCAGCTTGTGTCCATCAACCCAGCTCTTATTCAAGGATACAACGATGAACAGCAAGCTATCATCAATAAGAACGAAGCTATTCAGCAGACAATTGATCTACTCAAGCAACAGCGTATTCAGGAAGCAAACGAAACGGTTTATGGCGGTTCTTCGACAAACGATGGCCACAAACAAAATTACGAAGCCGCTTATATCGACATGGAAGGCCAGATTGATCAGGCAAATCAAGAACTGGACAATGCTAAGGGTGGCATAGCTTCTTTCCTCAAAAAAGCATACAAAGAAGCTGCTGAAGCTGGAACAGGTGAAGCATCAAAATTTCAAAAAATATTAGAATCTGCAGCCGGTCAGACGTTCAACGAATATGCCGATTACTGGAAAGCTAAAGGCTCGAAAAAAGTTGGAATGGATGGCTTTATTCTCGGAAACAGCGACAAATTTGGAGATAATATTCAAGACATCATCAATCAATTAAATGATGCCAACTTGCTTTCTAAAGATCTCGCCTCGGAAGGAGTTAATGTCGAACGGACTTGGTCTGCTGCAATGGATACTTATGATAACGCGAGCGGTTCTCTGAAGCAAGTTATGCAAGCAGCTCTTGAGGCAAACGCTCAATACTACGACCTTTCACAGTCACAACAGGCATTTCTTTCTGATTACGTCTCCGGCATTGACACTTCTATGTTAAAAGGCAAAGGCGAAAAAGCCGCGCTGAATTATGCAAATGCGATGATGAAGGTCGTAACCGAAACTGATGCTGGCAAGAACGCTATCGATTCTTATTACAAATTGCTTGATAAACGTGACAGTATGCCGTTCGACCAATTCGAAGGACAAGCGACTCAACTTTTTGATATTATCCGCGCCCAGCTTTCTAACTATTTGACAGATAATGAGATGGCAAGTGTTGACCTCTCGAAAATTTTCGGGCTTACTCAATTTGAGGAAGATATGAAGCAAATGCGAGAGGCCATCCGCAGTAATTTTACCGAAGCTCTCAGTGGTGCAGAATTTGATGGAACTTCGCTTGAGGCTTTGCTCAATGGGTTAGACCTTGAAAAGTTATCTAAGAATCAGCTTTCTGCTCTAAACTCAGCCCTGATTGACACCGGTGAACGGGCTTCAGAATTTGCTGTCCGTCTCGCGACCCTCGCTCAAGCAGGAGCTCTTCCTGAAGCTCTGGATGCAATCTCTAAATCGTTGGATACTCAGGCGGAATCATTGAATACAGTTTCCGGCGCTCTTACAGAATACGAGACATCGATGGAAGGTGTGACCGACCACGTTCAAGACCACGAGAGCATGGTTTCAATTTATGATGATTTCGCAGAATCAGTAAATAAAGGACAAATCAACACAGAGGAAGCTCGCAACCAAATGGAGCTTCTCATCGGCAAGGTTGTTAGCCTGAAAGAAGCGAAACAGTGGGTTAAGGACAATGAGGGTCTCTTCTTGACAGGTACAGACGAGGATAATGTCGGTCAAGACCTGACCGGGACGCTTAATACCCTTCATAAGAAGTACAACGAACTGAGTGCTGACAAGAAAAAAGCCGTCGATGGACTAATGGACGTAGATTGGAACACCGGTTCCATGCAAGTTGCGCAACATGATGTTGTCGCCCTAGCCGATGCTTTTGGCATTTCGGCGGCTTCTTTGCAACAGTCTCTCGACTTAATTTCTACTTATTCGGACTATGTTCCCAAAACGGTTGGTTCTGTTGTGTCAAGTATTCAGACATTGAATAATGAGACTTATCGTATCAAACAATCTGTGAATGAAGCAGACCAATCAACCACTAAGGCTTGGGAGCACATGAGTAGTAGTGCCAAGGTCGCACTCGAGTCGTTGACTGAAGGTATGGACATTGACGTTAAGAATATGTCTGTAACCGAACTTGATTCTCTCGTGGCTGCTATGAATCGGTTCAAAGCAAGTATAGGTGGAGACACACCTACGTTCGATGGGTTGAAAGCCTCACTTGAAAGTGTTAAGACAGCGTCAGGTGAAGCTGCGGCAAGTGTTGAACGTCTTAGCGACGGCGGCTGGTCGATTAACGTAACCAACTTGGATGCGTTCGCGGGTAGTCTTGGTGTTACGAACGAGCAAGCGCAGATAGTGCTGAACACATTGGCTAAAATCCAAGATGAGTCTGGTAACCCCGTTCAGCTCACCATTGAGGGAAACACCGTTGAAGCTGAACAAAAGGGCAACGCTATCGATGAAGCGCTCGCTCCTATCGAACGCGAGCGCGGAATAAAAATTGAGACGGCAAACGCTAATCGAGCGATAAACTCACTGAAAGTAACGTTAGATAGTACACTAGGCCATCTGAGTTATGCTATCAATTTTACTACTGGTAGCGTCCCAAAAGCTCCAGTTTACAGTGGATCAAATAGCTATCCAAGCGCTACTGGTTCTCCACGTCGAAATCCAAAACAGTTCTATACAGGGCACGTTGGCAAAATGGCTCAATACGCTTCTGGTGGCAATGCGATTGGAGGCAAGACACTTGTCGGTGAACTTGGACCCGAACAGTGGATTTCTCGAGACGGCAAGCATAGTAAATTTGTTGGCTTGCATGGAATGGAAGTCATCAACACTAAACCCGGTGACGCGATTGTTCCTGCTAATCTGACTGCTGGTCTGATGCACGGCGGTATTCCCCATCAAGCATATAATACTTGGGGCGGCGTTAGCGCAAGTAACCCTTTGAGTAATTTGAACTATGGTACGGGCGGTAAATTCAGAAACTGGACATCTTCCAGTTCCTCTAAAAAATCTAATGCCACCGTCAAAGTCTCTGCTGATACCTCTCAGCTTTCAGATTCTGCAAAGGAAGCTCTCGACAAGATTAAAGAAGAAGTCGAAGACATTATCGACCAGATTGAGCATAAGATCTACCTCGTCGAAAAGCAGCGTGGCGACCCGATGCAGATTGTTGCATATTATAAGCAGATTCAAAATGAAGCCAAGAAGGCTGCCGATAGATTTCGCGCCCAAGGCCAAAAGGATTCATCAGAGTATGTGAGGTCACAGCAAAAGACATGGTGGGAAGCGCATGACAGCATCATCGACACGATGAAGGACATGTACGACAAGATCACGTCGGAACATGAAAATGCTGTTAAACTGGCCGAGCGAAGCCTTGACCGTCTGCTCGATACTGATAAGCTCGAACGCTCTTTCACTCGTGCTCAGCGTAAGATTTTCAATTCGGCAAAGCTGTCGCAGAATATTCTGAACGGTGTCGCCAAGAAGGGCAATCCTCTGGCCGGCATCTTCGGCGGCATTGCAGACAGTTTCGAAACCAAGACTGTTGATACTATCTTCTCGTCTATCGATGGCGACGCAATTGAGTCTACGCTCAACGGCATCATTGACCATTATCGCGAAGCTCAGAAGAACCTGCACAAGGAAGCGCAGTATTACCGTGGCATGGGATATTCCGACCTTAGCGACGAAGTGGCCGACCTCTCAGATCAGTGGTGGGAATACGAAGACGCTGTTAAGGATGTTAAGCAGAAAGTTATCGACTATCTCTCTGATATTGTTGATGCGGCAAGCGACTCTGTTGATACGATTCAGGACGTTCTCGACACGTTCAAGAAGGCTGCCGAGGAATACTCGACAAATGGTGGATTTATCTCCGTCGATACCTTCCAAGAAATCTCCAAACTTGGCGTCGAATACATGGGATACCTCAAAGACGAGAATGGTCTTCTGACCATCAATGAGGAAATGATCAACCGTGTTATTAAAGCTAAAACTGAGCAGATGGCGTTGGAGAGTGCCTCCGCTTATGTGGAACGTCTGCGTCTGGCTCTGCAGGAGAACGACGTTGTTTCTCTGAATAATCTGCTGAACGCGACGGCCGATCTGACCGAGGTTCAGTGGGGTTCCGTCTATGCACAGCTTGCTATGCTCGACCTCACTGAGGAAGGCTATGCGCAGGCTGTTAAGAATGTAGATGCGTACCGCAGCATTCTGGCCAACGTGAAAGACGGAACCGGTGTCGACTTTGATGATATGAAATCTGGTGTGGATGATCTCCTTGGTTATGTCGAAGACATGATTAAGGATAAAATCGACAAGCAGGTTGATGCTCTGGAAGACCTTAAAGATAAATACGCCGAGATTATTGATTTGAAGAAGGAAAGCCTGCAGTTAACCAAAGACGAGAACGACTATCAGGAAGATGTAGCCGACAAAGTCAAGGAACTTGCAAAAATCCAAGAAAAGCTCAATGCTCTGTCTTTGGACGACAGCCGCGAGTCCATCGCTAAGCGTAAAGAACTCGAGGAACAAATGGCTGATCTCCAAAAGGAATTGCAAAATTCTCAGGCGGACTATGCCTATGATAAGCAAACTGAAAACTTGGACAAGTTGCAGGAGGCTTATGAAAAGCAGAAGGACGAGGAGATTAAGAAGCTGCAAGATTCCATTTCATCCCAAGAGAAATTATATCGTCAAGCACGCGACTACATTGAGAAAAATTGGAGCACATTGTACGACGAACTCATCGAATGGAATACTGAGAGTGGCAGCGTCATCAATAAACAGATCTGCTCGGCGTGGGACAATGCCCTTGAGGCGGCAAAACGCTACGGAAGCTACTTGGCTGCGCTTGATGCAATCGGCACAGATGGCTCTGGTTCTTCCTCGAGCGGTTCCAACTCCAACATTATCGGTAATTCGAATAAATACGGCACTGGGGACGCAGATGTGGCCGGGATCGCTCGAATCGTGGCGAAGATGAAGAAAAACAGTGATACTTGGTCTGCCAATATGACGGCGGAGCAGAAGAAAGCACTCAATCAAAAGAATGCCGACTATGCTGGTCAACTCAACAGCCAGTACGATCTCGGTGTTCACTATGATGGCCACACTGGTGTTTGGTATGACAAGTATGGCAATAACATCTATGATAAGTACCTCGGTATATACCACACCGGCGGCGTTGTCGGCGATGCCTCTACCCTGCGTCAAGACGAGATGGTGGCGATTCTGCAGAAGGGCGAAATTGTGCTCGACAAGCCTAAACAGCAGTCGCTCGACTCCATTCTCAAGGTAATGTCCGCCATTACCAGCGGTTTATCCGCTTCTGCCCTGCCTGACCTGTCCAAGACCGCTCAGATGCCTGTTTCCGGCGTAAACCGTGAAGTTGTCACGATCCCGCGTGAAAACGTCACGAACGTTACCTTCGGCGACACAATCATCAAGGGTGCGGACGGAGACACGGTTAAGCAGCATGAAGCTGTATCCCGCCGCATGGTAAACGACATTATCGAAGTTCTCAAAATCAAAAAATAATGGCCGGCGCGGTATGGAAACATGCCGCGCCTTTCTATAGGAGGTGCTTAACCTGTTTAACACCTACGAATTCACGTTCGCCGGAGAGTCGTCTCTGGCATATAACCTTTTTATCTGTGATCTGGACAGCAAAAGCAACGAAGACACGGCGTTCGGTAACGAAGCCAGTATCATCGAAACGAGAACGACCGGCCGCGTTCAGCCAATTCATCAAGGCGTAAACTACCACGAGAAGCCTCTGGAGTTTAACCTTGTCTTTGGTTCGGAAACGCCGCTCGACCGTTACGATTTTCAAGAGGTTCAACTCTGGCTGACCGGCTATCAGGAATACCAATGGCTCTCCATTTGTCAGCCCGACATGGAAGACTATCAGTACCGCTGCCTGATTACAAACCTCGAGCCAATCTCTGTTGGCTGGCTGCCATTCGCATTTGAGGCTACAGTCACCTGCGACTGCCCTTACGCTTACGGCTTCCCTTTCACAGAGACATACGAAGTGGTCGACGAAACTGAAATCGTCTTTCGGAACAACAGCTCTGTTCGGGAGTATATCAAACCCGTGCTGACCATTGAACCGACGGCGGCTGATTTCTCTATCGTGAACGCTGATGACAATGGGCGCGAGTTTAAGCTGACGGGCGTACCCGCAGCTGACTCTATCATTACAGTGGATAACAACGCTGGTATCATCACCGAATCCCACGATACAAACCTGTATGACAAGTTCAATATGAATTTTTTCCGGCTGGTTCGCGGTGATAATCACCTGAAAATCACTGGCAGCGGCAAGCTCACAATCAGCGGCAGAATGCTGTACAACGTGGGCGCATAAAGGAGGTCTGTGTATGTATCTCGATTATACGCAAATCGCCTTTGACAAATTTGGTCGGCCGGAGCCGCCTACCCTGCTGCTCCAAACGGCTGACGAGCGCACGATTGGCACGCTTCCCAACGTGGCGAATCTGAAAATCACAGTTAACTTTTCCGAGACAAGCGAAATCTCTTTTGACCTTCCCGCCTATTCTGACGGCGTGCCGACGCCGCTCTATGATAAAGTGGTTGGCTACAAAGTGATTCGCACCGAACATTACGGAATCTTCTTACTGATGAAGCCGGAAATCTCCGGTGACGGCATTGAAGAGATTAAGTCGGTGACCGGATATTCTCTGGAGAAGAAACTGGAAAACAAGCAGTTCTTCCTTGAGGAAGGCACGTTCAATTTTTGGAATCCCGCAACGCCGGATGATACCATTCTGGGGCGAATTCTGGAAGTATCTCCGGGTTGGAAGGCAGGATATGTTGCGCCGTCTTTAATTGGACGTTACCGCACGTTCGACCAGTATGACGACTACGCGCTGAGTTTTCTGTATGATGACGCAATGGATACGTTTCGCTGCGTGGTTGTATTCGACGTGTATAATAAGACGATCAACGCTTATGATGCGGACGATGATGTGTCTACCCTGCCGATTTACCTCGGGTTCGACAACCTCGTGACTGACCTTGATATCACAGAACTGACTGATGAGTTAGTAACTGCCATGACCCCAAGCGGCGCGGACGACCTTGACATACGACAAGTAAACCCGACCGGCACGAACTGGATTTACGACATCTCGTACTTCATTGAGAACGGCGATATTCCTTCTGCTCTGGCTGAAAAATGGACAGAGTGGCAGAAAAGCGTGCTGAACCGTCAGGAATACTACAAGGGTTTGGTCGGACTGCGAGCTTCTGCAACAGCGCGGCTGCTCTCCGAACAAGCTAAGCTGGTTGACCGAAAATCCGAATTGGACGACCTGACGAATCAGCAGTCTGTAACCATTCAGGCTCTGGCTCTGGAAACGACCGCGGACGGTAAGGCTTCGCAGCAGAAAAAGCTCGACGAGATCAACGCCAACATGGAGAAGAAAAAGAAAGAGGTCGCCGACCAAGAAGCTGTGGTAGCAGATATCAAGACCACGCTCGACGCTTCCAACCCCGACTCCTATCCGGCGCAAATCAAAGCCGTGAATGACGAGCTGAAGCTGACGGCTTTCTTTACCGCAGACGAGTATGCGCTGTTACGGCACTACTTTATCGAGCAGCCGCTTTCGGATGATACATTTGTTGCTTCCGATGTTGACACCGCCGTGACCGGAGAGAGTTCAAAGGTTACAAACGGCGCGATTGCTATTTCTAATTCTACAATCGCGCAGGTTGACTTCGGCGAGATCAAGAAGAAGATGTACACCATCGCTGGTGGCACTGCCGTAGTAACAGCGGCGAACAAAATGTCCGTTTCAATTATCCGTGGTACTCTGGAACACAAGGCCGGCGACGAGTTTGTACTCAGTTTATACTGCGGCGAAATGAAAATCGGCGAAAAAACCGCACCGAGCGGTCTGATTACGCTGACCGGTACGCTGTCCAACCTTAAGAATGATATTCACGAGGTAAACGACAAAGAGGTCATTACCTATGAGGGTACATCTCTGTCGTTTGATATCACGGCGGCCGACCTTTATATGACAACCAATGTGTCGGACTACCAGAAGTATTCCGTCGAGATGGAGCTTTACGACCATGCAGTCAAGACGCTCGCCGACGTTGCTTCGCCGACCTATGAGTTCAGCGTTGAAACCGGCAACTTCATTTGGGCGCAGGAGTTCGAGCCGTTCCGAAAAGGGCTGGAACTCGGCAAAGGCGTTTACCTGCGTCTGCACAATGATGAGGTTATCACCCCTGTTCTGATTGGATTCGATCTCGACTTTGAGGATCAGGAAAAGCTGTCGCTCACCTTCTCCAACAGGTTTAAGCGTCATGACAACGTGGCGAACCTGAAAGAGATGATTGAGAACAGCTATTCTTCAAGCCGCAGTTTTGACGCGGCGAAGTATACCTACAATCAGACGGCGAATCAGGCTTCTAAGGTTTCCGAGTTCATGAACAGTTCTCTGGACGCGGCGGTCAATTCTATCATCGGCGCAAAGAACCAGAGTGTCCGCATTGACGGCGCTGGTCTGCATATCGGCGAGCCCGACTCTCCGTATCAGATTCGCATTATTAACGGCATGATTGCCATGTCCGACGACGGTTTCCAGAGCGCAAAAGTTGCCATCGGGCACTTTGCAACTGATGAACTGGGCGATCACTGGGGCGTAAATGCCGACATCATCGGCGGCAAGCTGCTTATCGGTAACGGTCTGGTAATCGAGGCTCCGAATGATGACGGTGTGATGCAGTTCAAGGTTGACGCTACCGGCGCTTGGCTGTATAACTCTACCTTTGTTTTGGCGAAGGACGGCGGCGGTAAGATTTTAATCGACCCACGCTACGGCATTGCATCCGGCAAGGGAGACCTGTATACAACGAACGGCACGACAGTCACCCCTTCGTTTATCGACGAGGACGGCAAGATTGTTTTCGATGATGATATCACACTGAAGGGCTTGAAGATTCCAAAGGGTACGAACTTCTACATCGACGCCAATGACGGCAAGGCTTATTTTCGTGGCAATATCTATGCCGAGGACGGCATTTTCAACGGCACCGTTTATGCCAAGGACGGCGAGTTTACCGGCAAGATTACTGCGACGAGCGGTGAATTCTCCGGCGAGCTGAAGGGTGCTTCGGGCACTTTTTCGGGTACGCTGAAGGCTGGTAGGATTGACGGCGGTATGATTTCCGGCACGATTAAGTCTGATGAAAAGACTGGAGGAGCATTGGAAGGCGTTAGCTTGAATATCGGCAACGGAGCGTTTCAAGTAGATAGTTCTGGCAACGTAACTATTAAGAGCGGCAACATCAGCTGGGGCGCAGTTACCGGAACCGATGAGATTGACCAGAAAATCGAGAACGCACAATCCACGGCTAATTCAGCGGTAACCAAAGCAAATTCTGCCCAAAACCGAGCTGACGATGCTATGTCTACCGCAGAAGGTGCGGCTGACGATGTTTTGGCTCTTGCTAAGGGACAATATAGTGCACCGAAAGCTACTTTTATAGATGGAACAAGTATCAAATCTCCAAAAATTTATGGCGGAGAATTTTATGGCAATACATTTAATGTCATCAGTGAGTCAAACGGCAATGGATCTTTTAGTTTGTACGGAATGTATAATAACAAACAGTACCATATGTTCGAAATCTCATACTATCCATCTGACTATCCGGAAGTGACATTGATGTCTCCGGCTGGTGCTCGTATCGTAATTGGTAAAGAAGGTTCATCAAATGAGATTGTGTTCTATGGAGATGTTGACTTCAGCAGTGCAACCGTAACCGGACTTGCTAATACGGCTACATTCGGATAAGGAGGCTGATCTATGGCTACCGTTTCCGTAAGAAATATTGAGTCTACCAGCGTTACCGTCCGTGTCAGCGGCGTAAAAAAGGGCGACGACCTGTTTTTCTTCGTTCGCCGACAAGACGATTCGTCGGACGTGTCGGG
Source organism: Butyricicoccus sp. AM05-1 (assembly GCF_003474415.1). NCBI lineage: Bacteria > Bacillati > Bacillota > Clostridia > Eubacteriales > Butyricicoccaceae > Butyricicoccus > Butyricicoccus sp. AM05-1. The sequence goes on along the minus strand of NZ_QUDG01000001.1, from coordinate 277,363 downwards.
AACTGATTATGCGACTGCGACCAGTACAACGATGAGCACAGATATAGGTGGTCTCGAACCTGATACTGCTTATATCGCCAATGTCCGAGTAAATAATGTATGGCAAACTGGCGCAAAATTCCGAACAAAAACGGAACTTAATCCTTATTTTTATACCGGCAATATCGGAACAAACTCTGTTACTGTTTATGTTGAAGATCTCGCGTATGGCCAAAGCATTCGTGTACTGATTCGACCGTACAATGATTCCAGTACGACTGTCGTTAATCAAGACTATAGTGCGAGCGGCTCTTCTTTTTCGAAAACATACAAAAATCTTTCGCCGAACACACGTTACGCCATCAATGTACGCGTTGACGGTTCATGGCTGGACGCAGATGAATTTACGACAGACAAGCCCGCCATATCTAAATGGTCGTGGAGTTCTTCAAACGGTACTGCTTCAGCAGCTCAGACCAAAGCGGCGTATGATGCTCTGATAAACAAAGGGGCACTTTCAGACTTCTCCTATAAAGTCTGGAACGATATGTGTGGTAAGGTTATTGAGATTGAAAACGCGCTCGGGCAGACTTGGAGCACAAAATATGCCCAATATACTGACACTAAAATGACAACATCTGATAAAAGGCTGACCGCGAAACGCTTCAATTCACTTCGCTATAATATCGGCCGCAGTTACTCTACCGGTATTAACGAAGTTGCCTCAGGCGACACTGTGTACGCTTGGTACTTTACCACGCTCGCCCGATGTATGAATGAGTGGATAGATCAAATCTAAAGGAGCACACATGACAAAAGAAATTCTCGCGGAAGTAGCACAGATTCACAATCGTCTGGCGGAAATCTCAGTCCGCGGCGATGATGCTATCCGCATGGCAGAAGTGCTGACGCGCTGCCGAAACCTCGCACAGCAACTCTCAAAACTCGCAGAAGAGGACAACTCTGCGGCCTAAGAAAGGCGGTGAACTTATGTCGCTTTGCGACCAATCGCCCTATCAGCTGCCGACCGTCACATTTGTTGGCGGTGCAACACAGCAGCTGGCGTTTCATACCTACTTTGAGGACAACGGCCGCCCGCTCAGCATGAGAGGCTGCACCGGCTACTTTTCTGTAGCTGAGTATCTGAATAAATCTTCCCCGCTGATTACCAAAACGATGGATATCATCGAGAGCAAAACCGACGCGACAGACAACATTCTTCGCGTCGAACTCGAACCATCTGACACGGTCAATCTGGCGGGGAAATTTATTTATCAGGTCACTATCAAAGGCTCCGAGGGAGATGTGGACATTCCCTATCAGGGCATCATGTATGTGACGCGCAATATTGACAAACCAATCATTAAGTAAAGGAGAAAAGGCATGAATACTAAGTATTTTCTGAACCTTGTGGCGGGCAATGTATTCCGTTCCAAGGAGACGCCGGCTATTCCGACGAAGTATTACATCGGCCTGAGCAAGACCGAGCCCAATGAGACCGGCGGCAATGTAACGGAGCCGGAGACTGCAGCAGGCTACGCTCGTGTTGAGCTGAACAGTCTGGGTGAACCGGTTGACGGTATGGTAACCAACCAGCAGGCAATCAATTTCAACGAGTCTACCAACGGCTGGGGCACTGTTACCCACTTTGTTGTATATGATTCCAACGAGGTCGGCGCAGGCAATCTGCTGATGTACGGCGCACTGACTACGCCGAGAACGGTCGAGACGGCTACCATCATGACCATCAAGGAGAATTACCTCAAGCTGTCCGTTCAGAACCCGACCGCCTAAGTTTAAGATAAGGGGACAAGCATGAAGGATTATAAACTCTATCTTCGTGACCGTCTGATCGACATTGATCTGGTCACCAAGTCTCGTTACACCGAATGTGACCTGACGATATCCTCTATCCCCTTCCGTGAATATGTCGGCGAGGTATATGACGCAATCATCGTAGACAGCCATGTGGTCGATACTTATCTGACCGGCCTTTTCTCTGTAGATGAAGGTGTGGTTATCCATTCGGAGATTGACCAGATTCTGCGGCACGTTATGGAACACGGCATGAACGCGCTTGTTATCGACAGCAAAGCGGAGCTCACCTCTCACAAGATTCTGAGCTCCTTCCCTGACGCGCTCACGATTCACAGCGAGCCGACCGAGCTGCACGCCGAGACCTTCGAACAGGCTGGTGACGTTGTTGTTCTGGCGGTAGACAAGCTGAATATGGAAGTACGCAAAAAGCTCTCCGGCACGGAGAATGGTTTGGAGATTCAGACCACCGCGCAGGAGACTAAGCAGACGCTTGAAAAAGCAACCGGCGCACTTCCCTTCTCCGCAGAAGTTCAGCAGACTTGGAGCCACAAATTCGACAAAGCCGAGAACGCATTGCATTTTCAGGCAGAATTGCAAAGTTTATGCTATCAGCTTTTCTCTGATGGCGGCATGACAGCGATGGAGCCTTACGCGGCACCGCTGCAGGTGGATATTCTTTATTCTCTGGGCGGCGGCGCTTCTTCTTTCACTCTTGATTCTACAGTTGTAGAAATATCAAAGAATAGTTTTCTGCAGACTGAGACTTCCGTAATTCCAGTCGCGTTCCCGGTTCAGTTTTTACTGACCTATGCCGTAGGCGCAGAGACTCAAACAGTAGTTTCTGCGGCAGTTACTAATCTGTGCTACAACTACTTCTCCGGCGGCAACTCTGGTATGGAGATCACAGCGAAGCTCGGCGAGCTTGAGGAACACTTCCCGCTCGGCGGCTTTGAAAATGCTGTCCAAATAGAGAATATGGCCGCCGGCCATTTTCTGCTCGAAAAGAGAGAGCACGCTGATTCTGATAGCGTTATCACGGTTGCGTGTGATGCAGCGTTGACTGGTTCTTCTCCTGAACTGGCTTCTGTTGTGGTGCTCGGCTGTGCGATTGAGGAGTTTATCCGAAAATATCGACTGCTGTCTGAAGTTGATGATAGGTCTCTGGCTGATATAGACACGATGACACTCGACGACTTAGACTATGTGATTTTGTAAGAAAGGCGGTGTGAGATGAGCAAAACACCTAACTACGACCTGTTCGTCACAGATGATGCAGGGACTAAATTCAAGGACTGGCGCGAACAGATGGCGTCCGAGTCCAATTCCAATATGGTGAAGATCGACGCCGCCCTTTCCGGAAAGGCTGAGCAAAGCCGTTCGGTCGAAATTACGCTGACGGCTGACGGCTGGATTGGCGACGCCGCGCCATTTTCGCAGCAGGTTGCAGTAGCAAATCTGAAGGCTGATACCAACGGGTCTATTGCGATTGCAAGCGGCGCGACGGCAGATCAGCGTGCAGCTGTCCGCAAGGCTCAGCTTTCGATTGCGGCGCAGGCTGATGGATTGCTTACTCTGAACTGCGACGGCAAGAAGCCCACGGTGGATATTCCTACTGTGGTTGTACTCTTAGGATAAAGGAGGATGAAATGATGCCTATTATTTCGGCATTTCCGACGGGCGAAAGCACCGTCGATTATACTGGCCCTAAACCCGGTTTGCCATCGCTGGAAGAGGGCAAGGTTGCGTATGTAACCGATGAAAAGCGGCTGTATACCGGTAACGCTGATGGCACGAACACACAGATTCCGAATGCGGATGATGTTAAAACCGATGTTTCAGACGCGGTTAGTTCCCACAATTCCGCAACGGATGCACACGCAAGTCAGTTTGCGAAGTATCTGCCGCTTGCAGGCGGCAAGATGACGGGCGCGATCACGGGCGGAGATAACGAAGGTTATTTTTACAAGACGCAGGGTGAGAACCATAATGGAGACCGATACGTCAAAGGTTTTGCCGTATACCAAAGTAATCCTTTGATTGCGGCGATTCATTATAAAAAAGATGGCAAGGTATACAGTAATGCACACGTTCTGCTTGGCGTGGACGGAGTGGAAGCTATCGTCAGTCGTAATGGAAGCGAAACCGCAATGCTCTTGCAGCCCGATGGTGTACATATCAACAACGTAGTCACCCCTACCACCGATACCATGCCGACACCTAAAAGCTATGTAGACGCGGCTACTTCTGCTGTCACTCCGAACGCCTGCAAAGTAACGCTCACCGCTTCCGGCTGGGATTCCACTGCGAAAACCCAATCCGCAACGGTCTCCGGCGTACTTGAAGACGAGAGCAAGCAGCTTATCATGCCGATGCCTGCGGGAACGAGCATGAGCGCTTACAACGAAGCAGGCATTCAGATGACGGCGCAGGGCGATAACTCGGTTACGTTTACGGCGGATACCGTGCCGACGGCGGATGTTGAGGTCTGGGTTGTGGTGCAGAGTGTGAATGATGTGACGCCGCCGACACTTGATCAGGCAAGCTGGGATTATATCAGCAAGCAGTCTTTAGCAGGTAATGCTAAGAATCTGTGGGCGGTCGGCGACTGTAAGAAGATTAAGCTGAGCGGCACGGCAGGGAAACTGAGCCTGAATACTGAGCTGTATGTTTACATTTTGGACTTTGACCACGACAGCAGTACGGTTGGCGGCACGAAGGATGGCATTACATTCGGCACGTTTAAGACGGCGCTTACCGGTGGCAAGGATATTTGTCTGGACGATCTCACTTTTGTTATGAATCCTTTTCCTGATACCAACTCTGGTGGCTGGAAGAATTCCGAAATGCGCTACAATGTTTTAGGTTCTACAAACGTTCAGAACGGTGATGCAACTGCGACAACAGCAACGTCTCCGGTAGCTTATTCCCTGATGAGCTGCTTGCCGGCCGATCTCCGCGCTGTGATGCGTCCGATGTGTATTTATACGGATAATACGGGCGGCGGTTCTGATACTGCGTCTTTTGTTACGACGACCATTGATTTCCTTCCACTTCTGGCGGAATTTGAGATTCACGGTGCTCGAACCTATGCAAATTCAGCAGAACAAAATCATCAGGCACAGTATAAGTATTTCAAAGATGGTAATATCGATCCTTTTGCTGCTGATGTTAATGACCAATATGTTACAACCAAGTATAAATACTCAGATCAATCTTTGGAGGGTAACTGGTTGTGTCGTTCGCCTTCTTCCGCCAGCGGCAGACATTTTTGCTGTGTGAATGACACCGGTCACGAGACGACGAAAAAAGCTAGCTTTAGTAATGACGTTGCCCCAATGTTCAAGGTCTAATCTTTAATTAAACAAACAACGCCCGCGAAAACGGGCGTAAAAGAGGTTTTTCATGCGATATATCGTATACAAACGGTTCAAGGACGCTGCCCTCTGTGGTCCTGTGAACTTGAAAGCTACTCTTCCCTGTTGGGAATCAGAGGGCATTATTTTCTACGAGGGCAAGCCGCTTTGCTTTGCAGCCAGTGAGAACGCGCTCTGCCACTTTGCACGAGACGATGACGGCAAGGGTTTACTGCGCGGCAAGCTGATTGGCGACATCAAACGCAGGCTTGCGAAACGCGACGGCGATTACCAGAAGCGCTGGGACAAGGTTTGGGCAGACAAGCTCTGCGCAAAATTCAAGCGCAAGGAATACGCGGATTTCTGGATTTGGAACAAGGCGTTCTATGATGCAGAGATTGGCGAGCTGGAATACGTTGCAGAGCTGATTGGATTGGAGGTGCGGCGATGATTTATAATTTACCGAGGAAGCGGACAAATAATCCTGAAAATATGTGGATTATTAACAGCACTCCAACAACTACGAATCTTGATGTGAGTATCAAATTCACATATGAGTACAATGGTGTAACCAAAGAATCCGACAGAATTTTTCTTTATGCTGGTGGAAAGACGGGACATAGCATAGCGTATATAGGCTTTAACCATGCTGACGATATCGTATATTCCGCTGGGGACTGTATGCTTGTTTACTTTACAGGTTGGTTATCTGATTCACTTCGTACAATCACATTCCTTGAGCCGCCCACTGGCGACCTGCTCAAATGGTTACAGGCAAACGCTGTGAAACAGTAAGGAGGATAATATGCACAACTTTAGCATACTAAAATCCGGGGGGGGGCAGCTCCTAACGCTGCTTCGTCGCATTGCACAAAAGGCGGTGCGGCATGATACTCAATCGGACTGCCGGAGGGCAGAAGAAGTACCATATATTAAATCAAAACGTACTGGTTTGGTTCAATTCGGAGTATGCAGAAGCAGGACAAATCGTTGGAATGGGGACCGACGACAAGTTCATGTTCGATTTTGGAGAAAGTTTTGTAAAAACCGCATCTGGGACAATGATTCCTATGGGGGAAGGCAAAGTACAGGGAATAACATTTCCAAATGGGAGACGCCATTATTGGTTTGTCATGCCTGCGGAGGATGTAACCATCTCGTAACGGAGGTGGCGGCATGATTATGAACGCCACGCAGGATAGAAACAATTCCCGAAACATTGAAACGGTAAAATGCAAAGGCACTAGCCAGCTTTTTTACGCTTTATGCGAAGTTACAACATCTGAAAATCTCAAAATCATTTTACCTATGGCTATCAGTTCGACTAATGCATCCCAAGCCCGAATTTGTAAAAATTCATATATCGTATTGCCTGATACGATCGGAGGATTTCCAATGATTGTAGATCCGACAGATGCTTTATTAAAAGTGTCTGAAACCGGTTATTCGGCAGATAGTACGCCGTATTCTAATTATGGCACCTATAAGGTTCTAAAAGATTTTAGAATCATTATGGACGATTAAAAGGAGGCATCTATGCCAGCAGAAGTGATTACAGCGGCGCTGTCGCTGGTCGGTACGCTCGGCGGTATTGCACCTTAAACCTTGATTGCTATTATAGGAGGAATGAAATTATGATTTGGGACGATTAGGTAATCTCGAAATCTCCGGCAACTTTGCAAATATGAGTATTGGAAAATCTGCTTTCTTCCGTATATACTTCTTCAATCCCTCCGGAAAAAGTAATACTACTGCCAGTATCTCTGACGACAAAGACACTATTAGCCGCTACAGTCATGTTTGAATTGCCTGAATCTTCGTGAAAAGTTATCCCATCATACCAATAACAATGAAAGTAACTGCCTACACTCCCTGTTACGGTTTGTGGCTTGCTTTTAACAGGATTTGTATTCAAAATCATAATTTACGCGAAAAAGCACCCTATAAAAGGGTGCTTTTCTTATTTTTTCTGAATGACAAAAGTGCCACATTTTTTGACTACCCCAAATATAGAGGTAACACGATTGCGAGTAATATGACCAAAACGAAGAGAACGATGAGAACAGCATTTTTATTTTTTTCAATCTTACTATCTACCTTCTCAAAGATACTTAACTCGATTTTTTTCTTCAGATTATATACTTTTGTATGATCTGAACTCGGATTTTGTTTTATAAAAGGATTTCTCTGCAGATGTTGAAGTTCCTCTTGTCGGGCCTTTTCAGATAGTATGGCTTTCTCTTTGGCGCGTTGAATCTCAATTTTTTTATAATTATCTTCTAGTTCAGCATTGTATTCAGAGAGATGTTTTTCCAGATTTTTGACATTATTCAAGTCGAACAATGCTTTCAAGGGAACCTTGCAGCAGGGGCAATTCGCAACCGAATTCATAACAATTTTTCCACATCCGCAAATAACAAATCCATTTTCATGACAAGGCAAATAGTTATGCTGCTGTGTGGGGCTGATGTAACTTAAATCTCGGCTATACTGGCTTGCTAATTCTCCTAAAGAAGAAATTGGTAGTTGATCATATTTCGCTAACTCATATGCTTGCCTATATTTGTTTTCCCAGACTGTGTTGTCAGAGAACACTATTTGCTCAGGAGTGATGCGAATATTTCTGGTTTCATTATCCGGCAGTAGTATAGCTGTCCTGTCTCCAAACAACGTATATGGTTGTATCGAAATATCCAGATAAGAAAATTTGTCCACTCCAGTTAATTCTCTATTCAGAACATCAAAACACTTGACGGAAACAAACATCGCCTTTATGTTCTGTTCAGATAGATTTTCAAATTTGCATTGAACCAGGATACTGTTGTCTACATTGTTCTTTGTTAAAGCATGAGCCTGCAGTAGTACAGGACAATCATGCGCCCAGAACGCACGCTTTTCATGTTGTATAACCGTATATTTTTCAGACATATCATTCACCTCTAGTGATGCTTATATCGAAGGCAAATCATCATCTACCGAGCTGCTCTGCTTTTGCGATAATGTGATAGGTTGAATCGCACCATTGGTATTATCTTTGATGTCCTGCAAAAGTTGGATGATTTCACCAACAGCATAGATGCCAAAACTGAAAACAACAGTTACTGCTATAAACAAGATGCTCAAGACTTCATAGGTATCATACATTGAACAAGCAAAAATAATACCAACAACCGCGTTGACTATTGCATACACCCACATGATTACAGCAACAGTGTTAGAACTTCTGTTTTTCATACATTACTCCTTTACCGGGAACATGGTAACGACATTATCTGTGTAACCGCCGACGAGTATCGGGTGAGTCCACTTCAGAATCAGTTTTCTCTGTTCTGGCTCGCTCTTTGGGCCAGTCCAATAGTGATGCCAATGGCCTCGACGAGTATGCGGGCGTTTATGATTTCCCTGCTTCGCTTCATCCGTCGAAGGGGTTGCTTGCGGAGCGCTGGATTCCTGTTCGGCGCGGCGCAGCGTGTGGCCAATTACAACACCGACGTCCTTCATGTCTATCTCGCGGAATTTATCTTTGATCGGCTGACCCGGCTGGCGAGGCCGATAAATCCCTTGCTGTTTAGGATTTTCTCGGATATCCGCTTGGTCACTGCAGACATACAGATATAACTGCATAGCGCGGAGCACCACACGAACACTTTCGTCAATGTGAATGTTGTTCAACTGAAATTTGGCAAAAGTGTGATATTTTGCGGTTGTGGCTACGGTATCATAAATACAGTCATAAACCGTGGGCTTCGTCAGCTCTAACATGAACGTCTTGGTGTGTTCCATGTCATCTGAAAAAGATTGGACGCGGAACTCTCTAACGTGAGAATTCGCGTCTTCTTCTATCCAAGCCATAAACTTGAGAGGTAGTGAATCTCCGGCGAGCGGCTTATCGGTCTGAATATACACACACGGATAAGGCGGTCTCAGCAGAATTTCTGTAGGGATTTTGTCATCTTCTGTTATGGCATCGGCTTGAGCGACTAACTCTTGCGCAAGAGTATGGTCGAAGTTGTAGATAACCTTATGCTTTCGCCAAATGTATAATCCCGTAAGTTCACTGGCGAGACGAGCACGTCCGTCTTTTTCCAAATGGCACTTCACTCGCAGATATTCATATGCTGCACCTATTGGGAGGTCGCACACATCGCTCACTCCCATTTCTTCGTGAGACTCTCTGCACAACACGTCTAACGTGTCGAAGCAGCCGGGAGCCATCTCGCTCCACTTTCTGCATAACTTGAGCGGAGTTTCGTTCTCTGTCACTGGTCTCACACCTTCATTTCTTTATTGTATAAATTATACAATAGAATCCACCTAACGTCAATAAATTTTGCAAAGAAAGGAGGCTCGCCATGAGCGTGATGCGTAATGACCGGCCTTAATAATTTTATAAATCTATTTGGGCAAGTCACCCTTTCTACCGTCGTCGAGTTAGTTCTCGCCGGCGTTTTTCTTTATCTGATCTACAAAAAGGTCAGAGATTTTCTCATTGAACGCTACGAGGCTGAAAAAGCCCGCGACCAGCGAATCAATGAAGCACTCGACGCTGTGCATAAATACCCTGAGTACCGCGCCCAGAGCATCAAGATACAGCAAACGCTGGAAAACGAGATACAGACTATCCGCCAAGCAATGGAGCGCTACCAAGCCAGACTGGACTCAGTAGAAGAAGCCAATAAACGCCGCGAGTGCAACAAGCTCCGTGACAGGCTTCTTCAGAGTTACCGTTACTACACAAACGAAGAAACCAACCCCAGTAAGTCATGGACACAGATGGAGGCTGAAGCCTTCTGGGGGTTGTTTCGCGATTATGAAGAGGCCGGCGGCAACGGATATATGCACTCAGTAGTTCAGCCAGCGATGACCGAACTGATTGTAAGGGAATGTCCGAACTCATCGGGAAAGGAGGCGTAACGCATGGAATACTACTCCTCTGTATTTACATTTGACGATTGGTATCTTGACAAGCCTGTTGGAACGATTGCTCAGCAGTATGACCATCTCTCCCGCTCGCTTCTGGTGGCGGGCAATCTGCCAGACGGTTACATCTGGCACATGCTTGTGCAGTGCGGCGATAATTTCAACATCGTGTTGATGGAACCCATCGAAGATACTGCTTCGGCTGTGGCTGATCTTCCGGAAGAGGACGGCGAGCCAGAGAAGAAACCCAAGCTAATCGGCGCGGTTCTCGAACGCGGCTGGGTCGGCGAATCGGGCAAATACTCTGTTCAGCTTCGAGGAGTCAAAGGCGAAGAAGTTCGTCATACCAATCTCATCACCATCCGTATTCCGAAGTCGATGGCCGGAGAAGCACAGTGGCCGGAAATTCCATCTGAGTTTACCCAGATTGAGCATCGTGTAAACGAGACCTATGAGAAGGTTAAGAACACGGCTGCCGAGGCTGAAAAAGCCAAGAACGCCATCGAAAACATGGGCGCGACGGCCAAATCGGTAGAGCCTGACGAGGAAGCCTCTGTTGAAAAGACTGTCGATGAAGACGGCAGCATTTCACTGAACTTCTCTATTCCTAAAGGTGAGAAGGGCGACCCGGGTGACGTTGTGGCACATGAGGGCTTGTACGGCTTTGAAGTCAATCCTGACGGATATCTCGAACTGCATTATGCAGACAACACAGCTGCGCCCAATCTTTCCATCAATGAAGATGGTTATCTTGTGGCGGAAATTTGAGGGGGTGAACGCGCATGGCGAAACTTATTCTTGGTAAAGTAGTTGGCCCAGAGGGCAAAGCCGCGACCGTTGAGGTTGAATCGACCGAAACTGTGGCTGCAGACTCCCCTGCTCTGGTTGAAAATGTCGGCACTGCAAATGAAGCAAAGCTGAAGTTTTCTATCCCGCAGGGTGAAAAGGGAGAGACCGGCGCAACGCCAAATCTTTCCTTCGAGGTAAAAGCTCTCGAGCCTACGGATGCTCCGACCGTTTCCGTCAGCGGAGACGCAGAGAATCCGCATCTGGTAATCAGTCTTCCTCGTGGCGAGACCGGCGAAGATGGACAGGCTGCTTATCTGACAATCGGCACGGTAACTACGCTGGCTCCTGACGAGCAGGCGACGGCCGATATTACCGGTGTAGCACCGAACTATGTTCTGAATCTTGGTATTCCACGCGGTCAGGGCATTGCTTCGGCTGACGATCTGGTTGAAGTTAACGGCTTCTAATAAAGTAGATTCGGGCGCTCTCGGGCGTCCTTTTCTAATATTTTCACACTTTTCACATCATGATGGCCGCTCAATGCGGCAAGAAAGGAAGAAAACACTATGGCAACTAAACTTGTATTTTGCGGTAAGAAGGTAAACCTGCCTGCAGTTCGTGAGCAGGCATTCTATCTGACCACTGATACCCATGAGGTATACTTCGGCCAGAACCTGTACACCGAGCCGGTACGCTTTGTACCTGAGCGTGAGACCACCCCGGCACAGGGCGTTCTGTACATTCTGCCCTCCGGCCTTGGTGAGGTTTACGACGGCTCTGCATGGAAGACTGTCATCAAGCCGACCGTTACCACGATTGAGGCTGGCGTAACTGACGAGCAGATTGCAACCGCTAAGGCTGTAAAGGACTACGTTGACAACCTTGTTACCGGCGGCATCGGCGCTCTGGGCGCACTGGCTAAGAAGGACGAGGTCACCGAGACCGAGCTCGGCGACGCTCTGAAGAAGAAGATCAACGACGCTGCTGCTCAGGCTTCTACTCTGGTTGGCGAGGACGCTTCCAAGTCTGCTCGCGCAATCGCAGCTGAGGAGGTTGCAAAGATCGTTGACGGCGCTGACTCCTCTTTTGATACCCTGAAGGAGATCGCTGACTGGATTTCCGGCCACAAGACCGACGCTGCTTCCATGAACTCCGCTATCAAGGCTCTGGAAGCTATCGTTAAGGGTATCGGCGGCACCGATGAGCCGGCCACCGTTGTTGCATACGTTACCGCAGCTATCGACGCTCTGAAGATCGGCGACTACGCAAAGGCTGCTGACCTGACTGCAGCTGTTGCCCGCATTGCTGACCTTGAGTCCAAGGTTGGAGTTCTGAACGGCGGCGCTGACGTTGCCGGCTCTGTTGCTAAGGCTCTGGCTGACGCTAAGGCTTATGCTGATGGTCTGGCTAAGAACTATGACGCAAAGGGTGCCGCTGATACCGCTCTGGCTTCCGCTAAGACCTACGCTGATGGTCTGGCTGTCAACTACGATGCTAAGGGCTCTGCTACAACCGCTGAGACCAATGCTAAGGCTTACGCTGATGGTCTGAACACCACCATGGACGGCCGTGTTGCCGCTGTTGAGACCGCTCTGGAGGTTGGCACGTTCTGATCGCCCCTGTTGTTTATCCGCCCCGCTTCTCGCGGGGCTATTCTTTATAAAGGAGGGGGTGCGAAATGGGCTATTACTTCCGAACCTATGAGACGGTGCTCAGCAAGGCTCAGAATACAACCACTGTGCCGATTGTGCCGGGACGTTATCTGATCTGCACAGACACCGGCGATGTCTTCTACGACACCAAGGATAAGGTTCGCAAGCACCTGACCGACATCATTGATGTAGCTACCGAGTCGGCTCGACAAGCAATTCTTGCGCCGATGGAGCGTTTCTACTTCGTGAAAGAAACGGCTCACCTGTGGCGTTATACCGGCGGGGCATGGGTTGACCTCACCCCCGGTTATGAGACAGAGGCGGTGTTTACTACCCTGTCGGCGGCTGCTTGGAGCAATAAGACGCAGGCTCTGACGATTAAAGGATTGGCTGCCAGCCAGAACGGCGTTATCAGTCTGACGCAGAATATCTCGGCGGCCGCTTTGAAAGCTGCTAAGAAAGCATCTCTGCGTGCTACCGGTCAGGCTGCAAATTTGCTGACGATGACTGCGGATGGCACTGTTCCGACCGTAGACATCCCTGTTGTGGTTATCCTGATGAGCACAGCATCTTAAAAGATAAGCCGGGGCTTCCCGGCTTTTTCTTTACCAATTTTCAATAAAACGCGAAAGGAGCTGTCATGGCTCGCAAAAGAAGAAAAAAGCGTAAGCTCGAGTTCTCCAAGCTGATTCTGGTCTTTGAGACCGTACTCGTGGCTTATGTGTCGCACAGGGTTCTCGGTTTTGTCGGACGGGCGATTGAGTTGGACTATACAGGGTCTCTCCCCTATCTGACGACCTTTATCTCCGCTGTCTGGGCGGCATATGGTACGAGTGTCAGCTTCTATCAGAGCAAAAGCGGCAAGGAGAACATTAAAAAAATTGAGATCGCGCCGCCAGTTTCTTATACAGATACCGACTTCGGATATGAGAACGACGACCGCGACTGCTGATAACTTTTAAGTATATTTTATGCCCGAAAGGAGGCAATTATGGATACTAATCAGATTGTACAGCTCATTGTGGCTATTCTTACCGGTCTGGCAACCTGCATCCCGCTTGCTGTAAAGCTGGTGGAGTATGTTAAGACCGCGACCAAGGAAAAGAACTGGGCGAACCTGCTCGGCCTCGTTATGTCCCTGATGGAACAGGCAGAGAAGAAGTTCGACGACGGCGCAACCAGAAAAGAATGGGTCATGGCTATGGTTAAGGCTTCGGCTGACTACATCAATTACCCTGTAGACGAGGACACGCTGTCCAAGATGATCGACAGTCTCTGCGATATGTCGAAGATTGTAAATGGCACGACCGAACAGGAGGTAGAGACCGTATGAAGACCCAGTATGGCTTTACGCTCATGACGATTGGCGAGTTTGAGACTTGGCTGACCCAGCAGAAGGTTACTCGCAGGATCACCGTAATTCAGGAGCATCACACTTGGTCTCCCTGCTATAAGCAGTTCAACGGATCGAATCACCTCCAGCTGCAGAAGAATATGCGTGACTATCATGTCAACAGAGCAGGCTACGCAGACATCGCACAGAACTTCACGGTATTCCCTGACGGTATGATCTGCACTGGTCGTTCGATGAACGTCGCGCCGGCCGGTTGTCGTGGAGCAAACACGAACGGCATCTGCATTGAGAACCTTGGCAACTTCGACGTTAGCTGCGACAAGATGAATGCTGCCCAGAAGGATGTTATCGTTCGCATGGCCGCGGCTCTTCTGAAGAAGTTCAAGCTCTCGCCGGAGACTGGTATCACCTATCATGCGTGGTGGACAGACGATGGCAAGTCTCTGGGGACTTACGTCGCAAGCCGTTCTTGTAAGACCTGCCCGGGCACCGCTTTCTTCGGCGGTAACACCCGCGCAAGCTACGACAAGAACTTGAAGCCGCTGATCGTAAAGGCTATGAATGGCACTTACAACGTGCCGGTAAAGGAGGAAGAAGAAGTGACTCAGGAACAGTTTAACAAGATGATGGATACTTATCTGGCCGGCCTTGCTAAGCAACAGCCGTGCTCTTGGTCTGAGACTGCTCGTAAGTGGGCTGAAGGCATCGGCCTGATTAAGGGCGATGATAAGGGCAATAAGAACTACAAGAGCTTCTGCACAAGAGAGCAGATGGTTCAGTTCTTGTACCGATTTAAGGATATGAAGTAAGTTTTGGGGCGCGTTTGCGCCCCATTTTTTACGAATATTATCCACTTCTTATGCATATCTATTCATAAAAAAACCCGCCTGCGATCAAAAACAGGCGGGGATTTTTAGGTCTTGTTAATAGATGTAAATTACTGACATGTATCAAAAATGTATCAAAAAATTTTTGACGTTTTTCAAAATGCCCAAATCCTTAGATATATGGTCACTTTTTAAGAGGTGTTAGCCAGAGAAGGTTATTCCCACTCAATCGTAGCCGGCGGCTTACTGGTAATATCATACACAATACGGTTTACGCCGACAACCTCGTTTACGATACGGCTGGAAGCCTTATCAAGCACCTCGTACGGGATGCGCGCCCAGTCAGCGGTCATGAAGTCGCTGGTGGTTACGCCGCGCAGCGCGAGTGCGTAATCATAGGTGCGGCTGTCGCCCATAACACCTACGGTGCGGGTGTTGGTCAGAACTGCAAAATACTGGTTGATCTCCTTGTCCAGACCTGCATTTGCGATCTCCTCGCGAAAGATTGCGTCTGCCTCACGCAGAATGTCGCACTTCTCCTTGGTGATCTCGCCGGTAATACGAATGCCGAGACCCGGCCCCGGGAACGGCTGACGCATAACCAGCTGCTCGGACAGACCAAGCTCAAAGCCGAGCTGACGAACCTCGTCCTTGAACAGCATGCGCAGCGGCTCGATGATCTCCTTGAAGTCCACAAAATCCGGCAGACCGCCTACGTTGTGGTGGCTCTTGATGACAGCGGCATCGTCCTTGCCGGACTCGATCACGTCCGGATAAATGGTGCCCTGTGCCAGATAGTCGATCTTGCCGACCTGCTCACCGATCTGCTTGCCCATCTTTTCAAACGTGCGGATGAACTGTGCGCCGATGGCCTTGCGCTTGTCCTCCGGATCGGTCAGACCCTTGAGAGCGCCGAGGAATGCGTCCTCCTCGTTCATGCGGATCAGGTTGATGTCCCACTTGGAGAAAGCTGCCTCAACCTCATCACCCTCGTTCTTGCGCATCAGACCATGGTCTACGAATACGCAGGTCAGCTGATTGCCGACTGCCTCAGCCAGCAGGGCCGCTGCAACCGAGGAGTCAACGCCGCCGGACAGCGCCAGCAGAACCTTGCCGTCACCGACCTTCTCGCGGATGGCCTTGATGGAGCTGTTCTTGTAGTCACCCATGGTCCAGTCGCCCTTTGCATGGCAGACTTCATACAGGAAGTTCTTCAGCATGAGCGAACCGTTCTCGGTGTGGTTTACCTCCGGATGATACTGTACGCCGTAGAAGCCGCGCTTCTCGTCAGCGATGGCAGCGGTCGGACACATATCGGTGTGAGCGACCAGCTCGAAGCCCTCCGGCACCTTTGCCATGTAGTCGCCGTGGCTCATCCAGGAAATACCCTGCTCCGGCAGACCCTTGAACAGCTTGCAGTCCGTGTTGTAGAAGGTCTCGGTCTTGCCGTACTCGCGCGCGGTGTCCTCCTGCGCTGCAGTTACCTCGCCGCCGAGGGTATGCGCCATAAGCTGGCAGCCGTAGCAGATGCCCAGAACCGGTACGCCCAGCTCGAACAGAGCCGGATCACACTTCGGGGACTTTTCCTCGTAAACGCTGTTCGGACCGCCGGTAAAGATGATGCCGATCGGATTGAGCGCCTTGATCTCCTCAATCGAGGTCTTATAGGGCTTGACCTCACAGTAAACATTATGTTCGCGGACGCGTCGTGCAATCAGCTGATTGTACTGACCGCCGAAGTCGAGCACCAGAACAAGCTGATGATTTTCCATCGCCAATCTCCTTTCTGTTTTCCCAATGTATATATAATAGAATTATGCCACATTTCTGCGTTTTCGGCAAGGGCTTTTGCGGAATTTTCCGTTTCCCGACTGGAAGAAAACATACACGAACCGGAATTCTTCCGATCCGGTATAAAATTTAACAGCCGCGTGCATACTTTCCGATAGAAGAAACGACCGGAAAGGGTGAAGGATTTTGAAAAACAGACAGATTCGCATCATTGCGGTGCTGCTCGCAACCGTGCTCGCCTATGCGGGACTGATCGGCGCTGCCGCAGTAACTGCACAGGCGGCGGACAATGCACCAGTGGTGCAGCCGGTCACGGCGCAGACTTGCGTGGATATTGCCGTGGAGGCCAGACTGTCCGCGACCGACGCGGATAACGACGTAGTGCTCTATCAACTGACCGAAAAGCCGCGGCTGGGCACAGCGAAGATCGAGGGCAGTACCTTATATTACACACCGGGCCGCAAAGCCGGACGCGACAGCTTTCGCTATACCGCCGTGGACGCCGAGGGCAATACAGCGCAGCCTGCCGCTATCACGATTGAAATCAAAAAGAATAAGACCGGACTCACCTACTCGGACATGGACGGTGATCCGGCACATTACGCGGCGATCTATCTGGCGCAGAAAGGCGTAATGACCGGAGAAACCATCGGCAGCTGTGCGTTTTTCCATCCCAGCCGAGCGGTAACACGCAGTGAGTTCATCGCCATGACAGCCGCCGCGGCAGACCTGTCCGTTGCGCCGACAGACCAGACCGACTTTGCGGACGACAGCGGACTTTCTGCATGGGCTAAGCCGTATATCAGCGCCGCAGCCGCAAACGGACTGGTCAGCGGCTACGCGACCGCCTCCGGCGTGAGTGAGATTCGCGGCGAGAAAACCATCACAGTCGCTGAAGCCGGCGTGGTGCTCGATCACCTGCTTGACGGCACGCTGAACGGTATGCAGTACGCCTGGTCGATGTCCGACCATTCGCCGCAGGACTGGGCGCAGCCTGCAATGAGCCGTCTTGAACGGATCTCCGTGCTCACCTCGGCGCAGGCGCAGAATCCCGAAACTCCGCTCGACCGCCGAACGGCGTGCGAGATGCTGTACCGCGCACTGATTTTGCTGGATTCTTGACGAAAATCAGCAGCAGTGATACAATAAAGCAGGGAGAAGCTTGGACTTCTCCCTGCTTTTTCTGATTTTGAAAGGACTGTATTCGTTTGCAGCAAATCGACTTTTCTCAGGGCAGCATCCGCCGCAGGATACTTGCGGTGGCCACACCGATGCTGATCGCGCAGCTGCTCAATCTGCTGTATAATATTGTAGACCGTATTTATATCGGCAAGATCCCTGGCGAGGGCACGCTTGCACTGGCGAGTATCGGCTTGTGCTTCCCTTTTGTGACGCTCATTACCGCGTTTGCCAATTTGTTCGGACTGGGCGGTGCTCCGCTCTGCGCGATGGCGCGCGGCAAAGGCAACCGTGAAGGCGCACAAGGCATCATGGTCAACGCCGGCTTTATGCTGCTGCTGAGCGGTGCCGTGCTGACCGTGCTCGGCATCGCGTTCCATCGCCCGCTGCTGTACCTGTTCGGCGCCAGTGAGGTAACGTACCCGTATGCGTCCTCGTACATCGTGATTTACTTGATCGGTACGCTGTGCGTCATGCTGTCGCTCGGTCTCAATCCGTACATCAACTGTCAGGGCTTTGCCCGAACCGGCATGCTCACCGTGGCGCTCGGCGCGGCAGCCAACATCGTGCTCGACCCGATTTTCATTTTCGCACTGCACCTCGGCGTGCGCGGCGCTGCTATCGCAACCGTACTGTCGCAGTTTCTGTCTGCTGCATGGGTTGTCAAGTTTTTAACCGGCAAAAAAGCCGAGCTAAAGCTGGATTTCCGCGGTTTCCGTCCGGACTGGCACTGTATCCAGCGCATTACCGTGCTCGGCATCGCCAGCTTCGTCATGTCGTTTACGGATATGCTCGTGCAGGTAGCGTGCAATTCCATGCTGCGCGGTTTCGGCGGAGACCTGTACATCAGCGTCATGACCGTACTTAACTCCGTGCGCCAGATTGCACAGACGCCGGTGCTCGCCATCGCGGATGGTGCATCTACCGCCATCAGCTACAACTACGGCGCCGGTCTGTACAAGCGCACCCGAGACGCTATCCGGTTTATGACGCAGATCGCTATCGGGTACACCATGCTTGTCTGGATGCTGGTCTCTCTTTTCCCTGCCCTGTTCATCCGCATTTTCAATCAGGACGCGGAACTGGTCGCGGCGGCTGTTCCGGCGCTGCACATTTACTTTTTCGGCTTTGTGATGATGGCGTTCCAGTATGCCGGTCAGAGTACGTTCCGCGCGCTGGGCCGGGCGAAATACGCGGTGTTCTTCTCTCTTTTGCGCAAGGCGTTCATTGTTGTGCCCCTGACTTTGCTGCTGCCGTACTGCTGGAATCTCGGCGTGAGCGGCGTATTTGCAGCAGAGCCGGTGTCCAACTGCATCGGCGGTCTGGCGTGCTACTTTACCATGCGGCATGTGGTGATGCCGGAGCTTAAAACGGAGAATTGAAGATGGAGGATGGAGAATGAATAATCAGTCGCAGAACACTTCGTTTATTTTTCTGGATTTGGGACAGAACGGTCAGTGCCTGCTGTCTGTTCCGGCGTTTGTCGCCGAAAACGCGCGAGTCTATCAGGTTGAATTTGACAAATGGCTGCAGTCATCGACCGAGCATGATTACTGGGTCACTGCACCGGACGGCACAAAGGCACTTTGCTTCGACGGCGCGGAAGCCTTTGCGGCGTGGCTCAATCAATATGTGCTGCCGGATTCCGAGGTCAAAGCACAGCGCATTCCAACGCTTTATTTTTAATAGGTACACTCGAAAAAGGAGTCGGACAAATCCGGCTCCTTTTTCTGCATTGCGAGGGGAAATCAGCAGCACTTTCGCTGGAAGGACTTACAGTCGGTGCACTGATCCATCGTTGGATTAGCCTCGTGCGTGCCAACGGTAATGCTGTCCAGCGCACAGTAAGAAGCGGTCGGACAATGGTTTGCGCACTGCTCCACCGTGCAGTGGATAGACTTGTTGCAGCGATCGTTACTCATAGAGAATGACCTCCTTTTGTGATTTCGGTAATATTATCTCACTCGTTTCCACAAATTATACTTTGGAATTGCGGAAATGCTTTCCGTTGTGCTATACTAAAACAAAAAACATTACAATAAAGGTTGTGACATTCATGCAAAAGGGAGATTCCGCGAAGCTCAAGCTGCTGCTGACAGGCATTTCAGCACGGCTGACCAAAAACCGCGATTTTTTTGTGCAGGCAGACTGCACTCTGGTTTCCGGCAAAAAGAAATTTGACGCAAAGCTGTCCCGCGCGGACGAGGACTACACGCTGCATTTTCAGGGCAGCGACCGCCGCGTAGACGCGGCTGAATTCTGCGCCTTCTTTGCCGAGCAGGCTGAGAAATACGACGAGAGCGTGCTCACCTATACCGAGCGCAGCACGGTCGTTACGCTGTCCGTGACGGCACGCGGCGTACAGATGAAGCAGACCGAGCGCGAAGCGACCGCCGAGGAAAAGGCGGCTGCCGCCAATCCGCTGCTCGACAGCGGCCGGCAGTACCTCATCCGCGTCGATCAGGCGGCGGCGCTGCTGCGCGAGATCGGCATCCTGACCGCAGACGGCAAGCTGAAAAACGACATGATCCGCAAGTACAATCAGATCGACCACTACGTCGAACTGGTTGCGCCCATGTTCGAGCAGGATGACAGCGACGAAATTGTGCTGCTGGACTGCGCCTGCGGCAAATCCTATCTCAGCTTTGTCATGAATTACTATATCCACGAGGTGCTGCATCGTCGCTGCCGCGTTATCGGCGTGGATATCAAGGAGCACGTTATTGACGAGAGCCGTGCGATGGCGAAGCGTCTTGGCTACCACAACATGACATTCATCTGTGCGGATCTGCGGACGTACCAGCCGCCGAAAAACGTTACCGCTGTGATTTCGCTGCACGCGTGCGACATTGCGACCGACCTCGCGCTCGGTACGGCAATCCGCGCCAAGGCGAAATACATCGCGTGCGTGCCGTGCTGCCACAAGGAGCTGCTCGATCAGTACACCATGCCCGGCCTCGAGCCGCTGACCAAATTCGGCGTATTCAAGGCGCGCTTCAACGATGTGCTGACCGACAGCATGCGTGCGCTCAAACTGGAAGCCGAAGGCTACAAGGTGTCTGTCGTTGAGTATATTTCGCCGCTCGATACCCCGAAAAACCTGCTCATCCGCGCAACGCGCACCGGCAAGGTGAACCACCGCGCGAAAGCCGAGTACGACGCCGTGCGCCGCACGCTCGGCACGACCTCGGAGCTTGACCGCCGATGCGCGGAACTCGACAACGAGTTTTTCGTCACCGATGAGGACTTGATGGGTTAATTCCCCTGTTTGCGTTTTCCATGTGCATTTCAGACAATCTGCCGGATACGCTCTTGCTCTTTGAGCAAATCCGCATTACAATTTTTGTATGCTCTCACGGATGTGATGCCTGTGAAACCACCCGACAAAGGCCTGCTGCTCTCGTCGCGTGTGGACTTTACCATTCCGTCTCCGTTTGCGCGGGAGCATCTGTAGTACCTTATCCAGTACGGACGCTACCATGGACCGCCGCCTTCCCCACCGGTATTACGTCACCGGGTCGACCGAGCTCCTCTGGTTTCACTTTTCCGGCGGCGAAAGCGCGGCTTACGTCCGGCTGCTGACCGGCAGCACCGGCATCTGCTTTGATGGGAATCATGAGATTCTCCCGTATTTTGAGCAGATTTTCTACTACGGAGACAAGCAGGTGTACAATGAGCACCGCATTTCGGTCGGCATCCAATCCGTGCTGTGCTGTCTTGCCGCGCCGGACACCAAGCCGGATATTCCCGAGGTAATTCGTCCGGCGGTCGAGTATATCGCCGAGCACTTTCGGGAAGAGGTCACGCTCGAAATATTTGCCAATTTGCACCATTTCAGTGTCACGCATCTCATTCGCTGCTTTGCCCGGTACATCGGATTCCGTCCGCATGATTATCTGCAGGAGCAGCGTCTGCGTCACGCAAAGGTTTTGCTGACCGGTTCGGCGCTCTCCATCGAACAGATTGGCTTCAACAGTGCAAGCCACTTTTCCCGCGTATTCCGCAGCCGTGAAAAATGACGCCGAGCAAATTCCGCTCCATAAACTTCTGATGTTAATTTCTGCATAGAACAGGTTAATTTCCTGACGTAACTTTATGCAATTTTGTTCTATAATAGAGGCATAAAGTGAGCCACGAAGAACAAAAGGAGGCACAGATCATGGAGAAGAAAACGATTTCGGCAGGTAATCATCGGTGCGGGCGGCTTTATCGGTCAGGAGCACCTCAAGCATCGCATCACAGACCTCGAGAAATGTAGAGGCCGTAAACTTTGATATGTAAAATGTAAGGAGTAATTATTTATGCTGAAATTTGGTATGATTGGTGGCGGGCTTGGTTCGTACATCGGCAAATTCCACCGCTGGGGCGCTATGCTGGACAATTCCGCCGAGCTGGTCTGCGGCTGCTTCTCCCGCAGCATGGATAAGAACCGCGCGACCGCTGAGGCGTATCACCTGCCTGACACCAGCCGCGTGTATGCGAATTTTCACGAAATGGCAGACAAGGAGTCCGCGCGTGAAGACGGTATTGATTTTGTCTCCATCATGACGGCAAACGATACGCATTACGAGATTGCAAAGTGCTTTCTTGAGCATGACATCCACGTTATATGCGACAAGCCGCTTGCGCTCCGCACTGAGGAAGCCGAGGAACTTGCCCGCATTGCAGAGGAGCGCGGTCTGCTGTTCGGCATAACGTATTCGTACACCGGCTATGCGCTCATCCGTCAGGCGCGTGAGATGATTCGCGCAGGTGTAATCGGTGATATTCTGCACGTCCGCGTGCAGCATCCGGAGGACTGGGTCATTTCCGGCGCAGTTGACGGCAAGGTGGACACCTCGGCATGGCGTTTTCAGCCGAAAAAGGTCGGTTCCTCGCTGTGTGCAAACGATCTCGGCACACATGCAGAGCAGATGGTAACGCAGTTTACCGGTCTGCACGTCAAGCGCGTGCTGGCGATGATGGATACCTATCCGCGTGATCTGCCGCTCGATACCAATGTAAATGTGCTGATGGATTTTGGGGGCGGCGTAACCGGTACGCTCTGGGCATCCCAGATTGCGATTGGACACGAGTGTGACAGCGGCATCTATGTCATCGGCACCGAAGGCTCGCTCGAATGGACCGCGACCGACTGCGACCACCTGATCTACACGCCGCGCAGCCAGCCGAGTCAGCGGCTGTCCGCCGGTGCAGACTATCTGCTCGATGCCAGCACGCGGCTTTCCCGCGTCGGTGCAGGCCATAATGAAGGCTTTATCGAGGCGTTCTCGAATATTTACCGTTCGTTCTGTAATGTGCTCTCTGATCTCAAGGCAGGTCGTAAGAACACGACCGACACCTTTCCGACTGTGGAGGACGGCGTGCTCGGCGTTCGCTTTGTCGATGCCTGTGTGCGCAGCCATAAGGCCGGAGGCGTCTGGATGGACGTATAAAGCAGCCCCCATCCCTCTTTGACGGAAGTCCCCCTGTATTGAAGGTACAGAGGGACTTCTTAATGTAACACCCCGGAAAATCTCCGAATAGATTGATACTGAAGTTGCTTCAATTTTTGTTTGGAGGTAATATACATGGCTGAAAAAGTTTGCTGCCCGGGTCCTATCGGCGGCAATAACGGCAACAGTGCAGGCGGCTTCCGCGAAGCGGTCTGCGTCCACACCAAAAAGGTTTATGACTCCTGCCGCAGTAAGGAGTGCCTGCGTGACATTCGCGTGTATCTCACCCGCGATGCGCAGGAGCTGATCAATGCCGGCGGCATTGCATCTGTGAAGCCGCGTGAAGCAGAACTGCTCTGCGTTTCTATTGATGTTGAACGGATTCAGTTTAATCGAGGTTTCTACAGCGTTGATATCCGCTTTTTCTACCGCATTGAATGTGAAATCAGCTGCGTAATCGGTCGTCCGCGTATCGTGGACGGTCTGGCGGTATTTGACAAACGCGTTGTACTGTTCGGCGGTGAAGGCGGCGCGCGCATCTTTTCCTCGCAGTATATCGAGGACGGCCGCGATGTGCAGCTGCGGCCTGACAGCAACAAGCCGACTGCGGTCGTCGAGGTCGTTGATCCGATCATGCTGGACGCGCGTGTGGTTGCGCCGGAAACCAGCTGCAACTGCTGCTGTCAAAGCATAAAATGTTATAGGTTTACGAAACGACAAAAAAAGCGCCGTCAATCGACGGCGCTTTCGCATTTCCTTATCAGAATCCCAATCCTTTCAAACCGCTAAGCCCCTTGAGCTGTTTAAGTCCGCCGGAGCTTCCTCCCGACTTCCCCGAGCCGCCGCTCTTATGACTCTTTCCGCTCTTCTTGCCGGAACTTGCCGCCACAGCCGCCTGTGCCGCCGAGATCGTCTCAGAAGTGCCCTCGCCATAACCGGGAATATAATTTCTCGGGTCAACATACTTGCCGTCCTTGACCACCTGGAAATCCAGATGCGGGCCGGTCGAGATACCGGTCGAACCAACCTGACCGATCTGCTGACCGGCCTTTACTTCGTCACCGATGTTCAGGTTGGCATTGCTGCCGTCAACCATGTGGTGATATGCCATAGTAATACCGTTTCCGCAGTCAACCGTAACCGATACGCCGTATCCCTCATACTCGTCTTTGCCGTAGCCGTATTTATTCATTCCAACGATTTTGCCGCTCATAGCTGCCTTTACCGGTGTTCCCTGCGGTGCGGCAATATCAATTGCTTTGTGATTGTTCGATGCACCTGTAGTCGGCGCAGTGCGCCAGCCAAACCCGCCGCCATCCGGAATCGTACCGCCCTCAACGGGATTTACCACTTTGTTCTCGCCCTTCTGATACTTCGTCACGGTCGCACCGCCCCACGGATTGCTCTTGGTCGATTCCTTGCCATATGCCGCCTGCCACAAGTAAGCCTTCTGGCTATCCGTCAGACCGGGCACCAGCTTAACGGCCTGCGTGATTTCCTCGTTCTTAGCGTTGCCGCCATCCGAATTGATAAGCGAAAGCGCCGTCTGGAACAGTGCATAGGTGCCCGGCTGGATACCGGCCTCCTTCGCCATATAAGCCTTGGCCTTCCAGCCGGAAAGCTCCTTGCCCGCGCTGATTGCCTGCTCATACTCGTTGCAGTATGCCCGCAGCTTGCTCTTTTCGCTGTCGTTCAGCGATTTGTAATAGCTGTTGTCCGTCAGCGACTTCTCATACTCCGAAACGTGGAATACATCATTCTTTGCCGTGTCGTTGTAAGTGTTCATGAGTACGGATTTCTGTTCATCCGTCAGGTTCGTGTAGCTGTTCAGAATATTAGCCACATTTGCGGCATGATCCGCGCCAGTGCCCTTGAATTCCGCTTCATACGCCGCTACATCCGACTTAAACCGCACATAATCGCTTGCATTTACCTTGCCCTTAACCTCATCGTTCCACGTCTCACGCGCCTTTTCGCTCATGGAGGAAACGAGCAGGTAATCCGCAAGGGTCTGCTTCTCGCCGTCCGTCAGGCTGCTGTCCTGCTGAATCGCATCCAGTACCATCCCGCGTGCCTCGTCCGCCGTGTGCAGCTTCTCGCCGTTTTCGTCCGTGCCCTCGGTCAATTCCTTCAGCGTATTGTCGTACTTGGCAAACGTGCTTACTGCAAGGCCGGCGTCTGCCGCCTTGTGAGCTGCGCCCTGCATCTTCTTGCGTACCTCGGTGCTGATCTCGAACGAAGTCCGGTCTGAGTAATCCGCAGCCGAGCCGCCCACTGTATTAACGATGATCTCGCGGTCGATGGCGGTTTTCTGGCTCTGCGTCAGCTTGTCGTTCTCAAACAGCATGCGGCGCTTTTTCTCGCCTTCGTTGTCGAGCAGCTGACCGTTCTCGTTCGTGTCGGACTGCACGTCATGCAGCGCCATGATCGCATCGTAAATGTTTTTGCGCGCTTCCGGATCGTTGTCTGCGCTCTTGGAAAGCGTGTCAAATACCTTGGTCTCCTCCGCGTTCAGGGTTTCATAGCCGCTCTCGCGCCATGCGCGGGCCTCATCGCTGGAACTCTTGCCGAACAACAGCGCCTGTGCCCAGTCTGCCGGTTTCTGTCCGTAGGTCGGGAACTGCAGGATTTTCTCGCCCTTCTTGTCATACGAGTAGCTGCCGCCCGCAAACATAGTTGCCGCGCCCTCTACGGTTTTCTTCGCCTGCAGGCCGCCGAACGGCAGCAGGAAGCCGTAAAGCGGCTTGCTCAGCTCCTTAATCATTGCCATGCTGCGTGCATCCTCGCCTTGCGCAGTCGCAATATTGGCGATACTCGGAATAACCGACTGAATCGGCAGACGAGAGTTGCCTGCACCTGCCAACGATCCGAGCGGACCGGAAACAAACGGAATATTAGATGCAATATCCTGTGCGGTTGCTGTTACATTGTCCCATGCCGTTTCCGACTTTTCCGCACGGAAATCATCCTCGTCAATACCGTCTCCCATCATTTCGCCCAGCAGGTCAAAGACGTTCGGCAGTGCGTAGCCGGTCAGGCGGCCTACAAAGTCGTTCACCATCTCGATTGGGTCGAACGCACCGCGCGAACCGGTCAGCTTTTCGCGCGCATCGTTGAACAGGTGGGACATAACGAATACCTGCAGCAGCGCCGCCGCTGTGCCTGCCGCGATCTGCGCCTTGCTCCTGCCCTGCGTCCGCAGGTTGTGCGGAATATCGCCGAACAGGTGGTCATACTGGTTCATAACCTCCAGCTGGAACATGGTGAACGCCTTGATGAGCGGCGACTTGGACTCCATGATAACCGGCTTTGCACCTCTTGCGCGGTCGCCGATCAGTCCCGCCGCCCAGCGGTCAGCCTCCTGCAGCGCCGCCTCGGTGCTCATATGCCGCTTTTCCACATTGTCCAGATAGCGTGCGCGCACCATCACCTCGCTGGATAGATTGTCGATTGCGTTCATCGTCCACCCGGCCGCATCCGAGGCTTTCTGCAGTTTCGTCTTGATAACACGTTCGCTGCCCCGGCGATTGGTCAGGAAGTCCGAATCCTCATGGAATGCCGGATTTTTTTTGGCGAGGTCTGCGCCGTAATCCAGCATTGCGCGCATCATGCTCGAATAACGCACCTCACCGGAACCCTGAGCCAGAGGAATAAAGTTAGAGATCGCGGTCGAGAGGTTGCCGCCTACCATGTTTGCCGCAACCTTGCCCTCAACATCGCTCATGGCTCGGTACAGGCCGCGTCCGAACATTTGTTCCGCGCTGCGGTCTGTGCGGGATTTCTTGCCCGCCAGAATGTTGGTGTACTCCGCGATCCAGCTCGGGAAGCTCGGCAGCGTGCCGGAGTTGCGTTCCCAAATCTTGCTGATCTTCTGTTCCTTGTCCTCAATATTGATATCCGGGTCTTTGCGGATGGCTTCAAGTTCCGCACGGCTGCCTTCATCGCTGTATTTGCTGCGAATAGCGTCCTCCAGTACACGCAGGTTCTGAATATCATCCGTGTGGAAAATAGCGTTGCTCGCGCCGCTGATATAGTTGTCCATCGCCTTAAATGCGTCAAACTCGGTGTTGATGCCCTCGCGCTGGTTGTAGAATCCGGCGTACTGTCTGCCCGGTCTGCGGTCTTCGGTTCGTCCCGCGATCTCGGTCGGCAGCTCGTCCACCATGGTTTCCACGCCCACCTTACGCAGAATGCGGTTGTACCACTTGCCTTCCTTGGTCGGTGTAAGGCTCGGGATGTATTTCTGTCGGAATTCCAGCGGCGCATAGCCGTTGCGCACACCGGCCTCGCTGACCTGCGGATGCATTTCGCTTGTCATTTCATACAGCTTCTGCATGGCGCTCTCTGCCTGCTTGAAATGGATTTTGCTCTTGTTCTTCTTCACATAATCTGCAAGCTGCTTCTGCATAGCTTCGTTTTTCGGAGAGAGTTCCGCGCGGTTCTTCATGTGCATATACACGCTATCCTCGTGCGACAGACCCTCCATAATGCCTTTCAGTCTCTCACGCTGGGTATTCTCCCAGCGGATAGCCTCCGCGTCATGCTTGAAGATTGGCGCGAAATATGCCTGATAAATAGCCTCTGTTTCGGCTGTGTCGCCCATAACCTTGCGCAGCACACGTTCCGGCGTGCGGATCTGCAAACCGAGGTTACCGCGTGAATCCTTCCAATTGTCCGAATCCTTGATAAGTTCGGTTGCGCGTCTCAGGCGTGCGTCATCAAGGCCGCGCTGAAATGCGTAATACGGCTGCATATCCTCGTTGTACTGCCGCATAGCGCGGGCGTAGGTCTCTACCAGTTCGTAGCGGTGGCTGTCCATCTCGGTTACAGGGCCGCGTCCCGCCGCCATGCGTTCCGCATTTACCAGTTCGGCATCGCTCAAATGCCAGCCATTGCGCAAGTTGGTTAAAAAGCGGCGTTCACTTTCCAGGCTGTTCACAAGGTCGATTGCAATATCCTCTTGCGTATGGTCAATGTAGCTGTCCGCGTCCGCAGTTGTCGCGCGGGTCGTTGCGCGTTCCAGCGCATGGCGGCTTGCCACGCGTTCTGCGCGCTCCTGTGCCTCGTATACACGCTGCATAATGTCGCGGTTCTTGCCGTTGGTGATGCGATCAATGCGTTCCTGCTGTTCTGCCGCCGCCTGTTCCTCTCTTGCCTGCCGTACCCTCTCGCCCTCAGCCTTCGCTTTTGCCTCCATCACCGCCTGTTCCGGCGTCTTGCCGTACTGCATCGCGTCAGTCAGCGGAACCGTTCCCTTTGCGATCTGCTCCGGCGTGAAACCGAAAGTATTCTGTACAGAAGTATTGCCATCCAGTGCATTTCGGAGTATACTGGATATATCAAGGTTAGAAGAACTTCGTGATACATCAGAATTCTGGTGCCACGTTTGTGTTTTGTTCTTCTGACCTTGTTTTTTTAATGCAACAACATCGTGTAAATAAAGGCGCTGACTCTGTTGGTCTCTTTGCAGCATAACGCCAACATAATAGTCTGCATCTGTGTCGATTTGGATTGGTGCCGCCGCAACGATGCGATCCACTGCGCCGTCATGCTTCTGCATATAATCAATTACTACGCCGTTGCGGATGACATCGGGAACAGCCGCAAACGTATTTGCTTTCAACGCTGTCATACCATGTCGGCGTTCCGAACGCCAGCTGCTCTTGGTCAATGCAACATCGCCAAACTGTTCCGAATACACAGAATTGCCGAGCGAATCGAAATAGTTCAAAACCTGTGTCATCAGGTCTGTATCGCCCTTGGCAAACTCGTTTCCTGTCAGTTTTGTCACCGGCTGCATATCACGCAGTTTTCGCTGATTTTCATGGATAGCCTCCGGGGTATAAACAGGATATTTGATTTCCGCGGTGGTACCTGCATCCTCCGCGAACACCGCCCGATCCCAGCCGAGGTCGGGCGTTTTCTGTCTGCGCTCCTCAGTGGTCATGTTCCAGCGGCTTTCGCTTTCGCGTGCTTCGATCTCGCCCGCCGTATTGCGGTACAGTTCGTTCGGATCACGTTTGCCCTTGCCGAGCTCCTTTAATTTCATGTAAACATCGTTGTAAAGCTCGTTTCTCAGCGCTTCCAGCTCAGGATAGCGCGCAACAAACTCACGATCCAACGCGTCAACCTGCTCGCTTGTCAGCTCACCGGCTTCCTCGCGGTCAAGCAGGCTGTCATAAAAATCGCTGTAACCGACCTGCTGTTCGATCGTGTTCATGCGCTCAATGATTTTCTGCTTGCGGTCTTGCAGCAGATTTCGGTCAAGCCACTCGTCTGCGCTTTCATTCATCAAGCGCCAGTATTCCGGCGTTGCGCCTCCGGGTCTGTAATCTTTATTCTGGACAAAATGCTGAATCTCGTGGAGCAGCGTACTTTCAGGAACGCTCTTAAAATCTTCATTCAGGTGAATCGAGTTATCGCGTCCCTGGAAATATCCAAATTCTCCGACCTTCATAGGTTCAAATACAAGGCTTACGCCCTGTAAAGACGGATAACGCTTAAACAGTTCGTCGTGCTTCAAATAATCGCGCAGCAGATACTTATCGTCCCATTCGGCATCGCCGTATTTGTCGGTCAGCTTTTCCCACTCCGCATATTCTTCCGGAGAGAACCCGAAGTTTTCCGCAGTCGCATTCGCCTTATCTTCCAGTTCTTCAAGCCGTCGGAAATCCGGGTCTTTTCTCAGCTGATGCAGGCCGAACTCATCATAGTTCATGCGGCTGTCGTCAATCTCATTGATCCAGTTTCCCTTTGTGTCTCGAATAACGCCGAGCGTATTCCAGATAGTGTCCTTGTCTGCGCCTTCCTGCTCCATCTGAACGGCTTTCGCAAGCGTTTCGTTATCGTACTCACGGCCGAACGTGTACTGTGCCCCTCTGTCCTGCACCGCGCCGACCGTACGCGCGGCCTTTTCATAGCGTCTCTGCAGCTCCAGGAGTTGCTGCTGCTCTTTTGTTCCGCGCAGGCGAATTACTGTATCTGCGATCCACTGGCGAATCCGCTGGAAAAGCGATACATCGGTCTGTGCCAGGCGCTGAATGCTGGCGTCATCCTGAAACAGCCGCTTTTCGCAGAACGCCGCCGTCAGTTCACGGTTTGCCGCTTGTGTATCAAGCGTAACACCCTGTTTTGCGTACATTCGAGTGATATTATCGCGCAGTACATCCGCAGAAACGCCCTGCTCCTGCGTGAACAGATGCAGCGCCATATCCTGCAATGCGTTATAGCTGCCGCTGTTCTCCAAATGGTGCGTTAATTCATGCACCAGAACCTGTCGTACCGGTGACGAGGAATACGGGTTAACCGTGATCGTACCGTTTTCATATTTGCCGCCCGCAGGGCCGAGGTCTGCGAGTTCAAACTTTGCTCCAAACCTTTCAGCGATATTCCTCGCCTGCATAAGCTCTGCACGGTTATTCTCCAGAATAGACAGCTGCTTGCTTACGCGCTGGGCGTCCTCCTGCAGCGCAGCTGTATACTGCTGTTTGATGGTTCCTTCCGGCAGAGTCTCGGCCTTGCGCATTTGCTCATCAATTTTAACCATCGTCTGCGTCAGCGGTTCGGTAAACTGCTCCACCTGCAGATAAGGCGTATCTGCTTGTAGCTCATAGTCCATCATAGGGCGATTGGTGAGCTGATTTTCCGTCGGACTGCCATATACACCGCGAGAAGTGACCGCACCCGCCGTACCAAACACTAAGCCGCCGAACGCACCGCCTGCGGCGCTCTGGGTCAGCTCCGCAAGGGAAAACTTTGCGTCCGGATCGTTTGCCGCCAGATCCGCAACATAGTTCATGAAATAGCTTTCGCTTTCCTCTGTCGCCTCCTCACCCATCTGGATGAGGATATTTTTTACGGCATTCACGCCGCCGGAGTGCAAAATCTTGCTCATCTGACCGAGCGGCAGTCTTTCGGTTGCCGCCTCAATCGCACCCGAGGTCAACCCTCGCGTCAGCGACTCCCGCGCACCCTTGCCCTGCTCATTCAGTTCAAACGAGCGCTGGCCTGCAGCCTGGCCGCCCATCATGATCGAGCCGACCGCCGGACCCACGACCGGAATCGCACTTGCCGCCATCACCGGCGCATTGCCCGCAAGGGAAATGCCCTGTTCGGTCAGCCAGCGCGGCGCAGGCGCTAAACCGGCCTCGGCGTTTGCCTGTGCCTCGTTTGCCTCGCGCAGCATGCGCTGTGACCATTTGTTGGGGTCTACGCCCTTGTTTACGGTCAGCTCGTTCTTGCGTTTTTTAACCTCCTGCAGTTGATCGTAAATCGCCTGATAATCTGCCGGAACCGAGCCGTCTGCCGCCGTGCTGTTCATGCCCTGCAGGGTGAGTTCAAGCGTCTGCTCCTGCTCCTCAAGCTGGCGGTATTCCTCGTTCTGGCGGCTCTCCTCCACGTTCGCACTCACCTGACGCGAGGTATCCACGAGGGACGGCAGCGAAGCGATCCACCGCTTGCCGACTGCCTCCAGGCTGTTGCCGAGACGGTCCGCCGCGTGCCGCAGGTCAATGTTTTCCTGCACATACGCAAGCGTCTGCTCGTCCGCACCGGCGGCTTTCAGCCGGTTCATGATATCGTTCGCGTTGTCGCGCGGCTGATAGGTAAGGCCGTACCGCTTCATAATGCGGCCCATCTCATCGGTAAGCTCCTGGCGCGCCCTGTCACGGCTCTGCGTGTCCTCGCTGCTCCACGTCTCATCCGAGCGGTTAAAAAGGTCATGCATCGTCTTGTGTGCGTTGTAGCCGGTCTGGCCGCTGAAATAGTCCTCCGTCAGTCCCTGCGCCGCCTGCATGGCAGTCGGGTAGACAGTTGCCTTGTCTGTCTTACCCATCACGCCGGAAGTATGCAGCAGCTGTGTAGCCTGATTCAGCCGTTCGGTCGGCGTGCTGCCGTAGGCCATGCGCACACCGGCGGTCATTTCGTGCCCGAACTTATCAAAAGAGGCGCCGGTCTGCGGATTGTACTCGTATCCCAGCTTGCGCCGCAAGGCGTCGTTCTGCGCGTGCAGCTGTGCCTTTCTGTTCGGATCGCTGGTCTTGTGCCACTCCATAGAGTTTTTGAGGAACTGCGCGAGTGACGGGTTGCCGTCGCCGCTGCTCTTATTTCCGGCGGATACGTTCTGCCGCGGATTACGCCGTTGCTCCGCGGCCATCCTCGCTGAAAACAGCTGATTCTGCTGACTTGCCGCATACGGCTGACTTCTGGTCACGCTGCCGCCGGTCAGATAGGTGCTTGCGGGCTGCCGCACATTGTTCTGCTGCGTGCTCCGGCTGCCTGTACCGGAAAGGCTCTGCCGCGTGTTCCCACGCTGCCGAAAAACCGTGTTCCGCTGCTGAGAAGCCGCATACGGCTGACTTCTGGTCACGCCGCCGGTCAGATAAGTGCTTGCAGGCCGCTGTGCATTCTGGTGCGCCTGTACACGCTGCTGTTCTCCGCTGCGCGCCGCCGTCGCACGGCGGCTGTTGTCCTGCTGTGCCGGCTTCTGCGGCGCAACCTGCGGCACCTTAAGCAGCGTAGGTTTGTTTTGGCTCTTGTTCTGTTTTTTCTTAAAATCATCGTAAAAACTGCCCATAGTAACCTCCTAAAGAAAGAAGGCGGCGGAAATCCGCCGCCTTCTGGCGTAGTTAAAGCTGGTTAAGCTGCCACTGTGAATACTTGTTCGAGAGATTCTTGCTGGTCGTATCCGCCTGCATATTCTCGATCTGTGCCTGAATATATTCAAGCTGCTTGAGCGCTGTCTGGCGGTCAACCTTGCCGTTCTCGATGTCCTCCTTTAGCTGCTGCTCCTGCATTTTCAGCTGACGCATTGCGATCGTATCGGCACCGTTGTACGTGCCGGTCTGCTCGCCCTGCGAAAGACCGAACTGCTGACCCCACTGCATAGCGGAGATAATGCTGTTTACGTTGTCCAGCTGCTTGCCCGCAACCTCCTTGTAGAGATCCGCCAGCGCGTTGGCTTTCTGAATATCGCCGTTTAAGCGCGCCTGCGTAATCGCTCTCTCAATCTCAGCGAGGGCCTCGGTAGCGGTCGTCGCGTTGCTGTTCAGCGCGTTCTGATAGGTGTTGCCTGCCGAGATCTGACTGGATTCGGTGTTGCCGGTCGTCAGCAGGCCCTGTGCCGCCAGATTTTCAGCCATGGAGCCGTTCGGATTGATCGCCGTCATGTACGCCTTCTCAGCCGCAGCGTTGTTCGCCTCGGTGTTCTTGCCGATGGTGTACTTCTGGGCGTTCAGATTAGCGACCGCCGAATCCACACTCGCCTGCAAAGCACTCTGCTGTGCCTGTGCGGCATCGTTCATCTTCTTCTCGTAGTCCTGAAAGCCCTGATTGTACTGATTACTCATCAGCGTGCCGAGATTCGCACCGGCGATACCGCCGCTTGCAATGTAATCCGAGCCGTCCGCACCGCCGGAATAGCCCCATTCCTTACGCTTTGCCTCGGCGTCCGCGTGGGCCTTCTTCATGCCTGCTACATCGCCGATGGCTTTTGCTTCTTCATACCGCTTCTTAATTGCGTCAATTTCTGCCGCCTGCTGTGCGTCATTCTGCCGGATCAGCGCATCATTGTAAGTACCCGCAGGCGTATAAGTGCCGCCCGAACTGCCACTGGACGAGCCGCTGCCCGAAGTCTTGCCGGAGGACGAGCCGCCGGAGCCGGTGCCGGAAGTGCCGCCGTAGGTGAACGTCTGGCCGCCCTTGCTGATGGTGGTCGTGCCGTCGCTGTTCTTCTTCCACGTCGAGCCATCACTGCCTGTCATGGTCGAACCGGCGGCCGCGCTCGAAACAAAATTCTTTCCCTTGTTCGAGCCGATAGCGTACGAGCCGTTCTTGCCGCTCGCACTCAGCGATCCGCTCGAACCGGAAGAACCCGACGAGCTACCCGAGGACGAGCCGCCGCTGGCCTTAGCTGCCGCCGAGGCAGCCTTGGCAGCACCGGCCGCAGCCTTAATAAAAGCACCCAATCCCATTACTTCACGCCCTTCCCAATCAGCCCCATGCGCTGACACATGGTAGCGAACTGTTCGCGGGTCAGGGCGCACTGCGGCTTTGTGCCGTCCGTGATACCTGCGTCCTGCATCGCCTTCCACGCCTCCGCCGCATACGGATGCGGCTGCTGGTTAGCCTTGGCCGCCAGATAGCGATCCATATAAGCGGCAAATTCCTTGTCTGTCATCTTGGCTTCCTCCTTCTTTACCGGCGTGTCCTTCGCGGTCAGCCGTGCCTTGAACTTACGCCACAGACTTTCATCGCGTACCCACGGCTCGGGGCACAGCTTGCCGGTGACATCATAGTGCCGCACGACGTGATCTACGTCAATGCCGTACTTCGCCATAAGATACTTGACCAACTCGACGGCACGGTCTACCGTCTGCGGCGTGATGGTGTACTTGCCACCTACGATGTCGCTGCACATTTCCACACCCAACGAATTACGGTTCATACAAATGCCGCGTAACGGGTGATGCGCGCTCTCGAGATCGCCGCCACAATGCCATGCTGCATCGTTGTCGCGGACGGACTGCGTAACGCTGTCCTCATCGACAAAATAGTGTGCACTTGCCCGTCGGCCTGCGCCCTGAAAATAGTGCGCGTTGCCCTCGTCGGTATCGCCGTCGTTGGCGGTATAGTGCATGACGATGTACTTGATCGAATTGCCGCCGCGGCCGGAGTAGTAGTTGCTCGGATCAGTCGGCACAAACGGAATGTTCATCAATCGTTCTCCTCCCCTAACTTATCCACTGCGTCCTTTGCGGCGGAAAGTGCCTTTTGCAGCCACGCCGGGACAGGCGCACCGAGGGAAACCGCGTTCTCAACGATAGAGCCGAGTTCCGTCAGCGTGTACCAGACTACTACCAGAGGGCACAGCAGAACCGTATATTCAAACGGAAGCGTCACGCCCGGCAGATGGTCACAAATCATACCGATAAGCAAATCCGCGCCGCCTGCGACTGCAACCACTACGATGGAACCGACTTTGTGAAAAATGCCGTCCCTTGCCGCCTTACTCGACCATTTTCCTTTCTGCATTGCCGCCGCCGTGCCGGTCAGATAGTCCGCCGCCATCGCTGCCACAAACAGCACAACCAGCCAGCCGAACCACCCCCAAAGTGTGGTAAGCACCGCAATGCCCGCCGCAACAGCGGCTTTGAACTCGTTTACATTATTCATTTTATTCTCCTTTGCGCGTTTTCTTTCTCTTTGCGCGTATGTTTTACAGCCCCTGCCGCTGCTTATCCGCACTCATCAGCTTCGGCACACCGATATCACCGGCGTAGCTTTTCACTTCGTTGTAGTTTTTGATGTAAATGTTGTCGTACATAGTTTTCTCCTTTTAAGTTGTTGGGAAGTTGTCTGTTTTAATAATACAAACATCTACTTCCGTTGCGTCAAACGGAACTTCCACCGTAAAGTGCAATGTACCATCTTTTAATTCTAAAGACCGGAAGCCGGTGCCACTTCCAGTGGAGGCGCCTCTCCACCCAGAAAAAGCAGAACTATAACAAGCAAAACACACTCGTCTCTCCCCACCATAATAATATGAACCGAGTATAATAAGACCGTCTTGTAGCCTGTAGTTGCACAAAACAGAACCGCTTAAAATCTCTAAAGGCTCTCCCGCCATCTTACTTCACCTTCACTTTCACCCATTTAGGGTTTTCATCCTTTTTCGCTTTATCAACTCTGCTATTAAGAATCATACGCCCACCTCCGTTACGAGATGGTTACATCCTCCGCAGGCATGACGAAACCATAAGGTTCTTGCGATCCTGCATAAGTAGAGACATCGCTGTCTGCTAAAATATAGGATTTTGTATCGACAGGGATATAGCGTTTGCTTGTCCCGACTACTTTTACATAATAAGAATCCACCGTTGCGAATACGATTTCTCCCGCATACGCTGATTCCGGGAAACCAGAATTTGAATTGTCCGTGATTTTGTACTTCTTCTGCCCTCCGGCAGTCCGATTGAGTATCATGCCGCACCGCCTTTTGTGCAATGCGACGAAGCAGCGTTAGGAGCTGCCCCCCCCCGGATTTTAGTATGCTAAAGTTGTGCATATTATCCTCCTTACTGTTTCACAGCGTTTGCCTGTAACCATTTGAGCAGGTCGCCGGTAGGCGGCTCAAGGAATGTGATTGTACGAAGTGAATCAGATAACCAGCCCGTAAAGGAAACAAGAAAACAGTCCCCAGCGGAATATACGATATCTTCAGCGTCGTTAAAGCCTAGATACGCTATGCTATGTCCCAGCTTGCCACCAGCATAAAGATAAATTTCGTCGGATTCTTTGGTTACACCATTGTACTCATATGTGAATTTGATACTCACATCAAGATTCGTAGTTGTTGGAGTGCTGTTAATAATCCACATATTTTCAGGATTATTTGTCCGCTTCGCAGTATTATGAATCATACTCTCACCTCACGAAAACGCCACCGGCGTAACCGTCACATAAACGTCAATGCTTGCCGTCGGAACGGTATCCGCCGTAAACGTCAGCTTGCCTGCCGCCTGCGCGGTACACTGGATACCCGCATCATTGTACGCCGTCATGCTTGCCGCCGCAGGCATTGGCAGGATAAGCTGTGCCGTTTCATCGGCTACCACATCACCAACGGATACGGTCTGCTGTTTTGTCGAGCTGTTCCAACCTGCAACCGTCAGCGATACCTTGTGCGCCTTGGTCTTGAGCTTATCAACGTAGGACTTTGGTGTCGGCATAGTATCGGTGGTGGGATCGGCAACTTTGGGAATGCGAGTTCCAGCAGGCGTAATATCTAGAGTATTTCTGGTATCGCCTGCCATTGAAACAAACGAAATTCCGTCAATGGTAACCGAACACTGAGAACCGTTTTTTATACCCCCCTCTTCAAACTGAAACGCTTGCATTGCTGGACTGGCATCGAATCTTCCAAACCCTCTGACATACCGTTTTCCGTTGAGGGTATTATCCCATGTTTTGAGAAGAAAACCTTCCTCGTCTCCTCCCGTGATCGCGCCCGTCATCTTGCCGCCTGCAAGCGGCAGATACTTCGCAAACTTGTCTGCGTGTGCGTTCTCGCTTGTATTGTGCGTCTCAATCTGTCCGCTGACATCCGGTGTAGGAATCGCTTTGATCTTGTTGTCGGTATACGTTGCCGCCGCGCTCTGCGCCGCCCTCGCCTTTGCATCCGCATACTGGAACACATCCTGCGCCTTGCCCTTTGGGTCATAAACGCTTGCCAGCATATCGCCCGCACCCTTGCCGTCCTCACCCTTCTTGGCGATCAGCAGCCAGTACGCGGTATCGGTCGGCGCATGTCCGGTCGTTGCAGCCGTGCATAAATAAGACGAGCCGTTAAAGCTGACCTTGTTTCCGAGTACATACGCCTTGCCAGCGTTGTACTCCTCCCACACGTTGCGTGCTTTCTCAGCGGTCTGACGGACGGTTTCCGCAGCGGCGCGGCTCTTTTCCGCACTCACACGGGCGGTCTCGTTCGTCTGACGGGTGCTTTCCACATTGGCTCTCGCGGTTTCGGCACTCACGCGCTTTGTCTCGGCTGTTGCTCTCGCGGTCTCCGCATCCGCTCTCTTGCCCTCTGCCGTGGCCCTTGCGGTTTCGGCGCTCACACGCTTTGTCTCCGCGTCGGTTCTGCCAGTCTCTGCGTTCTGACGAACAGTTTCCGCAGCAGCTCGCTTGCTTTCTGCCGTGGCTCTTGCCTGTTCTGCCGATACTCTTGCGGTCTCCGCGTCCGCGCGTGCCTTTTCGGCCTTTGCTCTTGCCGTCTCTGCACCCGCGCGGCTCTGTTCTGCGGTCTGACGGGTGCTTTCGCTGCTCGCTCTCTGCTGTTCCGCGCTCTCGCGTGCCTTCTCCGCAGATTTTCGCGCCGCTTCGCCGCTTTCGCGCGCAGTCTCCGCAGAGGCGCGGTCTGTCTCGGCGTTTTTCCGCGCGGTCTCATTGGCAAAGCGCGTATCCTCGGCGCTCACTCGGTCTGCCTCAGCATCCGCTCTGCCGGTCTCAGCAGAAATACGCACAGATTCATTCTGTGCGCGGCTGCTCTCCGCGTTCGCCCGCTGGCTCTCCACCGTCACGCGGGCAGATTCGGCGTTCACTCTGCCGGTCTCAGCAGAAACGCGGCTCTTTTCCGCGGTGTCGCGCTTGTTCTCCGCATTGGCGCGGGCGGTCTCTGCCGTGTCGCGGGCGCTTTCGGCGTGCTGACGGGCGGTCTCGGCGCTCACGCGGGCACTCTCGGCC
This sequence comes from Butyricicoccus sp. AM05-1, assembly GCF_003474415.1. Taxonomy (NCBI): domain Bacteria; kingdom Bacillati; phylum Bacillota; class Clostridia; order Eubacteriales; family Butyricicoccaceae; genus Butyricicoccus; species Butyricicoccus sp. AM05-1. The sequence continues at coordinate 239,026 of NZ_QUDG01000001.1, read as the reverse complement.
TGCGCACGGTCGTCCTCGGCGCTCACGCGGGCACTCTCGGCAGAGGCGCGGCCCTGCTCGGCCAGCTGGCGTTTTGCCTCCTCGCCGCTCCACTCGGTCGTGGACTCCTCCATATCCGCAAACGTCTCCACAATCTCGTTGAACTGCGGAGCCACGCATTCCCGCACCAAACGGTCAAACACGCGTTTGTTCTCGTCTGCCGTGCCGGTCAGCGTGTCCAGGGACGCAATAACGCCCTTTTCCGCAATCTGCGCATCGGTAATTTTGTAATCTCTAATACTCACGCACTTCTCTCCTCTCCCACCTCGATATACTTAACCAGGATCTCATAAATACCAAAACCCTCGTTGAGCGCATCCGAGACGAAAATAAACTGAATCATTTTCCACTTTTTCTTCTTCACGCGGAACTGGCGCACACTGTTCGCGCTCGTCTCAAACGTGAACCGCACAAAGTTGATATCCTCATAGGAAAGCCTGTCCGCGTAAAACTCGCGGTACAGCCTGCCGCTGTCGCGTTCCGTGCGAATATACAGATCGACTTTCGAGCGTGCATAGCGCTTGAGGTGTACCGCCGAGCCTCTCTTTGGCATGGTCTTGAGCATTGCAATATTGCCCATGCTGTCGAGCTTCGACGCCCACTCCGCGTGAATCGGTTTGCCGTCATCGTTGTACGCACGCATGAGAATTTCGTTTTCCTCTGTCCGCATATCGTCATTGAACTTGCATACCTTGCCGTCTGCGGTGCCGAAATACATGGTCTGCTGATCCGCGCGGAGCACCCGCGCCGGAATATTGGTCCAGTAGTACCACTCATAACCGTTGTCGCTTTTGTCCTGGTTGCCGTCCGCGACATAAGCGCGTCCGTCCACGACAAGAACATACCACCCGCGCCAGGTGGCGGCCACCGCATCCGCAAGGCCGTTTTCCTTGGTGAGCTTCGGATTGACACGTCTCGACCGGCAGAATAACTGCCGCACCTGCATGTTGTTGTAGTAAGTTGTCGTCGGCGCATAAACGCCGCGTGGACTCAGATATAACGGATCGTCATTCAGATTTGCCGCCGAGTACCGCGCAATCGCGCCGTAACCCGGCACGCCCTCCTTGAGTGGGAACGCCGCAACATCGTTGCTCACAACGCCCGCGTGGTGCCAGATCGTACCTTCCTGGCGATTATCCTTCTTGATGATAAGCAGCTCGCCCTGCGCTTTCAGATAGCACATGATCGGGAAATCGCTCGAACCCACCACCGAATAGTTAATGTCGGGGAAATATGTCGGGTCTGTCAGTCCCGAGAACCACTCCGTGTTTGCATATTTGCCGTTACCGGAAAAGAATACGCGGTCGCCCGAGCCGTCCATGCCGTAAATCGCAAAGATGGTGCAGCCGAGGATCTTCTTCCGGTCCTCGGTGGTCTTGGCGAACCGGATTTCGATGTTGCTCGTTCCCGCGTTCTCCGGCGCCTTGGGCGCGGTCTTTAGTGTCACCGTGCCCTTTTTCGCATCAAAGCTCGCCACCTCGAGCGTATCGCCCGTGATATGGTATTTCGCGGTGATGGTCTGCTCCTTGTCAATGCCGGTAACATCCAGCTGAAACGTCTTGCTGCTCCCATCCCCGACAAAGCGGTTGCGTCTCCACTTGCAGATCATGTTTACCTTCTCGTAGGCTTCACCGCCGCCGGACGGCTTGCGCTGATAGCTCGTCAGCGGACAGTACGCCGTATCGTCCCCGACGTGCTTCGCGTCCTTGCCGTCGTATACCAGATATTCCGACCCGGTTAAAATGTACAGCTTGCCGTTGAGGTAAAAGCCCTGCGAGCGTCCGCCGCCCCTCAGTCCGGTCAAAAGTGTCTGCTGGCTGTCCGGAATCGGCAGATAAGTGCTCTCGTTCAGCCGTACCTTATACAGCGTATCGCCTGCATGGACGATCATCGTGCGGCCTGCCTCAGTCGTGGCCTCATACGGGAAAATACCCGCAATCGGCTTGTCGCTGCCGAGGTCAACAACTGTGCGCCAGCCCCACCGACGTTCGGGCGCGCCGCCCTCGTCCGCGATAACGTTCACCGCACGCGGACTTCTGCCGTCGTCAATCTGCGTCTCATCCGTGGAGTAGTCCACACCTCGGAACCGCTTGTAACTCTTCCTGCCGATGGTCGGCGTGGAAAAGTCGGGAACCGTCATGGTTTTCATTCTTCTTCACCGTCCACATATCCGAGCACCGCAGGCGCGGCTTCCTCAAGCGCTTCGACAAAATAGTTGCGTTCGAGCACCATCTGAGCCTGCTTGTCCTCCTCGTCTATCATAAGCGCTGAGGCGAGGCCGTGCGGCAGTGCGCCGCGCGTAATGCGGTCGTCCCAGTCTATAACCGTATCGTCTATTGCATTGATCTCCGGCGCGCTCGTCAGCTCTTCTCGCCCGCTCGCCGCGCGGATCGCGTTCTCATACGGCAGCGCCTCGGTCAGCAGCCGCTCAAGCAAAAGCGGCGAATACTGATCGTAGTCAGTATCGCCGCCCTTGCTGGTGAACAGAATGGCGGCCGCAAGATCAAAAATCTTTCTTACTGTTGTTGCCATTCTTGCCTCCTGAATTTACTTATCCGTAGCCTCAGCCACATCCGAAGTCAGCTTGCCGGCCTTGCCGAACGCAACCACGCGGATGGTCTGGCCTGCGGTCGTTGCAACCGTGCCGCCGCTTGCGACCAGCATGCGGTTTGCGGAGAAGCGCGGGTCCGAGCCGTCCAGCGTGTACCAGATTTCGTCCGCATCTGCCGCCGTAACGGTCGCACTGTGCGAAGCGATCGCTACGGTGCACGCCTGCTGGCTTGCGGCCTTGGCCACAACGACAACCGAATCCGCACGGCTGGAAAGCACAAACAGATCGTAAATCTGACGGCCCTCAACCAGAGAACCGGAAACGCCGGGGGGATCGGTGTGGATTTTGGTATCGTCAATGGTATACGGGAACGCAAGCGCCTGCTCGTGAATTGCAAGCATATAAACGTCGGTCGGGAACAGTCGGTCGGGAACCTTTACAACAGTAAAGCCCGCAACCTGACCGACAACGCCTGTGGGCAGCTGCTTGCCCGCCAGATTGTCCAGCTTGACCCACTCGTCCGAGAGGATGATCTTCTTGTAGTCACTCACGCGGACAAAAAGGATACGGCCATCATCCGGTACATAGTGATCGTCCATATAGGCGGCAGCATCATAGACGGTGGAGATAATGTCGCTCTTGGTCGGTGCAGCAGAAACGCCCTGAATATGGCCGAATCGTGCAATGCGGCTGAAGCCGTACTTGTCGCCGGTCGGCACGCACTTCTCGGAGATCTGCTGGCGCAGGTACTGGCCGGCCTTGTTGCTGATAGCCTGCTGAGAGCCGTCGCCCTTGTCTACAATGGCGGTAAACGCCTTGTCCTGGGTGATGGTGTACTCGTTTACGATGTCCTGTACATCGTTCGGCACGCCGTAGCGGTCCTTGCCCTCTCGCTTGTAGTCGTTCAGGTCGCTGGTGAGGATCTGGTAAACCTTGCATGTTTTCTTGCCGATCATGTCAACGTGCGCCTTGCAGTGCGGGCGCAGGAACGAGGTATGGGTATACAGCTTTTCTACAGCTTTTGAATACTGTTCAGTAAGGTAAATAGGCATATTATATTGTCACTCCTTTTACAGTCCCAGCAAGCCGCGCAGGAACGGGTCGCTCGTGTCGCCCTCATTGCCCTGCACACTTCCCGGGCTTGTCATTTTGTTCTGGTTGTTCTTCTTTTCGATCTGTACAGCCTGTGCATTCTGCTCAGCCTGATAGCGCCAGTGCGCGGCAACCGGTGTCATGCCCTCGCTGTTCACGAGTTCCATCACGCGCGGCGGTACGTCCTCCGGCTTGTGAACGCCTGCGAGAGTCTCGTATTCGTCCCACGCGCGCTCGTCGGCCTCCTGCCTTGCCTGCGCAACGGTCTGGTCGATCCTCTGCTGCATGGCGTCAAGCCGTGCGCGCTGCTGTTCGGCGGCCTGTGCCGCGGCTGCACGCTGGGAAGCCATGCGGCCCTCGGCTATCGCCTTGAGCGCCGCATCCGGCGTTTCCGGAAACTCCGCGCGGCACTTCTCGATTTCAGCCGAGAGCAGCTGCTCATTGCGTGCGCCCTCCAGCTGTTCCAGGTACTGCTGCCGGTTCATGCCAGCGGCCTCAGCGTACTGATCCAGTACACGCATTTCCCGCTCGGCCTTGCGGTCATAATTCATGCCCTTCTGGAGCAGTTCGACCGGGTTCGCGCCGAGCGCACCGGTCAGCGCCTGCACTGCGTCTGCCGGCAGCAGGATCTGCTGTCCGTTGTAGACGAGCGGCACGGTCTGTACCGGCTGTTCCGCCGTCTCCGGCGGTACTTCGCCGCCCTCTGGAGGCTGATTCTCCGGTTCTTCCTGCTGCTCTTCGGCGCGCTGGTTTTCCGCGCCGTCCTGCACGGTCTCCTCTGCGCCCTCTGCGGCGGTCTGCTGGTTTTCCAGATCATCATTACCTTCAAGCGCCGCAAGGAAATCGTCGCCGTTAAAACCGTCCATGTCCGCGCCGGTGTCGGATGTATTGCCGCCCTCGTCAAAATACTGTAAACCGATACTGTCACGGATCTCGCTTCCGTCCATATGATTGCTGGTTTTCCAATTCATTTAGACAATCCTCCTATATGCAAAAGACTTGAGTCTCATTGCCGTGTGTTTATCGTGTGTTCCTGTGCTCCGGCGCTCGGACGGACGCCCTCGACCCGAACGAGGGTGCCCGCCATCAGAAAGAAATAAGGGGAATCAATGGGGCGGGTGAGGTCAGCTCCCGCCCGTCCGAGTGCCGGAACAGAAAAATCAATAATCAGGTTCGAGAATCGGAACGCCGTACTGCACAGCACATTCGCGCTCAATCATGCAGCCGCGTGCGTCCTTCCAACCCTTGGCGAAATAAATGAGATCCGCATCTGCCATAAGCCGGATAGACTCCGCAATAAACCAAAGTGGCTTTGCGTCGTGCGGTGCATCCTTAAAAAAGGAGTCGATGATTTCGACAGGCTCACCGAGATATTCAGTCGCTTCGCGGATAGCACGCTCACGCGCGCGTTCAATCTCATCGTTGGTCTTGTCCTTCATCGGCTGAGAAATAAATAACTTTTTCATGCCGTACCTCCCTCAAAACCGAAACTTCCGGTCCGTAACCTTGGTGAACTTCGCCTTCTGCGTGTTCAGCTCCTCCTGCATCGCACCGAACATGGCCTCAACCTGCTTCTCGGTGTACTCATACGAGCTGGCCGCCAGATGGCCGATCATGCTGATTGCCTTGCAAGCACGGTTCACGCGCGGCTCTGCCAGTCGCACAAATCGTTCCGACTTGCTCTCATTGTTATCCATTCATTAAACCTCCCTGCTGTAATGCCTGCTGCATGCTGGCCTGCTGCTGCACTCTCTTTGCAGCCTCGACCAGTCCTTCCTGATCCTTTACGCTGCCCTCCGGCATACGAGAAAGGAACTCAACCATATTGGGCATAACACCCGCCGTCTGCAGGTTGTTGAGTGTCGACACCTGCAAAATGCGCGACCAGTAGCTTGTCTCGCCGATATGAATATTGAGATCCAGCGCCTCCACCGGCAGACTTGAGAAGTCATACATCTCCACAAGCGTCTGCTCCTGCGTCTCGCCGGTCTCGTCTGTCATCTCGTCAGTAATCTTGACCTGACGCATCCCGTAATAGGCGTGCATCATGTCAATCAGCACCCGCTCGTAGTCCTCGACGAATTGATAATAGGCGATCTTGGTCAGCGCGAGTGGCGCGGCGTTCGCGGTCTGCACCGCAACGATTGCACTGCTGTTCTCCGGATTCTTTACGTTGCCGAGCGCGGCATCATTCGCACCGGCAACATTTTTCAGTGCGTCCGTCATGCTGGACGTAATACCGGTTGCCTCGGTGGGAATGGGCATCGAGCCTGCAACGCCGGTTAGCGCGTCCTTCACATCTCCGGTGACGCCGATGGAAGTCGCATCCGGGTCCCAGCCCTTGGGGAACTTATTGCGATTGTATATCAATTTTGGAATCGCATTATTCCGCAGCATGAGCGCAAGCGCGGTCCACTGCTTATTGATCTCGATCTGCGTGTTGATGAGCGGTTTGATCTCCATCACGCCGTGATAGCAGTTCTTTCTCGGCTTCCAACTGAGATACGCCACCGGATACAGCGTCATTTCGGTTGCCACATCCTGCTCGATCATAAAACGACCGCAGGAGCGGCAGTAATGTACCTTGCCGTCCTCGGACTTCCAGAACCGCACAAGCTCGTTGCCGAGACTGTCGCTGTTATTCTGCTCGTCATCACCCTTGTACAGGCCGTCGGAATCGCCCTCGATGCTCTCCCACTCGGCACAGCCGAGCCGTTTTGCATCTTTTCTGATTTCCGACACCGGTCTGCGCCGCACAATGATGAGATACGGCTGCTCCTGCACATTGCAGTTCGCCGGATTGCCGAAAATCACGTTGGTGTTCATCACCTGCTCGGCGCAGATTTCACCCTGCACGCCGCCAAGGCCGGAGGCCTTGCTTGCATCAAAGTAAAAGTACAGCGCCGCATCGCCGTCCACACAGGCATCGCGCAGCACCAGATGGTGCTTGCTCTTGAGCTTCGTCCTCTCCACCACGCGGTCAATGCTCTGTTCAAGGATTTTCGCCGCATACTCGGCCTGCTCATCCGGAAGGAACGGCTCAACCTCCTGATCCACATCGTTCGAGACGATCTGCGCCACCTTGTAATGTACGATCGGATCCAGGACGTTCATCGTGATCGGCCGCAGATTCTTGGATTTCAGTCCTTCCCACTGCTTGCCCTCCACAAAATTCTCGCACTGCTTGACGTTCTCGTACAACCCAATGCCGGTGTTGTACTGCACACCTTTTTCGTACTCGGCCTGTATCCTGTCAGCCGTGAGCGTGATTTTCTGCTCATTCATCACTCAAATCCTCCTGCCCGTGGGCGGTTCCGTCATAGCAGAGCAGATTATTCACCTCACGCATAATGCGGCCCTCGGTACTCAGCCGGTACGCCTGCTCCTTGAGTAATTCCTCTCTCAAGTGCTCTGCAGCCTCCCGCTCGGTGTTCAGCGCCTCGGTCAGCTTGCCGTTCTCCTGCTTGAGATTATCAACCTCGTTGCGGGCGCTCCACATCGCGCTGATTGCCGCGTCGTGTGCATCCTTAGTGGAGTCGAGTTCTTCCTGCAGCTCCTTCGCAGCTTTGCGTCCGGTCTGCAGCTCCTGCCGCAACCGGCAGGCCGTGTCCTCACTCTCCCGCAGGGCGGTCTCCACCTTGGTAATGCGGTCCGCAAGCTGCATGCGCGCCGCCTCCTCGGTGTGCAGTCTCTGCTCCATCGTCCGCGCAGTCAGCTGAAAGGATTCCGCTTCCACGGTCTTTACCCGCAGATCCTCGCCCAAACGCTTGGTGTTTCGGGTCTGCACAGCAGCCAGAAAAGCACACATCGCCGCAACGGCACTAATAGCTAAATACATTTCCCATTTCCTCCTCAGTTGATAGATAATCCTCGTCTCGTACTCTCGGCAGTTCCGCAGGCAGCGGACAGCCATCGCAGAAATACCGGATCGCGTCCGGTCCGTGCGTCAGCTCGTGCGGCTCGGTTGCCGTATCGTTAGGGTTCTTCTCGTCGTGCTGCAAGCCCGGCAGTGTGCGAATGAGATTCAAGCAGGTATCAAAAATCTGCAATTTCGGTCTGAGTGTACCATCCACATCGGGCACAGGCTGCAGCCGGCGCTTGAGCTCGTACCATCCGGCCACACGGCCGTTGCTCACCTTGGAGAGATACAGACCGTACTCCGCAAACAAGTCGGATACGCTCTTGCCGGTCTCCTGCCGCCTGTTCCACAGGTCTTTTGGCGCGAACCATGCCGTGATATCGTCATTACAGTTTGCGTTCAGCAGTCGCTTGGCCGCCTCCGGGATGATAAGGTCGGGCTGGTAAACCTCACGGTAAACCACCGCATAATCGTTCTCATCTACCGCGATCCAGTACGCCGCCAGCATGTCGAGACCGTAGTCGATCGCAACATACCGTCTCCACCATGCCGGAATCTCAAAAGGACGAACAACGTGCAGCTCCCGCTTGAACTCGGTGAAATACTGTCCGACGTAGTAATCCCAGTTGCCCTCACGCAGTGCAATGTAGATTTCGCGCGGCAGGTTCTTCATGCGTTCCTCATACTGTGGGTCTTTGGAAAGCAGAAACGGGTTGTCCTCCAGTTTGGCCGGAATAAACAGCCGCGTGCCGCCCTCGCAGCGGTGCACCTCCATCGGAGCGCCAATGTCGATAAACCGGCTCTTGGCGTTGGTGTGTCCCACGCTGCCGGGGTTGGCGGTGGATTTGACGTGTCTTGGAAACGGTCTCGTGCCGCGCACGCGAGAGATCATATAGGTGTACATGCTCTCGGTAAAATGCGTCATCTCGTCAAACTGGATCACGTCGTACTCGGCGGACTGGTACTGCTGCACATCGCCTTCGGTTGCAATGTATCCCATCTCAATGGTAGAACGGCCAACCTTCCAAATGTGCTTGCTCGTGTTATAGCTGGCAACACTGGCCGGATACAACTCCATTGTCTGCGGCACCATGGAGCGTTCCAACTCCTTAAATGTGCGTCTGAGGATCAGCTGTCTGCTGCCCTGATACCGCAGCGCGTATACAAGAGCGTCCAGCGCCTGAATAAACGTCTTGCCGCCGCCGGCTGCACCGCCGTAAAGAACCTCGAAAGCATCCGTGTCCATAAACAGCTGCTGTTTCGGCGTGATCTGAAAATCAAGATTCATCGCTAACCGCCTTTGCCGGATCAACAAGCGTCAGCTGCAGGTTGATCTCCGGAGCCGCTTCTTCCTTCTCAGCCAGGTGTGCCTCAAGCGTTTCCTGTCTTGCCGCAACATCCTTCATGGTTCCGGCCAGCTCGCGCAGGCCGACGCCGGTGTAATCGCTTACAACGTTTCTGAGACTTGCCACCTCGGCCTCACTCAGCGCGATCACGCCGTCCTTGGCCGCTTTTTCAAGCACTGCCAGTCCGTCATTGATGGTCCGGGTGTCCTTCGCGGCGGCCTCAGCCTTGCGGTCGAGCGCCCGAAGCACCTTGTCCCCGATCTTCTCGCACCGTGCAATCTGCTTGCGGCGTATCTCCCGCCGTGCAGCAACGCCGTCCTCGTCGCTCTCGTTCTGGGTGTGCACCCAGTCGGCAAGCGTCGATTTGGGAATGCGCATCCGGCAAGCGGCATTTGTGATCGAGACGCCGCTCGCCACGAGCGCAAGCGCCTCGTCTTTAATTTTCTGGTCGTATTTGCTCCCGCGCTGCTGCATCCAATCACCTCCCGCGCGTGTCTTGTTTTGCTGAATACAAGTATAATCGGGAAAATCGGAAAAAACGGAAAACTTTATTCCGGCATCAAAAAGTGTCCGAGCCGTCCGTCAGAACGCGCAGGAGCGCATAACAAAAGGGCAATCCTCCCGGATTGCCCTTTGTCGATTTGTGTGTTATACTGTTGTTGCGGACGCAGCCATGTTAACGCTATGTGCGGTTATTCCCACCTTACCCAACACGAGGGGAGGTGATGCTATGATGGTTACATTTTCTGATTTATTTCAGTTTTGTCTCCTTCTCATAGCTTTTGCTGAACTGATTCTCAAAATCAGCAAAAGAAAATGACCGCCCTCCTCCAAGATTGCGGTCATTTTCAATGACATAACCAATCGGGAGTAACCGTTCATGGCTGCGTCCCTTTTGTGCCCTTATTTTACACCCAAACCACCGTGTTTGTCAACGCCGCCGCAGAGCGGTATTTTTTATTTCTGCTCCCGCACCATGCGATAAAATGTACTCTTTTTCAGTCCGAGCCGGTCCATCGCCTGCACGGCCGTGATGCTCCCACTTTTCCACAATCCTGTGACTAACTCCCACTCGGCGGGCAGCTCAGTCTTCTTCCGTCCGAGCTGCCGCCCCTGCTTTTTCGCCTCAGCGATGCCCTCGGCCTGCCGCTGGCGTATGGTCAGGCGCTCCTGCTCTGCGATCGTTGCGAGCACCTCGATCATAATGTTGTTTACCATTTCGCAGATCCACTCCTGACCTTTTGGAAAGTCAGCCATCGTGCTCGGCAGGTCGATGATCTTCACGCGCACACCCATCGCCTTGTAATATTCCAGTTCTTGTTTGACCTGCTGCTTGTTGCGCCCGAGACGGTCAAGACTCTTGACGATGAGCGTGTCACCCGGCCGCAGCAGTGCCTCGCGCAGATACTGGTATCCCGGGCGGTTGAAGTCCTTGCCGCTCTCCTTGTCGGTGATGATGTCGCGCTCATCGGCGATGTACTGCCGCAGCGCTGCAATCTGACGGTCGAGATTCTGTTCGCGCGTGCTGACCCGCGCACATCCGTATACTTTTTCCATATTTGACCTCCTGTTTGCTCAATGCGTTTCAAAATGTCCTGTTGTCTCGCGGAACGTCCGTAAATCAAAAGACAAGCCTTTTCGCACGCCATACCGATAAAAATACCGCCGTCAATCTGCCGTGCGAAAAGGAACACCTTTTGACACGGCTATTTCGACCATAATTTCCCGACCAGCTTCCTCGGACCGCTCTCATCTGCGTACCCCATCCGCCGGGCGCACTCGCCCCAGCTCTTCCCGTCCAGATACCGCAGCCGCAGCGCGCGCCGGGTCATGGAGTCGGAAACGCTGTCGATCCACTGCCGCACCATGTCGCGCTCATCCTGGCACTCGGCCTCAATGGCCTGCAGCCGATCCCGTGCCGCGTCCAGTGCATCCCGGCCAAACAGACAGCCAACGCCGTAAGTCTCCTCGATCCGCTTGTGGTGCCGCGCCTCCCGCGCAAACCGTTCTCTTTCTTCTTCCAGTTCACAGACCAGACTTTCCACCTGTTTTAATCTGTCTTTTGTCATTGTGCCGTACTGCACCTCCTGCCGCGCAGATTTCCCGCCTTACTGCCGTCACCGTTACGCGCTTCCGCGCGCTCCGTCCTTTGAGAGAGTACAAACAGTAATGTGATTACATTCTGTATTCATTCGTCCGAACCTCTCCGACAAACTGCAGGGGAATTGTTAGACCCCCTACAAGGCTGTCAGGCGGACCCGGCCGCCGATATCTTAAACTTTTCTTTGCCGTCTCCTGCGCAGCCGTTCCCACGGATCGGGAGCAGCCCTGCGCCGCTGTATCTGCCACCATGCGTCAAACGCCTTGTGATCGTAAATCCGGCCGACCATGATCTCATACCGCCCAAACTCGTTTGCATTTCGGACATTCTCAACGATCTTGACGCCCGGCGGCGTCTCCGGCTCTGCCTCCTCGGGCAGCCGCAGCCGCACCGGATCTGCGGGCGGGGTCAGATTGCGGCTGGTGGAGTACCGCCGCGCCCCTCGCGCCTTGTGCTTGTCCTCTTTGAGAAGATACAACGCGGTATCCTCGAAAAAGTCCGCGCCCTCGCGCAGCGTCCGCACATCCGCATGACCGTAAGGCCAGCAGGCACGCACCGTTTCCGCAAGCCGCATATCGGCCGCACCGCTGATGATGAGATGATGGTGCAGCCGTACCGGCTCGCCGTCCATGTCGTGCTCCTCGGTCACGGCGATGTACTTGTATGTAAGCCCGAGCTTTTTGTACGCCGCCTTCATTTTCGCATGGAATTTTTCCAGTGCGCGGGCGCGGTTTGCGTCCGGCGCATAGGTCAGGCACACAAAAAGATCGTGACCGGAGCGGAAGTTCGCGCATATGAGCTGCATCAGCCGCCACTTGCGCTGACGGCGGTTGATTTCCTGCTTGGCCGCGTCCGTGGTCCTGCGCCGCCCAGCTCTCTGCCTGGGCGACATGCCCGGCATCGTGCCCATGGAGTAAAGGCACATCTGATAGAGTGGACCGTTGCACTCCTGTTTTTGATATAACATAAAAAATCCTCCGTCCATTCCGACTCATGCATCTGCAAATGAACATATATACCGGTAAGTCGGATGAAGCCAGCCCTCACAGGCTGGCTTTTCCTATCCTGTTTTTCATCTTCCAAACCTTCCGCGCCTCAGCCACGAAAACCTTTCGATAATCGCGCTCATACGCGCCGAAGCCGTAAGTAACCACAGCCGCCGTCATGCAGTTGATCAGCTCGTCCGCCGTCAGACCGTTCTCAGCAGCATTCCGAATAAACTCACGCATTTCATTATCCGGCGGTCTGCCGAAGCTCCGGCTGTAATGGGAATCAACCAGGTGTGCCGTCTCTGTCGGGCTGCGCTCCATCCTGAACACCACCCTCCACAATATCAAACAGCGTATTCTCGTCAAGATCGCGCAGTTCGAGCTGACCGTCCACGCAGCGCAGCTTAAGCATCTCCTTGACCTCGCCGTTAGACTTGTTTTTCTGCGTAATAGCTGAGGTAACATTGTAATCAAAATGGGTCTTGTTGGTTTCGTGATAGATACCGTTCTCGTCTTGCTCTCCCACGTTCCAAAGCTCCACATTAACTTTGAGTGTTACACTGCCCTCGCTCAAGCCCTGCCGCAGCAGGGTATTCAGAACATCACGCAGCTTCGAATCGAACAAATCGACCGCATCATTGAAAATTCCGCCACGCAGGCTCATCTCGTGTCTCATTCGCCTGTTCCTCCTCTCTGATTCTCTTCAAGGTTTTCTGGATCCCCGCGTGCCGTGCCACCTTAAAATCGGTTTCCAGCCCAAAAAGCTGAATGATCTGCTCAGTGACATTGACCACATCAGCCAGTTCTCCGGCAAGGTGCTCGAGTCTCGCGGTCAGGTCACGCTTTTTGCCGCCCTGCTCGTGATAGCTGAGCAGCATCAGCACCTCGCTTGCCGCGCTCGTAGCCTCGCCCAATTCTTCCATCAGCTTGCAAACCTGCTTTTCCTCGCCGTAATAATGGGCGATCTGCATCAGCTTTGCCGCTCTCTTTGCATTCATATTTTTCCTCCTAATCAATCTTGAGTTTCCCGTAATAGCGAATATCCATCCGGCTGACGTCCTCCGCCCGCAGCCGCAGCTTTTCAAAGGCGTAATCGTCGTCTACCTCTGCCCGCATTTTCGCAAGCTCGTCCGAGTTCACCTGAAACGCCTCGAAAAACTTCTGCAGGCGCTCCGGACCGAAGCCGTAAGCATCGTGCAGGCTGACCGCCATCAGCCAGAGATACCGCTGCATGCTCTGCTCGACGTTCAAAAGCGCCGCCTCATCCATCGCCAACTGCAAACGATCCCGCCGCGCCCTGAGCACATCGGCGTAATTCATGCCCCGCGGCTTGCCCTTGCCTTTCTTCTTCACGCCAGACGATCCCCTTCCTTGCACAGCCAGTCCGCAATCACCTTTGCGAACTTCTCGCGGGCAGCCTCATCAGACTGCTGCAGCTCCGCGAGCGCCTGCTCGAGTCGTTCGACCAGTCCGCGCACCTCGCCAAACAGAAAATTGACCCTGTGCGCCGCAGGGTTCTTCACCTTGTCCAGCTTCTCCTCAGCCGCGCGTGCGCGTTCCTCGGCAGCGCGGGCGGCTTCGGCATTCTCCGCTCGAATCTTGTCGCGGATTCCCTCAAGCTCCTCCTCGGTCAGCTCGCGCACTTCGGCAGGCTTGTCCTCAATCGCGCTAAGCTGTTCCTGCAGTTCGTCCGCCCGTTCCTTGGCATTCTCGGCATTTCGCACAGCTTCATCCCGTTCGCGCATAGCCTTGCCGCGGTTCTCCTCGGCAACGGACAGTGCCGCCTGCGCGGCATCGTTCTCACGCACCGCCTTTTCCGCCTCCGCCTTGGCCTCGTCGCGCTCCTTAACCAGAGCGGCAATCTCACGGCTCGACATGCTCGGCAGATCGTTCTCTTCCGCAAGCTCCTCGCGCTCCTCCTCGGCCATGCCGAGCAGCGGAAGGATCTGCGAATAGGATAACTGTCCGAAGGCATCCGCCGCCGTCTTGCCGGTAAGCGATACCTGCCCGCCGCCAAATTCCCGCGCGATACGCATATAGTTCTGCGCAGTGCTGGGCTTGTAGCCCAGATTGTCAGTCAGGTAAGCAGTCCACTCGCCCTGCGGTACAAGCTGCTTTGCCTCCTCAAGCCGCGTTCCGATCTGGATCACGCTCTCAAGAAATACCCTGCGGGCGTTGTCCCGGATCATCGTGATTTCGGCGGTTACGATCTCGATCGACCGAACCGCAACTACATTTTCACTCATTTATGCTGACCTCCTTATCATTTTCGTGACCTCGCGCAAATGGTCGAGGTACTTGTCCATAAATTCCGCCGCCTCCGGCGTCCGCGCGCGGTTGTGTGCAGCGTAGCACTGACGACAGACAAGCGTTTTCGGGTCAATTTCCACCGTGTGCCACGGTTTCCTCGGTTCGCTGCATTTCCGCAGCACCATGATGATGGTGCTGCCGTTCGCGTGCCGCCCGGCGTAGCCGGCAACACAGTTGTTCTGTTCCTCGCCCTCGCGCACAATTTCCTCTGCGCTGTCGATCGGGCGGATAAACATACCCTTGTACTTCCACCGCATCCACGCCAGCAGATGACGCCGCGTGCGGAACTTCTCGTTTTTCTCGCGGTTCATAAGCCGCCGTTCGCGTCCGCTCAGCCGGGCGTGCGCCTCATGCAGATCGTCCGGCAGCCTGTCCGCATTCGGCGCAAGCCGTTCCAGCTGAGCCTGATAGTCGGTAAACTCGTGCATCACCGCGCCGATCGTCAAACCGGAGCGCCGCGCCTGCCGTTCGATGTACTTCCGCAGCTCTTTTCCGCTCAAGCCGCACTGTTCGGCAGTCGTCTGCCACACAAACCGGCACCGTACCGTTGCGCAGGCATATTGCAAGCCGTCTTCGCTGCACTCCACCGCACCGGCCTGCCGCAGATCCTGATAAGCGGCACCGGCCGCGAGGTTTACCCGTTCCCGCCCCAACAGGCGGCGGTCCGCCTTGCTGAGGTGCAGAAACAGCCGTTTCGGCTCCTTCGCCCGCAGGTTGACCAGTTTCCGAAACAAATATCCCTTGCCTTCCTGCCGTTCGACCAGCCACCGGCCAAACCCCATTTTCCAGAGGTATTCCGCCCCCGGGAACTTCAGGTAAAACGCCAGATACTCCGGCAGATCCGACACATAGCTCCAGGCCTGCGTCAGCTGGCTGTACCGCAGACAGCTTCCCGCAAGATCCTGCTCACTCGGCAGTGCCCAGAAATTATCGTAGCAGTATCCTCCCATCGCCTGCCACCGCTTGAAACAGATGCTTTTCGTTCGTTTCCAGCCGTTCTCCTTCCAGATCCACTTGCGCGAACCGAACTCGGAAAAGCAGTAACGCGCATATTCGTTCGCAAGATATTTCCCGCACTGGAAGTCGGGGTTCATCCGCACCTGGCAGGAAGTCAGCCACACATCCCCGTGCTCTCCGGGCTGGAAAAAGTGGAATGCGAACGCCGTCCGTGCGAGGAACTTCGCCTTGCCGCTGTTCCATCGGCGCGGCGTGATCCGTGCCCCGCACCGCGGGCAGGCATCCCAGTAGGACGCAGGGCCGCTCTTGCGGTCCATAGCGAAATGCTGCTGACACGCAGTGCAAAAGCACTCGTAATCATCGGCTTCGCCGAGGATCCAGTCCAGATCATCCCCGTGGTTGATACGGAAGAACAAAAATTCCTCGTGCCGAACGTTCTCACCGATCAGCTCCTGCAGCTCCAGACTATAAATCGGCGGAATATCGTTGACCTCAAACACGATTCCCGCCTCCTTACAGCAGACTCATCAAATCCAGATCGTCACTGCCGCGCCCAAGCGGTTGGGTTTCCGGCGTCTCGCTTGCCGCCGCACTCAAATCCACCTTGTAAAAGTCAGCCGCAACCTTGATTACCGGGTTCTCGGGGTCGTAGCTGTTGCACATACAGCCCCAAAAGCCGCCCCGCTGATGCTTTCGCGCGTAAGCCCGCAGCGCGTCAAAGCATTTCTGCAGGCTCATTTCCGGGTTATCGAGGTCAGCCGCAATCACCTCTGCGGCGTGCTCGTCCGCCTGGGCGATCATCAGTACAACTTCGCCCATCTGGCGGGCGTTGCCCTCGGCGGCGTCCACTGCCGCCTTAATCTTATGTAAACTCATCTGATAGCCCTCGTTTCTCTCAAGTGTTCGCGTACTGTTCTCATGTTGCGTTTGGTTGCCTTCGCAACCTCGCGCACGGACAGGCCGGAAGCAAACAGCCGCGCCATTTCGCGTACTTCCTCATCCGTCACGCGCGGAACGGGATCGGGCAGCAGTCCGCGCGTGCGCAGACGCGCCGCAACGGTAGCTTTGCTGCGTCTTGCCATCTCAGCGATATCCGCAACATTTCTGCCGGCTTTGTACCATTCGCACCATTGGTCTACGTCCTCGACGTAGACCGGACCCTGCACGCCTTTCTGCGGCGCAGGCGCTGCCGGCACAAAAATGCCTGTCGGCACCTCGCTGCACAGCCCGCGCGCATCGTCCTGCGGCGTAAATACGCATTCGCGCGTGTAATATGTACAGTGATCATAAAGACTGTAGTGCTCGGTCTCCTGTATCTCAAACCGGCCGCGCGGGTGTTTCCAGATAACCCGCGTCTTTTCCTTTTTTCGCATATTGTTCCTCCTGCCGCGCCTTAAAAATGGCGCTTTCTACTTCTTTCTTTCGCTCCCATACATCCGGCAGCTCGGTAAAGGGAGCGCAGATCGGGTAAGCCTTGCCCTCGTCACCCATCGTGCCAACAAGGTGATACTCAGTTTCGCCGAACAGAGTGCGCTGTACCTCAACGCGCACCCTGTCTATCCGCACCCGCGGCAGCTCGGTCAGCTGGCTGTACGGCTTGATTTCCAGCCCGCTGAATCTAACCATCGTGACCGACCCCGCCGTTCTTCGCGGCCTGCCGCGCTTTCCAGCGCTCGAGCAGCAGCTTGTCAAACTGCCATTTGCGCTTTGCCTCGGCCTTTTTCTGCATATAGAGCTCCTCCATCGCCAAATCCGTAGCGATACGCCGAACCATCCGCCGCTGCACCTTGGTTTCTTTCCAGTCCGGGTGCTTCATCTGATCTGCCTCATAAAGTCGGCACGCCAGACCGCGCGGTCGAGCGATTCGCGGGCGGCGCGGCGGGCCTCAGCCTCCTGTCGCTGGCGGCGGCGCTTGCGATAGATCATGCTTGCCCGGCAGTACGCCAGGCACAGCGCCATCATCCCGGCGCAAATGACCGCATCGCCGCGCGGGCAGAAGCCCGCGATACAGCCATAGACCACACCGGCCAGCACCGCGCCGCACGCGGCCATTGCCATCTTACAGGTTTTCATTTCTCTTTCTCCTCTCGTTTGTGAGATATAGTTCCCACGCCGTCCGCTGCAGGCGCTCAATGCGCCGCTGCATTTCCTCCGGCGGAACGTCACGGTAACAGTCGTCGTCTATGAGAACCGTACCGTTTGGATAATGATATTCAGCCACGATTGCCACCGTAACCACCCCTTTCTAAAGCCTATGCTCAGACCGGCTTGTCTGTTGCCGTCCGTGCTGCCTCTGCCTCTAAATTGAACTTTTGTGCTTTCTCAAGCTCAATGCGGGCAGCGATCCGCAGGCTCTCCGGCGCTTCCGGGTCAGCCATGATCTGCTCTGCCGTCATGGCGAGGTATTCGTTGAATGGTTTCATACAGGTTTCACCTCGATCTTTTCCGCCTTGCCGAGCCACTCCTCGACCTTCTGCAGCGCAACCTCTCGGCTGTCGCAAAAATACTGCGTCCACTGGTACGCAATATGACCTTTTTCAGTCAGAACCCAAACTTCGTACTTCATGGTGTGCTCCTTTTCAATCTTCCTCGTTGATTACGATGCCGCCATGAATAATGACACGCTTATCATTCAGATCGAAATATACCTCGTTATCGTTCTCGGAAACATCAAACTTGCCGTTCCATTCTTTGATCTTCTCGCCGGTGTTGCTGTACACCGTTACCGTGCGGTGCAGGCCGCCGCCAAAGTCGCTTCCGATGCTCTTACCCACTCGGTCGCATCCGGCACAGCCGGAAAACATAGCCGCCATTGCGCCTACCAGCGCGACCAGTATTGTTTTCTTCATTTTACATATTCCTTTCATTTTCCTCCTCTGCTATACTGAATAACAGAAAGGAGGTATTTCATGTCTGAAACTGTAATAACTGCGTTGATTACCTTGACTGCTGGCGCTGTCGGTGCTGTTTGCGGTGTAATTGGTGCGGTAAAGTCAGCGCGTATTGCTCAAAAATCGCAAATGAACCAAGCCGTCGTAACCGAGTTCATGCATGCCCGCGTAGATGCGTATTCTCTCTTTTTCGAGCAATGGAGCAACTACATCTGTGCGAATTACAATCCGGCTCTATTGCCGCAGCTGATTGCCGCAATCGAAAAAGCATCAATGCTTACAACACCGTCTACCACTTCAATGCTGGCTGATTTTCGTCAAAAACTGTTTTTGTACGCTTATTCAGAAAAACGCTCATCCGAATTAGTGCAGCAGCTTAATGACGCAACCATGAATCTTCGTTTAGCACTTCAATACGATCTTCTTCGCTATTACGCACCCGATATTGCCGAACTGCCTGAAGATGCTAAATTACCCAACGAAATAGGCAGACCCAGATGTAAATAAACAGTGTTAGCACGCTCAACACACCAATCATTGTCGCAAGTGTGCCCCGCAAATTGCTCCAATACCACCGTCTGCGCATTCTGTACTCGCTTTCAGCTATCGCATTCCGCTTCCGAACGAATTCATCATTGTCAAAGCGCAGCGCATCCCGAATCCCATCCATGCTGTAAGAAGTCCCGTCCCGCGGGGCTTCTTTGTTTTTCTCGGTGTCCATCCCCTCACCCCTTCCCTTCCGCCTGCTCGGCGTTGTTTTCGTTTACCTTCTCTGCTATACTGAATAGCAGAAAGGAGGTGATTTTGTGTGTAAAATCGTTCAGCGCAGTTGTTTGGTGATATGTCCGCTCCATCCGTGGATGAAGCACACGGTCTATACCAAAACCACCGTCACCGAGGATGGAAAAACTTTTGCCATGTGCAACGGCTGTGATGCTATGGAGGGCCGCACGCAATGTCAAAAATGCTGTGCCGCGATTACTCTGATGTATATGCGCGGCGAACCCATGCCAGCAGGGGCGTTTCCTCCACCTCTGCACCTTCTCGGCGAAGCAGATCGAGTGACAGGAGCAGAGCCTGGATAAGAGACTCGCGCAGCCATTCGTTGCGTTCGGCGAACAGATCACCCTCCAGAAACAGCGGTAGTCCATTATGCAGATGGACGGCCGCTGTTTCTATTACCGAGAACGCAAGATCCAGATCGTTCTTTTTCATGATCTCACCCCTTCCCTTCCGCCTTCTCGGCGTCCTTAGCAGGGCGCGAGCCTTTCACTGTACGATAAAATGTCCGCTGTACCACATGGATTTCATACTGTGTCTTTTCAGGGTACTTTGCACGCACTTTCAGTTCATCTTTCAAAAAACCGTCCAGTGCTTCGGCAAGTGTACCAGCCTGCCCAGCTTTCCCCTTAATGGTAATCTTTACTTTCATACATTCCTCGTTGTCTCTTTCCACCTCATCTGCTATACTGAATAGCAGAAAGGAGGTGTTTATATGTACAAGATCAATCGTTCTGTTGCAATCTCCGAAGATTTGAAGCGGGACCTCGTTGTCATGGATGGTGCCGTAGTCGATGTGCAGACCGACTATCACGGCGATATTCATGCGATCGAGCAGTCCCGTCTCATTCTTCGCGGCGATTTATACGGTACTGTCAATGTTTCCGGTAACTCTGTTGTGGAATACTACGCAACAATCCATAACGGGCTAATGACATTCGGTGATAGCGGTACGCAGTACGCTCGGCCTATGAGTGCATCTGCGCATGTTATCGGCTGTTCCAATGAAACACACGCCAAAAATATCGCAATCCATCGCCAGTTGGAGTCCGGCGAACTTAATCCGCCGCTTTATCCATCATGCAAAACTGAATAACAAAGCCAAACAGCTGACCATTTTCCATAAGCGGCTGCATCTGGTACATAAACTCATCGGGCATATCTTTCGTTTCTACGGAGATGTGTCCGATTTCCTTATCCGTTCCGTCAAGAATGATTTTCATTTTTGCTTCTCCTCTCTGCAATCGTTTTCCTTCCAAAGCAATCTTCCGAAAGCGTTGCAGTATGAGTTACAAACTTGCCATATGGAAAATTTGTTTTTTGTGAGAGATATTTAGCGGTAATTTCAGCAGGTTTATGTTTTACACCTGCCTTGCGCAGCTTCATATATGCCTGTTTCCGCTGCTTCCTGCGCCGCAATCCGGTGTCAAATTCAACGATCAGCGTTCCTGTCTCGTCAATCCGAACGTCCATCCTCTCACCCCTTCCCTTCCGCCTGCTGCGGGGCGAATCTTGTTACCGGCTCGCCCAGTACAGCGCACACAGAGAAATAAATGTCAACCGGCAGTTTTTGCTTCTCTAAAAGCATAGAATTCAGCGTAGTTGCCGGAACACCAATCTTCTGTGCAACATAGTTCTGTTTGATTCCATTCTCCTTGAGATATGTTTTTATGTTTTTTCCAACCATATCTGGCGCTCCTTTCGGTACAATATTTTCGTACTTCATGTATATATAATACTACGAAATTTTCGTATGTCAATAGGTGATACGAAAATTTCGTATTTTATCTTGTATTTTCTTTTTTTCATGCTATACTAATTTTATCGAGGTGATTATATGTCTGAAATTAGAAGCAAAATCCAGCACAATATTTCTATTTATCGAAAGAAAGCAGGATTAACGCAGGATGAGCTTGCGGAAAAACTTCATGTGAAGAAAACCAGTCTTGCATCATGGGAGCAAGGCAGAAGTTTGCCTGATATTGATACTCTTTTCACACTTTGCGACATATTACAAGTCAATATTTCAGTTATCAGTGGATTTGAACCGCAGCAAAGTCAACACCATCTCGGTGACGGAGTGCAGCACGCCATAAACGAGCTTTATCAGGCCGTTGATTCCATATCCGAGTATTCTGCCAGAGTGGGGCACGAACTTACGCCATCTTTATCTGATGACGAAACCCAACTCATCGACGATTACCGCGAATTCAACGATGAGGGTAAAGAAAAGGTCCGCGACTACGTCGCAGACCTTGCAGATAACCCAAAATATAAAAAATGTAGTGAACCTGTCTTGGAGAAACAAGCATAAGTAAGGAGTATGCCCATGAAAACCTACACCATCATCGCCGGTGTCAACGGCGCGGGCAAGTCCAGCCTCACCGGCGTACTCCGTCAGGAGATGAACGACCTCGGCGTAATCGTCGATGTTGATAAGCTGGCCGCAGCAAACGGCGGCAATAACATACTTGCCGGCCGTCTTGCCATCGAACGCATTCGCTCCTGCCTGAAAAAAGGCGTGTGCTTCACGCAGGAAACCACGCTTTCCGGTTCGCTCACTGCGCATACCGCGCGTCAGGCGCGTGAAAGCGGCTATGCCGTGCGGATGTACTATGTCGGTCTGGACTCTGCCGAGGAGTCGCTTGCGCGTATTGCAAACCGCGTCCGCAAGGGCGGGCATGACATTCCCGCGGACGATGTGCGCCGCCGTTTTGCAGGCCGCGTCAAGTCGCTGGCTGCTGTCCTGCCCTACTGTGACGAAGCGACCTTTTTCGATAATGATAACGGCTTTGTTGCGGTCGCTGAGTACCGCAACGGCGTGATCGTCTGCTACGAGAACGCGCCGCGTTGGGTGACATTCCTTGCCGACGCCATCAATCAGCCGTAACCGAAAGGAGTTCCTCTCATGCCCACCGAATACGCCCTCTATCTCCGCAAATCCCGCGCGGACCTCGAAGCCGAGGCACACGGCGAGGGCGATACCCTCGCCCGGCACGAGCATATCCTGATGGAGCTTGCCAAGTCCCGCGCCCTGCCCATCGGCGCGATATACCGTGAGATCGTCTCCGGCGAGCGTATCGCAAACCGTCCCGTCATGCAGCAGCTTCTCTCCGAGGTGGAGGATGGCCGCTGGAAGGGCGTCCTCGTCACGGAAACCTCTCGTCTTGCGCGTGGTGATACGATAGATCAGGGTATCGTCGCCCAAGCGTTTAAGTTTTCGGGCACACTCATCGTAACACCCGCCAAAACCTACGACCCCACGCAGGAAGCAGATGAGGAATGGATGGAGTTCGGCCTGTTCATGTCGCGGCAGGAGTACCGCATGATCCGCCGCCGTCAGCTGGCCGGAACGAGAGCCTCCAAGAAAGAAGGCCACTACGTTCCCGGACGTCCGCCTTACGGCTATGAACGCTACAAACTGGACGGCCGCGGCTGGTCCCTTCGACCGGTTGAGCCGCAGGCCGGTGTGATCCGCACCATCTACGATATGTATCTTTCCGGCAAAGGCTTTTCCGAAATCGCGAACGAACTGAACGCTATGAAGATCCGCACACCGCTCGATAAAAAATGGGTGCCCGCGACTACCCGTGCCATCCTGCAGAACCCGCACTATGCCGGTTTTATCCCCAGTGCCATGAAGGTCAACACAAAAATTGTGCAAAAAGGCAAATTGATAACCAAGCGACCGGTCAATAAAAACTGTGAGCTGTACGAAGGAATACACGAAGCGATCATCCCGCGGGACGTCTGGAACAGCGTCCAACAGCGCATGAAAGACACCGTTACGCCGCGTGTACCGCGCAAATACCAGCAGATGAATCCGCTGGCCGGACTGGTCTACTGCGACCAATGTGGTAAACTGATGTCTCGCCATCCATACCGCCGTGAAGATAAAGTCCGGTTTGGCTGTGAAAATCCGTCCTGCTCTACCGTCTCCAGTCTGTTTGAAGATGTGGAAAGCCTTGTCCTGCAGTCTCTCCGCGAATTTCTTCACAAGATCGAACTCAGCTCTCCTGCCCTTCTGGACACGAAAAGCGAAGAAATCGCACTGCAGAATATCGAGAAGCAGCTTACCGATATAAACCACCGTCTGCAGCGTACCTATGAACTGCTCGAAGATGGTGTTTACAGTAAAGAAACGTTCCTGCAGCGTCAATCCGCAATCAGCCAGGATCAGACCGCACTGCTAAACACAAAGCACGAGATCGAGCGCAAACTCCATAATAAACAAACAGACATTGAAGCGCAGAAGAACTCCGCGCCACTCATCCGTCATGTGCTGGACGTATACCCCACACTGGAAGATCCAAAAGAACAAAATCTTCTCTTAAAGCAGGTAATCCGCCGTATAGACTACCATAAAACCGTCCGTGTCTACGGCAAAGCCAAAAGCGACCTCCATCTGACAATCCACCCCAAAATTGCTATACCTCAAACCTCTAACATTTAAGTTATTGCTGCTGCGCGCTGCATGAAGTACCCCGTTCAATCTGCTCGTGCTTCGGCGGTGACGATCTCGTGCTCAGCAACGATGGCTATCAGCTGTTCGTAACCCTCGGTCAGTTCTCGATCATCCGACTTGAGCGCGACATCCAGCTGCTCATGCCCGCTTACGACGTATGTCTGCCGCGGCGCGACTGCTCGAACAGCGGTGTCGGCGGTGAGCAGGACCCGTGCGAGATCTTCTCGAGCTTCGACTTCCCCATCGACGCCTTTTTCCCGCCGCAGAGCGACAAGGCAGGCTGTCTGTTCACCGGCAGTGCCGGCGTAAATGACAATCGCTGCGGCTGTGGCTGCGGCAATAACAATTCCTGCAGCGGCAATAATTCCTGCAGATAATCTATCTACCCGTTTACACGCAGCCGGCTGTAAATTCGCCGTTCTGTATGACGGCAAGCCGATGGTTTTCGACTGTCCGTTGAAAATGAAGCCGTCGGCAAATTCGATCTATGACCTGAAGGATGCCACTGCTTCATTCTTCATTCTCGTTCAGAATACAGACGGCGGCTTCCTGATCGACAGCTTTGCAACTGGTATCTGATCACTGCCGCACAAACCGTTCTATCTGCTGAAAAAGTTTCTCTATTGACGCAAAAAGTCCCTCATCGACTGATGAGGGACTTTTTGCTTGTGCAGTTTTTGGTTCTGAGACTTCGCTTAGTACGCGATGCCCCAGACAACCATCTTGTTTGCAGGCTTGCCGCAGACCGGACAGGTATCTGCGATGTGCTCCTGCTCGAACGGCATGCAGCGGCTCGGCATACCGGTCTCTTCCTTGACCTTCTCCTCGCAGGCGAGGTCGCCGCACCACATGGACTTGATAAAGCCGGTGTGCTCAGCAAGGATGGACTTCATCTCGTCAAGAGACTTTGCGGTATAGGTATGCGCCTCGCGGTTTGCGAGCGCCTTCTCATACAGCGACTTCTGGATATCCTCCAGCAGTGCCGGAATGGTCTTTTCGAGATCCTCGAACTTAACAACGGTCTTTTCGCGGGTGTCACGGCGAACCAGTACGCACTGACCCTCAGCGATATCGCGCGGACCAACCTCCAGACGAAGCGGAATGCCCTTCATCTCGTACTCGGCAAACTTCCAACCCGGGGTATTGTCGCTCAGGTCGATCTTGGCACGGATGCCCGCTGCCTTGACCTGCTCGTACAGCTCGGTTGCCTTCTCCTTAACGCCTTCCTTGTGAGCCGCAACCGGAATAACAACCAGCTGGGTCGGAGCGATACGCGGCGGCAGAACCAGACCCTCGTTATCACCGTGCGTCATGATGATTGCGCCGATGATACGGGTGGAAACGCCCCAAGAGGTCTGATACATATACTGCAGGGTGTTGTTCTTATCGGTATACTGCATGCCGAATGCGCGTGCAAAGCCGTCACCGAAGTAGTGCGAGGTACCGGACTGCAGAGCCTTACAGTCGTGCATCATAGCCTCGATGGTGTAGGTGTTCTCTGCACCGGCAAAGCGCTCCTTCTCGGTCTTTTCGCCCTTAACGACCGGAATGGCCAGCCATTCCTCGAAGAACTTCGCGTAGATGTTCAGCATGCGCAGAGTCTCTTCCATAGCCTCCTCGGCGGTAGCATGAACGGTATGACCCTCCTGCCACCAGAACTCACGGCTGCGCAGGAACGGACGGGTGGTCTTTTCCCAACGGACAACCGAGCACCACTGGTTGTACAGCTTCGGCAGGTCGCGCCAGGATCGAACGATCTTTGCGTAATGCTCGCAGAACAGCGTCTCCGAAGTCGGACGAACGCACAGACGCTCCTCCAGCTTGTCGTTGCCGCCGTGCGTTACCCATGCACACTCCGGCGCGAAGCCTTCAACGTGGTCGGCTTCCTTCTGCAGCAGGCTTTCCGGAATGAAGATCGGCATTGCTACATTCTCGTGACCGGTCTCCTTGAACATGCCGTCCAACGTGTGCTGGATGTTCTCCCACAGCGCCTGTGCGTACGGACGCATGATGATACAGCCCTTTACGGACGAATAATCGGCCATTTCAGCCTTTTTAACAATATCTGTGTACCACTGCGCGAAGTCCACGTCCATGGACGTGATCTCGCTGACCAGTTTTTTCTTTTCTGCCATTATTCTTCACCTTTCTGGTTCGCAATAATCTTATCTATTTTCTCTTGTTCGTTTTCCAGCGCATCGTTGCCCCAGATGTAGAATACATCATCGGTTGCAGACCGGACGGTAATGTTTCCGTCTTTCAACAGGCAGGTATAGTGTCCGCTTCTATGGCCCTCTGTCGGAATAGCGATTGTGAAGCGAACAGCACCGCTTTTGACCGTCTTTACCTCGTCGATCAGAATGTCATCGAGTGTTGCAAGCGTGGTCTGCGTTCCATCCGGCGCGATACGCACGAGCATATCACCGGCCATGTATCCGATACCATCCGAATAGTATTCCGTCCGCTCAGATTTATCGCAGGAAACAGCATAATAAGCCCCATCAGCATCCTGCTTTACGCTGATGACCGGAGAGTTTGTCACCTGTACCAGACGGTCATTCTCCTCGCGGTACAGCCCGGCTGTGCCCCAGAGCAACGCACCGTCACTGCCAATTATCCGCGGCGCACAATGCTTGCGCACCTCAGCATCATCCGACTGATACGCATTCGAGATGGTATAGCGGTCTGTCTTTTGACCGTCCCAGTTATACGCCGTCAGCACGGTTTCGTCCGCCGTACATTTCTGCGTAATAATCATGCCGTCCTCGGTCAGTTGGCAGATGCCTGCCGCCACGCCCAACGGCTCCACCCCTGTTTCAGTGAGCTTATAACCGGTCGTCTCGTCCGTGCAGATGATGCAGCCGCGTGCGCTCTGATAAACGGTATGTGCTGCCTGCTGCTGTGCTTCGGTCAGGGTCAGTTCGGTTTTGACCGTATCGCCGTGCACTGAGCACAGCGAATACGTTTCCGTTTTCCGGTCGCACACCAGCAGATAATCGGTTTCTCCGGCACGGCCGAGATATTCCACGGAGCTTTCTTTCGGCAGCGAGAGCACTTGCGCCAGTTTCATCGTCTTGTTGTCCATGCGGTACAGGATCAAGTCCGACTGCCTCATATCACTCTGCGCATAACGGTCTGTACCGCTGACAGGCTGCACGCCATCAATCGGACACTGCGCCACTGTCACATCTGCAATCTGGCAGACGAACGGCGAAGCGATCAGGTTCCACTTGTCATCATACTGATAATCATTGCCGTAATCACGCGGCAGAACGTCCCATGCCGCATTTTTGAACTGCTTCGCTGTGAAAACGCCGTTGTCGATTAGCTTTTTCGCCACACTGCGGTCGCTTTCGTCGCCATTTTTCGCGTAGTTCGTACCGAGCAGCCGAGCCGAGAGCGAAACCGCATCTCCGCGGATAAAGCCCTCCTCGTCCGTCTGCCGTACCTCATCGTTATCGACAAAAGCCGTACCCTGATAGCTGTCCGCATCCAAATGTGCCCGGGTCAGAAAAATGCAATACTGGTCGCAGGTGACATTGCGCTGCGAGCCGTACTTTGTCGCGGAAACGCCCTTGGTCAAACCGTTCTGATACAGCCAGCCAACGTACTTGTCCGCCCACTGCGGCACATCGGTAAACGGATGCTTCCAGTTCCCTGCCAGCGCGGTCTTTTCTGCGCCAAGCAGGCGGGTCAGCATCACCGAGGCCTCTGCGCGGGTCATGGATTTCTCCAGCGCAAAGCCCTTGTCGGTGCCTTTAAACAGCCCGAGATCGTAAAGCATCTGCGCCTGCGCTTCGGTATCGCCGGGATAGTTGTTGTTGATCGTACCAACCTGTGCTGCACCGGCAGCACAAGTCATCAGACCTGCCATCAGACACGCGAAAACAAATTTTTTCATGTTGCACCCTCCCTGCATACATGACAAAACTCTATGTCCCTTTATTCTATTGTGACGGAGAACGGAATACAGCTTCCGCTCTCCGTTTGGCTGCTTACTTCAGCTTATTCTCAACCTCATATGCGAGCTTCTCGATAAACTCACCGGTCTCCATAGCGGTGGTCTCGCCGGTCTTGCGGGTACGAACCGAGATAACACCCTTTTCCTCGTCCTTGTCGCCAATGACGATCATATACGGAACCTTGTGAACCTGTGCTTCGCGGATCTTATAGCCAATCTTCTCGTTACGCTCGTCCATGGTTACGCGGAAGCCCTTATCAGTCAGCTGCTTAACAACTTCCTGTGCGCACGGAATATTGCGGTCGGTCATCGGCATAACGCGAACCTGCTCCGGTGCCAGCCAGGTCGGGAATGCGCCTGCAAAATGCTCGGTGATAACGCCGATGAAGCGCTCAATAGAGCCGAGGACAACGCGGTGGATCATAACCGGACGGTGCTTCTCGCCGTCTGCGCCGGTGTACTCAAGCTCGAAACGCTCGGGCAGCTGCATATCCAGCTGGATGGTGCCGCACTGCCAGGTACGGCCGATGGAGTCTGCCAGATGGAAGTCCAGCTTCGGGCCGTAGAACGCGCCGTCGCCCTCGTTGACAACGTAGTCCTTGCCAATCTCGGTGATTGCTTCTGCGAGGGTCTTCTCAGCGAACTGCCAGTCCTTGAGGTCACCCATGTGATCCTCCGGCATGGTAGACAGCTCGATCTGATAGGTCAGACCGAAGGTGGAGTAAACCTCATCGAACAGACGGACAACGTTCTTGATCTCGTCCTTCATCTGGTCCCAGGTCATGAAGATGTGCGCGTCATCCTGCGTGAAGCAGCGCACACGGAACAGACCGTGCAGTGCGCCGGACAACTCATGACGGTGTACCAGACCCAGCTCGCCGACACGCAGCGGCAGCTCCTTGTAGGAGTGCGGCTGAGCCTTGTAGACCAGCATGCCGCCCGGGCAGTTCATCGGCTTGATTGCGTAATCCTCGTCATCGATGACGGTGGTGTACATGTTCTGCTTGTAGTGATCCCAGTGACCGGAGCGCTCCCACAGCTTGCGGTTGAGGATCATCGGGGTGGAGACCTCAACGTAGCCGTAGCGCTTGTGTACCTCGCGCCAGTAGTCGATCAGGGTGTTCTTGAGGGTCATGCCGTTCGGCAGGAAGAACGGGAAGCCCGGGCCTTCCTCGGTCAGCATGAACAGGCCGAGCTCCTTGCCTAGCTTGCGGTGGTCGCGCTTCTTCGCTTCCTCCAGCATGTTGAGGTACTGGTCGAGTTCGTCCTTCTTCGGGAATGCGGTGCCGTAAATACGCTGCAGCATCTTCTTGGAGGAATCGCCGCGCCAGTATGCGCCGGTAACGTTCATCAGCTTGATGCCGTTGCCCTTTACGCGGCCGGTGGAGTCCAGATGCGGGCCTGCGCACAGGTCGGTGAACTCGCCCTGCTTGTAGAAGGAAATGGTAGCGTCCTCCGGCAGATCGTTAATCAGCTCTACCTTGTACGGCTCCTCGCGCTCTTCCATGAACTTGATGGCTTCCGCGCGCGGCAGCTCGAAGCGCTCAAGCTTCTCCTTCTCCTTGCAGATCTTACGCATCTCTGCCTCGAGAGCATCGAGGTGCTCCTGCGTGAAGGAGAACGGCGCATCAAAATCGTAGTAGAAGCCGTTGTCGATGGACGGACCGATGGCCAGCTTGACCTCCGGATACAGGCGCTTTACTGCCTGCGCGAGAATGTGCGATACCGTGTGACGGTAGGTGTCGCGGTATTCCTTGTTCTCAAACGTGTACTTGTTATCTTCGGACACTTTTATTCAGACCTTTCTTGTGAATTAGCAGTTAGTAATTACTAATTAGTGTAACACATTACATTTTGCTGCACAGCAACAAAAAAGCGCTCACCCCTGGTAAATTCAGGGGTGAGCGCTTGCCCACGGTTCCACCCTGCTTGCAGTCCCTTGAAGGACTGCCGCTCGGAGTTCTTAACGCGAACGACACGGCACAGCATACTGCGGTTTTCCGCTGTGCGGCTCGGGAATCGGTACTGTTTTCTCCGCATTGCGTGTGCTTGCAGCCGTGGCGCACGCTCTCTGCCAAATGCTTTTCGGAAAACAGGATTTCCGTCATTGCCTATAACTTAATAAATACAGATTTATTATAACGCTCATATCCGCACTTTGTCAACCGATTCCGCACGAAAAATGAAGAATTGAAAAATGCAGGATACCATCATCCTCTATTTTTCATTCACCATTACTGTGCCTTTGCCTTGGTAATTTTATCTGCAGCAAGCAAAATGCCCAGCTTGCCGGACTCATACGTCAGACCGCCCTGCATATAGCAGACATACGGCTCGCGCATCGGCGCATCGGCGGAAAGCTCAATGGACGCGCCCTGCACGAACGCGCCTGCAGCCATGATAACCTGATCGTCGTAACCCGGCATTGCCCACGGCTCCGGCGTTACATAGGAATCGACAGGCGCACCGGCCTGAATGCCCTCGCAGAAACGGCGCAGCGGGTCAGGCGCACCGAACGCGATGGTCTGGATGATGTCGTAACGCGGCTCCTCTGCCTTCGGGCTTACCTCATAGCCGAGCTTTTCCATGACCTTTGCGCAGAACATCGCGGTCTTGACGGCCTGCATGGTGACATGCGGCGCCATGAACAGGCCCTGATACAGCAGGCGGTTCTGACCCATCGTACAGCCGCATTCGCCGCCGATGCCGGGTGCGGTCAGCTTGTAGGAGGCGTTCTCGACCAGATCCGCACGGCCTGCAATATAGCCGCCGGTCGGGGCCAGACCGCCGCCCGGGTTCTTGATGAGCGAGCCTGCGATGATGTCCGCACCGACCTGCGTCGGCTCGATCTCCTCGGTGAATTCGCCGTAGCAGTTATCGACCATGATGGCCGCAGTCGTATTGACCTCACGCACGGTCTTGCAGATTTCGCCGATTTCCTCGACGGAAAGCGTCTTGCGAACGCCGTAGCCGCGGCTGCGCTGGATGAATACCAGCTTGATGTTTTCGTCCTTTGCCGCCTCGTGGATGGCAGGGAGGTCAGGTTCGCCGTTCTTGAGGTCAACCTGCTTGTAGCCGATGCCGTAGCTTTTCATACTGCCGCAGTAATCGCCGGTGATCGTGTTCTGCAGCGTGTCATACGCCGGTCCGGTGACGGACAGCACGGTGTCGCCGGTCTTGACGGCGGAAAACATCGCGCAGGACAGCGCGTGTGTGCCGTTTACAAAGCCGATGCGCACGAGTGCGGCCTCGGTGCCGAAAATATCGGCGTAGATCTTGTCGAGCGTGTCACGGCCGTAGTCATCGTAGCCGTAACCGGTCGTACCGGCAAACAGGTTGTCGGATACACGGTTCTTCGCAAATGCCGCCAGCACCTTCTCGGTGTTGCGGTCACAGATCTCCTCGAGGCGCTCGAAATACGGACGGATCTCGCGTTCAGCCTCACGGCCGAGCGCACGAATCTCCGGTGAAATCTTAATATATTCAGACATTTATGTGTAATCTCCTTCTATCAGAGTGAAGAGTGGAGAGTTAAGAGTGAAGATAACGAAACGGTTTCGCTGTCTCTCCACTCTGCAATCTCCACTCTCCACTTTTTCTATATAACGCTTTCGCCGTCCGGCAGCGTAAATAATTCACTGTCCGGCGTTTCCGTGCTGATTTCGCTGACGGTGACTTTGCGCGTCAGCGTATCGCCGTCATAAAACGACGCCTGCGCCAGCAGACCGCTGACCGTTGAAATGCCATATACACAGCGGTAGCCGCCCTGCTCAAATGTAACGGCAATACACGGTTCACCGTTAATGTCCTGCCGACCGGCAGCAGTCAGCTGTACTTCATCAGCCAGCACATCCTCGTACGTCGGCAGCATAGCAGCTACATCATCGGTAAAATCGCCGGCTTTGCCCTGATAAGCAATGCTGTCCCCTGCATTCCACGCATACACCTTGCCGTCCGGAACGCGAATCAGCGTAGACTGTACCTGATTGTCACTGCCGAGTGTATCCGTGCGCACGACACTATCCCGCGCATAGCGATGGCAGTACAGAGCCGCCGAGCCGCCATCATAGTAGATCGTGTTCTCGATCCTGCTGCTGTATGCCGCCGGACGTGCGAGCGTTGCGATGACGGTCTTGGCGTTATTGACATCAATGGTAATATCATCCACGCTCTGCCCGGTGAGCAGCGCACTGCCTGCACCAACCGTTGGCGAATCGCCCTCGCTGCCGGGCAGGATAATGCCGGTGCTGCTGCCGTGCATCCAGCCGGAGGACAGCACAAAGCTGAGCACCACCAACAGCACGAGCACGGTAGCGCCCGCAGCCGCAATCTTCGGCGTAGTGTCCGGCAGATAGTGTTTCGGTGTGTGCTTCTCTTTTTTTACGGGTTTCACGGGTTAAACGGAGCCGGACCGTCCTCGCGCAGACCAAAATACTGCTCGATCGCCTGCACGATACGCTGCGAGGTCTTTCCGTCGCCGTACGGATTGACAGCGTGCGCCATTTTTTCGTAAGCGTCCTTATCGTCGAACAGCTCACGCGCGAGCTTAACGATATTGGCCTGCTCCACGCCTGCCAACTTGACCGTACCTGCCTCGATGGCCTCCGGACGTTCGGTCTCGCGGCGCAGCACCAGAACCGGCTTGCCGAGGCTGGGCGCCTCCTCCTGCAGTCCGCCGGAGTCAGTCATGATGAGATAGCAGCGTGCCATCAGGTTATGCATCTCGTCCACGGCCAGCGGATGGATGAGGTGAATGCGGTTATTGCCGCCGAGGAATTTCTCCGCAGTCTCGCGGACATACGGGCTGAGGTGCACCGGATAAACGAAGTGTACATCCGGATATGCTTCGCTCAGCTCGGCAATGGCGCGGCAGATGTTCTCCATCGGCTCGCCGTAGTTCTCGCGGCGGTGCGCGGTAACGAGGACAACGCGGTTGTTCTCGAAGTCCAGCGTTTTGAGCTGCTCATCGCGGAACTCGAAATCCGGCTTTACGGTCATGTGGATTGCGTCAACAACCGTGTTGCCCATGACAAACACGCCGTCTGTGATACCTTCCTTTGCAAGATTGTCGCGGTTGCGCGGAGTCGGCGCAAAGTGCAGCGTTGCAATCTGACCGGTCAGCTTGCGGTTCATTTCCTCCGGGAACGGGCTGTACTTATCGTAGGTACGCAGACCGGCCTCTACATGGCCGACCGGCACCTTGTGGTAGAATGCCGCAAGCGCACCGGCAAAGGTGGTCGAGGTATCACCGTGGACGAGCACGATGTCCGGCTGTGCCTTTTCGAGCACCTCATCCAGACCGTGCAGGCTCTTCTCGGTGATGGTCGCCAGCGTCTGACGCGGCTGCATGATGTTCAGGTCATAATCCGGCTTAATATCGAAAATATCAAGCACCTGATCGAGCATCTCACGGTGCTGCGCGGTAACACACACAATGGATTCGGTGTTTTCATTCTGCTCGAGCGCGTGCACCAGCGGCGCCATCTTAATGGCCTCCGGGCGGGTGCCGAAAACCGTCATTACCTTGATTTTATTCATCGTCTTTATCCTCCTTGTTTTCGGATGCGTGTTTGCTCCAGTGCTCCGCACCGTAAATGATGCATGCACCTACCAGAATTGCAGCCAGAACCGCCAGCAGCAGCACGATTGCCTTAACCTCGCCGGACGAGGTAAGCACCACGGCGGTAAGACCGAGCGTTGCGCTGATAGCGTACAGAATAGCAACCGCCTGCTTCTGGTTGAAGCCCATGTCGATCAGCTTGTGATGCACATGGCCGCGGTCCGGGCTCATCGGACTTCTGCCTGCCGCCACACGGCGGATGATGGCATTGGCTGTATCAAAAATCGGCAGGCCGAGAATCAGGAACGGCACCGCAAACGAGATGACTGCGTAGAATTTGAACAGACCCATGATGGACACGGTCGCCAGCATGTAGCCGAGGAAGGTCGAACCGGTGTCGCCCATGAAGATCTTAGCCGGGTTAAGGTTGTACGGCATAAAGCCGATGCACGCGCCGGCGAGCGCCGCCATCGTGATGGCAATCGGCATGTTGCCGGTCAGCAGTGCAACGGCAAGCATGGTAATCGCCGCGATAGACGAAACACCGACCGCAAGTCCGTCCAGACCGTCAATCAGGTTTACCGCATTCGTGATGCCGACAATCCAGATAATCGTGACCGGCACTGCCAGAATGCCGAGATGGACAAACGGCGTATCCGACAGCGGATTCAAATTGGTGAACAGACCAATCTGCAGGTCGCCGATGCAGACCGGAATAGCTGCCGCTACAATCTGCACCACGAATTTCAGCTTGGCGCCGAGCGCCAGCACATCATCGAAAATACCGAGTGCGACAATGATGGCCGCTCCGAGCAGGACGCACAGCATGGTCTCATCGAGCTGCCCGAAAATCAGAATCGAACACAGGAAGCCGCCGTAAATGGCCAGACCGCCCAGCCGCGGGATCGGCTTTTTGTGCATGCGGCGTGCATCCTTCGGCACGTCGATCGCGCCGACCTTGTGTGCAAAGTTCTTGACCGGCGGTGTGAAGAAATAGCTCAGCACGGCAGCTACGGCAAACGCTGCAATGATCGTGCCGATAACAATATATTCAGACATGGTTTACTCCCTTTTGGCTCAGCGTGCGACAAAGCCTACCTTTCGATAAACCTTATCCAGCGTTTTGCGCGCCAGATAAGAGGCCTTCTGTGCGCCCTCCTTGTAGACCTGCTCCAGATAATCCTTGTTGTTCAGCAGATCGGTGGTCTTTTCACGAATCGGACGCAGCAGCTCAACAACAGCCTCGCCGACTGCGGGCTTGAACTCACCGTAGCCCTTGCCGTCAAACTCGGCTGCCGCCTGTTCGATGGTCTTGCCGGTCGCCAGAGCGTAAATCTGCAGCAGGTTGGAAACACCCGGCTTGTTCTGCGGGTCAAAGATGATGTGGGAATCCGAGTCGGTAACCGCACGCTTGAACTTACGCATAATGTCCTCCGGCTTGTCCATCAGCAGGATATAGCCGTTCGGGTTCGGGTCAGACTTGCTCATTTTGCTGTTCGGGTCAACCAGGCTGATAATCTTGGCACCCTCGCCAACCTTCGGATAGTAGCCCTCCGGAATGGTAAAGGTGTTCGGATGCAGATTGTTGAAGCGGTTTGCAATGTCGCGGCAGATCTCGATGTGCTGGCTCTGATCCACGCCAACCGGAACGAGATCGGTCTGGTACAGCAGAATGTCTGCCGCCATCAGAACCGGATAGGTAAACAGACCGACATTGATGTTGTCCGCATGCTTGGCGGATTTGTCCTTGAACTGGGTCATGCGGGAAGCCTCGCCGAACATGGTGAAGCAGTTGAGCACCCACGCCAGCTCCGCATGCGCGGGCACATGGCTCTGGATGAACAGAATGCTCTTTTCCGGGTCCAGACCGCAGGCAATGTACTGCGCGATCAGTTCAAGTGTTGCACGGCGGAGCGCCGCAGGCTCCTGCCGGACCGTAATGGCGTGCTGATCGACCACGCAGTAAATGCAGTTGTACTGCTCCTGCAGGATCGGGAAATTGCGGATAGCACCCAAATAGTTACCCAGCGTCAGCTTGCCGGACGGCTGCACGCCGGAGAAAATCGTTTTCTTCTGGTTATCGCTCATGTATATACTTCCCTTGCTTAGAATTTTTCGGTTCAATTCACCCCGAAAGGTTTCCATACTTAATTGTAATGATACCACAATTTATCATACGTTGCAACCATTCATAAAAAGGAGATAAGAGGCAGGAGAAACCATGCCGTAGAGGCGAACCGTGTTCGCCTGTTCAAGCGATTTGCAAGTGGGCAACGCAAAAGGGCGCACAATGT
Source organism: Butyricicoccus sp. AM05-1 (assembly GCF_003474415.1). NCBI lineage: Bacteria > Bacillati > Bacillota > Clostridia > Eubacteriales > Butyricicoccaceae > Butyricicoccus > Butyricicoccus sp. AM05-1. The sequence continues at coordinate 203,831 of NZ_QUDG01000001.1, read as the reverse complement.
GCGCCCCTACGGTAAGCCGACACGCAGGAAAATTCCTGCCTCCTAACTCCTCATTGATTGTTTACTCCGGTCTTTCTTTGACCTTCCGCAAAATAGCCCACTCGCTGACCTTGAACGGGAACGCAAAGTGTACGCGCATCTGCGGCACGTTGAACAGCTCACGCTTCGTGCCCTCGTCATCGGTGACGTTCTCCGCGCGGAACACATACGGCGCCTGACCCGGCTGGATCAGCTCCAGCTCTTCCCCATCGAAAAAGCGGTTCTTGAGTGCGAACACGGCTTTGCCGCTGTCGTCACACTCGACCGGCATGCCGACAACCTCATACTCGCGGATATACTGGCTGTCGCCGTAATGCTGTCCGTTTTCCTGATTGCCGAAGTAGAAGCCGGTGTAATACTCGCGGTGGCTGACCTTATTGACCTCATCACGGCAGAACTGCGGCAGAACAAAGTTTTCCGGGTCCTTTTTATAGGTGTCGATCGCGGCACGGTATGCACCGGTGACACAGGCTGCATAGTACGCAGTTTTGTTGCGGCCCTCAATCTTGAACGAGGTAATACCGGCCTTGATCAGCTCCGGAACGTGCTCGATCATGCACATATCCTTGGAGTTATACAGGTAGGTGCCGCGTCCGTCCTCCTCGACCGGGAAGAACTGCCCCGGACGCTTCTCCTCCATCAGAGAGTAATTCCAGCGGCACGGCTGTGCACATGCGCCGTGGTTGGCATCGCGGCCGGTCATGTACTGCGAGATCAGGCAGCGGCCGGAGTACGAAATACACATGGCACCATGAACGAAGGCCTCAATCTCGAGTTCCTTCGGGGTTTTTGCACGGATTTCGGCGATCTCCTCAAGGGAAAGCTCGCGCGCGAGCACGATACGCTCGGCGCCTTCATCCGCCCAGTAATTTGCCGCCTCGTGGTTAAGGATGCTGGTCTGGGTCGAGATGTGCACCGGAACCTTGGGCGCGTATCTGCGCGCCATGCGCAGCACGCCTACGTCCGCGATGATGAGTGCGTCCGCGCCTGCGTCCTGCAGCAGCTCCAGATAGGCCGGAAGTGCCGGAAGATCGCGGTTGGACGGCATGATATTGACTGTAATGTAGCACTTAACGCCGTGCGCGTGCGCGTAGGCAATGCCCTCGCGCAGCGCGTTATCGTCAAAGTTGGTTGCAGCGGCACGCATGCCGAAGCGCGTTCCGGCCATATAGACCGCATCCGCGCCGTAGGCAATGCCAAACCGCATTTTGTCCAGATCGCCTGCGGGCGACAGTAATTCAGGTGTGTTATTCACCGTTTGCCTCCGTTGTCGTCGTATCTGCCGAAGCGTTTGCAGCCTGCGCCTGTGCCTGATTAGAAGCCTCGATGTTGCGCTCGTGCTCCTCATAGCTGCTTGCAAACAGGTGCGAGCCGTCCGGCATAGCAACGTAATAGTAGTAATTGTTGTCCTCCGGATGGCTTGCTGCGTACAGCGAAGCATGACCCGGGTTGCAGATCGGTCCGGGCGGCAGACCCTCGTGGTTGTAAAGGTTGTACTCGGAATCCGACTTGAGATCCTCGTCACTCAGCTTGCCGCCGGTGCGTCCCAGACCATACAGAACGGACGCGTCCACCTGCAGATACGGGAACTCGGAGGAATTGTTCAGACGGTTGTAGATAACGCCCGCAATGCGTGCGCGCTCATCGTCACGCTGTGCCTCACGCTCGATGAGAGAGGCGATCGTGACAATATCGTGCATCGAGCGGCCGAGATTCTCCGCGCCGGACTTGATGTCCGCATCGTACTTGTTGCCGAAGTTGTTGAGCATCTTGTTGATGGTATCGACTACCGCAGCGTTGCCCTTGTATACCTCATAGGTATCCGGGAACAGATAGCCTTCCAGCCAGCCTTCCGCGGCCGGTTTTTCATCCTCAAGGAAATCGTGCTTGAAGGAATATTCATTCAGCACCTCATCCAGTGCATCCTCGGTGCAGATATGGTTGTCCAGCAGCACCTGACGGATCTGCGAGATGGAATAACCCTCCGGGATGGTAATCTGCACGGTCTCTGTGCTTGCAGTGTTGGTCAGCGCGTCTACGATCTGACCGTAGTCCATCGACGGGTTCAGCTGATACGCACCTGCCAGAACCGAGGTATCAGTCTGGTGCTTGAGCTTCAGATACAGCTTGAACACCGAATGATAATTGATAACGCCCTGGTCGTCCAGTTCCTTGGCGAGCGAGGATACCGAGGTGTTCTCCGAAACCGTGATCTCCTTGACCGCATCTGCCTTGACAAAGGCAAAAATGTCGTTTGCCATGAACAGCGCTGCAATCGACAGCACCAGCGAAACGCCGACTACTGCGATCATGTACACCATCGAGCCTGCACAGCCTGCGTTCATCCGGCGGCGGCTGCGACGGCGTCTGGGCTGCTTCTGCGGCGGCTGCGGCTCCCGATCGTCATCGAAATGCTCCGGCGTGAACTGCTCAGGCACCGGCGGTTCCGAACCCGGCAGCGGTACGCGCCGCGTTTCATCGTTGTTAAAATGATTATCCATAATTCACCTCTCTGCGGGTCAGCCTCAGCCGATCCAGTAATTCAGAATGATTTTACCGGCAAATGCCAGCGCGAACACAATAAATCCGGGCTCTTTCACCAGCAGCCACAGGTCATACCAGCCGGCGCTGACCTCAAAGCGCGGAATGGAACCGCGCGCCAGCATTTTCCCCAGCGTGTCCAGCGTTAAGAACGCAAACAGCAGGAAAAAGAGCACAGTCAGCGGCAGCAGGATGTTCCAAATGCCAAACGGTGCATAGGTATCTGCTATCCACTGCATCAACACGGTGACAAAAGCCGCCGCAGCATGGGAAAGCACCGCCGCCCATACGGTATCAAACACATAGGTCAGATAGGTAAACGCCAGACCGGCGCAGAATCCTGCCGCCAGATCAAGCGGGCTGCCATGCAGCAGTGCGAACACGATGCCGCCGAACAGCAGGCACGCTGAGGTACCGACTTCTTCACCGTATACGCTGAACAGCGCACCGCGTAAATAGATCTCCTCGACCAGAGCTGCTATCACAACGCCGATCAGCAGCCGCCATGGAAACGACATACCGCCGAGCGGCATCGGCAGGGATGCAATCGTCAGCCGGAGACCGGTATGCGCCAGCAGACGGTATTCCAGCATGTTCAGGCTGAGGGCGGCAAATGCGGTCGCCGCGCCCATAAACAGGATGAGCAGCCAGCCGCCCTTACGCGGCATCTTGAATGCAAGCCGCTGCTTAAAGCGCTCCCGATCCATGCCGGGCAGTGCCATTGCAAGCGCCAGACCGAAGCACACGATCTCACCGAGCGCCATCAGTGACGGAGGCAGATTGAAGTGTGTGATCAGCTTTTCCATACCTGTCAGCAGGCAGAAGCACACAAACAGGCTGAGACCCGGCAGCAGTGTGCGTTTATCTTGATTCATCGGTGCGCAGCACCTCTCTTTCGGTGATAATGTAATGACAGCGGCGATCGAACACCTCGCGCGGCAGAGTTGCGCTCATGCGCTGCGATGCACACAGCGCCGCACAGACCGCGTTTGTCCGGCTGAGAAACCGATCATAATAGCCGCCGCCGTAGCCGAGACGGTACCCTTTTCTGTCGCACGAGAGCGCAGGCGCAAGAATCAGGTCGATGTTCTCCGGTGCAATCTCGGGCGCCGTGTCGGACGGCTCCAGGATACCGTAGTGACCGGTCTGCAGCTCAGAGAGCGCGGTGATTTTCCGCGCGGTCATGCTGCCGCCCTTGCCGCACAGCGGCACGCAGACCGTCCTGCCGGACGCAAGCGCGTTTTCGAGTACCATGCGGGTGTCAATCTCCTCAGTAGTCGAAACATAGCAGAAAATGCATTCTGCCTGCTGATAGAACTCGCTTTGCAGGATGTTCTGTGCGATGGCGCGATCAATCGCCTGCTTTTCCACGGCGGACAGACTTGCCCGTTCGGCAAGATAGCGCCCCCGCAGCGTTTTCTTATCCGTACACATGATGTACGACCGACTCTGCGATCTCGTCCGTCTTGGCCTTGCCGCACAGCGCGGTAATCAGCTCACACGCGAAATCCAGTGCACCGCCTACGCCGCAGCCGGTGATGATCTTCCCGTCGGTAACGGCATTTGCCTTGACCGGAGTCGCGCCCGTCATGCCGTCCTCCATGCCCGGATAGCAAGTGGCTTTCTTGCCCTCGAGCAGACCCATGCCGCCCAGAATGATGGACGGAGCCGCGCAGATGGCCGCAACGTACTTGCCTGCATCTGCCATCGTGCGAACCGCATCGGTAACGCGCTTGTCCGCGTACAGATTGGTCGTGCCCGGCATACCGCCCGGCAGAACGAGCATATCGACCTTTGCAAGGTCAACCTCGTCCATGGACAGGTCGGTTACGACATTGATGCCGCGTGCACCGCACACGGTTGCACCGGTCACACCGACCAGCCTGGTCTCCACGCCTGCGCGGCGCAGAAGATCGACCGGAGTCAACGCCTCGACTTCCTCGAAGCCCTCTGCCAGTAATACATATACCATGTTTGTCACACCTTTCAGTTGAGCATTAAATTCATATATCCAGCGGTTTCATCCGCTTTCTCATGCCATTTGCATACGCCGAGTGCGGTTTCCGCGCCGATCTCCGTCACGGCGAGCATATCGCGCCGCAGCACGTCCAGCAGACCCTGCAGCTGCGCGTCATCTGCGCCGAGCAGCTCCTGCGCATTGTCCTCCCAGCAGAACGCATAGCCGGTGAGCGTTCCGTCCTTGAACCAGCCGTATACGCCCGCGCCGAGCATGTCGAACAGCGCAAGCTGCGCGTTCCAGTACACTGTGTCCCGCTCGATGCGGCATTTCGGCACCAGTTTGTCATACAGCGCCGCCAGTGCAGGCACATCCGCCGAGGTTAGCCGCCGAGGTGCTTCGCGCTCCCCTGCCGTGCGGGTAATCTCCCGGCGGGAAATATGGAAGAACGGCTCGTAGCCGAACGGTTTGTAAAAATCAAACAGCCACTTTTCTGCCGGAATGAGCACGGACGCAATGCGCCCCGCTTCCCTGTCCAGCTCGAACGAGCGCTCGAGCAGCCGCGCCATATACCCCTTGCGGCGGTGCGCCGGGTCGGTACACGCGCCGTAGATATACGTCACCTCGCGGGATACGCCGCCCGCCGTCATGCGGTACGGGAGCATCTGCACCATCGCCACGAGCGTTTCGCCCTCAAGATACAGCAGCGTATATTTCTCTTTATAAAAGTGCGCGAAGAAGTAGTCGTTGAAGCCGCCCTCATCCGGAAAACAGGTTTCCCAAAGGGCGCGAACGGCAGGAAAATCGCCCTTTTCTGCAAATCGCATCATTTCTGATTACTCCTTAGGCACAGCCATATACTTGATGCCGCGCATTACCGGATAATAGGACTTTTTCGCCTTGCGCAGACCCTCGAGTCCCAGATCCTCCTCGCGGTTGACGTATTCCACATCATTGCAGTTGCGCTGTACGAACTGCTGGTTGATCATCTGGTACGCGCCCTGAATCGTGTGGTCGGCCTTTTCAATCTGTACCACGAACATATCCGGCGTAGCCTTGCAGCCGAATGTGAACGCGATAACCTCGCCGTCCAAGCGGAGCAGTCCGCCGCGCAAATTCAAGTAGTCAAAGTTGTGGAGCGCCTGCACGATTGCGCAGGTCTCGCCTTCAAAGTCGCGCTCGCGTGCACAGCCGTTCAGGTTGCACCAGTGCACATGGAAGGCGAAGGCATCCTTGCTGTTTTCCCTGGTCATATCCTCGTAGCTCCAGCGGCCCTCATAGGCGGTCTTGAAGCGGTTGACGAGGTTGCGCTTGCTCTGCAGCTTTTTGCCGGACAGCGTGCGCAGCTTTTCCGCGAGGTAGATATAGTCGTCGCCGTCCTCGCTGTCATGCGAGAACATGAACTTGCCCGGACGAACGGCTTCGATACGCTCGATCATCGGCTCAGCGACCGAGACGATGACGAACGGAAGACCGCGTTCAGCGGCATCCTGCTCGAGCGCATCCAGCGCAGCGCCGAGGTCGCCCTGACCGACAGGCGCAAGATAGCAGTCGTGTCCGCCGTCCAGCGGGGACATTTTCACCAGCATAAAGCCGTCTTTGAAGCAGATCTGCGTATTGTAGTGGCTGCGCCACATGAAAAGATCGACAAAGCAGCGCTCGCACAGATGATAGTTGTAATGCGAGCCGCAGTGCTCGACCATTGGTTTATCTTCTAAAGTAATTTCTCTAAACGGTAACATATAATACCTTTCTCAAGATTGATTTGGGGGTTACTTGCCCTCGCGCAGCGCCTGATAGTGCGCGCGCACTTCTGCGGCCTTGCCGCAGGACATTTTGCCCTCTGTGCAGACACCGTCCACGCAGGCCGGTCCGCAGTGACCGAACAGCGTCGGCGCAACAGCGTATACCTGCCTGTACATCTTCTCGGCAAGCGCACGGATCTCCCACTGGGCGCGATTGCAGCAGCGCAGGCGGAAAAAGTTCTTGAGGCTGCGGGCGTTCGCCGTCATGACAATGCGAGTCGCGCAGGCGTTCGGCAGAACGTAGCGTGCGTCCTCAATGGCGTGCTTTTCAGCCTTGCTGCGAGCGGTCTTCTCCGGAACGCCTTGCTCGAGCAGCTCCTTGAGGTAGCCTTCCATCAGCACGGCCGTCAGTTCCTCGTAGGTACGCTGATCATCCTCCATCGCCTGAATGAATTTTGCCCGGGCAGCCGGAATTTTATCAATCTCCGGCGGAACAACATACTCAAAGCCCTTCTCACGCACATAGCGCTGGCTCTGCACCGAGAACGATGCAATGCGGTGGCGCGTGATCTGTGCCAGCAGAGAACGCGATACACCCTCGATTGCAAAGGTGAACGACACATGCTCGATCGGGCTTTCGTGGCCGATCTCGGAAAGCATGTTGACAAAGCTCTCGGTCTTTTCCTCGGTCAGACCATCCAGCACGCTGTCCACGTCCGTGGAGGAATAGCAGTTCTTTGCTGCAGCCGCGACCAGCTTTTCCGGGTCCGGCGTGTAAGCAAGCAGTTTTACTTTCATTCTTATCACTTTCCCTTCCTGCCGAAAAGCCGCTCCTTGATAACGATGAGCAGAAATTTCGGCAGCTTCATCATACGGCCGATACGGCTGGGCTGCTTGAGCAGACGGTAAAACCACTCCAGACCCAGCTTGATGAAAATATCCGGCGCACGCTTGGCAACGCCTGCGAACACATCCAGCGAGCCGCCGAGACCGCAGAACAGTGTGCTGTGGATATCGTCCATGTTGTCCGCAATGAATTTCTCCTGCTTGGGCGCACCCAGACAGACGAACACAACATCCGCACCGCCTGCGGCGTTGATGCTGTCAACAACCTCCTGCGGGTCGGAGAAATAGCCGTCATGCGTGCCGGCGAGCACCAGTCCCGGATACTTCGCACACAGGTTTGCACCTGCCTTTTCGGCAACACCGGGCTTCGCACCCAGCAGATACAGGCGCATATTCTCCTTGGCCATCGCGGCAACAAGGCTCTCGGCAAATTCAATGCCGGCTACCTTACCGTGCAGCTTTTCACCGAGGATCTTTGCAGCATAGATGATGCCGATGCCGTCCGGCAGGACAAGCGTCGCATGATTGACAACGCCCATGAATTTTTCGTCATGGCGGCAGAGATCGACGATCTCCGGATTCGGGGTAACAACGTAGCCCTTCTGCCGGGAACGGATCTTGCTCATTGCAAGCTCAACAGCCTGCTGCTTGGTAACGGCGTGAAATTGCACGCCCAGAATAGAAGCAGTATTCATCTTCGTATCTCCCATATTTTCCAGCCTTTTATGGCGGTAAACATTCCTAATCTATTGTATTATACAGCAGCAAACTAAAATCTGCAAGTCCAGCTTGCAGAGAGTGAGGAGTAAATAGCGATAAACGTATCATGCAGGGTGGGCTGACCCCGGTCCGCCGCCTGTAAGTATGTGCAGATTGTTACGAACGGCGGCATGAGGTCATGCCGCCCTGCGATATGCCTTGGCAAACATCGTTCTCTTTCCGCATAGGCTGTTAAGGGGAGGTGAACCCATGGAAGAACTGACGCAGTATATCAAGGCGGATTTCGCGGTTCTGGTGGCGGTTTTATACTGCATCGGACGCGGACTCAAGGCAATACAGCGGTTTCCCAATCAATTTATCCCTCTGGCACTCACGTTCTGCGGGATTGGACTGGCCTGTCTGTCGGTCGTATCGCGCTATGCCAGCTACGGCAACTGGGCAGCCGCTCTGTTTGAAGGTGTGGTGCAGGGTGTCCTGTGTGCGGGCATGTCGGTCTATCTGAACGAAGTCATAGCGCACTGCAGTTCAAATAAAGGAAACAACCCGCCGAAATAACACGCGCAAACAAAAGAGGAACGAAGTGTTCCAACAATCTCAACGGCTTCGGTTTTCCGAAGCCGTTTTCATTTATCCTTACTTGCAGCGGCAGGCAATTTGCGGTACAATACCCATATAAACTCTGTCCCCTGCTTTGGGACACCAAGGAGAGAGACACGCCTTGTACGATTTACAAACTCTGATTTTTTACGCCAAGGAGAAAAACACCTCCGATGTGCATTTAACCGTTGGTCTCCCGCCGATGCTGCGTATCGACGGTGAGCTGCGTACCCACGGTGACGTACCTCTGACCGAGCAGGATGTGCAGGATGCGGCGCAGCAGCTTGCGGATGAGCATCAGCTGCACGAGCTGAAAACCATCGGCGAGTCCGACTTTGCAGTGACGTTTGCCGATTCCGTGCGTATGCGCTGCAATCTGTTTCGCCAGCAGCACCACACAGCGCTGGCGCTGCGTCTGCTGCCGATGGAAATCCCGACTGCGGAGCAGCTTCGCCTGCCGGATATCATTATACAGCAGGCCGAAAAGCCGCGCGGACTGGTTATCGTGACCGGACCGACCGGCTCCGGCAAAAGTTCCACACTGGCGGCACTGATCGACCACGTCAACCGCACCGCGGCACGCCATATCATTACGCTCGAAAACCCGATCGAGTATGTACACCCGCGCATTCGCTCAATGATCAACCAGCGCGAAATCGGCGCGGACACGGATAGCTTCGCAAGCGGTCTGCGGGCGGCTCTGCGGCAGGACCCGGACGTTATTCTCGTTGGTGAGATGCGCGATCTGGAGACCATTTCGACCGCTATTACGGCTGCTGAGACCGGTCACCTTGTATTCGGCACACTGCACACCAAGGGGGCTGCCGGTACGATCGACCGTATCGTAGACGTATTCCCGCCGGAGCAGCAGGAGCAGATTCGCATTCAGCTTGCCGAGGTGCTCGAGTGCATTGTCTGTCAGACGCTCGTACCGCGCACCATGGGCGGCCGCACAGCCGCATTTGAGATTCTGACCGGCACTTCTGCCGTGCGCAACCTGATCCGTCAGAACAAGTCGTATCAACTGATCAGCACCATGCAGACCAGCCGCAATCAGGGCATGATGCTGATGGACGATTCACTCGGTGAACTCGTCCGCAGCGGCGAGGTCCGCCTCGACGATGCCGCCGCAAAGGCAGCCGACCCGGAAGCGTTTCCGCAGTCTGTCTTCCGATAAGATAACAAATCCCGCGTTGAATTTCACGCGGGATTTTTATGGCAATACCGCATAAAGGAGCCGCGGCTTTAATTATGCGGTGTTGCCTTATGCTTACTTTGCTTTGCGCCTGCTTTGGGAGCAGGATGCCGCAGGTTCACTCTTACATTAATTTTCCATTCTCAATTTTCCGCAACTCTACGGAACGTTCATTGTATTCTCCTCCGTTTTCCGTATAATAGAATGCAAGGGAGGTGATCCGAATGGATCAGGTAAAAACCGGCAGACTGATCCGCGCTCTGCGGACAAAACTGGGACTGACACAGCTTGCGCTGGCCAAACAGCTTGGTGTCAGCGACAAAGCGGTATCCAAATGGGAGCGCGGCGGCGGTGCTCCCGATATCTCGCTCCTCCCGTTGTTATCACAGGCTCTCGGCGTGGACACCGAAGCCCTGCTGAGAGGCGATCTGGAGGAAAACGATATGACTAACGGCAATATGAAGAAAATGCGGTTTTACCGCTGTCCGGCCTGCGGCAATCTGCTGTTCTCGACCGATGACGCAGATGTGACCTGCTGCGGTGCAAAATTGACCAACCTCGTTATGCACAAACCGGACGAGGAAAATGCACTGCAAATTGAGCACAGCGACGGCGAATGGTATATCACCGCACCGCATGAAATGCACCGCGAGCACTATATCTCGTTCGTTGCATTTCTCACCGGAGACACGATGATCGTCAAAAAGCAGTACCCGGAATGGGGATTAGACGTGCGTCTGCCCTATATTCGGCACGGCATGCTGCTGTGGTACTGCACGAGGGACGGACTGTTCTATCAGAACATCTGAGCAAAGGCAGGGTAACCTGCCTTTTTTATTTTTGCAGGAGGCTTTTTGTAATCCTTCATTTTTGGTTATATTTTTCGTAAAATCGACTTGCTTTTTTAGGAGGGCAATGGTATAGTCAAAGAGAACTTTATACTACTAAAGCTTGGAGGTAGTTCAAATGTACAAAGAAATGATGGATTCCATCGGTATGATCCAGTCGATCGACCCCGAGCTGGGCAGTGCGATGAACGAGGAGCTGCACCGTCAGCGTCAGAATATCGAGCTGATCGCCAGCGAAAATATCGTTTCTCCCGGCGTTATGGCTGCTATGGGCAGCGTGCTGACCAATAAGTACGCTGAGGGTCTTCCCGGCAAGCGCTACTACGGCGGCTGTGAATTTGTTGACAAGGTAGAGCGCATCGCAATCAAGCGCGCATGTGAGCTGTTCGGTGCAAAGTATGCGAATGTTCAGCCGCACTCCGGTGCACAGGCCAACCTTGCGGTTTACTTCGCTCTGCTCGATCTGGGCGACACCGTTATGGGTATGGATCTGTCTCAGGGCGGTCACCTGAGCCACGGCTCTCCGGTCAACCAATCCGGCAAGAACTACCACTTTGTTTCCTACGGCGTAAACGAGGATGGCTTCATCGACTACGCTGAGCTTGAGAAGGCTGTCAAGAAGCATCGCCCGAAGCTGATCGTTGCAGGTGCATCCGCGTATCCGCGTGCCATCGACTTCGAGAAAATGGCCGAGATCGCACATGGCTACGGCGCTTACCTGATGGTCGATATGGCGCACATTGCCGGTCTGGTTGCCGGCGGTCAGCACCAGAACCCGATGCCGTATGCTGACGTTGTTACCACCACCACCCACAAGACGCTTCGCGGTCCGCGCGGCGGCCTGATCCTGACCAACAACGCTGTTCTGGCAAAGCGCATTAACTCCGCTGTATTCCCGGGCACCCAGGGCGGCCCGCTCGAGCATGTTATCGCGTCCAAGGCGGTTTGCTTCGGTGAGGCACTGCAGCCGGAGTTCAAGGAGTACGCACGCAAGATCGTTGAGAATGCCAAGGCTATGGCTGCACAGCTGCAGGCACGCGGTGTCAAGCTGGTTTCCGGCGGCACCGACAATCACCTGCTGCTCGTTGATCTGACCGACGAGGAGTGCACCGGCAAGGATCTGGAGGCGCGTCTGGATTCGGTTCACATCACCGCCAACAAGAACACCGTTCCGGGCGAGAAGCGCAGCCCGTTCATCACCTCCGGCGTTCGTCTGGGCACCCCGGCCGCTACGACCCGCGGCATGGGCGTGGAAGAGATGAAGATCATCGCGGACTGCATTGCAGACTGCATCTATCACTACGATGAGAAGAAGGACGAGATTTCCGCACGCGTTCTGGCACTCACCGAGAAGTTCCCGCTGTACGAATAATCTCCGGCTGCCGCGGAACTGCTTCATCCGGATTTCCGAACAATGCCGCATGAAGCTCCGGAGCACGCAAGTCCGATGATACTCATACAAAAACAGAGCGTTTCACTGCTGTGAAGCGCTCTGTTTTCATTTCCGGGTAAGTCTCAAGCCTCTTGAAGAATACATTAAGCACATTTGTATCTGTAATTTTTCGACAACATAAAAGGCCGATGCCTGCAAAATGCAGACATCGGTCTTTTACATATCTGATGCTTTTCCACTGACGATTATCACAAGTTTGCCTTTTAACCCTTAAAATCTCCAGCGTTTTCAGTATTTTTCGGTACTTCTTAGTACATACCGCCCATATCCGGAGCAGCCGGAGCAGCCGGAACCGGCTCCTTCTTATCAGCAACCAGGCTCTCGGTGGTCAGAACCATCGAAGCAACGGATGCTGCATTCTGCAGTGCGGAACGGTTTACCTTGGTCGGGTCAACGATGCCGTTTGCGATCATGTCGCCGTAGGTCTCGGTTGCAGCGTCAAAGCCGTAGCCAACCTTGTCAGCGTGCTTAACCTTATCAACAACGATTGCGCCCTCGATGCCTGCATTGGCAGCGATCTGCTTCATCGGTGCTTCCAGACCGCGTGCAACAATCTGCATACCGGTCTTCTCATCGCCGGTTGCCTCTGCAGCCAGAGCCTCAACCGCTGCGATAGCGTTTACATAAGCTACGCCGCCGCCTGCTACGATGCCTTCCTCAACAGCTGCGCGGGTTGCGTTCAGTGCATCCTCGATGCGGAGCTTCTGCTCCTTCATCTCGGTCTCGGTTGCAGCGCCAACCTTGATAACTGCTACGCCGCCGGCCAGCTTAGCCAGACGCTCCTGCAGCTTCTCACGGTCGAAGTCAGAGGTGGTGCGCTCGATTGCGCCGCGGATCTCAGCAACGCGGTTTGCGATAGCCTGCTTGTCGCCAGCACCGTCAACGATGGTGGTGTTCTCCTTGGTTACCTTGATCTGACGGGCAGAACCCAGCATATCCATGGTAGCGTCCTTCAGCTCGATACCAACCTCCTCAGAGATTACGGTACCGCCGGTCAGGATTGCGATGTCGCGGAGCATATCCTTGCGGCGATCGCCAAAGCCCGGAGCCTTAACAGCTACGCAGGTGAAGGTGCCGCGCAGACGGTTTACGATCAGGGTGGACAGAGCCTCGCCCTCAACGTCCTCAGCGATGAGCAACAGCTTCTTGCCGGCCTTAACAACCTGCTCGAGGATCGGCAGCAGCTCCTGAATGTTGGACAGCTTCTTATCGGTGATCAGCACCAGAGCATCATCCAGGTTTGCTTCCATCTTCTCGGTGTCGGTGCACATATACGGGGTGATATAGCCGCGGTCGAACTGCATGCCCTCAACAACCTCGGAGTAGGTCTCAGCGGTCTTGGACTCCTCAACGGTGATAACGCCGTCGGTGGAAACCTTCTCCATAGCCTCTGCGATCAGGGTGCCGATCTCGTCAGAGCTGGAGGAGATAGCGCCTACACGAGCGATGTCGCCCGTGCCGTCAACCTTCTTGGAGTTCTCAGCGATTGCTGCAACAGCAGCCTTGACTGCCTTGGAGATACCGCGGCGCATTACCATCGGGTTTGCACCTGCTGCTACGTTCTTCAGACCCTCACGAACGAAAGCCTGCGCCAGAACGGTAGCGGTGGTGGTGCCGTCGCCTGCGATGTCGTTGGTCTTGGTGGCAACTTCCTTAACAAGCTGTGCGCCCATGTTCTCGAAAGCGTCGTCCAGCTCGATCTCCTTAGCAATGGTAACACCGTCGTTGGTGATCAGCGGACCGCCGTACTTCTTATCCAGTACAACGTTGCGGCCCTTCGGACCGATGGTTACCTTAACGGTATCAGCGAGCTGATCAATACCGCGCTGCAGAGCCTTGCGCGCGTCCTCGCCGTAAATAAGCTGCTTAGCCATGATGAATTACCTCCTGAAAATTACTCTACGATTGCCAGAATGTCGCTCTGACGAACGATGATATACTTCTCGCCGTCCAGCTTAACCTCAGTACCGGTGTACTTGCCGGTAATGACCTTCTGGCCCTTCTGAACTTCCATCTTGATTTCCTTGCCGTCAACAACACCGCCTGGGCCTACTTCAATGATTTCAGCAACCTGGGGCTTCTCCTGTGCGGATGCGGTAAGAATAATGCCGCTTGCGGTGGTCTCCTCCGCCTCGACCATCTTGATAACTACGCGGTCGCAAAGGGGCTTGAGCTTCATAATGGATTCCTCCTATGAAAAATAAGATTTTACAATGTTGGGGGTTAGCACTCAAATTACCCGAGTGCTAACTTCGAGTATTATCTTACACCAAGGAGCCGCAATATGCAAGGGGGTAATCCGGAATTTTCACAAAAATTTTCTAAACAAATTATGAACAGTGCCCTGTACTGCTCAGCGTTTTGCCGACCGTTTAGCAGACGGTCGGTCGGAGTGCTTATTCTCTCCCCTGTTTGATGCAGACGGGTCTTTAAAATACATATGCAGCTCGCACTTGATCATGCCGTTATACAGCTTGCGGCGCTTATCCGCCTTGCGGCCGTAGCAACGCTCGAACAACGGGTCCGAGCTGAGCAGATACTGCTTCATCGGGCTGTTTTTTGTCGCTCTGCCGAGGTCGGCGTACAGCTTTTCCGCCTGCTGCAAGTCCAGCAGACGCTCACCGTACGGCGGATTGGCAAACAGTACGCCTGCACCGCTGTAATCGCGCTTGGTCGCGTCCGCGCGCTCGAAGAACACCGTGTTCGCTACACCGGCCTTGCGCGCGTTCTCGATGGACAGCTGCACGCAGTCCGGGTCGATGTCGCTGCCGACGATATCGAATTTTGCGTCCGGCTGGGCAAAGTCGAGCGCACTCTCGCGCGCCTGCTGCCAGACCGACTTGTCAAAGCAGCTCCACTTTTCCGCGTCAAAGCGGCGCAGCAGACCGGGGGCACGGCGCTGCGCGATCATGGCCGCCTCAATCGCAATTGTGCCCGAGCCGCAGAACGGGTCGAGGAACGGATCGCGCCCGCGCCAGCGCGCCAGCTTGACCATAGCCGCCGCCAGCGTCTCACGAAGCGGCGCCGCATTGCTGTTGGCGCGGTAGCCGCGCTTGTGCAGACCGGCACCCGAGGTATCGAGGTACAGCTCAGCCACATCGTGCATGATGGCGAACTGAATCTGATACTTTTCACCAATCTCATCAAACCAGGTCTGACCGTACTTCGCGCCCAGGCGCGATACGACTGCCTTTTTGATGATCTTCTGGCAGTCCGGAATCGAGTGCAGCGCGGAGTCCAGACTGTGACCCTTGACCGGAAATGCGCCGTCCGCCGGAATGAACTGCTCCCACGGGAGTGCTTTTACGCCCTCGAACAGCTGGTCGAACGTTTTGGCTTTGAATGTGCCGATGCGGATGAGCACACGCTCGGCGCACCGCAGGTTCAGGTTCGCCCATGCAAGCGTGTTTTCGTCACCGGTGAACAGCACGCGGCCGTTTTCCGCATGCACGTCGGTCAGCCTGCCGCCGAAGCGCAGCTCATCCGCGACGATGCCCTCCAGCCCGAACAGGGTCGGGCAGCATAATGTGAGTTGCATATGGTTTTCCTCCAAAAAGGCTCCCGCCGTCAGAGCAGGAGCCGAAATTCCTTTTTAGCTTTTATATTGTATCGGTTTTTGCGGATTTTGTCAAGATTTGCGACGAGATGGGCTATTTTAAATTTGGTGTGGATAGAGGGTAAAACGCATATCCCATGTCTTCTTGGCAGCTTGTCAGGCGGATCTCGCAGCTTGTCAGGCGGATCTCATTGAGTTTATAGTATTCCAGCGTATCCGTATCATATAGCTTGCCATCATCGCTCTCCTGCAGCACCTGAATGCCCAGCAGAGCGCCTTTATCCGCCAGCTCTATCATCGTACTCAGGCGACCATAGATCATGCAGGGACAGTCCTGTGCTTCTTTATTGAGGTCAACAATGCGGAACACCTTCTGCGAATTATTCGCTACAAACTCATCCAGCGAGCCATAGTTCGTGAACGCATCGTCATCCGGCGGTTCCGGCCAACTCCACTGCTCGATCGGCTCATTGATATGCACGTCAAAGAACTTTGTTTCCGGTTCGCCGCACTCGCAGTTCGTTTCAAAGAAGCAATCCGGCATGAACTCTGTTCCGTGCCAGCCTTTACCTTCTCCAGTTTCGGCATTATTCTACGTAAAGTACCAGCCGCTGCCCTCTGCTTCTCCTTCTTCCTGCTCAAAACGAGCATATGGGAGATAGATCATTTTTTCATTTTTCACACCTTTTTTCCTCCTTATTTGAGGACTATTTTTACTGCGGACAAATAAAAAAGTGCCGGTAATGAGGATTTCATTACCGACACTTTCGATAAGGAAGGCTCTTTAGGGTCTTCCTTTTCTTTTTATCAAGAACTACCTCGATTTACAGGAGTTATCGCCTATGCCTAGCAATATACCATCAAAGTCCGATGAAAACGGCGCAGCCGAATTCATCAAGCACCAGAAACTATGTGACTTGGATTACTATTCCCGCTTTTCGCGCGAGGAACTGGAAACCAAGCACGCCGATATTCTGCATTTATATGAGGCTCTTAAGAAAGACACCCGCTTTTGGATTGTCTTATCGTTCGTTCTGATTCCGGTTAGTGCGTTTATCTTGTGGGACTTCTATCTGCTGCTTGCCAATCCCGCCTATGCCTTTTACGCATCAAAAAATATGAACATCGCAGAGATTATAGCTCTTCTCATACATATCGGAGCCCTTCTGCTGCACGCAGCATTCATCACATTTTCCGTTTCTGACGGTTTCTATCTCGGCTTTCTTCGCCGGCAGAAAAAGACGGTCGAAGAGCTGCTTACCATCAACGAAACCAAGTAAAGGAGGCTCTTCTCTATGCATTTCTGCATTTTCAAGCGCAACGAAACGCTGGACGTACTTCTGCTCCCCCACAAGGGAACAAACATGTACAGCTTCGTGAATCTTAGCAAAGGTCATATCTGCCCTTGCTTATTTCCCAGTATTGATGCCGCTATTGCTGACCTTGACGACCGGCAGAAGCGCGGCTTAATTCTGGAATACAACGTTATTGCTTAAAATCAAAAGATCCCCTCTGCTCATTTTGAGCAGAGGTTTTCTTTTGCCGCAAGCCGCCCTTCGCCTGCGGATCCGATTCTTCATTTCTTTATCATTTTTCGGAACACATACATTCCCTTGCCGATTCCTTTCCTGTGGGCAAAGAAAAAAGCACCAGCAATGAGAAAAGTCATTACTGGCACTTTTAACGTGTCATTTATTGATTTTTTATCGTTACGGTATCACTGCTTGTATTCCACACGTTAAAAACCATACAAATGACACGTTAAAACCCCATCGTTTTATCGTCTACACGACACTGCAGATGAACCTCGCTCAGTTTCCGGTATTCCACCTGCGCAGTATCAAGCATCCGCAACCTAATAGAGATAGTCCGGCATGAACTCTGTTCCATGCCAGCCTCGACCTTCTCCTTCCTGATCAAAACGAACATATGGGAGATAGACCATTTTTCTCATTTTTCACACCTCTTTTCTCTTTCTTATTTGAAGACTATTTTTGCTCCGGACAAATAAAAAAGTGCCCAAACCCTGCATTATACCATACCAATGTCAACCCTGCTAAGTGCAAAATGGAATAGGCTGCAGCGACGTGTAGACGGCGTATGAGGTACGGTACGGGTAAGAGTAAGGGTTCTTTCCGAACCACTTGTCCCCTGCCATACTAGCGATTCTGGCGCAAATTTTGTAGTATATCACAGTTCACTTCCCTTTCGCTAATGCAAAAACTGCATAAGTCCGGGCATCGAACAATTGTTTGCTTTTTCACTGAAATATGGTATAATAATTACAAAGCAAATGTTGCGTTTAAAGAAAGAAGGGCTATTATGAAACTTGAACATGTAACCGTTGACGATATGCTTCGTTCATATCTAAAGTCTAATTTCGCTAACCGCAACACACTGGTCATTTGGCCTTTAAGTATGTGTGATTCCGAAGCTGAAGTTGAGACTATTAAACAAGATCTCTTCGAATTCGGTTATCTTCCGCCGAAGAGCTATTTCCGCAATGGATTCTGGATTATAGAGATGCCCACGCATACGGCATGTGAAATCATCAACCGTCATAGTAAAGGTACACTTGCGATGCGTTGTTATTGCGGCGATGAATGTCTCCACGAAAATATGTGATCGTTCAAGTCCTATGTAAAACACCTCCAAAACTCTTCTTCAGATCATCGAGAATTGATAATTTACCCGCCGCACACTCGTGACTTCAATCGTGAGTAAGGCGGGCCAGATAGAACAAAAGAAAGGAGGAAGTGATATGTCTATGATAAATGAGATTATGCAAAGAGTATATAACAGCAGCGAGTTTGCGATTAAAGGGTATTCCCTGAGTCTGAAGGATACTTTCTTTGTGACGCACTCTACTCGTGCGTATGTTGTGTTTATTGCTGAGAGAAGCAACCTGGATGGATCAAACCAGAGTTTCAGCTATGTGATATATTCTGTCAATGAGGAATCTGTCATAGCATCGTCTTCTGATTTGTATAAGTCGATAACATCACAGTTTCCTTCACTTGCTGATTTATCCAATGCTGGAGGAAAGACAGATTTTGTTCGTAAGCGGACGCTCTCCAAACAGTTAGACATCTTGACAGAATCGTATGTAAAGCACAGCGGGCTATTGGACGATGTTAAAGATGCGTATATTTCTTACCTGACCGAAACGGAGGAAATTAAAGCGCCATCCTTCAAACCGATTTACGAGTATTTCTCAGGGAGAACAAGGAGGTAACTGCTATGGGATTATTTGACCGCAATTCTAACGAGAGTGCCTATTATTGGATTGTCGTAAGGGGGGGTAACAGATGATTGATTTTCATATTGCAGTAGAGATTGCGAGAAAGTATTATGCCGAGAAAGGCCAACAGGAACTAACCAAAGTATACGATGCAAAAAAGATTTGGATTGTATATGCCGGAAAGAAAGACCAGCCTAAATTCGGCAATGCTGGTATTGCCATTGATAAAGAAACAGGCGAAATCAGTCGATTCATTCTTCCTTCTCGTACAAACTTTGAAATCCTAAAAAATGCAACACTGATTGATATCTAACAGGAGGTAACTGTTATGGGATTATTTGACCGCAATCCTAACGAGAGTGCCTATGAATGACTTACCTCCAAAACCGCTGTTGATTTCTTTGGCGGTAGTTCATCGTTTGAGACCTATGTAAAATCGCACATCTCCAAAACATGCGGTCAGCTGAGCATGGCCATTCGCTTGTTTGAGACCTATGTAAAATCAAACGCCTCCAAAATCTATCCTCACTTGCAACGGCATCGGCAATTGTTTGAGACCTATGTAAAATTACTCACACTTAAAAATTCTTTTCGTCCCATACCTCATACATAATTTGAGCCCTCTGTAATGCAACATACCAACAAAACTCCTATCATCCTCTTATAGCTTGCCTATAGTTTGAGACCTATGTGAAATCATTTACCTTATTATCACCGTTCAGACCGGTCATTTGAGTCCTATTTTTTACAATCCATGCAAAACAAATGCCTCCAAATCACTCTCAGGGGAAAATATCTCGATAATTGAGACCTATGTAAAATCACCTACATCTCTAAAAGGATCATTTTTTGATACCTATGTAAAATTACTCGCCTCCAAACCTGGCGCGCGAAAAAAATACACCTCTTCCCCGTTTGAGACCTATGTAAAATCAAACACTATTAAAACAAGACTCCTAACGACGGTAATAGGCGCATCGTTTGAGACCTATGTAAAATCAAACACTCCTAAAACCTCACATTGTCCCCGAATAACCCTGAAAGGAAATTTGAGGCCTATGTAAAATCAGATACCTTTAAATCTGCCTCTGTCGGCGATGTAACAGACCAGCCGTTTGAGCCTGTAAAACAAAATACATCTAAAACAACACGATTATTTTTGTCTTTTCTGCGTTCGTTTGAGTTTTATGTAAAATCAACTACCTCTTATCTCTGTGTCCTGTGCCATTGGCTAACAGCTTGAGACCTATGTAAAATCAAACATTTCTAAGACGAACTTCTTTCAATGCCGTTTGAGATCTATGTAAAATGACTCACCTCTAAAACGGAGGGGATGTTGTTATATGTTTTCATAATGTTTGAGACCTATGTGAAACCATATACCTCCAAACCCATCTCTATCGGCGATGTAACAGACCAGCCGTTTGCCGTGCGCTGGAAGTGCGACTACATAACGCTTGAGTCCCATATAAAATCACTCACCTCCAAAACCTGTTTTTGCGAATACAGTTTAAGTTTGAGACCTATGTTGAGACTTATGTAAAACCAAAACAAAGGAAAATAGACCGCAAATCAGTAATTTGTTTGAGTCTCGTGTAAAACAAACTATCTCTAAAACCACCAACCTATTACAATCCTGTGCCTGCCGTTTGAGACCTATGTAAAACAGGACACCTTCAAACTCTTACCTGATTAGTCCACATATCTTTTCTGTTTGAGATCTATGTAAAACTATCCACCTCCAACCGGATATGAAATATCCGTTCCATCAGGGTTTGAGTCCTATCTTGCATCTAAATCAAAGAGAATAGGGTTTACGATTGCAGTTTGAGACCTATGTAAAACAGCAAACACCTCTATTTCTTCGATTTCCAGACGACTGTTACTGCCCTGTTTGAGTCCTTATGTAAAATCACTTACCTCCAAAACCGACGGCATTCCAACATAGGTTCGCGCTTAATTTGAGACCTATGTAAAATCCGATACCTCTAAACGTGATACAGTCTTCGTTTTGAACGGTCGTGCGTTTGAGACCTATGTAAATTACCTGATTGCGGCTTCCCAGTGACCTGCCTATCTCATAGGGGCGTTAAATTATCGTTTGAGCCTATGTCAAACCTCTTTTATCGGCTATCCTGGTCCGCTACGCGCGTTTGAGTTACTTAACCTTGTAAATTCACAACCATTTTTGCTTATATAGGAGGCGATTTCTTTGTTTATCATCGGCATTATTGCTGGCCTGTGTCTTTTAGCAACGGTTGTTTGCGTGACCGCTGTTATTGCGGCCGGACAGGCTGATTACAACAAAGCTACTCGGAAAGATTAAGACCTTTCTCTTATATGTAAAAGTCTTTTGGACTGGCTTTTGAGCCCTGCCCTCCACCGTTAGGTTGGCTTTTTGCGTTTGAGGTCTATGCAAAACAGGATGCCTTTAAACATAATGCCGTGTTGGATCATAGCTTGAGACCTATGCAAAACGAAATACCTTCAAACCTCGGGGGCTCTGTTTATTTTGCCTTTATAGTTTGAGACCCATGTAAAACCATACACCTCCAACCGGATATGAAATATCCGTTCCATCAGGGTTTGAGACCTATGTAAAACGAAATATATCCAAACCGTTCGGTATCAACAACCTGCTTGAAAATCGGTTTGAGACCTATGTAAAACAAAATACCTCCACTCATAGCCGAGATGCGTGCCTTAACCTCGATGAGTTTGAGACCTATGTAAAACGAAATATATCCAAACCGCTGTCGGCGGAAGAAGTGCAAGTACCCCAGTTTAAGACCTATGCAAAATCCTCTACCTTCAAAATCTGCATAAACAAGGAGAACTCTAAATGATAATCCCTATTAACATTCATGCAGGCGCTTTTTTGCTTTGTTTCGGGCTCGTCCTTCTGCTTACTGCGTTTCTAATTGAAGACTCGAGCAAATCCTCTCCTGGTTCTTTGACTATGGGATGTTTTCTCACAGGAATGGCAACAACTTTTGTGGGTATTCTTGTTCTGTTCTCGTGCCTTGTGCTACACCTTGTCATATAAATCCGTTTTTATTGCTAAAGGAGCTGTTCTTCATGTTGTATCCCTACGCCATAAGCCGTGAGAGCGTCAATGGGCATCGTGTCTGGATCGCCAAGAGCCTGCATTTGAAAGGCTGCGTCGCCCAAGGAGATACTCGCCTTGAGGCAATCAAAGAGCTGGAGTCCAATGAAATCGCATGGCTTGAAACTGCTAGAATGCTGCATATTCCTCCGTCAAATTAACACCTACACAATCGAAAATTCCTACTCCATCTATACCCTTGCGGTTAGGTGGAGTTTTTATGCAATTTGTTCTTGTGTTACAAAAACCAGATTTTCGATATTTATAAATGTAGATGGCTAATATGGACCATTGTTACCGGGATAATTTTAAGTCTTTTCCCTACACACGTGGGGTGATCCTATCCCATATTTTTTCTACAAGATTTCAGAAAGGAAGTGACCACAATGCAGTTAATACATGAACTTTCATGGTTATGGAAAGGAATAGGTATTATCGCACTTGTAAGTGCCATAGTTCTTATTGCAGCGTTCAAGCTGCACAAGGAAGAATACAAAATTGAGATTGTATGCATTATTCTTATCGCAACTATACTGATTTGTATTATTGCTATGATCCTTTGCGCTCGGGTTCCGATGCCCATATAAGCAATAGGCATTGCAGATTGATTTTTATCGTTACGGTAGCACCTTGTGCACTGCTGGCATCGATGGTGGTGATGGCGGGGGCGGCTCCTGAGGCGTGGGATAAATAAGCGCTACAATGCGCTGTAAGCGTTTCTAATCTTCAGTAGTTAAATTTCACATTCGTCCCATTGCCCGTCCTCCTGTCGCATCTGAGGACGGGCAACAGCGTTTTATAATCATTTCTTTATCGACCAGCACGATTGCTGGTAAAGCGCAGCTTCCTTACTCGAAAGCCGCTAAAAACCTCTCACCGGCGATATATTCGCCCATGGCAATGGTGATTAGAGTTTCTCGTACGTTCTGCTGCTCGCCCTCTCATCGCATCTGAGGGAGAGTAACAGCATTTCATCTTCATTTCTTTATCCATCTTCCTCTGCTCATATTGAGCAGAGGTTTTCTTTTTGCGCCGATCATTCAGGCTGATTATCGTCTGCACGCCACTGCAGATGAACCTCGCTCAGTTTCCGGTATTCCACCTGCGCAATATCAAGCATCCGCAACCCAATAAAGACATCATCATCCGGCAGCGTTACGACAGAAGACATCTTACAGCGTCTTGCATCAAAGCTGTCTTCCGGGACATCGCCGCAGAACTCCGGCTTTACGATCACTCGAAAGACCCTGTCTTTGTTCTTCTCTGCAAATCTACTGAACGAACCATACGCATTCCATGTGTAATTGGCTATCCACTCAGCAGCTTCATCGGTATAATATCGTTTCATGTCCTCCTTGCAGCTTGTCAGGCGGATCTCACTGAGTTTGTAGTATTCCAGCGTATCCGTTCCATACAGCTTGCCGTCATCGCTCTCCTGCAGCACCTGAATGCCCAGCAGAGCATCCTTGTTCGCCAGTTCGACCAATGTAGTCAATCGGCCATAAATTGTGCATGAGCAGTCGTATGCTTCTTCATCGAGGTCAACAATACGGAACACCTTCTGCGAATTATTCGCAACGAACTCAGCCAGCGAGCCATAGTTTGTGAACGCATTGTCATCCTGCGGTTCCGGCCAACTCCACTGCTTGATTGGCTCATTGGTACGCACATCAAAGAACTTTGTTTCCGGCTCTCCATTCTCGCATTTCGTTTCGAAGAAGCAGTCCGGCATGAACTCTGTTCCGTGCCAGCCTCGACCTTCTCCTGTTTCTGTATTATACTGCGTAAAGTACCAGCCGGTACCCTCCGCTTCTCCTTCTTCCTGTTCAAAGTGAACATACGGGAGATAGACCATTTTGCTCATTTTATCACCTCCTTTCGCCGTTCATGTTTCATCCGCGTTTTATTCTTATCCCATTAGCGGAACTCTTGCTGCTTCGAAATGCGGATTGATACCCAGACGAATCTCGCTCAGCTTATAATATTCGAGATCATCTTGCTGGTACAGCATGAAATCCTTATCGTTATAGCATTCTGTCCATACATTGAAGCCAATCAGGAAATCTGCGTCCGGCAACGGCACTACCTCAATGATCGTGCCATACTGCGCAGCATCTTCTCCATCTCGAACGAAATACGCGAAAATTTCATCTTCATGCTCTTTTGCAAAAGCTCTAAAATCATCATAATAAATCATGTACGTTTCCCTTTCCGTTTCTTAAATTCTGTTTTTTGTTTCTCACATAATCATTTTTATCATTCTTTATCAGGGAATATCTACGTTCTCTGTGAAGCACATCCTAAACTTCACCCTTTTCTGCTCTCAAACAAATAGAACAAATGTTTGCTTTTCTATCAGGATATGGTATAATAATTACAAAGCAAAACCGCCTACATCCTTGTTTGAGAATTCTGCAATTTCTTCCGCTTCCAAGTGTGTTCTGGCTGGAAAGTGTAGCATGTGTTTGAGTACCATGTAATTTCATCTTCTTCTAAACCCGATGTCGTGCGTCTGACTGAGTCTCTTGAGTTTGAGTGCCCTGCAATTTTTTTGTATTTGTAGCGTAGTACAGGTGAACCATCTCAGCTTGAGAACCCTGCACATTCGTGATTTTTAACGGCTGTAGGGCTTGAGCACCATGTAATTTTGCTTCCTTACAAAACAGCGGCTCTTTGATTTTCCGATGTTTGAGTATCCTGCAATTTTACACCCTTCCAAACCTTAAAAGACTTGACAATATAGTGAATATCTGTTTGAGCACCCTGCAATTTCACACCCCTCCAAATCGAGTGTGTAACATATAAATGGAACTGAATTGTTTGAGAACCATGTAATTTCACACCCTTCCAAACCCGTCTGGTTGGCGAGTTGACGTATGTTTGAGTACCATGTAATTTTATCTTCTTCCAAACCTGTACATTCGTGATTTTCAACGGGTGTAGGGCTTGAGCACCATGTAATTTCACACTCCTCCAAACCGTACAGAATCAGGCCCAGACGCAGAACCAGGTTTGAGAACCATGCAATTTCACTCTTCTCCAAAGCGCCGTAGGACCGTGTTACCGAATTTGAGAGCTCTGTAATTACGCATCAAAGTGTAGCATTGTTTGAGTACCATGTAATTTTACCTTCTTCCAAACCAAATTCGTTGTTTCCTGTATATTTCTGTGCGTTTGAGTATCATGTAATTTCATCTTCTTCTAAACCCTCAAAACGCTGAGGGTTTCTCATCGACCTCTGCTCAATGTGAGCACAAGTGCTCCTACGATTTCTTTGTGCCTTTCAAGCAGAAATGTACGCAAAAATATTGGGCCCTGTTTATTTGAGAACCATACGATTTTACTCTTCTTCAAAGTGGGCTGATTTGATTTGCCGTACAAGATATGTTTGAGTACCATGCAATTTTACTCTTCTTCCAAAGCTTTGTTCCGTTTTCGGACGAAATCTTGCTTGTTTGAGTACCATGTAATTTTATCTTCTTCCAAACCTCTACGGTGAGGACTGCGACTGCTATGTTTGTTTGAGTACCATGTAATTTTATCTTCTTCCAAACCATCAAAATGCTGAGGGCTTGATATCAACCTCTGCTCATTGTGAGCACAAGTCTATCTTCTCTTGCGACCAGGCGTTTGTGATTCGAGTTTTCAATTTGAACCCTTTGGGTACCCTTCTTGAGAGCCTTGCAATTTTTCTCTCTTATTTGAATGGCCTGTAATTTTACTTTCTTCCAACCCAAGGTGGCGACTTAGGAGCGATATTGTACATCGTTTGAGTACCATGTAATTTACTCTTTTCCAAAGCACTTCCGTTGTGGTAATCTATGGTTTGAGTATCATGCAATTTTATCTTCTTCTAAACCTATCTCCGTAAGTCAATCGAAAAGGATTTGGTTTGAGCACCCTGCAATTCTATTCCCTTCCAAATCGCGTGGACGCCGTTTCTTCATTCGCAAAAGATTTGAGAACCCTGTAATCTCACACTCTTCCAAACCTGACGTTCGGAAAGGACTTTATCCGGTTTGAGTATCCTGTAATTTTGCTTCCTTTCAAATGTGCCTTAGGTGTAGCATGTGTTTGAGTACCATGTAATTTCATCTTCTTCCAAACCTTTTAGGGGTTGGCGGTACCGAAACTCAAAGTTTGAGTACTCTGCAATTTTATCTTCTTCCAAACCGCCCGACCGCGCAGCTCCCGCACATTGGCCGTTTGAGTACCCTGCAATTTTATCTTCTCCCAAACCCTCAAAGCGCTTTTGAGTCAATACATGCATTTGAGAACCCTGTAATTTCTTTCTCTTCCAGAACATACGGTCAACTGTGCATGACCGCCAGCCTGTTTAAGAACCCTGCAATTTCGTCTCGGATTTACCGATGCTTTTCGTGGCTTGGTCTGGTTCTGCGAGTGCGGCTTAACTTCTGCATTGTATGAACATCGTTAGCTTGCGGATTTGCAACTTTCAATCAAAAGCAATCCATGTTTCTGCATTTGAGTGTCCTGCAATCTTTCATTTTTTCTAAGTAAATGCTCTAAATGGGAAACAGACCGTGAAGTTTGAGCGTCTGCAATTTCGTCCACTTTATTTAAGCATTCTTCGATTCCATTTTTGCATTTTATGCAATAGAGGTAAAAGAAATTCATTATTTGAGTACCCCGCGATTCCATTTCCAAATCAAATTCGGAGGATTATTTATGTCTCAAAAGACCTTAATCGACAAACAGACTATTCTTTTGCAAATCAAAGATGTTATGTTTTCATCGGCATTGGCTGGGGCGCAATGTTGGCTGTTGATGCTGCATGTGCCATACTGGCCCTCGAATCTCCTGTTTTCTGCCGTATTAACGCTTTTCCACTGGGGAGCATTTATCTTTGCTCCTTTGTTTGTCGCCAGCGCAGCATGCAATCTTATTCAACTGCTTGCTATCCTTGTCCGAAAAGCCGCTCAAATCGTGAAATAAGTGAACGTGCGACATCCAAAGGTTTCTTCCACTTCCAAAGCGTGTTCCGGCTCGAAAGCCAGTTTGAGCATCATGCAATTCCATTTTCCTTCGAATATCGTGCCGGCAACATCAGGGGTTTGAGCACCATGTAATTTCACGTCTGCCAAACCCACGGTGCAATATTCGGAACATCTTTTCGAGTTTGAGAACCATGTAATTTTATCTTCTTCTACCCCCCCTTTTTTTATCTTTTAGTCCCAGTCGCGACTGTTTGATTGCCATGTAATTTTATCTTCTTCTAAACCAGGTGATATTGTTGTAAAGTTTGAGTACCATGTAATTTTATCTTTTTCCAAACCTTGAGGGGGTCAGTGAAAAAGTCTATGTCCGTTTGAGTATCCTGTAATTTTGCTTTCTTACAACGCTGCGGCTCATCTTGACGTTTGAGAACCCTGCAACTTCACACCTTTCCAAACCGGAAATCCATCGACACATCGAAGAAATCCGGTTTGAGCACCATATAATTTTACCTTCCTCCAAGCCTTCAAAATGCTGAAGTCTTGCATTCTTTCGAATCTGGCAAAATGGATTGCGTCATGTCCAGTTTGAGAACCCTGTGATTTCGTTTCTTTCCAATCCTCTGATCTCACGTTCTGCATCCACATCTCGGCTTGAGCACCATGTAATTTTATCTTCTTTTAAACCGCCTGCCGACTGTTACACCTGAGTGTGTGTTTGAGTACCATGTAATTTTATCTTCTTCCAAATCAGGCGGCCGATATCTTTGGCCTGTGTATAGGTTTGAGAACCATGTATTTCCCGTCTAAAACGCGAGCTACATCAAGGCGGAGTTTGAGAACCACGTAATTCTACTTCTCTTCTAAGCTTATCAATGGCGACGGCACGGTTTTTAAGGTTTGAGTACCGTTGAGTACCGTGTAATTTCTTTTCTCAAAAGCTCTTTACCGCCAACCCAACCATACTCAGCCAGTATTCTCTTTTTGTTTGAGTTGATCTGTAATTCCAGCGCATACCGCTGATCTCATCCTTCACTCGTTTGAGCCCCTGTAATCCCCCCTTCTAAAACATCCTCATTTACGGATTTATATCTTCATTTATTTGAGAACCTTGCAATTTCTTCTGTTTTCAAAACTACTTTTGCACAAAATCATCTGTCCGGTTTGTTTGAGTACCATACAATTTCTTATACTTCCAAACCAAACCTTTGTGTAGCACGCGGCACGGTCGTGTTTGAGCCCTATGCAATTTCCTTCTTTCACTGACTTACGATGCCGAGTTTGTTTGAGCGCCATGCAATTTCTTCTGCTTCCAAAACGATTAGACGCGGATAAGAGAACGGCATGATGCTTGAGAACCCTGTAGTTTTATTCTCTTCCAAACCCAACACATTTCTATCGCAATTGCGATTATAGTTTGAGCACCATGTAATTTTATTTTCTTTCAACCCGGGGTAGGTTCCGCCTCGGCTGCAATCTTGGTTTGAGAACCTTGTAATTTCTTCCGCCTCCCAAACAAGGGGGCTTGACACGCGAAAAAAGTTGCGTTTGAGTACCATGCAATTTCTTTCTCGTCCAAACCAGTGCCTCCGCCGATGAGGTTTGAGTATCCTGTAATTCTATCTTCTTCCAACCCGGATCACCTTCCGGAACGAGCAGCTGCGAAGTTTGAGTACCATGTAGCTTTTTCTCCACCAAAACGAGTGGATTGGTAGCAGCACGAGTTTGAGTGCCCTGTAATTTTATCTTCTTCCAAACCGAGAGTAGGGTAACACCCAAGTAAAAGTAGGTTTGAGTACCATGTAATTTTATCTTCTTCCAAGCTCTATCACCGCCCTGATCGTAAGGGTTTGAGTATCATGCAATTTTATCTTCTTCCAAGCCCTCAAAACGCTGAGGGTTTGGACATTAGCCTCTGCTCAATGTGAGCACAAGTCAACATATAAAGAGGTAACCGCTCATGAACTATCTCTACTATATCGGCTACGCCTACACCGTTTATGTTGCCAAACAGAACCCTGTTAAGGGCTTTGGCGAAACCAACATCATCCGCGATCACGAGTTGACAACGGCAGACATCGTTGAACTGCAGCAGTCGCTCGGAAAGAACCTGATCGTAAATAACCATCTTCAGGCCGTTCGCCCTAACATCTGGTCCCCTCCTCAGCCGCCGCAGGCGGATGTTGTGCTGACCAGCGTAACGCTGCTTTCGACAATGCGGGAATAATACCGTCTGAACAATAATGCCTTTCTCGGCGCTTTACAGGTCGGCATTGCCATGCTATACTGTTTACAGTGATTAGTGTCGCAGAAGCCCGTGAGGCCTGTGACCTGAAAGGAAGGCTCTTTAGGGTCTTCCTTTTCTTTTTTATCAAGAACTACCCCGATTTACAGGAGTTATCGCTTATGCCCAGCAATATACCATCAAAGTCCGATGAAAACGGCGCAGCCGAATTCATCAAGCACCAGAAACTATGTGACTTGGATTACTATTCCCGCTTTTCGCGCGAGGAACTGGAAACCAAGCACGCCGATATTCTGCATTTATACGAGGTCCTTAAGAAAGACACCCGCTTTGGGATTGTCTTATCGTTCGCTCTGATTCCGGTTAGTGCGGTTATCTTATGGTACTTTTATCTGCTGCTTGCCAATCCCGCCTATGCCTTTTACGCATCAAAAAATATGAACATCGCAGAGATTATAGCTCTTCTCATACATATCGGAGCCCTTCTGCTGCACGCAGCATGCATCGCATTTTCCGTTTCTGACGGTTTCTATCTCAGCTTTCTTCGCCGGCAGAAAGAGACGGTCGAAGAGCTGCTTACCATCAACGAAGCCAAGTAAAGGATCTTCTCTATGCATTTCTACATTTTCAAGCGCAACGAAACGCTGGACGTACTTCTGCTCCCCCACAAGGGAACAAACATGTACAGCTTCGTGAATCTCAGCAAAGGTCATATCTGCCCTTGCTTATTTCCCAGTATTGATGCCGCTATTGTTGACCTTGACGACCGGCAGAAACGTGGCTTAATCCTGAAATACGATGTTATTGCTTAAAATCAAAAGATCCCCTCTGCTCATTTTGAGCAGAGGTTTTCTTTTGCCGCAAGCCGCCCATCGCCTGCGGATCCGATTCTTCATTTCTTTATCATTTTTCGGAACACATACATTCCCTTGCTGATTCCTTTCTTTTGGGCAAAGAAAAAAGCACCAGCAATGAGAAGTCATTACTGGCACTTTTAACGTGTCGTTTATTGATTTTTTACCGTTACGGTATCACTGCTCACGCATCTTTGCGAAGCACTCGCTGCAATATACCGGGCGGTCAGATTTCGGCTCGAACGGAACGCGAGCCTCGCCGCCGCAAGCAGCACAGGTAGCGGTGAAGAACTCACGCGGACCGCGTGCAGCATTCTTACGCGCATCGCGGCAGGACTTGCAGCGCTGCGGCTCGTTCTGGAAACCGCGCTCTGCGTAAAACTCCTGCTCGCCAGCGGTGAACACGAACTCCTTACCGCATTCCTTGCATACTAAAGTCTTGTCTTCGTACATGGTTTTTACCTCTCTTTGATACTGTTCCCTCGGGAACCTTGAAATATATGCGTACAGACACTGCGCCTGCTATCGCCTAAATAGGTTTAATGGCTGCCGATTTTCGCTTGATGCGCTGGACGGCATTATCCACAGATTTGATCGGTTTGTGCAGCGCTTCGGACATCTCTTCATACGATAAGCCGTCCAAAAACAACGTCAAAACCTGTGCCTCAAATTCAGACAAAAGCGAGTAGAGCTTCTTTTTCCGCTCTTCCCTCTCCTCATTGCCGATAACAAGCGATTCAGGATCACCATTCGGTGCAGTTACCCGGGTACGCGATTCCGCAAGGTCTTCAAACAGAGGTCGATCGATTGACATGGACTGATTGAGCGGGTCGTGCTTGAGCGACGCTGCCGCCTTCACTGCGGAATAAATCTTCCGCGTGATGCACAACCGTGCAAACGCTCCAAAGGGTGCGCCCTTACTCTCATCGTACTCCCGGACGGCATTCAGCAGCCCGAGCATCCCCTCCTGCATCAAATCCTCTGTATCGGCGCCTGCCAGAAAGTAGGGCCGCGCACAGGTCTTGACCAGACGGGTATAACGACGGATCAGATTCTCCATCGCGGGTCCGTCTCCCTGCCGCGCCAGACGGCACAGCTTTTCATCGGGAATCCCGTTCGATGGCTGTATTTGATAATCATTTCTCATGTCAATAGCTATTATACGCGGTAGAATTGGAAATGTCAAGAAACGATTGTCATCTTTACCGATATCACACAAAAACACGCTTCTGTTTTTATGCAATTATGACAATATTATTAACGTTTTACTCTACAGTTACCGACTTTGCCAGGTTGCGCGGCTTATCGACATCACAGTTGCGCTCCACTGCGATATAGTATGCCAAAAGCTGCATCGGAATAATCGAAAGCGAAGCAGAAAATTCATACAGGCACTTCGGCAGGCGCACGATGTGCTGGCAGACCGACTCGTCCCCGGTGAAATCGTCCGTGGTGACGAGCACGACGCTTGCGCCGCGCGCTACAACCTCACGGATATTGGAGACTGTTTTCTCAAACAGTGCCGGCTGCGTTGCCAGAGCAACAACCAGAGTACCCTCCTCGATCAGCGAAATCGTGCCATGCTTAAGCTCACCGGCAGCGTACGCCTCCGAATGAATATAGGAAATTTCCTTCAGCTTGAGCGAAGCCTCGAGCGCGGCGGCATAGTCCAGCCCGCGGCCAAGGAAGAACACGCTCGAGCGGTTTGCATACAGCGTAGCGATACGCTGCATATCCGACTGGCATTTCAGGGTCTGCTCGATGCACTCCGGCAGGCGCTGGAGCTCAGCGCAGAGCGCACGCTCATCACCGATGGAAATCAGGCCGCGCACACGCGCGATCTTAACCGAGATGAGGTACAGAGCGGACAGCTGTGCGGAATATGCCTTGGTTGTCGCAACCGAAATCTCCGGGCCGGCCCAGGTATACAGCACACCGTCTGCTTCGCGCGCAATCGTCGAGGAAACGACGTTTACGATCGCAATCGTGAACGCACCTGCCTGCTTGGCCAGACGCATGGCAGCCAGCGTATCCGCCGTCTCGCCGGACTGGCTGATAACGATGCACATATCCTTTTTGCCGATGATCGGGTTCTCATAACGGAACTCACTGGCAACCTCTGCCGTGCAGCGAATACGGCACATTGCCTCAATCACGCGCTTGCCGACCATGCCTGCGTGCAGTGCAGAGCCGCAGCCGATGATATGAATATGCTCGATCTCACGCAGACGCTCGTCGGTCAGACCGTTGTCCTCGAATACAACCGCATCGTTTTTGATGCGCGGCTTAACCGTATCGGCAACTGCCTTGGGCTGCTCCATGATCTCCTTGAGCATAAAGTGCTGGTAGCCGCCCTTTTCCGCTGCGGACATATCCCACGTTACGGTCATGATTTCCTTCTCTACCGTATCGCCGAACTCGTTCATGACAACTACGCTGTCCGGGCGAACGATTGCAACCTCGTTATCATCCAGAATAATGTAACGCTTGGTGCGATTGATAATAGCGGTAATATCGGATGCGATCATGTTCTCGCCCTCACCGATACCGATAACCAGCGGGTTGCCGCGGCGTGCAGCGACAATCTCCTGCGTGTTATCCATCGAGACTACGCCCAGTGCGTAAGAGCCGCGCAGACGCTGCACGGCCTGCAGAACGGTCTTTGCCAGATCCTCCTGCTTGCCGGTGTGCAGATAGTCCACGAGGTGCGCGACAGTCTCCGTATCGGTCTCGGACTTAAACTCGTAACCGTGTGCCTCCAGACGCTCACGCAGCTCCTTGTAGTTCTCGATAATGCCGTTGTGTACAACTGCTACCTTGCCCTTGCCGCCCAGATGCGGATGCGAGTTGCGGTCGGACGGCTCGCCGTGCGTTGCCCAGCGGGTGTGGCCGATACCGCAGGTGCAGTACATGTCGCCGCCTTCCTCCTTGATCTTCTCCTCAAGGTTTGCAATGCGGCCGCGCGCCTTGACAACGCGCAGACCGTCCTTCGTAAAGGCAGCCACACCGGCAGAGTCATAGCCACGGTATTCCAGGCTGTACAGACCCTTGATGAGAATCGGAAGCGCATTCTCGCGTCCGGTGAATCCAACGATTCCACACATAAAATAATACTCCTTTGCAACGGTAAATATAACATATCTTCCGCAACATTTCAGTATGAGCCTTAGACAGCACGGAACAATGAAAGCTGCGGCTTCCTGCACGAACTCCGGTCGCGCTGCCGCACCGCTTTGTGAAGATTTTACGTCCTGACTGCGTTGCGATTTTACGATAATACATCAAGCATTACCGTCAAACACGCCTTGTTGGTCCGTAAAACTCTCTCACAAATCGCTCTTGTTTAATTATTCCGTATTGCCTTACCTCAATATATGCGGTGAATTTCTAATTTTGGGTATAAAAATAGTGCGTTACGCATAACTGCTCTGTCGATACGGTCGCCCGTATGTTTTAACAGCCTGCTGACGATCAACCCACTTGTGACCGAAGGGCACCCGCCGAATACTTTCGATTAACCCTTTCCTCGTCAACTGCGATACCGGCTGCACCGCAGTTCTGGCGCTTAGCATATTATGGAATTGTGCGCAAATGCTCCCACCTCCCTGTTCAGAATGAAGAAAGTGGGTGTGCAAACCACACCCACTCCTGTTGGCTCTTTTACATTATACAACAGACTCAATGACTTTGGCAACCTTTTTTGCCAAAGTATCTACCTGCTCACTGTTCGTGCCCTCTACCATGACGCGCACAAGCGCCTCCGTGCCGGACGGACGAACCAGGATTCGGCCGTTATTGCCCAGCTCCGCAGAAGCCGCATCGATAGCCGCCTTGACCTCGGGCAGCTGCTGCAGGGTAGCCTTCTTATCGTTCGGCACCTTGACATTGATCATCAGCTGCGGCCACGGCTCAACCTCAGCTGCGATCTCCGAGCACTTCTTGCCGCTCGCCTTGAGGATAGACATGAACTGCAGTGCAGTCAGCTCACCGTCACCGGTGGACGCATACTCAAGAAAAATAACGTGTCCGGACTGCTCGCCGCCCAGAATGTAGCCCTTCTTGAGCATCATTTCGAGCACATAGCGGTCACCTACATTGGAGCACTCGATCTTCATGCCGTTCTTATCGGCGTAGGCGTGCAGACCCATGTTGGACAAAATGGTGGCAACAAATGCGCCGCCGCGCAGCTTGCCTTCCTTCTTCATGTGCGCCGCGCAGACTGCCATAATGCGGTCGCCGTCCAACTCCTCGCCGGTCTCATCTACGATCAGGCAGCGGTCAGCATCGCCGTCAAAGGCAACGCCAAGATCAAAATTGCCCGAGCGGACGCGCTCCTTCAGCTGACCGAGATGGGTGGAGCCGCAGTTATCGTTGATATTGATGCCATCCGGCTCATAGAATCGGATTTCCGCCTTGCACTCGACCAGACGCATGAGGCGCTCCACCGTTGTGGAGGAGGAACCGTTTGCACAGTCCACCGCCACGCGCAGACCGGACAGGTCGCCCTTGATGGTATCTGCAAGATGGTCGGTGTACTCGACTACCGGGTCGATCTCGCTTTTGAGTACACGGCCGATCTTCTCGTGGGTCATCTTCGGAATAGACTCGAAATCGTCGATCAGGTCCTCAATTCTTGCCTCGGTTTCGTCCGGCAGCTTGTAGCCGTTGCCCGCAAAAATCTTGATGCCGTTGTACTCAAAGGAGTTGTGGCTTGCGGAAATGACAATACCTGCATCTGCCTTGTGCTTGATGGTGAGGAAAGCGACCGCCGGCGTCGGGATAACGCCGAGCAGCTCTACATCCGCGCCAACCGAGCAGATGCCCGCGACCAGCGCGTTCTCCAGCATATCCGAGGATACGCGGGTGTCCTTGCCGATCAGCAGCTTCGCCTTGCGGCCGTGTGCAGACTCCTGCGTAAGTGCGTATGCCGCTGCCGCGCCGATCTTGAACGCCAGCAGTGCATCAAGTTCCGAGTTCGCAACACCGCGAACGCCGTCTGTTCCAAAATATCTACCCAAATGAAACACCTAACTTTCTTGTATGATAAAGGCGGGGAAATGATTGAATTACAGCATTTGCTGTCCGTCCGCCGGTTCCATATTCAAATGGCGGTAAGCCTGTAGCGTCACGCAGCGTCCGCGCGGCGTGCGGCTGAGAAAGCCGATCTGCATGAGATACGGCTCATAAACATCTTCCAAGGTGATCGCTTCTTCGCCGATGGTCGCGGCCAGCGTGTCCAGTCCGACCGGACCGCCGCCGTAGTTCTGGATGATGCTTTTGAGCATCCTGCGGTCTACGTTATCCAGACCTAACTCATCAATCTCGAGTGCACGAAGCGCAATGTCGGCACTTTTTCTGTCAATCGTACCGGTACCGATTACCTGTGCAAAGTCTCGCACGCGGCGCAGAAGCCGGTTGGCGATTCGCGGCGTACCGCGGCTGCGGCGCGCAATCTCGAATGCGCCCTCGTGCTCGCACGGTACATTAAGAATGCCTGCCGAGCGTTCAACAATACCGCACAGCTCCTCCGGCGAATACAGCTCCAGACGGAGCATGACGCCGAAGCGGTCACGCAGCGGACTGGTCATCTGACCGGCACGTGTAGTTGCGCCGATGAGCGTAAATTTCGGCAGGTCGATACGGATCGAGCGCGCCGAAGGCCCCTTGCCAATGATGATATCGAGTGCATAGTCCTCCATCGCGGGATAGAGAATCTCCTCTACCGCACGGTCGAGGCGATGGATCTCGTCAATAAACAAAATATCATTCTCTGAGAGATTTGTCAATAAAGCCGCCAAATCTCCCGCTTTTTCGATTGCCGGACCACTCGTAACACGGATATTCACGCCCATTTCTGCGGCAATGATGCCCGCGAGTGTGGTCTTGCCCAGACCCGGCGGGCCGTACAGCAGCGTATGGTCGAGCGATTCACCGCGCATTTTCGCGGCCTGTATGTAAATACTCAGGTTTTCCTTAGCTTTTTTCTGACCGATATAGTCCGCCATGGATTTCGGACGGAGCGAATTCTCGGTCTCGTCCTCGCTGAGCTGGCGGGTGGAGATGATGCGTTCATCATCCGTCATGCCGCCGGAAAATTCAATACTCAAAGGTACACTCTCCTACTTGATCAGGCTTTTATCGTCCAAAATCAGGATTTGACCAGCTTTTTCAAGCACTGACGGATGATCTCGTCCGCCTCCATGTCGGCAGCATCCAGACCCTCCATCGCGTGCAGCGCCTCTGCCTGCGTATAGCCGAGCACCATAAGCGCCGCGACTGCCTCCTGCGTGTGGTTGACACCGCCGGAAACGGCGGCTGCCGCCACCGGAGACGCTGCAGATGCGGTCTCGAGCTGCTCCTTGCTCATCTTGTCGCGCAGCTCGAGTACAATGCGCTGTGCGATCTTCTTGCCGATGCCCGGCGCCTGCATGAGCATTTTTTCATCGCCGGTGATAATGCTGAGCGCCAGTCTGTCCGGCGGTGCGACCGACAGGATGGACAGCGCCGCCTTCGGGCCAACACCGTTAACGCTGGTCAGCATCAGGAAGCAGGACTTCTCCTCCTCGTCGATAAAGCCATACAGCTCAAACACGCCCTCACGGACATTGAGCCAGGTCAGCAGACGCGCTTTTTCGCCGGTTTTCAGCTTGCCGATGGTGTTCTGCGAAGCGTGACAGGCATAGCCTACACCGCTGCAGTCGATCACTGCAAGACCCTGCTGGAGCACGGAAACCGTGCCGTCTACATAATAAAACATCTATTTCAACCTCATAATAAGCCTTCATAGCGCATGGCCTGCCGGGAATGCCCGTGGCAGATGGCAAGCGCGAGCGCATCCGCGGCGTCATCCGGACGCGGCAGCTTGGTGAGATGGAGAATGCTTTTCGTCATTTCCATCACCTGTTTTTTCTCCGCGCCGCCGTAGCCGACAACGGACAGCTTCACCTGATTTGGTGTATAGGATACCGGATGCAGTCCCTTCTGTGCCAGCGCCAGCAGAATTACACCGCGCGCCTGCGCAACCTGAATGCCGGTTGTGACGTTTTTCGAGAAGAAAAGCTCCTCGATTGCCACCTCGTCCGGGTGAAATGTGTCCACCAGCGTACAGATATCATCGTAAATCTCACATAAGCGCAGGTGCATCGGTGTTCCGGGCGCGGTTTTTGCCGCACCGTACTGCACCGGCGTAAATTTCATATTATCGAACCGCACCACGCCATAGCCAATCGTGCCGTAGCCCGGGTCGATGCCAAGAATCGTTATCATTTCTTTATAACCTCAAAATTATACCACGTTTGCACACATTGTGCAATAAATTTTAGTGGCAGGTGAATGAAAAATGGAGAATGGCGAATTGAGAACCGCGGTTACGCGCAAAGCGCATTATTGAATTGCCGCCCTGTGGGCGGATACATTCATTCTCCATTTCCCATTTTCAATTCTTCTTCCGTTGGCATAACCGCGCCCTTATGCTGCACGGTATACGCCGAGCATTCGGACGAAAACGTCAGATAATCCGCGAGCTTCTCCTGCGGGATGTCAGCGAGCGTTTCCGCTGTCACACCGTCGCGGGTAAGCTGATACAGGAACGACCCGATGAATGAATCGCCCGCTCCGGTGGTATCCGCGACCGTCACCGGCAGCGCTTTGGTCTCGGCGCTCGCGTTCGGCGTGTAGACTGCCGCGCCGTCCGCGCCGCGTGTCACAAGCAGCAGCCTGCAGCCCCGCGAAAACAGAAGCTCTGCCGCTTCCCTCTCGGTTTTGCAGCCGGTGCAGAATTCAACTTCATCATCCGACAGCTTCACGAGGTCTGCACACGGCAGAAACTCACGAATCGCTGCCTGACAGCTTTCCGGGCTGTCCCACAGCGGCAGGCGCACGTTAGGGTCAAACGAGAGGAACGCGCCTGCGTCCTTT
Organism: Butyricicoccus sp. AM05-1; assembly: GCF_003474415.1. Lineage (NCBI taxonomy): Bacteria > Bacillati > Bacillota > Clostridia > Eubacteriales > Butyricicoccaceae > Butyricicoccus > Butyricicoccus sp. AM05-1. The sequence goes on along the minus strand of NZ_QUDG01000001.1, from coordinate 166,016 downwards.
GCCAGCCGGATGGCCTTGCGATGTGCCTGCTTGACAGGTGCATCTACCAGATCGACCGAGCAGAAGTGCAGCACGGCACAGTCCGCGAAAATATCCGGCGTGATCTGTGCTTCATCGAGAAACAGGTCTGCCGAGGGATTGCGGTAGAAGGAAAATTCGCGGTTGCCGTTCTTATCAAGCGAAACAAACGCCAGCGCGGTATTCGCCCGTCCGGTGCGGAACACCGTTGAGATGTTCACGCCGTTTGCGTGCAGCGTTTTGAGAATGTGCGTACCGAATGCGTCTTCTCCCACCTGCGAAATCATCTGCGCTCTGCCGCCGAGACGCGCCACTGCGGTTGCCACATTGGCCGGCGCACCGCCCGCGACACGCTCAAACTGCACGACCTCATCAAGCGCACAGCCGCGCTGCTGCGGCACGAAATCAATGAGCAGTTCGCCGATTGCCACTACTTTTTTCATCGTTCATTCCCCCAGAACATGTCGGTAAATCGCCTGCGCGACGCCGTTTTCCATATTGCTGCCGGTGATAACGTCCGCTGCTTCGCGGATGCACGGCTCGCTGTTTGCCATAGCGACGCCCAGTCCCGCCATCTGCAGCATGGTCAGATCGTTTTCGCTGTCGCCGATGGCGATGACGTTGGCCAGCGTGCAGCCGAGGTGATGCGCCAGCCATTCCAGTCCGCGTCCCTTGTGCACACCCACGCGGTTGACCTCGACGTTGCGCAGCTCTCCGCTGTACATGACGGACGGCGCAAGCTCGAAAATACCGTATTTATCGAGCGCAGCCGTCAGCGGCGCGATTGCATTCGGGTCATCGTGATAAAGAATCGCCTTGGTGAATGGGCGCGGCTCGTCTGCGAGCACAACGCGCCACGCATTCTTGTCCCTGACAAAGTGATAACCCTCGTCGGCCTCATCCATCACAACCCGTCCGCGCCGCTGCAGATTCTCGAGAAAATGCCGAAAGGCATGTCCGTAGTACAAATCCTGTGTGGTATACAGGCATGGGTCGGTGTCAATGGCGGCGCACTCGTCCAGGATAATGTCCACCATTTCTGTGCTCAGACCGTCGAAGAACGCCGGTTCCCTGTCGTCCGGATGCTGCACCGCCGCGCCGTTTGCGGTGACAAGCCAGTCCGGTGCGGCTTCCAGCTGTTCGCTGAAGCGGCGTACCTCGCGCACGTTGCGTCCGGTGCACAGCACGATCTGCACGCCCGCCTGCTGCGCCATGCGTACCGCACGGGCGTTCTCCGGCGTGATGCGGCTCTGCGCATCCAGCAGCGTTCCGTCTAAATCCAATGCCAGAATTTTGTATTGATTCGTCATATTCATACTCGTTTCCTGTTCTCATTCGCGCAGCATGGCACGCCGCGCACGATAATCGGGTAAATAGCGCTCCACCAGCGCCCAGAACTGCGGTCCATGGTTTTTATGTGCAATGTGCGCCAGTTCATGCACCACCACATAGTCGATAGCGGGTTCGGGATAGTCCATCAGCCGCCATGAGAAGCAAATACTGTTTTTGCCGCTGCACGAGCCGAACCGTGTTCTCGCTGAGGTGATCTTCAGCCCGGTCGGGTACAGATTCATCTGCTTTGCATAATGCTGTACCTTGGGCGGCAGCTCTATTTTCGCTCGGCGGATAAGCTCAGCCTGCCTGGCCGCATCCGGCTCCGGATGTGCCGCACGGCGGGACTGCTGATCGGCAAGTGCGCGGGCTATCCAGTCCGCATGCTCCGCGACAAACCGTTTAATGCGGTATTTTGCCAGCCGCAGCGGCGCACGAACGATTACACGGCCTTCGCGTGTCACCTGCACGGCAAGCGTCTTGCGTTTAGAGCGAACCAGCTCATATTCGATCATATCACTATCCCTTGCGCTCCAGATTGCGGTTGTAGAAGAACACCGCGACCGAAATGCCGCAGATCAGCAGATAGCCGAGGACGCTCCAACCGTCCGGCAGTTGGCCGAACAGGAAAAAGCCGAGGACAGCCGAGAAGATGACCTGCGTATAGTCGAACACCGAAATCTCCTTGGCCGGTGCGTTGGCATACGCGAGCGTTACGCCGAACTGTCCCAAAGCGGCTGACGCACCTGCGCCGATCAGACAGAAGAACTGTCCCCATGTCATTGGGTGGTAGTCCGTGATCATAGACGGTACGCATACCAGCGTGGAGAACATCGAGAAAAAGAACACAATGCGGGCGCTCTTTTCGCCTTTCCGGCTGAGTGCGCGCACACAGGTGTAGGCCGCGCCTGCACCCATGCCACCCAGCAGGCCGATAATTGCCGGGAAGGTTGCCGAGGAAAAACCCGGCTTGATAATCAGCATGCTGCTGCCGAATGCCGCAAGCACCGCCGCGTACTGGAATACGCTGGCCCGCTCCTTCAGCAGAATGAGCGAGAAGATGATAGCGAAGAACGGCGACATTTTATTAAGAATGTTTGCATCTGCCAATACGAGATGGTCAATAGCGTAGTAATTGCAGAAAATGCCGAGTGTGCCGCAGGTTGCGCGTATGATGAGCAGCGGCAGGTTGCCCTTTTCCCACTTAAAACCAACCTTTTCGCGGCACAGCACCACGGCGGCCACTGCCACCGCGACCAGATTGCGGAAAAATGTTTTCTGCGTGAACGGCAGATCACCCGCCAGACGCACGAATGCCGCCATCATCGCAAAACCGAATGCGGACATGATGATAAAACCGATTGCCTTACTTTTTTTAGAAAGCACTGAAGTCTTCCTCCTTTTTCGCTGTGAGTTTTCTGACTGCTTCTATTGTAACACACAAACTGTTTCGCGTGTCAGAGAAATCGTCTGTTTTTCGCGTTTTGAAATTTTTCAAAAAAATTCGAAAAAAGGTGTTGACATTTGGCGTCCACATGGATATAATAATTCTTGTCGCTGACAGTGAGGCGACTCGATGAGAACAGAATGCGAGTGTGCTGGAACTGGTAGACAGGCACGTTTGAGGGGCGTGTGTCGATCGACGTACGGGTTCAAGTCCCGTCACTCGCACCACCTTCTTTCAACAACCAAATATGCGGATGTGGCGGAATGGCAGACGCGCTAGCTTCAGGTGCTAGTGTTCGCAAGGACGTGGGGGTTCAAGTCCCCCCATCCGCACCAAGTTAAAGAGCTTCAAACTTATGTTTGAAGCTCTTTTTCTATACTTTTTACGGTATTTAGTTTTGTGATGTAATTCGTGAAAAACCGGTGTCTACCACAAGTGTCTACCAAAATCGCAGCGCTTCATTTTAATGTTGATTTTAGTGCAGGTTCAGCACCTTTTTAACGAGTTTTAGGATAACCGGATATCGTTTCAGAACATATGCTACCGATCGGCAGCAAAAGCACAATTTCCGCATCACCAAAAGAGCTGAAACCCAAAAGTTTCAGCTCTTTCACACATTTTCAATTTTCCCCTGCCTCCGCTACCTTCATACGCGAATACCCAATCGGCATATTCAACGGTACGCTTGCTCGAATCGAGTAGTATACACCATTTGCGGTCTGCAGCAGCACGCGATCGCCCTTAGAGAGATTCGGCAGCCAGCCTGCGTCCTGCTGCGCTGTCTCGTTGTAAATGCCCAGATTGTATTTGCTGCCCGGTATCGTCACCGCAAACGCACTGACCGTCTCACCGTTTCCCAGAAAACTGTAAAACGGCTTGTACTTCACATCTTGCGTCAAATACACATTCCGGTAATAGCCGCTGATCGAATGCGAACCGACATCAGCCACCTCAGCCAGTGCCGTACTCGATACCGAAGCCGCTTGCTTCGGCACTGTCCACCCGGGATACAGCGCCGAGAACTCCGGTACCGGCTCTACTGTGCCGTCGCTGTGCTGAATGGTTACCGCACCGTTCACCGTCCACGCTTGACTGCCGTAAATGACCTTCTCGCGTGCGGCTTCTGTGCCGATATTCGCCGCACCGGCGCTCATCATCAGCGCAGAGACCGCCATGCAGCTTGCCAGCGCGGCGCTCAGTATTTTTCGAAATCTGTTCATCATTTAACCCTCCCTGTTTGCTCTCTAATTACTATCCACACCTTACCGGTTTTCATTTCAACATACCATCGCACTCACCTCAAAAAAGCAGTTATCTCAGCAGATAACCCATGCACATTGCATTTGTCATGGTCTATCTGTAAGATAACTGCTTTTCACCGAAATTGCAACCGGCTATTCCTGCTTAGTCGTTATTCGTTCCTGCTTTGCACGTTAAGGAGCAAAATATCGCAGATGAACCGGTCGTTCTGCTCGTAAAACCGAATCAGTCCCTGATTACGTTCCACCGCCTGCCGCATATTCTGAATGCCGAAGCCGTGGCGATACCGGATATTTTTCGTGGTACGCAGTGCCGGATTGTCCGACAGCACCGGATGTGCGATATCATTGGCAATCACAATCGAGCTGTATGCTCCCTGCGGCTGAATATGAATATCCACCACCTTGCGCTTACTGCCTTTCGCGGCACGAATCGCATTGTCCAGCGCATTACCGAGGATGATGGTAATATCCTCCGGCGAAATACCCGACAGCGGTGTCGTGATAATGGCGCTCAGCCGAACACCTGCCCGTTCCGCGGCTGCGCTTTTGCCGTTGATGATCGCGTCAAGCACCTTGTTGCCCGAAAACATGATCAGCTTGTTGACAGTATTCTGCTGCTGCAGAAGCTGCCCTGTGTACTGCTCGATGCCCGTAAGATCCCGTTCTTCCGCCATGGATAAAATGCAGAGCAGATGATTTTTGAGGTCATGCCGCAGCGCACGAACCGTGTCATACATGTTCTCAATGTCCTTGGCGTTTTCCTGCAGACATTCGTTCTGCAGCGCGAGCAGCGCCATTTCGGTTTGGATTTTGCTGACCTGCCCCAATCGAACAAACAGGAAATAAATCAGGATATTCAACGCCAACACGATACACACCGCATAAAATACAATATTTTGAATATGCGGTTCCTGTATCGCCGCGTACATCATCAGCGTAATCGTAATAATAGATAATGTCGGAATCGCTGCCAGCGGGATAAAATCCAGCCATTTGATCTTACCGTTTTCCTTTACCCGCAGGATAATCCGCGTGATGACAAAAAACAGCAGCTTGGTTATCAAAATCGAGATAATACGAACCGAATTAAACCGGCTGAGCAGCAGGGTAACATTATTTCCGGATAGCTTTGCAACAAGCAGTGCCGTAAAAGTTGCAATAATAGCCACAAGGCCCATTGTAAATGCAGAAACAAATATCTTCTGCAGAATTGACCCGCGCAGCAAAATACAGCAAAACGCAATGTTGATCAGCATCTGTATCAAGCTTGCATAGCCTTCATACAGCTGCCCCCATGAGAAAAAGGCTACACTGCCGAAGGACAGCACACCAAAGAGTGCCGTCCATATATATTTCGCCGGGCAGGCCATGCGGTATCCGAAATACTGCACTAAGAAGCTCAAAATAAGGGTTACCTCTACGGCGTTAATTGCCATTTCAAACCAGAAATTCATGGGCGCAGACTCCTCATATACGCCATGAAGGCGGTCTGTGTTTCCTCTGCTTTGGCGCGGCTGACCGGCAGGACCGTCCCGTCCGTCAAGGTGACGCTTGTCCGGCTGCAGATTTGAACAAACCGGCAGTTCAGCAGATAGCCAACGTGGCAGCGCACGAAAAAGTATTTGCTGAGTGCCGTTTCGATATCGCTCATGCGTGCCTTGAACCGCAGGGATTTCTCGTTGCAATGTACAACGATATAATGTCCCTGGCTCTCAAAATACGCAATCTCCGTGATTGGAATGCGGGTGCTGCTGCCGTTCATCGTAACCGTGTAGTGAATCTGACGACTATTGAGAAGCTGCATCATTTTCTCGGTTATCCGCGGCAGTTCCTCCAGATGCGTTTTACGGAGAAACCAGAACGGCTGAAACGCAAATGATTGATACACCAGATTTTCCATGCCGGACAGAAAAATGATAAGCGGCTTCGACGGCATGGCTGACAGTTCTTCCGCGACCGAAAAGCCGTCTTTTTCGGGCATATCAATATCTAAAAACAGCACATCCGTCGGCCTGCGTGTAATCTCGCGCAAGGCTTCCACGCCCGTGTGCGCGGACACGATCTCCGATGTGATTCCGTATTTTTTGAAAACGGTCAGCAGGCGTTTTGCAAAGACCTGCGTGAATGCGGTATCGTCATCGCACAGTATAATGCGCATGAGTGCTCCTCCCTGTTGTGTTCTGAACTAACTATACCATAAAGCAGCACGGCATACAATATTTCACAAAGCGGTCTGTCTCCCGCTGCCCCACTTCTATTATACCGCAGATTGATGGACATTCGGCTGCAGAGCAGGAACGCAAAGTGACCAATCAGGAACGCGCTATTGATTTTGCTCTCGAAAACGGGTATCGTGCGTAACATAACCCGATAGAAATCAGGTGAACGATCTATGACGGCACAGGACAAGGAGCTGTTTTCCCAATTATACGACCGGAATTACAAGCGGCTGCTGTATGCGGCCATCCGCATTGCACACAACCCGTTTACAGCAGAGGAGCTGACGAACGAGGCGTTTACCATCCTGCTGACGCATTTTGACCAGGTGCGCCAGCACCCGAATCTGCCCGGTTGGCTGCACACCGTGCTGACCAATCTCGCGCTTGATGAGTACAAACGGCGGAGCCGGTATGTGCAGGTGCCGCTGGACAGCGTTCAGGATCTTGGCTGTGAACCGATTTTCCTTTCCATGCTCGACCTGCTGCCGAACGAATTATCCTGCACGGATAAGGAGATTCTGTATCTGCGGTATCAGCTGAATCTGAACTGTGTGGACATTGCCGAATATCTGCATATCAGTCACGAGGCCAGCCGTGCGCGCTTAAGCCGCGCCAGACAGCATTACGCTCACCTGCTTGCGAAGGAAAGGTTGATGTGAACTCCCATCTTGCCGAATAGTTATGCTGTGTGTATAATACGGGCAGCAGAACTGCACTATAAAGGAAAAGTCAGCCATTTTCGGCTGACTTTTCCTTTACATATTATCCTTCTTGCGCTTCTGCTCCTATTTCCGCGAGGATTTGACAAGCCGCTCCAGCGTTTCCACCATCTCCGAGCCTTCCAGCGGCTTTGCAATATGCATATCCATGCCCGCAGCAAAGGCAAGCTGACGGTCCTCTGCGAAAGCGTTTGCTGTCATGGCGATGATTGGAATGGTTCTCGCATCCGGACGCTTCATCGCGCGAATACGCCGCGTCGCTTCCAGACCGTCCATCACCGGCATCATCACATCCATTAAAATCGCATCAATTTCTCCGGGCCTGGAATCGGCAAAAATGCGTACCGCCTCCTCGCCATTCACTGCCTTGATGATGGAGGCTTCTTCCACATTGAGTACAAACTCAGCAATCTCCATATTCATCCTGTTATCTTCCGCAACCAGCACATGCAGTCCGGCAATAGAACTGGTCTGCAGCAGACGTTTCGGCTTGTTTCGCTTCTCCGGTGCATGGCAGATGCGGAACGACAGCGACAGCGTAAACGTCGTGCCTACGCCCTGCCTGCTGACAAAGGACAGCGTGCCGCCCATTTTCTCCGCCAGACTTTTCGCAATCGGCATACCCAGACCGGTACCGCCATATTCCGATCGAGCAAAATTCCGTTCCTGTGCAAATGGCTCAAATACGTGCTTCTGAAACTCCTCGCTCATGCCGATACCGGTATCCGCACAGGTGAATTCAATCTGTGCAGTCTCCGGATCCGCACTCGTCTTTTCGCAGCATCCCAGCCTGATTTCGCCGCCCACGCGGTTGTACTTGACCGCATTGCTGATGATATTCATCAGCAGCCGCCGCAGGTGCAGCGGACTGCCGAGCAGGCAGCGGTGCTCAACCGGATAGCCATCCGTTATTATCGTAATGCCCCGCTCCCGCGCCTGCTTATCCACCACCACGCCTACACTGTCCAGCAGTTCCTTGAGGTCAAACTCGCGTTCCTCCAGCATGATCTCCCCGGATTCCAGCTTGCCCATGTCCAGCACCTCGTTTACCAGCTCGAGCAGCAGACCGGAGGCATCCCAGATTTTCTTCCGGCACTCGGTCTGCTTGTCCGGATCGTCCTTGTAGTAATTCGCAATCTCAATCATACCGCGAATGCCGTTGATCGGCGTGCGGATATCGTGGCTCATGCGCTGCAGGAACTCGGTCTTAGCGCGGTTGGCCTGCTCGGCCTTTTCAGCGGATTCCATCAGCTGCTCACGGAATTCCCGCTCGCGCCGATCCCGCTCGGCCAGATATTCCCGCGCGGAACGTCTGCGGAACATCTGAATCGCGGTCAGCATGATCAGATAAATGATCAGCGCCGCCATCATATTTTTGACCATATCAGTCACTACCATGCGGTCGGATACATAGGCGTAGATATAGTAGTCGCGGCTGCGGTCCAGACCGCCGAAATAGGTGCTGCCATCGCACTTGAAATGCCCGACCGCGGCGGACGAAAGATTCGCCTTGATCTGCTGCAGAATACGGCTGCCCTCCACCTTGGTATCAGCCAGTTCTTCGTCGTTGGACGCGATAATGCGGTCGCCGTTTGTCACCACAATCACACCGTCGTCCCTGGTATTATATCCCGCAAGCAAGCCCTGTATGGTCAGCGTATAATTGCGTGCATACTCCGCAGTGGTGTGATAGTATACAACGATCACACCGGGCACATCTGTACGGCCGTACGCCGAAATATCCACATAGGAGCCGTCCGGCAGGTCAATCCGCGAAGCATAGGTCTTCTGCGGATACCTGACCACATCGAGCACTGTATTCCGCTCTATATACTCCTGCAGTGTTAGAAAATTCAGCAGATCACCGTTATACTCGCACTGCACTCTTCCATCTGTATCCAGCAGAATAATGCCGGTCAGCCGCTGTTCCTGCGCATAGAACCGAAGCCGGTCTTCATCTACAGCCGAGCCCTCATAGCCGATATTGCGGTTTACCTGCTGTGCGTTGTCCATGATACGCATCAGACTTTTGGTAACAGCCGCAGCATTGTAGCGTGTATAGGTCGTGCACTGCTCCTTCACATAGTCTATCGTATTGCCGAGCTGTTCCCGTGTCTGCGCGCTCTCCGCACGCACCGTACGAAAGCCGACTAATATGACCAGCACGGCGCCGATTGCAGCCGCAATCCGTTCGTACCGGCGCGTGGCTTTGCCCTTTTTAACCTGCAGCACAGTCCACCTCCAAATATTTGTCCGGATCGGACAGATACCTGCCTATGATCGTTCGAGTCGTACCGTCTGCACGCATTTCCTCGAAAACCCGGGAAAGCTGTTCGTTCAGTCCACGCGCATCATTTTTTGCAAACGCCACACCAATTCCTGTCGTGAGAATACTTTCGTCCAGAATACGGTAATCCACATCATAATCCTTCATATACTGCCGAATAGCGGTTTCGTGCGCCGCGATCGCATCCACATAGCCCTTGCCGAGAGAGGTGTAGAGCAGTTCGCGATCTTCCAGACTGTATACTTCACGCACAAGCGGAATGCGGCTGTCCGTTCGCTCGAGGAAAATACTTTCCGGCTTGGTAGTGGACTGCACGGCAATAGTCCTGCCCTCCAGATCGCTCAGCCGATAAATATCGCTGCTGCGGTTGACCGCAACCACCTGGCGGCTGATCATATACGGTTCGGTCCAGTTGTATTCGTTCTCGCGCCCATCAACGGAAAAGCATCCCCATATACAGTCAATATCACCATGTTCAACCAGTTTCTTCTTTTCTTCCCAGTCAATGCCGACGAAGGATACTGCATACCCCAGCCGTCCGAAGGATTCCTTAGCCAGATCCACATCTATGCCCGCCGGATTGCCGTTTTCATCGGTATAATTAAACGGCGGATAGTTGTCACTGCCCACCTTGATCGTTATCGGTGTTTCCGTCTGGTGCTCCTGCATATCCTCGGCAGCCGTACATCCGCACAGCAGCACACCCGCCAGCGCTGCCGCAAATACACCGAAAATCCGTCTTTTGAGTCTCATGGCTTCCCCTGCTTTGCTTTTTTATCCTTATTATACCATTTTAGATCTATGAATGCCAGAGAGAATGTGACATTTTATCCCAGTATTTTTCGACAACTTTTTCACTTTATGTCGATTTTTTTCGTACCCAAATCTGCCAGCAGCACCTTCATCTGCCCGCCGCAAACCATACCTTCCTGCGCAGCAATGTCGTTGCTCATGTCGATGGTGACGCACTTGTGCTCGCCGGTGCCGATCAAGTAATACGCCTGCCGCATAACGGCGCTCTCACTGCAGCCGCCGCCGATGGTGCCCGCAGTAGCCGTATTGGCATCGACCACCATGTACGAGCCGGATTTTACCGGCGTGGAACCGCTGGTCTCGTACACGAGCATGAGCGTTTTGGGAATATCACCGCGTGCAGCGGTTTCCAGCAGCGGCAGGTCGATGTCCTCTGCGGTGAGAATGCTGCTCTTGGAACGGCGATCGGTCGTGCGGCGGCGTTCCGCGATCAGCTCTGCCACGATAGAAATCGCAATCTCCTTGACGGTCAGCGCACCAATGTCCAAACCGATGGGCGTGTGAATACGGTCGAGATCTGCCCGAGAGAAGCCTTCTTTCTCAAGCATGTTCAGCAGACCGACCGTGCGCCGCTTCGACCCGATCATACCGAGATAGCGCGGCATGGTGCCGCGCAGAAGTTCCCGCAGGCAGTCCGCATCATAACGATGCCCGCGCGTGATAACGGCAACGTAATCGCTCTCTCGAATGCCGATTTTCTCAATTGCTGCCGGAAACAGATCACATACGATCTGCTTTGCTTCCGGAAAACGCGGATGATTGGCAAAAGACGGCCGGTCGTCCGCCACAACCAGCTCAAAACCGAGATCGGCCGCATAGCGGCAAAGCGGCTGCGCGATCGTGCCGCCGCCGAGCAGAATCAGGCGTTCCTGTGGCATGAAATTGCGCGTGTACTGTACGCCGTCCGCGTCGATGGTCAGCGCCGCCGGAAGTCCCTTGCGCGCATTTTCTGCGGCAGCCTGCAGCTGTTCCAGCAAAGTCATCGTGCCGCCGCTCCTTCCGCGTGATAATCGCCGCTTTTGCCGCCGGTCTTGTGCAGCAGCAGCGTCTCATCAATACGCATCCCGCGGTCCACCGCCTTGCACATATCGTAGACGGTCAGCGCGGCAACAGTGGCCGCCGTAAGTGCTTCCATCTCAATGCCGGTCTTGTGCGAGCAGCGCAGCGTGCTGACAACGCGCACCTGAGTCTCCGAGACAGTCTCAATGGCGATGTCCACGCTCTCGATCGGGATTGGATGACACATCGGGATCAGCTCTGCCGTCCGCTTGGCCGCCATAATGCCCGCGATGCGCGCGCACGCGAACACATCGCCCTTGGGCGCTGTGCCGTCAAGGATCATGCGCAGCGTCTCCGGCTGCATGGTCAGCACGGACTGCGCCACCGCTTCGCGCTGCGTGACCGGCTTTGCGCCGATATTGACCATGTGCGCTGCACCGTTTTCATCCAAATGGGTCAGTTTCATGTTGTTCCTCCCGAAAATTCATTCTGTTCCGCAAACACAAAAAACACCGCTCAAAACGACGTTTAAGCGGTGTTTCATCTGGTCCGAGTGACAGGATTCGAACCTGCGGCATCCTGCTCCCAAAGCAGGCGCGCTACCAACTGCGCTACACCCGGATAGTATTGTGAGCGCCCCGTATTCCGAGGAACCGAGGCGCTTGATGGTGCCGGTGACCGGACTCGAACCGGTACGCTGTCGCCAGCGGTGGATTTTGAGTCCACTACGTCTACCAATTCCATCACACCGGCATAACATAGTTATTATATCGTAAATCGCACCGGTTGGCAAGAGGAATTTTCCGAAAAGGGTATTTTTCTTTCACTGCTGCAAAAGATAACAGCCATTCCCGTGGGAATGGCTTTCCAGCTTGTCGAAAAAGTCAGATTTCTATTTTGTGCTTCGTGCGACAGCACGCATAAAATAGAATTTGCGCAGCAAATTCATAAAAACCGGGGGCGTGGTCCAGACCCCCCTCTCTTGCCGCTATGCGGCAATTCACCTTGTGTACCTCGGTTTTTCTTCAGCATTCGATCGAAAGCGTGGTTTCGATCGAGAGGCTGCTCGAAAAACGATAGTTTTTCGACAGCCTCAAAAGCCATTCCCGCAGGAATGGCTTTCGTCTGTTAAAACAAATGTGCAACGCCAATTACGCCCTGAGAACCGAGCAGCATAATGAAGCCTGCAACAATTACGCCGCACAGAATTGAAGTCAGCGCCTTGGTTTTCGGCATTTTGAGCAGCGTTGCAATCAATGCACCCGACCATGCTCCGGTGCCCGGCAGCGGAATCGCCACAAAAAGGAACAGACCCAACCGTTCATATCTGGTGACCTGACCGGTCTTTCCGAGCAGCTTTTCGCGGTACTTGGTGGCAAAGCCGGAAAGCGGGCCGAGCGAGCACACCCAGTCCAGCAGCTTTTCGCCGAAAAACAGCAAAAATGGGATCGGGATCATATTGCCGATCACAGCCAGCGGGATCAGCTCGATCGCCGGCACGCCTGCGACTGCGCCCAGCGGGACCGCACCACGCAATTCCACCAGCGGAACCATGGAGATGAGCACAACCGCCAGTTCACGGCCTGCGCCCATCAGCCAGTTGAATAACGATGAAAACACGATTTTTTCCTCCTGACAAGTGTTCTATGGTAAACAGCGAATATTCACACAGATATACTTGTTAATGATACCCTATTCTGCATACAAACGCAAGCGCTGCAATCGTAAAATCTGTGTAAAATAATTTGACGCACCCCTTGCGAGCGGTTATACTGAATATATAAAGGAGGGGATCTCCATGCCGCGAGGACAAAAAGACGCTGCCTTTTATGACAGCGCGGCTCTGTTTGTGCTTTCTCTGCTTGAGGAGGCGGACAAGACCGGTTTTCAACTGCTGCATGAGGTGGAATGCCGCTCAGACTGCGCATTTGCCATCCGCGAAAGCCGTCTGTATCCCCTGCTGCACGGACTTGAGGCACGCGGCGATGTCCGCTCCTGTGAACGGCAGACTGAGGACGGCACGCACCGGTTTTACCGGCTGACCCGTCAGGGCGTGAAAACGCTCACCTGCTGCCGGGAACAGTGGAAAACCTGCCGCAAGCCAATCGGAGGTGGCGCCTGTGTCACCAAATAAGCTGATTGCGCCGTACCTGCACCGCGTGTGCCGGCATCTCCTGTGGCCGCCTTACCGTGCCCGCGTTCGGCGGGAGCTGACCGACCATATTCTCAGCCGCGCGGAGGAGCTGCGCTGCCGCGGCAGTCTCACACAGGAGCAAGCTGTGCGTCAGGTGCTGCGCGCACTCGGTGATCCGGATGTGCTGGGAAAGGCTCTGCGGCAGGCGCGTCTGCCGCTTGCACGGGTAGTGTACAACGTGATTTCCGCCACTGTATGGATTGCCATTCTGCTCTGTGCGTTATATCTGACAATTTACCTGCTGTAAACAGCACAAAAGCGTTCTGTATGAGATTTACAGAACGCTTTCTTTAGGCAATACCGCATAGCGGTATTGCCTTTATTTTCTTGCACTGTGCAGCAGCCACAGCTTGCCGAGAGTCTGCACCAGGCACGCTACAAGGATGACGCCGAACGCCATCGCGCCCGCCTCCTCGATGAACAGCGTACCGTATCGAGCAAAGCCTGCCGTATCGCCCTGCACGAGCGCAAGCGTCGTGTAATACAGGTCGCCGCCCGGAATCAGCGGCACCAGCATAGGCACGAGCAGCGTGATGACAGGCGCTTTGAGCAACCGCGCGAGCACCTCGGCCAGTGCGGCCGTTGCCAGTGTAGAGACAAAAAACGCGGTCACGCGGTTATCATACCACTGCATCGCCAACAGATATACACCCCAGTTTACCGCAGCACCAAGCATGATCGTGATCAGGCGGCTGCCGGAAATATGAAACAGCAGTCCGAAGCCGAGCGCACCGATCATCGCCATGACAATCTGCAGGAGGATTTCACCTGTCATACGGCACCGCCCCCAGTCTGCATGAGCACGAGCGCGCAGCCTGCCGCGATGGCAAGCGCTCTCAAAACCGCTTCAAACGCGCTGAGCAGTCCGGTGATGGTGTCACCCACGAAAATATCGCGCATGGAGTTGACGAACGGAATGCCCGGAATCAGCAGCATGATGTTGCCGATAATGATATAGTCCAGATTCTGTCCCATGCCGGTTTTTACCGTGAGAGTCGCTGCCGCGCACATCGCCGCCGAGCTGACCATGGTCAGCACGAGCGGCTGCAGCGAAATCCGATCACCGAGCACGCCGATGACATACAACAGCATGCTGCACAGCATGGCGGCAACGCCGTCTCTCCAGGTGCCGCCGAAGAACACAGCGAACGAGCCTGACGTGATCAGATACGCCAGCGGCAGCCGGCAGCGCAGCTTGTCCGGTGCGGTGCGGATGGCTTCCAGACGTGCGTGTAATTCCTCCGGCGGGATAGGATTCACACATACCTTGCGCGACAGCTCGTTGACCGCCTCAATGCAGCGCATATCGGTTCCTCGCCGCAGGATGCGGCGTGTCTGCGTGATCACCTGATCGTCTGCCGTCCGTACCGTTACTGCCATGCTGGCCGTGATGGTCAGCACATCCGCTCGTACAAAACCGTAGGCGCGTGCCAGACGGCGCATGGTGTCCTCTACGCGGGCTGCCTCAGCACCCGAGGTCAGCAGCAGCTCTCCCGCATCCAGCACAGCGGAAAGTGTCTGCTCCGGTCGATCCATTCAACCACGCTCCTCTCATTACAGCAGCGGCGCGAACAGACGCAGCACGCTTGCCATGATCGACCGAATCCACGGCATTCGGCGCAGCCATTCATCGTCAATCCGGCGACTGACATTGATGGTCTCTATAATATCCTGCTTAACAGCGGCAACGACCGAGCTGTTGTAGAAGCAGGTCGCGCACTCGAAGTGCAGGAAGAATGAGCGGAAATCCATGTTGATCGTACCGACTACCGCCGTATCATCATCGGACACGATGGTTTTCGCGTGCAGAAAGCCCGGTCGGTACTCATAAATCTTGACACCCGCTCGGTGCAGCTGCTGATAGTACGAACGTGTGATCATGTACACCAGCTTTTTATCCGGGATGCCCGGCGTCAGGATGCGCACGTCCACGCCGGATTGTGCCGCAATGGTCAGCGCCGTAATCATCTCGTTGTCCAGCACAAGGTACGGCGTGGTGATATAAACGTACTTTCGCGCGTTATGGATGATCTGCAGGTAGGTGGATTCACCGATATTGATGTCGTCGAGCGGTGAATCCGCAAACGGCTGCACATAGCCGTCTGCCGGCAGCTTGGCGGTCGGCAGATAGTTTTCGAGCGGCGGCATGTCCTCGCCGGTGACATACTCCCACATCTGCAGAAACAGAGCGGTCATATTGGCTGTTCCCTCACCCCGCAGCATGATGCCGGTGTCCTTCCAGTAGCCGAAACGCACCTTTTTGTTGATATACTCATCTGCCAGATTGATACCGCCCATATAACCGACATTGCCGTCAATGATCATCATCTTGCGATGGTTGCGGTAGTTGAGATAGGTGTTCAGCGTCGGGATAAAGCGGTTAAAGCGCACCGCGTGAATGCCGAGGCTCATCAGATAGCGGTCGTAGTCTTTCGGCAGCGTGCAGATCGAACCAACGTCGTCGTACAGCACGCGCACATCCAGTCCGGCGGCCGCCTTCTCCCGCAGGATATCAAGGATAGTATCCCACATGATGCCTTCTTCGATGATGAAATACTCCAGAAAGATGAACTTCTGTGCGCGGCGCAGCTCCTCGCACATGGAGTCGAACATTTCCTCGCCGACACGGAAATATTTCGTCTCCGTGTTGGTCCACACCGGCATACCGTCCAGCGTCTCGATGTAACGGGCGCGTACTGCATGACGCGGATGCTGCTCGATCAGCTCCTTTGTAGCAGGTGTACGCATATAGTCGGTGAAATCCGGCGGTTTCGGCTCGTACTGATGCTGGGTACGCGCCCGATTGAGCGGCGTATTGCCCCAGAACAGATAAAACAAGCCGCCGAACAGCGGCAGCAGCACAATAACCAGTATCCATGTAATCTTGTACATCGGGTTGTCGTACTTACGCACCAGCCAGATGACAATGATAACGCTCAACACGGTCAGTGCCGGTGGCAGCCAGTGATATTCCATACTTGCCCAGCTTACGCCGAACATAACGATTGCCAGCTGCATCAGCAGCAGGAATCCGCCGACAACACGTCGGTCGCCAAGCAGCTTGCCTACTTTTCTGCGCATCATAATCTCTCCCTTCCCTGCAAAACGCAGTCCTTCCATAGACTATAATCATATCGCACAAGGTATAAAAAGTCAACGTGTCTGCGTTGCTCTCCGGTTAAATATGTGCTACACTAAAAGTAACATTTTTGTAAACCACCGTTAATCATACAGGAGGATCATCCATGCCCCATATTTCCGTGCCCGCCGCCGAACTGAACACGCGGCTCGACCGTCTGCGCTGTGCCATGACCGAGAAGGATCCTGCGTGGTCCATGCTTCTGCTCGACAACACGCTCGACATGTACTACTTCACCGGCACAATGCAGGATGGCGCACTTGTCGTGACACCCGATCAGGCTACGCTGTTCGTCCGCCGCTCGTTTGATGTTGCAAAGGACGAATCCGCCTTTGCAGACATCCGTCCGATGGGCAGTTTCCGCGGCATCAAGGAGGTCTATCCGGATATTCCGGAGACCGTCTATGTTGCCGCAAAGACCATGACGCTGCAAAAGCTCTCCATGCTGAACAAGCATCTGCCGTTTTCACCCAAGCCGGTGGATGGCGTACTGAGCGGTCTGCGCTCGGTCAAGAGTGCGTATGAACTGGACTGCATGCGCGAATCCGGCAGACTGCACCGTTATGTCATCGAGGAACTTGCTCCGGCGTTCCTGCGCGAAGGCGTCAGCGAAGCACGCCTGTGCAGTGAGATCTGCACCGCCATCGTGGACCGCGGCGGTATGGGTATCTCGCGCTACAATCAGCCGGCAGCTGAGGACGTGCTCGGCATTGCCAGCTTCAGCGAAAACAGCCTGTGTCCCACCGCACTGGACAGTCCCTCCGGCTGTATCGGCACCTCGACCGCAATGAAGTCCATCGGCTCGTCCGAGCGCAAGCTGCACGAAGGCGACACCGTCCTGCTGGACATTCCGTGCGGCTTGCGCGGCTACCATACCGATAAGAGCATCACGTTCTACTACGGCGAGCTGGACAAGCATCCGCAGAGCGGCGTGATCCGTGCGGCACGCGAGCAGTGCATTGCATTGGAGAACGAAACCGCATCTCTCCTGCGTGCCGGTGCCGTTCCGGCTGAGATTTACGAGAAGATCCTCTCTCTCGTCGATCCTGCGTTCCGCGAAGGCTTCATGAACGGCTGCAAGTTCCTCGGCCACTCCATCGGTCTGACAATGGACGAAACACCGGTTCTCGCCAAAGGCTTCTCGGCTCCGCTCAAGTCCGGCATGACGCTTGCCGTTGAGCCGAAGATTGCGATTCCGGGTGTCGGCCTCATCGGCTGCGAAAACACCTATGAGATCACCGCAGACGGTCCTGCGCAGTCGCTCACCGGCGCGTGCGACACACTGTTCGAGGTACTCAATCAGTAATCTATACAAAAACATCCGCTCTCTGTTTGTACAAAGAGCGGATGTTCTCTTTTCACTCCTCTTTTGCATCCGGCATAGAATGGCGCAAAGGAGGTTTTTGCTTATGAATCAATCGACGACTCTCGCCGTCGTCGGCGGCGACGTGCGTCAGGCATATTTAGCCGAGCTGCTGCATGAAGCAGGCCACACCGTTCGCACA
The DNA here is from genome assembly GCF_003474415.1 of Butyricicoccus sp. AM05-1. Lineage (NCBI taxonomy): Bacteria > Bacillati > Bacillota > Clostridia > Eubacteriales > Butyricicoccaceae > Butyricicoccus > Butyricicoccus sp. AM05-1. The sequence continues at coordinate 148,082 of NZ_QUDG01000001.1, read as the reverse complement.
TTTGCACTCGAGCGCCGCCCCGCCGCAGGCTGCACGGCTGTAAGTGACCTGCAGGCGTGCCTTGCTGACGCACGCGCGGTCATTCTGCCTATGCCGGTGCAGACGGGGGACGGCAGCCTGAACGCGCCGCTTGCCAATGCACAGCACACCATCGGCGATGTGCTCGATGCCATTCCCGCCGGAACACTGACACTGGCCGGTGCCGTGCCCTTTTCCGTACACGCCCGCGCGGTGCAGAACGGACTGACACTCATCGACTACTTATCCCGCGAGGAGCTGGCGATCCGCAACGCGGTACCTGCCGCATTTGCAAAAAGCACAGGTTGTCCGGTTACAGGCGGCAGGCTTCCTGCCGGAGATACTCCACGAGAGCCGCACAGAATTCGCGGTTGCTCGGCGGCTCCTTATCCTGTGCACGCGCTTCGCCGAAATACCTGGCAAGCACGGCTTTATCACACTTATCCCATGCGCGGTGAACGGCGTAGCGCATGTTGCGCTCCACATTACTGCCTTCGCTGTTCATCTGCTGCGCGACACTATGATAAATGATCTTGGTGATGCTGGCACCGTCGGTCTCCCGATACAGGCACACGGTCAGCAATGCACACTGATAGCCGATCGTCTGCTCGCGCATGCCCAGCTCCCGCAGGATCTGGGCCAGCCGCTGCTCCACCGTATCTCCCCGACTGGTACAGTTGACCGCCAGCTTGATGCGCTCATACAGTGCATCCGCGCAGATTGGCTTACGCAGCAGCACGTTAATGTGCAGCAGGCTGCACTCCACATAGGTCTGGCCGCCGATGAACGAGCTGAGCAGGATAATGCTCGTATCCCACATCTTATTCTGTCTCATCCATGACGCAACGGCAAAGCCGTCCGCATACGGCAGGTCGGTATCCAGCACGACCATATCCGGCGTTTTTTGTCGAATCATTTCCCACGCCTTCGTGCCGTTCGACGTACAGCCGACAAGCTCCAGCTCATTGCTCGCCTGCATAAGCCGTTTTGTCTGTTTCAGCAGAGACTCGTCCGCACACGCCAGTAAAATACGCATTTTGCCTTGTTTGATCTTCATTTACTGCTTTCCCCCGGCTTTCTCTATCTTATGCCGATTTACGGATTACATCTTATTTTTACATATTCAGCGCGTCCGCGCAAGCGGATATCCCTGCTTTTCCCCGCATATTTATCGACAATTTTCGACAAAAACGCGTTTTATCTGTCGAATGTCCGGTTTTCTCTCTGTCAGGCAGGGATTTCGCGCTTCTTGGTGAAACCGCATAATCTCTCTATTAAAACCATGTTTTGCTGCTTTTACACTTGCATAAACGGCAAAAATACGCTATACTATCGTTTGTGCCGTTCGGCACTTTGCTTCCGGATATGGAATGACAGTTCGAAACCATCCTGTCGTAAAACAAAACTAGGGACAACGAAACAGAAAAATTTTAAGGCAATACCGCATAATTGAACAAGAGTGATTTGCGAGTAAATTTTGCGTACTGACGAGGCGCAGTTTTGCGGTAATACTTGATGTATTACCGTGAAACTTCGGCAGCGCGGACGGAACTCGCGCAAGGAACCGAAGCCAAAGTCAGGTCACAAAATTTCCGCAAAGCACCGCAGTCTTAATTGTGCGGTGTTGCCTTAGGTTTCCAATCAACGTTGTTGTGTGCATTATTTGGAGGTGAATGAAATATGGTAAAAGAAAACATGAGCAAGGTTCAAAAACTGACCGTTTCTGCTATGGTGATGGCACTTTACGTTGTTGTGCTGTACTTTACGCAGAGCTTCTCTTTCGGTGCGTACCAGATCCGCATTGCAACGGCTCTGTATGCGCTCGCTTACCTGTTTCCGTTCCTGGTTTTGCCGCTTGGTTTCGCTAATTTCATTGCCAACTTTCTGTTCGGCGGACTCGGTCTGCTGGACTGGTTCGGAGGCTGCTTCGTCGGTATCATCGTTACCGCGATCATCGTGCTCATCCGCCGCAAGGGCTGGAGCCGCTGGCTGATGATCCTCCCGATCATCCTTGTGCCCGGTCTCGGCGTACCGAGCTATCTGAGCTATCTGCTGCACGTTCCGTATTCTGTACTCGCCACCAGCCTGTGCATCGGTCAGTCCGTACCTGCGGTCTGCGGTGTCGTTCTGGTGAACGTACTGCAGCGCGCACTGTATCCCAAGGCAACTAAGGCTAGTTAATGTAAGGAGAATGCAACCATGACCGGAAGAAATAAAGAAGAACTGAACGGCGTCACGCTGCTCGGCAGCCAGAAGAACAAGTATCCCTCGGACTACGCGCCCGAAATGCTGGAGACTTTCCCGAACAAGCATCCGGACAACGACTATTTTGTCAAGTTCAACTGCCCGGAGTTCACCAGCCTGTGCCCGATGACCGGCCAGCCGGACTTTGCTACCATTTATATCTCCTATGTGCCCGGCGAGCGCATGGTAGAGAGCAAGTCGCTCAAGCTGTATCTGTTCAGCTTCCGCAACCACGGCGATTTCCATGAGGACTGCGTGAACATCATCATGAAGGACCTCATCCGCCTGATGGAGCCCAAGTACATCGAAGTCTGGGGCAAATTCACGCCGCGCGGCGGCATCTCGATCGATCCGTACTGCAACTACGGCAAGCCCGGCACCCGCTGGGAGGAGGTTGCATTCGAGCGTCTCACCCACCACGATCTGTACCCGGAGAAGGTGGACAACCGATGAGCGAAAAGGCAATGGTCCTGTGCAGCGGCGGCGTAGACAGCACGACCTGTCTTGCGCTTGCCATCGAGAAGCACGGCAAGGAGAATGTGTGTGCGCTGTCCATTTACTACGGTCAGAAGCACGTTAAGGAGATCCAGGCTGCGAAGGCGGTTCTCGAATACTACGGCATCGAGGGCACATCTCTCGACCTGACGCCGGTGTTCGCGTACAGCGACTGCTCGCTGCTTTCCCACTCGACCGAGGACATCCCCGAGGAATCCTACGCCGAGCAGCTGGCGCAGCGCGGCGGCAAGCCGGTTACGACCTATGTGCCGTTCCGCAACGGTCTGTTCCTGTCGGCAGCGGCAAGCGTTGCGCTGTCCAAGCACTGCAGCGTGATTTACTACGGTGCGCATCACGACGATGCCGCCGGCAATGCCTATCCCGACTGCAGTGAGGATTTCGTAAATGCAATGAACCACTCCATCGTACTCGGCTCGGGCGGTGATGTCCGCATCGAGGCTCCGTTCGTGCGTTGGAATAAGGCGCAGATCGTTGCCGAAGGTCTGCGGCTGCAGGTTCCCTATCAGCTGACGTGGAGCTGCTACGAGGGCGGCGACAAGCCGTGCGGCAAGTGCGGCACCTGTCTGGACCGCATCCGCGCGTTTGAGGCGAACGGTGTGACCGACCCCGCCATGAAGTGAAAGAAAGACTGCTGTTTCATCGGAGACAGCAGTCTTTTTCTGTCCATCTTGACTTTTTCCTATAAGAATGCTATGATTATAGCCGTTAACCTTATTTTGAGGAGTCCATGCTATGATTTATCTCGATTATGCCGCCCATGCACCCGCGGACCCTGCGGTGCTGGAGCGATTCTGCGATATAGAACGCCGGTTTCCGGCCAACCCGAACTCGATACACATGGCAGGCAAAGCCGCCCGCGAGGAAATGGCGCGTGTCACCGAGCAGATTGCAGCGCTGACCGGCGCGTCCCCTGCCGAGGTCATCTTTACCTCGGGTGCGACCGAGGCGAACAACCTTGCCATCAAGGGCATCGCGCAGGCGTCACGGCATATCGGCAAGCATATCATCTCCACACCACTCGAGCATTCCTCGGTCAGCGGCAGCCTGACCGCCCTGCAGGAGCGCGGCTGGGAGATCGACCTGCTCTCCATCGGACGGGACGGCACGGTTGACCCGGAGGAAGTACGCGAGCTTCTGCGTCCGGATACCGTTCTCGTTGCCATCTGCGCGGTGGACAGCGAGCTTGGCACCATTCAGCCGGTAAACGAAATCGCGGCGCTGCTGGCTGACCATCCGAACTGCCGTCTGCACGTTGACGCAACGCAGGCTATCGGGCGCATCCCGGTGAACTTCGCCGGTATCGACGCACTGAGCTTTGCGCCGCACAAGTTCGGCGGCATCTGCGGCAGCGGCGTGCTGCTCAAGCGCAGCCGTATGCCGCTCGAACCCCAGATGAACGGCGGCGCCAGCACAACGCTGTACCGCAGCGGCACGCCTGCACTCAGTCTGGCGGCTTCGTCCGCACTGGCACTGCAGCTGGCATGCGATAAGCGTGAGATCCGCTGTGCTGTCGTTCAGCGCCACAGTGAGAAGCTGCGCCGCGCACTTGCGGCGTATCCGGCGGTGCATATCAACAGTCCGGAGCACGCCGTGCCGCACATCCTCAATCTGAGCGTCAAGAATGTGAAAGGCACCGTATTTCAGCGCGCGCTGTCCGAAAAAGGCGTGTGCGTTTCGGTCAAATCCGCCTGCTCGGCGGATGGTCTGCCGTCCCGTGCAGTGTTTGCTGTCAGCCGCGACCGGCGCAATGCACTGTCCTCATGGCGCATCAGCCTGAGCCACCTCACCACAGATGCCGAAATCGACGAATTTCTGTCCGTTTTCGACGCGTGCTATCACGAGTTAGTCAAGTAATACAGGGAGCATCATTATGAAACGAGATTTACAGCCGCACGAGCTGATCGAGCGTAGTATCATCAAAAAATTTCGCAAGACCATCTGGAACCCGTTTACACTGGCGGTCCGTCAGTATCAGCTGATTCAGCCGGGCGACAAGATTGCCGTGTGCATTTCGGGCGGCAAGGATTCCATGCTGATGGCCAAGCTGATGCAGCTGCTCCAGCGGTACAGCGAGGTGCCGTTCGAGGTGGTTTTCCTCGTCATGGACCCCGGCTACAACGAAATCAACCGCAACAAAATTGAGAGCAACGCTGCACTGCTGCATATCCCGGTCACCGTGTTCGAGACCGACGTTTTCGCGGTTGCCAACAACAGCGAGAAAAACCCGTGCTACCTGTGTGCGCGCATGCGCCGCGGCTATCTGTACAGCAAGGCGCAGGAGCTCGGCTGCAACAAGATCGCGCTCGGCCACCACTTCAACGATGTCATTGAAACGACCGTGATGAGCATGTTTTATGGCTCGCAGATGCAGGCCATGCTGCCCAAGCTGCACAGCACCAACTTTGCGGGCATGGAGCTGATTCGTCCGCTGTACTGCATTCACGAGGAGGATATCCTCGCGTGGAAGCAGTATAACGACCTCGAATTTATCCAGTGCGCGTGCCGCTTCACCGAAAACTGTACGATGTGCGACAACGGCGGCGGCGGTTCCAAGCGACAGGAGGTCAAGATTCTGCTGCGCCGTCTGCGCCGCGACAACCCGAATATTGAGCGCAGCATTTTCAACAGTATTCACTCGGTAAATCTGGACATGATGCCCGGTTACAAGTCCGGCGGCGTGCTCCACTCGTTCCTCGATGATTATGACGCACGCGGAAAGAAAAGCGAATAGCGTTCAGCCGTCCGTGCGCTGCACGGACGGCTTTTCTCTGCCCGAAAGGTCGAAATACAGCGGTTCGGACACGCCGTGCAGATATACAGTCAAGCCCTCCCCCGTTACAGTGATATGATCGAGCAGTGCGCTGTAAACCATTTCACTGTACAGCTTTTTTCGTAAAATTGTACAGAATTGCTGTCTTTCAGCGCGTGTGAGATCAGGTATCGCGCGTAAGGTCTGCCACAATATCACCTCTATGTCAATTGGCAAATCCTGCGTGATTTGCTTCATGCAGTCCAGCAAAATTCGATTCCCAACTGCCGGAGCCGCACACGCTGCCACGCCGTGCTGCACCCGTTTTCCGCACACCCATCGCAGACCGCCGTCCGCCCGTGCGCCCCTGCGCGGCACAAGCCGACTGCCGCACAGTCCGCAGACCACTCTTCCGGAGCACCAATACCGTGCAGAGGGTCGGCTGCCGGCTTTGCGGGTTGCCTGCCGACGATCGAGTTCCCGTCGGACAGCTTCGAACATCGAGCGCGGCACAATCGCCTCGTGATGATCCCGCAGATAGACCTGCGGTGACTGCCCCTCATTTTTCACCTTGCGATGATCGAGAAAATCCGGCGTGCAGCTTTTGCGCTGCAGAAGATCGCCGCAGTATTTCTCGCCCCGGAGCAGCCGCAGCACCATCGTAGACGACCACGATTTTCCTTTTCCGCTTGGCGGCGGGATGCCCTCGGCGGTCAGCTCCCGTGCGATGATGTAAGTGCCTTTGCCGTCCATCAAGAAACGGCGGTACACCTCGCGGACGACTGCCGCCTGTTCGGGTTTTACCGTCAGTTCCCCACCCTGCAGGGAAAACCCGTAGATATTATCACATCCGAACACCACACCGCGCTCCATCGAGCGCTGCTGCCCCCACTTGACGCGCTCGGAGATTTTGCGGCTCTCCTCCTGCGCTACGCTTGCCATTATGGTAAGCCGAAATTCACCGTCATTCTGGCGGGTGTCGATATGATCTCCAATGAATACAATACCGACTCCCTGACGGCGCAGCAGCCGCGTGTACGCGAGCGTGTCAACCGTATTTCGGGCAAAGCGTGAGACCTCTTTAGTTAAAATCAGGTCAATTTCTCCTTCTGCTGCCGCTGCCAGCATGCGCCGAAAGGCAGGCCGGTCGGACGAGGTGCCGGACAGACCCTCGTCCGCATAAACCTCCACAAGCTCCCAGTCCGGCTGACGGCTGATGTACTCCGAAAAATATCGCCGCTGATTCTCCAGCGAGTTTCTCTGGTCCTCCTGTGAGGTGGAAACGCGGCAATAGGCGGCCACGCGCAGCACGTCAGCGGCCTGCGCACAACAGCTCGAGCACCAGCTCCAGCCGCTCGGGCGGCAGCATACCTTCCGTGCGCAAAGCGCGGAGCAGACCCTCGATCATGCCGCGCGAAACAGCGGCCTGCTCCTGTTCGGTCAGTTTCATGGCTATCCCTCCTTCGCTTACAGTCTATGCGAAGGCCAATCCGCTTATGTGCCAAACCGCTAACACCTTCCCTACCTGCGAGGGAGCACTTCAGCTTGCGATGGAACAGACTGCGTTCACGCTGCAAAACGCACGCTGTCTGGTAATCGGTGCCGGACGGATCGGCATGCTTCTTGCACGCAAGCTGTATGCTCTCGATGCACAGGTTGCGGTCTCCGCACGCTGTACGCGTGATTTTGCACGCATCGCTGCCGCAGGACTGCACGCACTGGATACACGCAGGCTCGCCGGTCACCTTGCCGGTTTTGACCTGATTTTCAACACCGTACCTGCTCCGATCCTGACAACCGAGGTACTATCCGACATGAAACCGCCCTGTTTCATCATTGATCTTGCATCTCTGCCGGGCGGTGTTGCCGCCGATACCCTGCTTCCGGATGGCTGCCGCGTGCTGCACGCGCTGTCTCTGCCGGGCAAGGTAGCACCGCTCAGCGCTGCACGCGCGGTATTCGATACCGTGGACACGATTCTGCACGAGGAGGGCATCTTATGAGCAAACTCCGCATTGGCTTTGTACTGACCGGTTCGTTCTGTACCTTTGCCAAGGTCATACCGGTTATACAAGCACTCATCGAGCGCGGCGAATCCGTTACGCCGATTCTGTCCGACAGCGCCGGCACACTCGACACCCGTTTTGGCACAGCCGCGCACTGGCGTCAGGAGCTGACCGCACTCACCGGCGTCTCCCCTATCGACAGCATTGTTTCCGCCGAGCCGATTGGGCCGAAGGCGCTGTTTGATATACTGATCGTTGCGCCGTGCACGGGCAATACACTCGCCAGACTGGCGCACGGTCTGACGGACACGCCCGCGACCATGGCGGTCAAAAGCCATCTGCGCGGAGAACGTCCGGTCGTGCTGGCGGTCTCCACCAATGACGGTCTGTCCGGCAGCGCCGCAAATCTCGGCACGCTGCTGAATCGTCGGCATTACTATTTCGTACCGCTGCGGCAGGATGCACCGCACAACAAGCCGCGCTCGCTTGTCGCAGACATGACGCTGATTCCCGCCGCCATTGACGCGGCCATGAACGGCAGACAGCTTCAGCCCATCCTGCTTGCACCCAACGTATAAAAATCCCGCAGAGCTGACACTGAATCGTGACAAGTAATTATTGTGTCGCAAAGAACGGTGTGACCGTGAAAGTCACGCCGTTTTTTCTATGATCCCGGGCTCTGCCGATACGGAGATTGCCACCTCGTCCATGAAATTGAATCAGTTTACTTTTGATAAACAGCAAAAATCAACCGCCCCTTCCTTTCGGAAATGGGCGGTTGCCTTTACGTTTGTTGTCCTTGCACACCTGAATCCATCGGCTATCCGTAATAAGGCTGCATTCGTTCCTTATCACGGTTAAGCCAGCATTCTGCAGGACTTTTCTTATGATTCTTTTCCTTCCGGCTCCTTGCCGGTGGCAAATGTGATCGCACGGCTGCAGTTGGTAATCTGCACATTGTGCAATGCTCCGCCGAACTCGCCGTCCAGCGTCCACGTCACCTCGTCATCGGACGAAAAACTTATTTTTGACGTGCGGAAGTACGCGAAGCGGTTAGATTCGACATTATGCGTCAGCAGGTCATTCGCCAGCCACTGCAGCTCCATCGGATTCTCGACCGGGTAAATGAGCAGCACCTCGTACAGTCCGTCATCCAGCGCCACGCCATCCGGCCGGATGGTCTTGAAGCCGCCGACCGACACCGTGTTTGTCACCATACCGTAGATGAAATCGTCCTCTATCTGCGTTTCCGCGCTGTTCACGCGGATGTGGTAGGTTTTGATGTTGGTCAGCGCCTTAATGCCCTCGATGATATACGCAGCACGCCCGAAAATGTTCTTGGTCTGCTGCGGTGTCTCGTAAGAGACCTCGGTAAACGCGCCGAACGCCGCAACATAGTTAAAATAGCGATCGTTGAAGCGGCCGATGTCCAGCGCCTGCAGCGTGTCGCCTGCCGCAATAACCGCCGCCTCAGCGGGCACCTTGGAAATGCCCAGACTGAACGCGAAGTCGTTTGTTGTACCGGCAGGCACATAACCGAGAACCGGACGGCTCTCCACCTGCATAAGACCGGTAATCACCTCGTTCAGCGTACCGTCACCGCCTGCACACACAATGCGATCGAACTCGCCCGCACGCTCTCGTGCAACACGCGTTGCATCCTGCGCACCCTGCGTGATATAAATCGTCACATCATATCCTGCCTGTTGAAATGCGGTCACACAGTCGATGATCTTTCCGCTCATTGCACCGCGTCCCGCATGCGGATTGAGTATCCACAGCATTCTCTTCATGTTTCATCACCTTCCGGTTTTGTTCATAAATAAAATGTAGTATCGACGCAGCCGCGCCGCATCGCTATTCTCAATCCATCAATCATTCACTCTTTTATCCCAAGTATATACTATCTATATACTAACTATATTATTATATATCTCAGGAGAGCAAATTGCAAACAGCATTTGCGTAAACCACCGGATCATCCACCGGCATACCCTCGATGAGCAACGCCTGCGTATACAGGATATCCGCATAGGTGCTTACCTTATCCGAGCCTTCCGCCTGCAGCGCACACAGCTTCTTAAAGATCGGGTGCTCGGCATTCAGCTCCAGAACACGCTCGGCGTGTACGCTCTGACCGCCGTTGACAGCAGCCTGCTGGTTGAGCACCTTCTCCATCTCGAGCGTTACCGGGCCTTCGGCACGCAGGCAGCACGGATGGCTCTTGAGGCGGCTGGTCAGCTCGACCTTCTTAACCTTGCCCTCGAGCGCCTTGCCGAGTGCTTCGAGGACATCCTTGTTGTCCTCACTCAGCTTTTTGATCTCTTCCTTCTCGTCCTCGCTGTCCAGACCAAGGTCTGCATCCGCAATGGACTTGAATTCCTTATCGTTGTACTTAGCGAGCATCTTGACGCAGAACTCATCAATGCTGTCATCCATGCACAGCACCTCGTAGCCCTTGTCGGACAGGGTTTCCATTACCGGCAGCAGCTTGATCTTGTCGATGGTCTCGCCGCAAGCATAGTAGATATACTTCTGGTCTTCCTTCATGCGGGAAGCGTACTCCGCGAGCGATACCAGCTTGTCCTCCGTGGAGGAATGGTACATCAGCAGATCCTGCAGCAGCTCCTTGTGCGCGCCGTACTCAACATAAGCGCCGTACTTGATCTGACGGCCGAACGCTGCCCAGAACTTCTCATAATCCTCTCGCTTGTCCTTCTGCATCTTGAGCAGCTCGCTCTTGATTTTCTTCTCAAGGCTCTGCGCGATGGCCTTCAAATGGCGATCGTGCTGCAGCATCTCACGAGAGATGTTGAGCGACAGGTCTGCCGTATCGACCATGCCGTGTACAAAGCTGAAATGATCGGGCAGCAGATCCGCGCACTTGTCCATGATGAGCACGCCGTTGGAATACAGCTGCAGGCCCTTCTCATAGTCCTTGGTGTAGTAGTCCATCGGTGCGTGAGACGGGATGAACAGCATTGCCGTGTACGTTACCGCACCTTCCACACTGGAATGGATGTGGCACAGCGGCGGCTGATAATCGTAGAACTTCTGCGTATAGAAGCTGTTGTAATCCTCGTCCTTCAGCTCCTTCTTGGACTTCTTCCAGATCGGGACCATGGAATTGAGGGTCTCATTCTCGGTGTACTCCTCCCACTCCGGCTTGTAGTCATCGCCTGCATCTGCCGGCTTCTCCTTCATGCGAGAGCGCGTCATATCCATCTTGATCGGGTAGCGAATGTAATCGGAATACTTCTTTACCAGACCCTGAATGCGGTACGGCTCGAGGAATTCATCGTAATTCTCGTTCTCCGTATTATCCTTGATGGTCAGCACGATCTTCGTGCCGTTTTCTGCCTTTTCGCACGGCGCAACCGTGTAGCCGTCTGCACCGTCGGACTCCCAGCGGTTGGCCTCATCGCTGCCTGCCGCACGGGATACGACCTCAACATGCTTTGCAACCATAAAGGCCGCATAGAAGCCAACGCCGAACTGGCCGATGATGTCGATATCGTCTTGCTTTTCATTTTCGTTCTTGAACGCCAGCGAACCGGAATGCGCGATCGTACCGAGGTTGTTCTCCATTTCCTCGGCAGTCATGCCGCAGCCGTGGTCCTCGATGATAAAGCGGCGGTTTGCCTTGTCGAGCGTCAGCTCAATCGGCAGACTGTCGCGGGTGATACCGGTCTTGCCTTCCTTCATTGCATTATAGTAGAGCTTATCCGTTGCGTCGGATGCGTTGGAGATCAGCTCACGCAGGAAAATCTCCTTGTGCGTATAAATAGAGTTGATCATCAAATCGAGCAGGCGCTTGGATTCTGCCTTAAACTGCTTGGTTGCCATGATTACATACACCTCTGTGTTTGTTGTTCGGTATTAGCACTCTCAATCGTCGAGTGCCAACATTGATATAATAATCCCAAAGTCAGAAAAAATCAAGAGGGCTTTACAAAATTCATGGTTTATTCAAAAACGGTCATCAAGCCGCTCAAACGTCCGTCTTTTCTCTGCACCGGTTAACCGGGGCGCACGAACTGCCGCAGGCGGGTTCGCCCCTAACGGGCGGGATGTTTTTCGCTGAGATTCAGCGGTGGAGATTCGCCGTCTGCGGACGGCGGGAACGTCGCGGCGCCCGCCGCGGGGGCAAAAAGGAAGGACAACCTGCGGTTTGCCCGTAGGCTGCTAAACATTGTTCCCGCGCTGTGCGCGGATTAAATGAGTGACCTTCCTCTTTGAACTCCTACCTTTCCCTTGCTTCCTAATCTGGCGCAGATTGCCTATATGTGACCGCTTCGAAAAGGAGTACGGCAGAGGATTTTTCGTTCCGCGTTGTATCCGCCTATTCGTAGTGTCGGATACCGTACTGCTACATCCAATTTGGGTCTACGCAGGCGCGGCATAACAGTGCCGCGCAACACGATTACGGGTGCATATCGCCTATATCCGTAGGATTTGGATAATCTGCACAAGCAAAAAATTTGCGCGGCACGGGTATGCCGCGCCTGCGTAGAGTAAGCCGCCTGTGTAGCAGTACGGTATCTGGCACTGCGAATAGGTAGAGGAATGGACGCGCAATGCGCGCCCCTACGGAACGGTAACCCGACTGCCGTACTCCTTTTCGGAGCGGTCTCTTCTCTACCATTACCGCCGTACTATCAAACAAAGGAAAGGTAGGAGTTCAAAGAGGAAGGGAAACCATGGGTGTCCCTTCCTTTTTGTCCCCGCGGCGGACGCCGCACGTTCCCCACCGCCGCAGCGGCGGAATCCTCGCCCGGAAATGGCGAACCACCTTCGCAGTTTGGGCACACCGGAAAACCCGTGCCTGCGACCAGTGCAGCCCGGATAGGACGAACTGTCTGCGCGATAGGACGCTCCCTATCCATTCTCAATTTTGACACCCCCCCTTTCCTATGCTATACTAAAGATAAGAAAACAATTTTGGAGTGATCGCATGGTACATCTTGGCAACGATTGGGACGAGATCCTTGCCGGTGAGTTTGAGCAGGATTATTACAAGCGCATTCGCTACTGGCTGAAAAAGGAATACGCCGAGCAGACCATCTATCCGGCGGCAGAGAACATCTTTAACGCTCTGCGGTACACGCCGTATTCCAAGGTCAAGGCCGTCATCCTCGGGCAGGACCCATATCACGGTCCCGGCCAGGCGCACGGACTTTGCTTTTCGGTTCAGCCGGGTGTTCAGCCGCCTCCGAGCCTGCAGAACATCTTCAAGGAGCTGCAGAGTGATCTTGGCATTGTGCCTCCCAAGGACGGCACGCTCACCAAGTGGGCGGAGCGCGGTGTGCTCATGCTGAACACGACTCTGACCGTACGCCGCGGGCAGGCGAACAGCCACAAAAACCTCGGCTGGACGACCTTCACCGACCATATAATCGAAAAGCTGAACGAGCATGAGCAGCCGATCGTCTTTCTGCTCTGGGGCGGCAATGCCCGCAGCAAAAAGAAACTCATCACTGCACCGCAGCACCTTGTGCTCGAAAGCGTGCATCCCTCTCCTCTGTCGGCGTACAACGGCTTTTTCGGCTGCAAGCACTTCTCCAAATGTAATGCGTTCCTCGAAGCACACGGCATCGACCCTATCGACTGGGATCTTACCCATTAAACAGTATGTTTCCGCACCATTTTTCCGGGTGCGGAAATTTTTTGACTTTTTTCAAAATTCCTATTGACAAATGGGGATTTCGGTTGTATATTTAATTCATACAAAACACATATGAATAAAGTGAATTTAGGAGCGTGATCTCAATGACGATCCGGCGAATGTGTCGATGTTGCATCAACTGAGTTTTCCCATCATTCCTTACTAACATCACATTCTAATTTTTCTTAATTTTGAAAGGCGGTTTATCCCATGTCTGATATTAAAAAGAGCTTCTCCGATCTGATCGGCAATACCCCGCTGTATGCGGCTGAAAAGTTTGCAGCTAAGGCTGGCGCTAACGCACAGATTCTCGCAAAGCTGGAGTACTTTAATCCGGCCGGTTCCGTTAAGGATCGTATCGCAAACGCTATGATCAACGAGGCTGAGAAGTCCGGCGCACTCAAGCCGGGCGCAACCATTATCGAGCCGACCTCTGGCAACACCGGTATCGGTCTGGCAGCAGTTGCAGCTTCCCGCGGCTACCGCATCATCCTCACCATGCCGGAAACCATGAGCGTTGAACGCCGCAACATGCTGAAGGCATACGGCGCTGAGCTGGTTCTGACCGAAGGCACGAAGGGCATGTCCGGTGCGATTGCAAAGGCAAACGAGCTGGCTAAGGAGACCCCGAACAGCTTCATCCCCGGTCAGTTCGTAAACCCGGCAAACCCGGCTGCACACTACGCAACCACCGGCCCCGAGATCTGGGAGCAGTCCGGTCACAAGGTTGACATCTTCGTTGCAGGCGTAGGCACCGGCGGCACCGTAACCGGCACCGGCAAGTACCTGAAGGATCAGGACCCGAATGTCAAGGTAGTAGCTGTTGAGCCGGATACCTCCCCGGTACTGTCCACCGGCAAGGGCGGCCCGCATAAGATTCAGGGTATCGGCGCCGGCTTCGTTCCGGATGTACTCGATACCAAGGTTTACGACGAAGTTATTCGTGTAGCAAACGAGGATGCATTTGAAACCTCTCGCCAGTTCGCTCACAGCGAGGGTCTGTTCGTAGGTATTTCCTCCGGTGCTGCTCTGTGGGCTGCTGTTGAGCTGTCCAAGCGTCCGGAGAACGCCGGCAAGGTTATCGTAGCTCTGCTGCCTGATACCGGCGACCGTTACCTGTCCACCCCGCTGGTTTCTGAGTAATTTTGATTCTCAAATCCTGCAATTCTCTCCAAAAATCCATTCATCTCCAAATGTATAAAAAAGACACCTCTGCATAGCGGAGGTGTCTTTTTTATGGAAAATGAACGTAACGTTTCTCCAGTTTCCGCCCACGCATTTAACAACGAAAAACCACCCTGCGAAAGCAGGGTGGTTTCAGTCTGTCGATAAAGCCAATCTATCGTTTTTACCTTTCGTGCGGCAGCACGCATAAAATAGAATTTGCACAGCAAATTCATAATTCCCGGGGGCGTGTACCTCGGGAATTATACAAGGGACGAAAAATTGTGCCCGTAGGGCGCGGCTTTTCGTCAAGATTCGATTGAAAGCGTGGTTTCAATCGAGAGGCTGCTCGAAAAACAGAGTTTTTCGACAGCCTCAAACCACCCTGCGAAAGCAGGGTGGTTTCGTTATACCTTGGAATAATAAATCGCAGTAACCGCACCGTCTTCAATAGAGGGATAGCAATGCCGGTAGGTACTGCCGGTGCTTGTCGGCGCATTCAGCTGATGGTATGGCTGGCTGACATCGATAGCTACGCAATCGGCGGCCGCCGGAATGCTCACTGTACCCTCACCGTCTGCGAAGGTGAACACGCCGTTCGTGTACGTTACCGTGCGGTCGATCGCGCGTTTGCCGCTCAGCGAAACGTAGGTAACGCCGCCGATTCGTTGGAAATCCGTATACTCCATCAGACCGGTATACGTCACCGAAGGATCATAGTTCTCGATCACAACATCGCAGTAATTCTGCGTACCGATACACAGGTTGACCAGATCGCAGCGGCTCTGATACACAGCGCCGCTGCTCTGCACGGTCAAATGCGTTGCCCGATAGAGCATCACCGCCATCTCCGCACGCGTTACCTTGGAAAGCGGATTGATTTTTCCTTTCGAGCCGCCGATCACCTTAGCACCGACCAGTGCACTGACGGAAGGCTTCGCGTAATTGGAAATCCTGCTCGCATCCGAAAAGCTGCTCACCGAACCGGTGCCCAGCTTGAGCGCCGTGCGGTCAATCGTGCGTTTGAGGAACACCATTGCATCCTGACGGGTCATGCTCTGCTGCGGCTGAAACTCACCGGTCGCGGTGCCCGCCGCTATGCCGAAGGCTTTCGCCGCGATAACCGCCTTGCTGTAATAGGCGCTGCTCGGCACATCGACAAATGAGCCGTTTGAATTGACCTGACCGTTGTCGAGCGCTTTACTCATACCATAGGCGCGGTCGAGCATAACGATGAAGTCCGCTCGGGTAATGGCGTTGCCCGGATAAAACAGATGGGTTCCGCTGCCCTTGATTACGCCTGCAACGGCAAGCGTATCAACCTCGCGGGAAGCCCACGCGTACTCTCCTGCTGTATCATAAAAGTAAACCGAGTGTTCAGGAAGATACGCATACGTCTCCGTGGTGTTCGCGCTCAGTGCATAGGCTGCTGTGATCGCGCTTACGACCACCACAACCGCCAGCACCGCGACGGTCACCAGCTTTCGCGTTCTTTTCATAATATTCTCCTTGCTCAGTGGTTATGATAGATAGGGTGTATTCCCCACCTATGTAAACTTGCTTCAAAATTATAGCACACTGTTCCCCACTTGACAAGTTAAAATATGACTAAATTTGTTGTAACCATTCTGTAATTTTAACCTTTTTATACAAGAAAAGCGCGGTTTTCCAGCAAACCGCGCTTTCAAAGTCCATTTTTCGTCTATTACTGCTGTTCTGCGCGGTACCATCGCCAGCTCAGCACAGTCGGGATAATCGTTGCCGCCGCCATTGGCGCAAGCACCAGCACAAACTTTGCAATTTCGTTTGGAACGAACGAGCCTGCCGCACCGATAATACCCGCCGCAAACAGCATGCGGCCCGCCGCACGATGCGTTTTCGTCCAGACGGTTTCGCTCGACAGCGTCCACGGCGTTTTGAGTCCGCAGTACCAGTTCATGCGAAACTTCGGCATAATGTTGCCGAGGCACATCACCAGCAGGCTGACGAGCAGACATACGACTGTCGGCACATCGACCGTACCCGGACGCAGTGCTTCCGCAATGCAGATGCCGCACATTGCGGTCAGGAACAGGTCGATCATGATCTGAAACCCAACATAGGCATCGGAAAATTTGTCGTAGTTCTTGCTTTTCGGGTCAAACCGCGGCAGAAAGTAGAACAGAACTGCAAACAGCGGTGCCATCCCGGCCACGATCCACAAATGCCATCTGGTTTCGTAACTCACATGGCCGACAAGATCCCACTGCATGGGAATTTCTGCGGGCAGCCTGCTGTAAAACACCGCTGTCATTGCCGCCGGCAGCAGCGACAGCACCCACGCCGTCACCTGCAATCTACTGATTTTTTTCATTCCTGCCATCTCCTTTCAAGGCGCTGATCCATTCGAGAATCTCATCCACGACCGACATATTCAGCTCATAATAAATGTACTTGCCCTGCTTGTCATCCAGCACCAGACCCGCATCCCGCAGGACGGACAGGTGATGTGAAATGGTTGCGCCCGACACCTCGAAGTGCGCTGCAATATCGCCCGCCGCCATCGGTCCGCGCCGCAGCAGCGACAGGATTTCGCGCCGCACCGGATCGCTGAGTGCCTTAAAGCTCTGCTGAAACCCCATTACTGTCCCCTCTTTCGTGCGGCAAACCACGTTTTGCGCCCGCAGACCGGACAATACAGCTGCCAGTCATTTCCCACATGCGTGCGGAAAACCAGCCGCTTCCACGGCAGGTTTTGCTTCGTGCCGCAGGATTTACAAATCAAATCGCATCTTGCAAGCGCTTTTGCCTGCCAGATCACCAATATAGCCGCCAGAATCAGCGCAATCGCGCAAATCAGAATGGAAATGTCCATTACATTCACCGTCCTTCTCGCCATCCCGTTAATTAGATACCCATCTAATTGTTTTCAGTATACCACAACTTCTTCGTTTGTCAATACATTTTGATAAATATCTAAATGATGCAAAAAGAAAAACCGCAAGTTAAACTTGCGGTTTCGACGTTCTATACCAGAACTTACGCCATGCCGTTGAGCTTGGTAGTCATCTTGCTCTTCTTGTTGGACGCATTGTTCTTGTGCAGGAGGTGCTTGGCAGCCGCCTGATCGACAGCCTTGACAGCGGTCGTGTAAGCAGCAGTTGCTTCAGCCTTATCGCCGCCAGCAATCGCAGCATCAAACTTCTTCAGAGTGGTCTTGAGCTCGCTCTTAGCCATCTGGTTGTTCAGCGCCTTTACGGAGTTAACCTTAACGCGCTTCTTTGCAGACTTAATATTGGGCATTCTGAAAACACCTCCTTCGTTTTCTATTCAACAGTGATATTATTCTATCATCTTCTCACAAAAAAAGCAAGTGTTTTTTTCATTTTCTGCATAAAAACTTTTTCCTCGAAAAAACTATCCTTATAAGGAGGGATTGCGCATGGCTTTCCGCACCGATCTGGCCGTTGAGGCAATCGAAAACCATAAAACAGCCGCTGCCCTGCCGCATGTCCGGCAGTCCGACCGCATGCTTGAGGGCTTCGCCGTACACGAGGTACGCATTCTCTCAGAGGATGCCGCCCGCGAGATTGGCAAGCCGCAGGGGCGCTATCTCACGCTTGAGCTGGACGCACTCATCCGCCGTGAGGAGGATGCGTTTCCGCGTGCCTGCAAGGCGCTCAGCACACTGCTGCGTGAACTGCTGCCGCGTCCGAATGACGGTCCGGTGCTCATCGCCGGACTGGGCAACCGCATGATAACCCCCGATGCCATCGGTCCGCAGACCGCCGATCATGTGATTGCCACGCGGCATCTGGTCGCGCAGTCGCCCGATATTTTCGCGGACTGGCGGCCCGTTTCCGCACTGGCTCCGGGTGTGCTCGGACAGACCGGCGTCGAGACCGGCGAGGTCATCTGCGGTGTGCTCGACCGCGTGCGCCCTGCCGCTGTCATCGCCGTGGATGCGCTTGCCGCCGGTCGGCTGTCGCGGCTGCTGCGTACGGTCCAGCTGGCAGATACCGGCATTACGCCGGGTGCCGGCGTGGGAAATGCCCGTACGGCACTCAACAAGGAAACACTCGGCGTGCCGGTTATCGCCGTTGGCGTGCCGACCGTGGTGGACGGTGCAACGCTCGCACATGAGATCAGCAGCCAGCTTGGGCAGCCTGCCTGCGAAGCGCTGGACGACCTCTCTCAGCCGGTGATGATCACCACACGCGACATTGACCGCGAGGTTGCCGACATCTCCCGCATGATCGGCTATGCGGTCAACATGGCGCTGCATCCGCATCTCAGTGTTGCCGATATCGACCTGTACCTCTCGTGACAGGTTTCGGGCATACTCGCACGCTGTACGGCGTATGATAGATAGCATGAAACAGCAAGGAGGATGGCGCAATGAAGCGGCGTAAACATCAGAAATTCCGATCGAGAGGTGGCATCCGCCTGCCTGCCGTCATCACCCTCTGTCTGGCACTGTCGCTGCTGATTTTTTCCCGGGCAGGCGGCGAGCCGATCGCGCAAAAGGCACTGACCGGTCTGGCGCACAACAGCGGCTTTGTCACCCGCGCAATGGCGCTCGAATTCGGCGTTTCGCCAGATGATACCGCCGAGGTGTACACGCCGCGCACGGCTGCCGCAGCGCGGGATGAGCAGGCGGAGAATCCGCTTGCGGAGAGCACCTATGTGCCCTCGTCCGGCACCGAGAACGACAATCCGGTGCTGTCGGCCGCTGACAAGGCCGCCACGGTCTCCATCAACAACGAGACCTCGTATGACGTGGATGCGGCAGACTGTCTTGCCGCAGACGAGCATCTTTCCGCAGACGGTGACGGACCGCAGGTGCTTATCTATCACACACACGGCAGCGAAAGCTACACGCCGGATGCCGCTTTTCCGTATACACCGACCGAGACCGAGCGCACGACCGATACCAATTATAATGTAGTGCGTGTCGGTGACGAACTGCAGAAGGTGCTCGAGGACAACGGCATTGAGGCCGTACATATCCGCGAAATTTTCGATTCGCCCGTGTACACCGGTGCGTATGACCGCTCACTTGCCGTGGTTGAGGACACGCTGGCAAAATATCCATCCATCACAACCGTCATTGACGTGCACCGCGACTCGATCCTGACCGATGACGGCCGCGCCTACAAGACCTCCTGCACGATAAACGGCGAGGAAACCGCACAGCTTATGCTTGTAGTCGGCACAGATGACGGCGGCCTGTATCACCCGGACTGGCAGGAGAACCTGAATCGTGCAGCATCGCTGCAGTACCGGCTCAACCGCACCTATCCGACGCTCATGCGTCCGCTTAATCTGCGGACCCAGCGGTTTAATCAGCATGCAACGCACAGCGCGTTTCTGGTGGAGGTAGGTTCGTCAGGCAATACGATGACAGAAGCGCTGAAAGGGATCAGATTATTTGGCGAGGTTCTTTCGGCCGAATTGACCACTTGACCGTAGGGCGGAATGAGGTCACCCCGCCCTACAAGATAACTTTCCGAATAATTTTTATCATAGTGCGCACCCTAACTTGGGGTGAAACTATGGAAACGATCACATTTACCGCCGATCTGGAACGGAACATCCGCATAATGCAGGAGCTGTTCCGGAACGACGATACACTTATCATCCGGCGTGCCATCGGTCAAAACGGACTGCGCTGCGCGCTGTTTTTCTTTGACGGCATGGTAAATTCCCTTGCCATCAACCAGAGCCTTGTGCGGCCTATCCTGCGCTGTGAGCAGGCGCGGCTTTCCGCCGATATGCTCGCCGCCACCGTGCTCCAGGCTGACGAATGCCGCGTGGAAACCGATATGAACAAGGTGTTTTCCGCCTTTCTCTACGGCGACGCCATTGTGCTGACCGACGGCGATGCACGTCCGGTGCTCGTCAACACCAAGGGCTTCGACAAGCGTAGCACCGCCGAACCGGAAAACGAGCGCGTCCTTTCCGGCCCGCGGGAGGGCTTCACCGAGTGCTTTATGCCCAATCTGGCGCTCATCCGCCGCCGCGTAAACGACCCTCGGCTGAAATTCCGGTTCATGCGCGTCGGCAGCCGCACGAACACCAATGTGTGCCTGTGCTATATTGCCGGACTGTGTGAAAACAGTCTGGTTAAGCGTCTGGAAACACGTCTGACCGCGCTCGATATCGACAGCGTGCTCGACTCCAACTATCTTGCCGAGCGCATACGCGACCATCGCTGGTCGCCGTTTCCGACACTCGGCACGACCGAACGGCCGGACGTTGCCGCTTCCCGTATGCTGGAGGGTCGGTGTGTCCTCGTCGTGGACGGCAGTCCGGTAGCGCTCACAGCGCCGTTTCTGTTTCAGGAGTGCTTTCAGTCCAACGACGACTACTATATCAGCTTTCTGCAGGCGAATCTTTCGCGCATCCTGCGTGTCGTCGGATTTGTATTCACGATCACGTTTCCCGCCATGTACGCCGCACTCATGCTCTATCACCGAGAATTAGTGCCCGCGCGGCTGCTGTTCGCTGTCTCCGCCGCACAGCGCGGCGTTCCCCTTCCCATCGGCTGGGAGATTCTCCTGATGCTGTCCGTGCTCGAGGCACTCAAGGAAGCCGGAGCGCGAACGCCCGGTGCCATGGGACAGACGATGAGCATTGTCGGCGGTCTGGTGCTCGGTGACGCGGCAGTTTCCGCGCGATTTGCCGCCGCACCGACCGTTATCGTAGTCGCTATCGCGGGTGTCACCGGTCTGATGGTACCCAAACTGCAGACCGCTGCCCTGTGGCTTCGCTTCGTGCTGCTCGCTGCTGCAGCCTCCTGGGGCCTGTACGGCGTTGGTCTTGCACTCGGATTAACGCTCGCGGCACTGTGCCGCATGCACTCGTGCTCGGTACCGTACCTGCTCAATCTGGTGCCGCGCATCTCCGCCGAGCACGAGGACACCTGGCTTCGCTATCCATGGTTTTTCATGCGCTGCGACCGCTTTGCCGTCAAACGCCCGTCGAAGGAGGAACGCCCGTGAAGCTGCTCAGATTCCTGCCGCTACTGCTGTTGCTGTGCGGCTGTGCGAGAGAAGTTTCGCCGGTATCCGCGCTTGCGCTCGACTGCAAAAACGGTGTGTACTGCCTGACCGCCGAGGTTGTGCGGCAGGACTCGCCGGATGACACCGCCGCACCGGCTTACCTGTCCGCCACCGGAACCGATGTGACGGACGCACTGCGCAACCTGCGCAGTATCCTGCCGGGCGACCTGTATTTGAGCCATGCACAGGTGCTGCTTTTAAGCGAGGATGCGGTTTCCGAGAGCATTCTTCCGCTGGCGGACTATCTTTGCCGTGAAAACGATGTGCGGCTCAGCCTGCGGGCAGCCGTCGTGCGGGACGGCTCTGCCGCCGAGCTGCTGGAGAACGACAACGAGGTGTACGCGCTCAGCGAGCTGCTTGACCGCTCCGCGCAGGACGGTATTCTGCCGGATATGCCGCTGTACCGCGTTACCGATGTGCTGCACGCAGACGGCACAGCCATTCTTCCGGCCTTGCGCGTGGATGCGTTTGGACAGACGGCACCGGCAGGCACGGCAGTGTTCAAAAACGAACGGCTGAACTGCTTTTTAGACGGTGAGATCGGCGGTGGTGCCTATGCGTGAGCAGTTGTTTCCGCGGTGGTGTACGGCGCTGTTTACCCTGCTGCCGATGAGTGAATTACTGTATCTTCCCACCGACGGGCAGAGCGTGTACGCCGCTGCACTCGCGTGTACGGTCTGTGCACTGGCCGGTATCGGAGCGGCAAGGCTGTCCGACCGGGTTCGGCATTCAGCTCCTGCACAATGGGCGCTCGCCCTGACCTCGCTGTTTCCGCTGCTGGCATCCATCGCCCGCATGAGCATTTTCCTGCAGAAGACCGTGTTCACCGGACGCTCATGCGGCAGCACAGTTGTGCTGCTGACAGTCTGTATCCTGCTCACGGCCTCAATGGGACTCAACCGCTGTGCCATGTGGGCACTGCCGATTGCGTGGCTTGCCGGTACGGTACTCCTGCTCTCCGGTGTGCTGACATTCACACAGCTTACGCCTGCCAGCTTTTCCGCACCGACAGCGGCATTGCTGCCGCAATTCCGGCATATTCTGTGCTCCCTGCTGCCGGCATCGGTCGTACTGGCGTTTTCTCTGCCGGAGACCAGGCTGTCCGCAAGCGTGTCGCGCGGACTCAGCGCAGGCGGTGCATTGCTCGCACTCCTGCTGCTGCGCACAGTGCTGCTGCTTGGAGCTAACACCGCTGCCCTGCTCCCCTATCCGGCGTTCACTGCCGCCGGACTGGCTGCCATCGGCAATTTTGCCCGACACGGCGAGGTATTCTTCGCAGTGCCTCTCCTCCTGTGTGAGGTTGGCCGATGCGCCGCACTTGTCTGTGTGCTGCTGTATCCGTTCACACGCACCTGCGGCGTTTTGCACCTGCGCCGACCGCAATAGCATTTGAGCAACACCGCACAATTAAAGCTGCGGTTCCTTGCGCAGGCTCCGGTCGCGCTGCCGCGGCACTTTGCGCAAATCGCTCTTGTTCAATTATGCGGTATTGCCCTTGTTTTCCTCTCCCAGTTCTGCTATAATGCAAACAGCAGAGCAAAGGAGATTACGGCATGAATATACAGATTTTCGGCAAAAATAAGTGTTTTGATACCAAAAAGGCGCAGCGCTGGTTTAAAGAACGCGGCATTAAATTCCAGATGATCGACCTTGCGCAAAAGGGCATGTCCAAGGGTGAACTGGACAGCGTGCTGAAGGCTGTCGGCGGACTGGACAACCTGCTCGACCAGAAAAGCAAGAGTTATGCGTCGCTTGCCTACCTCGCCTACGACGAGGACAAGAAGGAAAAGCTGCTCGAGGACGGCACGCTGATGAAAACGCCAATTGTCCGCAACGGCCGTCAGGCAACTGTCGGCTACCAGCCCGATGTTTGGGAGCAGTGGGAATAACTTCTCCAAAGCCGTTCTATGCCTCAGAACGGCTTTTTCCGTGTCCGTTGTCCGCTTTAGCGCCTTGTATAAAATATTTTTAGGAAAATGCTGTCATTTCGCAAAATATACCCTTTTTCTGTATCTGCTGTCTGATAAACTATGTTCGATAATAAGAAGCGGCATTGATTTATGCTTCTGATTTCATGCGAAAGTGAGGGAGAGCTCATGAAGAGAAAAGGCAAGCGTTTTCTTGTTCTGCTGACTACCGCCAGCCTGAGTCTGAATATGCTCGGCATCAGCGCTTTTGCAGCAGAAGATTCTCCGGAGACGGACGCTGCTTTCGTTTCAGAGATCTCAAACGATGAGACCGATTTATCTGTAAACCGTCCGGATTCCGATGTTCCGGAGGTTTCCTACGAGCCGATCATTATCGACATTCCCGATGGACCGATTCCGGCCGGTGAAACCTGGGATAACGAGGCTTCGGCTGCAGATATTGCAGAGAACGATATTCCAACGGCTGACAGCTTCAAGGAGTACCTGTCCAGCGGCTCATCCAAGCTGTGGATAAGCGTAGGGGTTGTCTCCGGTGCAGGCGTGATTTTCACTGCCATGTGCCAGAAAGGCAACGAGAACCGGTAAAAACAATAAACGCCCGCTCATTTTTGAGCGGGCGTCAGTCTGTCAAAAAAGTATTATTTTAATTTTTACGCTTCGTGCGGCAGCACGCATAAAATAGAATTTGCGGAGCCAATTCATAAAAAGTCGGGGCGTGTACCTGACTTTTTATACAAGGGAAGAAAAAAGGTGCCCGCAGGGCGCGGTTTTTCTTCAGTATTCGCTCGAAAGCGTGGTTTCGAGCGAGAGGCTGCTCGAAAAACGAAGTTTTTCGACAGTCTCACGCCCGCTCATTTTTGAGCGGGCGTCTTTTCGTCTCACCGGCATAGCATAAAAACAGCTCAGACATTGCTGAGCTGTTTTTATGCGCTTTATGCAGTTAGTTCTTGAGACTCTGAATCGGAGCCGGAATACGACCTCCACGGTTAATGAACTTCGCAGGAGAACCGGTCTTGATCGGCATGATCGGAGCCGAGCCAAGCAGGCCGCCGAACTCGACCATATCGCCGACTCCCTTGCCGATGGCCGGGATAACACGGACAGCGGTGGTCTTGGTGTTGACAACGCCGATTGCGATTTCGTCCGCGATCAGGCCGGAGATGACCTCGGCGGTGGTGTCACCCGGAACAGCAACCATGTCGATACCAACCGAGCATACCGCAGTCATTGCTTCGAGCTTCTCAAGGGTCAGTGCGCCTGCCTGAGCCGCCGCAATCATGCCCTCGTCCTCAGAAACCGGAATGAATGCGCCGGACAGACCGCCGACACTCGAGGATGCCATAACGCCGCCCTTCTTAACGGCATCGTTCAGCATAGCGAGGATTGCGGTCGTGCCGCAGCCGCCGCAGACCTCCAGACCAACTTCCTCGAGGATGCGCGCAACCGAGTCGCCGATGGCCGGCGTCGGCGCGAGCGACAGGTCAACGATGCCGAACGGCACGCCCAGACGCTGGCTTGCCAGTGCGCCAACCAGCTGACCCATACGGGTGATTTTGAACGCAGTTTTCTTGATCACATCGGCAACCTCACCGATGGAGCAGTCACCTGCACGGCGGATTGCGGACTGCACAACGCCCGGACCGGAAACGCCAACGTTGATAACGGTCTCCGGTTCACCGATGCCGTGGAACGCACCGGCCATGAACGGGTTATCGTCTACCGCGTTGGCAAAAACGACCAGCTTGGAGCAGCCCATGGAATCGTTGTCCTTGGTCAGTTCTGCGGTCTGCTTGATGATGCGACCCATCAGACCGATGGCATCCAGATTGACGCCCGCCTTGGTGGACGCAACGTTGACCGACGAGCAGACCAGATTGGTTTCCGCCATTGCCTCCGGAATGGAGTTGATAAGGATTTCATCGCCCTTGGCAAAACCCTTCTGCACCAGAGCCGAGAAGCCGCCGACGAAGTTGACGCCAGTGGTCGCAGCGGCACGGTCAAGCGCCTTGGCCAGCGGTACATAGCTGTTTGCCGAGGAGGTCGCACCGACCATGGCGATCGGCGTTACCGAAATACGCTTGTTGATGATCGGGATGCCAAGCTCGCGCTCAATCTGCTCGCCGGTGGCAACCAGCTTTTCCGCACGGCGCGTTACCTTGTCGTATACCTTGTCCGCCAGCACATTAATGTCGTCCGCCGCAAGGTCGCGCAGCGAAATGCCCATCGTGATGGTACGAATGTCGAGGTGCTCCTCCTCGATCATCTTAATGGTTTCCAGAATATCTTTCGTGTTGATCATAGACATTTAACTAAACCTCCTGAAAAATTGAGAGTTGAGAATCGGTTACCTGCTCTCGATTCCGTCAATTTGTCAGATTTTGTGCATTGCGTCAAAGATGTCCTCATGCATGGTGTGAATCTTCATGCCGAGCTCCTCACCATCCTTGTCAAGCAGGTCGATGAGCGTGTTGAAGTCTACGGTGCACTTATCAATGTTTACCAGCATGACCATTGCAAATACATCGTCCATTACATTCTGAGAAATGTCGATGATGTTGACCTGATGCTCATAGAGCGTGTTCGAGATCTTGGCGATGATACCGGTGCGGTCCTTGCCTGTTACTGTGATTACTGCGCGCATGTTGATTCCTCCATTTTTGCGTATATGTTAATTTATCACAAACAAATGAATAATGGAAAATTGAGAATCCGTCGTTCTCAATTATTCTCCGGCTTCCACCACGGTATTGATAATACTGTTGGAAACCAGAAAGCCCTGTTCGGTGAGATACCACCGTGTACCCTCGTGAGCGGCAAGACCGTGCTTTTCCAGCATGCGGAATACCTGCTCGTAAGGAGCCGTACTGACATGGTATCGGTTTTCGAGATCGTGCATATCCGCACCGTCCGAGGTCCGCAGACGCACCAGCAGGTATTCGCCCTGCCGCCGGAAGTCCGAGACCTCCTCCTCGTCCTGCGGGATGCTCTCACCGCTGATATAAGCCCTGATATCCCGGACAAACGCGAACCGGCGGCCATTCAGGAAGGAATGGGCACCCGGTCCCA
This sequence comes from Butyricicoccus sp. AM05-1, assembly GCF_003474415.1. Lineage (NCBI taxonomy): Bacteria > Bacillati > Bacillota > Clostridia > Eubacteriales > Butyricicoccaceae > Butyricicoccus > Butyricicoccus sp. AM05-1. Next base: position 121,683 of record NZ_QUDG01000001.1, on the reverse strand, counting down.
GTCCGAGATAGTCGGAAAGATCCCAGTATTTGAAATTATGCCGGGAACGAAAACCCGGTTTTGCGAAATTTGATATTTCATAGTGCTCGAAGCCGTTCCTGCTAAGCAGCCTGCACATGGCAAGATAGGTATCTGCCTGCGTATCATCATCCGGCAGAACCGGATTTTCACGTCCCATCGGTGTTGCAGGCTCCAGTTTGAGTCCGTAGCACGACAAATGCTGCGGGTTCAGCGTCAAACACTGTGTCACCGAGTCGAGAAACTGCGCCTGCGTCTGGTCCGGCAGGCCATACATCAAATCAAGGCTGATGTTGGCAAAGCCACACTGCCGCGCCAGCTGCACTGCTGTCTGTGCCTGCGCAAAGTCGTGGATACGGCCGATGCGTTTAAGCTCGGTGTCGTGCGCCGCCTGCACGCCAAACGAGAGCCGGTTGACGCCGTGCTTATGCATGGCCTCCAGCACCGCTTGATCCGTGCTCTCCGGATTGCATTCCACCGTAATTTCAGCGTTTTCCGCAATCGCAAAGCATGCCCCGACCGCCTGTAAAATCTCGCTGAGATAGTCTGCACCAAGGCAGGTCGGCGTGCCGCCGCCAATATACACGGTATCGACCGTGTAACCGGAGCAGCGTTCGCCGTACTCCTTTATATCACGAATCAGCGCCGCCGTGTAATCGGCTTTGAGTGACGCATCCGTGACCGAATAAAAATCGCAGTACGCGCACTTTTTCACGCAGAACGGGATGTGCAGGTAGAGGCCGAGCAGCTTGCCGCCTGTTGCAGCGTTAGTTTTCCTCATCGAGTTTAAGCACAGCCATAAAAGCCTCGGTCGGCAGCTGAACCGTGCCGAGCGCACGCATCTTCTTCTTGCCTTCCTTCTGCTTTTCGAGCAGCTTCTTCTTACGCGTGATATCGCCGCCGTAGCACTTAGCCAGTACGTCCTTGCGGAGCGCCTTGACCGTCTCACGGGCGATAACCTTGCCGCCGATGGCTGCCTGGATCGGCACCTCGAACAGCTGGCGCGGAATATTTTCCTTCAGCTTTTCACAGATACGGCGGGCACGGCCGTAGGCCTTGTCGCGGTGCGCGATAAAGGACAGCGCGTCCACCTGATCGCCGTTGAGCAGCATATCGACCTTAACGAGATCGCTCTTGCGGTAGTCGATAAATTCATAGTCGAGCGACGCATAACCCTTGGTACGAGCCTTGAGCGCGTCGAAAAAGTCATAAATAATCTCACCGGTCGGCATTTCGTAGTGCAGCTCGACCAGATTGGAGTCCAGATACTGCATATCCTTAAAAATGCCGCGGCGGTCCTGGCACATCGGCATGATGTTGCCGACGAACTCCTGCGGCGTCATGATGGACGCCTTGACATACGGCTCGCGAGCCTCCTCGATAACATCCGGACTCGGATAATCGTGCGGATTGTCGCAGCGCTGGGTCGTGCCGTCGGTCTTGACGACCTCGTAGATAACGCTCGGCAGCGTGGTGACGAGGTCAAGGTCGAACTCGCGTTCGAGCCGCTCCTGAATGATCTCCATGTGCAGCATACCAAGAAAGCCGCAGCGGAAGCCGAAGCCGAGTGCGACCGAGCTTTCCGGCTCAAACGACAGCGCTGCGTCATTGAGCTGCAGTTTTTCAAGTGCGTCACGCAGATCGGGATACTTGGAGCCGTCCTCGGTGTAAATACCGCAGAATACCATCGGACGTGCCGGACGATAGCCGGGCAGCGCCTCCGGCGTCGGATTTTCCACACCGGTAACGGTATCGCCCACGCGGGTGTCGGACACCTTTTTAATAGAGGCGGTAAAGTAGCCAACCTCACCCGCACACAGCTCCTGCTGCGGAGACAGACCAAGCGGCAGCATGTAGCCGCACTCAAGCACCTGAAATTCTGCACCGGTGGCCATCATTTTGACCTTCATGCCCGGGCAGATCTTACCGTCAAGCAGACGCATGTAAACGACAACGCCCTTGTACGGGTCGTACTGGCTGTCGAACACGAGTGCGCGCAGCGGCGCATCTGCATCGCCCTCCGGCGACGGAATATCGGTGACGATACGCTCGAGCACCTCATGAATATTGATATTCATTTTTGCGGAAATTTCGGGCGAATCCTCTGCCGGAATGCCGATGATATCCTCGATCTCCTTCTTGACACGCGGCGCGTCTGCCGCCGGCAGGTCGATCTTGTTGATGACCGGCACGACCTCCAGACCGGCGTCAATGGCAAGATAGGTGTTGCCGAGCGTCTGCGCCTCAATACCCTGTGCCGCATCAACGACCAGAAGCGCACCCTCACACGCCGCCAGAGAACGTGAAACCTCATAGTTGAAGTCCACATGACCCGGGGTGTCGATCAGGTTCATTTCGTAGGTCTTGCCGTTGTCCGCGGTATATTCCATGCGGACAGCGCGCGCCTTGATGGTAATGCCGCGCTCACGCTCAAGCTCCATATTGTCGAGTAACTGCTCCTCCATTTCACGCACGGAAACGGCCTTGCACTGCTCCAGCAGACGGTCTGCCAGCGTAGATTTGCCGTGGTCAATATGTGCAATGATGGAGAAATTACGAATTTGCTCGCGATTTTTCACGTCGAAAGCTCCTTATCTGTAAACTGTAAACCTAATAAATATAGGCTCATTATAGCATATTTGGCGGGGTGTCACAAGCGTTCTTTCGCAGTTTACGTTTGTTTCTCTGCTGCAAACGTGAATTTTGTATTTTTTCATAAATTTCATTTTCTGATAAGAGGAATTTCATGCAAAGCGGTTATTGTATTATCATGATGAAGCAGTAAACCGACAAAGAATTAGCGGCGGCCGGCGGTTTTGGGTAAAACAAAAGCACCGATTTTACTCGGTGCTTCTAATTGGAGCGGCTGACGAGGCTCGAATCACATCCACACCCGACCTCTGATTTTATGAAGGTAGAGGAAGTGAGTGTGCTGCAGATAAAAGAAAAACACCGAATGACATCGGTGTCCTTTGATTTGGAGCGGCTGGCGAGGCTCGAACTCGCACCCACACCCCGCAAAAGCCACAGGCTTTCACGGGGACCCCGACCTCCGATTTTATGAAGGTGGAGGAAGCGAGTGTGCTGCGGGCAAAAGAAAAGCACCGAATGACATCGGTGCCCTTTGATTTGGAGCGGCTGACGAGGCTCGAACTCGCTACCTCCACCTTGGCAAGGTGGCGCTCTACCAGATGAGCTACAGCCGCATATTTGATTTTTCGCGCTAACGCGATTTTTAACTCGAAGATGGGTTACTTGTCGCTCCGACGCTACATCTCCGGGCGGAATCGCTTTTTCTACGGAAAAAGCCACGCTGGTTGAAATATGCCACCGGCATATTTCCAAGAGCCGCCTGCTCTCATTTCAATGTCGCAAAGCGACAATTCAGAGGTTAGAGGGCTACGGCCTCGATTCCTTAACCGAAAGGTAAGATTTATTCAAATGAGTGTCCAGACACTCATTTGAATAAATGGTGCCTCCGGGCGGAATCGAACCACCGACACGGGGATTTTCAGTCCCCTGCTCTACCGACTGAGCTACAGAGGCGTTTTTACAGCGCTTGTTTAGTATATTATATTCCCTCGGAAATGTCAACAACTTTTTTTAATTTTTTGTATATTCTGCAAGCAGGCGAAAACAGTCACAGAAGCTCAGTCTGCGACTGTATCACTTTTCTCTTCCGTTTTACGGCGGATTTGTCCCCACAACAAGTCTGCCGCTCTATCCTTTTCATGCGGGAGCAGCCACACGGTGCAGCCCAAAATAGTTCAAGCGAAACGCGCCTCCTTTATGTATGCCTGGTCATCTATACTGTCTGCCGCCTGCCTTGCCGTTTCAAATGTCGGATAGTGTTCTCTGCAAACCTCATCATCCGCCGGTACGGCAGCCGACAGACTGATCTGTGAATCAATCGAGTCCAGTTTCCACACGCCGTTCTCCTTCTTCATAGTCGCAGTGATGGTATCCCGATTGACCGGCAGCTCCACCGAAAATCCCTGCTCCGGATTGCCGGAGATCGTTTATCCCAAACAACGGTCTGTGCCTGCACCACCGCCGTCATTCGGTCTGCATACAGCCGCACGCTGTCAAATCGGCAGTCGGCCACGCCGCCGGACTCGCTGTATTCTACATCCGAATCGCAAGCCGTCAGAAAATCCTCGTTCAGTGCAATGTATCGTTTCCTGCAGGGATTTTCCTCGGTGTAGTACTGCTCCACCCGTGAAGTGTATGCCGTCTGCAGTTCCGTGCGTTCCCGCTCGGTCAGGTCGGCCGGTGAGTCGGTCTCCGACGGATAGCACCCTATCTGCATCTGCGTTTCCATCGCGCCGAGGAACGCCCTCTGTACATTTTTCGCTTCCTGCGCACGGTCGGAGACAACGGCCGCACCGCCTGTGCAGACAGCTGCCGCAGCCAGTACGCCGCCTAATCGAAACCATATCCTGCGATTGTTCATGCACTCCCTCCTTTCCGGCTCTCCTGTCCTGCTCATACTATATAGACGAATGTCCTTTCGGTTTTGTGACACGCTCCCGCAAAAATTTTTGAATTTTTTCGACACGAGAAGAACCGCCTGTAAATCCGTTCTTCAGATTGCATAATCAGGCACAATATGCTATAATCTGCTAAAATAACAGGCAGGAAGGCGTAAAAATGTTTCTCTATCTGGCAATGATCGACTCGGACGCAGACAAGTCCAAGTTCGAGATTCTTTACAGCGAATACAAAAATCTGATGTACTACACCGCAAACCGCATTCTGCGCAACAGCAGAGATGCAGAGGACGTGGTGCATCAGGCTTTTCTCAAAGTCATCGAAATTCTGGACACCATTTCTTCACCGAGGTGTCACAAAACGCGCGCGCTGCTCGTCACTATTACCGAGCACAAAGCGATCGACCTGTACCGCGAAAAGCAGCGCCGCAATGTCCTGCCGCTTGCCGAGGAATATATCGAAGCCGCGCCTGCTGCTGAGATTGAGCGTCTCGCCGAGCGCGACACTCTGGCGGTCGCTATCGCTGCACTGCCGCCGCGTTACCGCTCGGTACTGCTTCTGCGGTACGACTGCGGCTATTCCAACGCGGAGATCGCGAATATTCTGGATACAACCGAGCCGAACGTGCGCAAGCTCATCCAGCGTGCCAAGGAAAAACTCAGCGCAGCGCTGAGTGGAATGGAGGAACCGTAAATGAAGATCACTGACGATATGCTGTCCGCGCAGGCCGCCGAAGCGCGCGAGCTGTGGCTGCAAGCCTGTACGCCGGATGCGCTGCCTGAGCACCGTTTCTCCCGGAAATTCCGGCGCGAAATGCGCCGTCTGATGCGTGCGCAAAAGCACTCTGCGGCGTTCAACCAGAGCCTTCGTCTTGCGCGCCGCACGGCCGCTGTTCTGCTGCTTTCCGCTGCGGTTTCGTTCGGCTGCGCGATGAGCGTAGAAGCATACCGCGTATCGCTAATCAATACTGTCGTGCGCGTGTTTAACGACCTGACCGACTATCGTTTTTCGTCTGCCCTGCCGTCCGAAACCGGCAACAAGGCGTTCACGCCGCCGGTTCTGTCCGGCCTGCCGGATGCCATGCACAAAACCGACGAGCGCAGCACGCCCAACGGCTATACCGTCACCTACGAAAGCACTACCGATTTTCTTGACCTGACCTGCACCCGGATTACAGATACTTCAGAGGCACACAAGTTTGTGGACACGGAAAACGCATCTGTTACCGAATTTACTCTGCATGGCAGTCCGGTTACGATGATTGAGAAAAACGGCACAGTCACGCTCCTCTGGACGCAAGATGACATCGTCTATCACCTGTACAGCAGCCTGTCCGCCGATACCTGCCGTAAACTCATCGAGAATCTGCAGTGATTCTCTGCTGATATTGCAAAGAATTGCTATTGCGGCCTGCCCTGTCGCGGTGTTATAATGATAAATTGTGAAAGTGTATAAACCACGCGCATGATTTTCTGCGCGAAAACAATCACGGAGGTTTACTCTTTTGAAAAAACATCGCTATACCGCGGCGGCCGTAATGCTCAGTCTTTCGATGCTGACCGGCACCGCTGCCGCCGATTATTCCGATCTAAAGCCGCACTGGGCCGAGCAGGCCATGGAATTCGCCGTACAGTCCAATCTGATGGACGGCATTTCGGAATACACCTTTGCCGCAGATGCACCTGCGACCCGCGCCTGTCTGGTGCAGGCGCTGTACCGTATGGAGCATGCACCTGCAGCTGACACAGTGCTTACCTTTCAGGATGTCGCGGAGGACGCGTCCTTCCTGACCGCGGTTCGGTGGGGTGTGTCCAACGGCATCATCACCGGCTACAGCGACACGGTATTTCGCCCCGGCACCTCACTTACGCGCGAGCAGTTCGCCGTTATGCTGTACCGCTTTGCCGAATACAAAAAGCTGGATGTGACGGCACAAAACGCGCTCTCCGGCTACACGGATGCTTCTTCGATTCATCCGTATGCGCAGGCCGCCATGCAGTGGGCCAACGCCGAGGGACTGATCACCGGCACGACCGCGACCACACTGTCTCCGCAGCGCACAGTCTCCCGCGCACAGCTGGCGACTATTTTGCAGCGTTTTGCACCGATGGTCTCCTACCAGCAGCGGGAAACCGATGCGCCGAAGCCGCCGCAGACCCATTCCTACACGGCCTTCACCACCAAACTGGGCGACGTGACGCGCAGCGAGGCCGAACAGGACCTGACCGAAGTCCATCGAGCGACCCGCCGCTACACGGACGGTCAGGGCTGCTCGGTCGAGATGGGACACTCTGCCGCCGTACTGGACGCACCCGCGCACACAGCCGCGCAGTTTGAGATGAAGGGCACGTCCGGCACCGTTCGCTGGTACGACACCGCAGCGTCCTCGTGGAAACAGCAGCCGCTCACTGCGGGCACGCTGCCGAGCGGCATGTACTTCCTGCGGGTGGACGGCGTGGACAGCATTCTCGTCACGCCGATGACCTATGCCGCGCGAGACAACGGCATGATCGAGTATTTTCCGGGCAAAAACGGCTCGCTGAAGATCGAGCGGACGCCTTCCGGCTTTCGGTTCTCCGTGCAGGTTGCGGCTCTTACGCAGGGCACCTACAGCGACTATCTGCTGCTGACTTCTCAGCAGACGCTCATCGACTGGAGCGACCCGTCCATGCTCAGCCGCTGGGCGAACTACAGCCTGATCGGCACCAACCGCTGGTGCTACAACGGCTACTACTATACCGCACCTTCGACCTACTATCCGTTCGACGAGAACTACTTCTACTCGCTTCCGGCGGCGCATATTGCCGGCAAGATGGCAAACGACACCGATCAGCCGGCCTCCCGCGCGATCGGTCTGGCGATGATCGACCTGATGCGCGAGCAGCAGAACGAGTACGGCTTTATCCCCTCTCAGGCGGGCAGCACATGGCTCAAGACGGATTACGGCATCGAACCCGGCTACTACGACACCCGCTTCAACACGGATTTCTGGCTGGCGAACATCAACGCAGCCGAAAACTTCGGTGTGACCGGCTGGCTGGACAAGACCCGCAAGTATGCGGATTTTCTCGTCAGCTTTGCCGAGCAGCATCATTTCACCTTCGGGGCCGGCGATGACGAGGGATGGCTCGTGCAGGATTACTGGCACCCGAACGGAGAGTCCTCGCCGACACACGCTTCGCTCAACCATCATGCCGCCGAAGCCGAATTCCTGTACCGGATGGCAGACGCAGTTAATGAGGACAGCTACGCCGTTCTCGCTGACCGCATGGTGCGCGGCATTGAGCAGAGCGAACTGCTGTGGTACAAGCCGGACGGTGATCTGAACTACTCCTACAAGCCGGACGGCACCTGTTCCGGTCAGGATTATCCGTATTTGACCTACAACGACCTGCTTGAGCTGCAGCGGCTGTATGCAGCCCGGCACGGTCAGGAAAATCCGGCGATCGCCCGTTTGCTGCAGGTCAAGCTGACCTGGATGAATAAAAACGGCGTGACCGGCTACAACAAATAATTTTGGGGACGGAGAGAAATAAACGTGACACCAAATTCATTCGCTTATATCGTCTTTCTGGTGATAGGCGCACTCATTTACCACCCACTGTCACAGAAGGCCAAGAAACCGTTTCTTCTGCTGCTGAGCATCTGTTTTTACGCCATCGGCGGTGTAAAATTTCTGCCGTTGCTGGCGCTGACCGTTGCCTTCAACTTCTTTGCGGCGCAAAAGCTGGAACGCACCGAGCGTAAGCGCGGTCTGCTCACGCTGGTGCTTGTGCTCAACCTCGGCGCACTCGGGTTATTCAAATACCTCGGCTTTTTCGGAGAGCTGCTCGGCTGCACCGGTGTGCAGCTCAGTCTGCCTCAGCTGGCTCTGCCGATCGGCATTTCGTTCTACACGTTCGTCATCTGCGGCTATATGATCGACGTGTACCGCGGTCGTGAAGCCGAGCGCAATTTCCTCGATTTTGCGCTGTTTACCACCTTTTTCCCGGCGATCCTGTCCGGCCCGATCGAGCGCTCGAAGAGCCTGCTCCCGCAGTTCAAGCAGCCGCGCCGTGCAAACGCGGACGATGTGCGCTTTGCCGCCGAACGGCTGATCGAAGGCACGGTCAAGAAGGTGCTGCTTGCGGATAATCTGGCGGTTCTGGTCAACACCGCATACGCTGATCCGGCGCAGTTTTCCGGTCTGGAGCTGGCGTTTGCCGCGGTGGCGTATGCCCTGCAGATCTACTGCGACTTTTCCGCCTACTCCGACATGGCGATCGGCTCCGCGCGGCTGTTCGGCATTACGCTGATGGAAAACTTCCACGCACCGTACATGGCGCAAAGCTCCAAGGAATTCTGGCACAGATGGCACATTTCCTTGTCCACCTGGTTCCGCGACTACTTATATTTCCCGCTCGGCGGCAGCCGCAAGGGCAAAGCGCGCACCTACATCAACGTGCTGATCGTGTTCGCACTGAGCGGCCTGTGGCACGGTGCCGCCATGAAATATGTGCTCTGGGGACTGCTGTTCGGCGTTTTTCAGGTTATCGGCGGCCTGCTGACACCGGCAAAGCAGCGCCTGTGCGCCGCACTGCACATTCCGTGGGACGCAGGCTGGCTGCAGATCATCCGCGTGATTATCACCTTCGGTCTTTCCACGTTTGCGTGGATATTCTTCCGCGCGGATTCCGCTTTGCAGGCGTGTGCTATCATCAAACGCATTGTGACGGCGGCAGGCGCATGCTTCCCGCTTAACCTGACGCATCTCGGTCTGACCGAGCGTGCACTGCATGTGCTTGCCGTGAGCCTCATCGGACTGGTGCTGACCGACATCATCGGTGACCGGTTCCCGCTGCGGGAAAAGCTGCTGGAGACGGTCTGGCTCCGGTATGCGGTCTGGGTTATCCTGCTGGCGGTGACGGCCGTGTGCGGCGCGTACGGCACCGGATTCAACCCGCAGGAATTCGTCTATTTCCAGTTTTAAGGAGGAATCGCCGTGAAACACATTTTCAAGAGAGAACCGGCGGCCTTCCTTGCCGCTGTGGCAGTGCTCGGCGGTATCCTCGCCGGTGCGACCCATTATCTCACACCGCAGCAGCATGATTACGGCTCGGTCTGGGGCATGTACGAGCAGGAGCAGACGGATTCGATCGACGTGCTGTTTTTCGGCTCGTCCGTCGCCTACTGCGATGTAGTACCTGCCGTATACTGGGAAAATTCCGGTCTGACCGCCTTTGTGCAGGCCGGACCCGAGCAGCCGCTTCCGCTGACACTGGATTACTTAAAGGAAAGCCTGCGTACACAGTCACCCAAGGCGGTTTTCGTGGAGTGCACCGGTATAGCGTTCCATAAATACATGGGCTTCACCAAGACCAACATCGGTCAGATGCCGTGGGGCATCAATCGTCTGCACGCGACCTTTTTTAATGCCGAACCCGAGGTCCGCAAGGGACTGCTGTTTCCGCTGTACTTCTATCACGACCGCTGGACGACCCTCAAGAGTGAGGACGTGCAGCCGTACACCGAGGATATGCTGGCCGGCTACACCTTTCTGTCCGGCGGCACGGACAAGGGTCCGGACGACTGCGAAACGGTTGATATTGCCCCGGAGGACTGGGCGCGCAATATGGACGCCCTCGAGGACATTTACGCGCTCTGCCGCAGGAACAATATTCAGCTGGTGCTGTACCGTGCCCCGACAAAGCGTCTGCACGATGCCGACTGGAACAGGCTGACCGCGCAGTTTGACGGACGCGAGGGTGTATCGACACTGAACTGCAGCGACTACACCGCGCAGATTGCCGCAGATCCGGAAAGCGACTTCTACGACTCACTGCATTACAACTGTGTCGGTGCGGAGAAATTCAGTGCGTTTCTCGCGGACTGGACGAAGAACAATCTCTCGCTCTCACCGGATGAAACGCAGGATACCGCGCTGTGGACGGCACGCCTGCAGCATTTCCATGATTTAACGGCAAATCCGCCGCAGGAGGACACAAGCGCATAACAAAAAGGGACTGCTGCACAGGTTTTATCCTTGTGCAGCAGTCCTTTGCTTATGCGCTTATTTCCAGAAATCAGTTTCTTCCTTGATGCCGATGTTCTTCGCATGAAATACCGGATTCTCACCGCGCTTGCGGCTTGCGACGTAATCGTTCAGGCACCTGATGGCCGTGCCGCCAAGAATCAGGATGGTCGGCACGTTGACTACGACGATCATACCCTGCAGCATATCCGCAGTATCCCATACCAGACCGGCGTTTGCGATCGCACCGATGAACACGATGACCGTAGCAAACAGGCGGAAGAAGAGCAGCTCATGCTTTTTGATGCTGCGATGCAGGATGAACTCCAGACAGCCCTCGCAGTACGAGTAGTTGCCGAGCAGCGTGGTGAACGCGAACAGCATCATCGCCACTGCCAGGAACACCGGACCTGCCGCGCCGAGCGTGGATGCGATAGCGTTCTGCACATAAACCGCACCGGCGATTTCCTCGGTCGGAACAACGTTGGTGGACAGACACATGAACGCCGTTGCCGTACAGATGAGCAGCGTGTCGATGAATACGGACAGCATCTGCACCAGACCCTGCTTGGCCGGATGAGAAACAGATGCGGTTGCGGCTGCATTCGGCGCAGAACCCATACCTGCTTCGTTCGAGTACAGACCGCGCTTTACGCCGTACATGATGCAGCTGCCGGAGAAGCCGCCCATCACAGACTGGAGGTCAAATGCGTTGTGGAAGATGGACGCAAACATGCCCGGTACATTCCTGATGTTCAGGAAGATAATGAGCAGCGAAACCAGTACATACAGGATACCCATGAACGGAACAAGGATTTCGGTGATGCTTGCCAGACGCTTTGCGCCGCCGAGTACCATTACGCCGAACAGGAACGCCAGAATGACACCGATGAACGCCGGTGTGATAACCGGATGGTAGAGAACGTAGACTGCAGATTGTACGCCGCCAGCATGTTATAGCCGACTGCGTAGATCAGGATGATGAGCACCGAGAAGATGACACCCAACCAGCGCTTGCCGAGTGCATCGCGCATGTAGTACGCAGGACCGCCGTAGCAGCTGCCGTCCGGTGCACGCTTTTTGTAAATCTGCGCGAGCGTAGACTCGATGAAGGCGGTTGCACCGCCGAGCAGTGCGGTTACCCACATCCAGAAGATGGCGCCCGGTCCGCCGAGGCAGATTGCCGTGGATACACCGATGATGTTGCCCGTGCCGACACGCGACGCGGTAGAGATCATGAGTGCGCCGAACGAGGAAATACTCCCCTCGCTTTCCGGCTTCTCCATGATGACCCTGCACGCATCCCTGAACAGACGAATCTGGATGAACTTGCATCGGAACGTGAAGTAAATGCCGCTGACTACCAGAAACAACGGCACAAACCATGGCTGATACAGCACGCCCGATATTGCTGCGATAACGGAGTTGATCGTTTCCAACATAATTTCTATTCCCTTTCCAAAGTACTTCCGTTACCGGTTGTAGTCAACCGGTAACATTTATTTATATTATACAGGAATCCGACAAACTTCTCAAGTACAAGTTATACCTTAGGCAACACCGCACAATTAAAGCTGCGGCTCCTTGCGCAGGCTCCGGTCGCGCTGCCGCGGCGCTTTGCGGAAATTTTGTGCCCTGACTTTGGCTTCGGTTCCTTGCGCGAGTTCCGTCCGCGCTGCCGAGATTTCACGGTAATACGTCAAGTATTACCGCCAAACCGCGCCTCGTCAGTACGCAAAATCTACTCGCAAATCGCTCTTGCCCAATTATGCGGTATTGCCCTTAATAAAATAAGTGTTCCAGCACCCACGCAAACGCCTTTGCCGTGCGGCGGTCCGGCTGCTGAAAGTGTCCGCCGCTGTTCCATTCCAGTGTGCAGCTTACGTTTTTCTCCTGCAGGAGCGCATACGCCGCCCGCATGCGGTCGCCGACGGTGGACATCACCGGATTGCGCGTTTTTTCCTCGCGGTTGCCCAGGCTGAGATAGACGGCAGCGCTGTGCAGATCATGCGCCTGCATGTACTCCAGAAATTCCGGGAACCACAGAGACGGCGAGGCTGCCGCAATGCCGGAAAAACGGTCGGTCCGGTATGCACTCCACAGGGCAAACAGCCCTGCCATCGAGTACCCGCCGATGATGTATCGTCTGTCTGCGTCCTCACACAGCGGCAGCATTTCGCGGAGCAGTGCCGCAGCACCGTCTCCGAAGTCCTCATGACCGAAAACCGCCGGTGCGCACCACGGAGACAGGTCATCGTTCCAGCTTTCAACCTTGACGGCAATCAAACGGAACGGCTGTGCAGTCAGCCGCTTGATCTCACGAACTTCGTTCTCGATGGCTGGCAGGTCGTGATCCCCAACCGGCTGCAGCAGCACGTTTTTCGCATTCGGCTCGCCGTATTCGTAAATTCTCATGCAATCCCCTTCTTCTATGCATTTTCGCACTGATTTTACCACAAAATGCACCGCACCGTCAAATTTGCAGCGATTGACAATCCGCGTCCGCAACGGTATGATAGATGCAAAGAGTAAAAGGAGTTTCCGCTATGGGAAAATATATACTGGCGCTCGACCAGGGCACGACAAGCTCACGAGCGATCTTATTTGACAGCGAACAGAATATTCTCGCCATCCGGCAGCATGAGCTGACCCAGCACTATCCGCACGAGGGCTGGGTCGAGCAGGACCCGATGGAAATCTGGTCCACGCAGTATGCGGCTATGCTCGAGGTGCTGTCGGCCGCCGATGTTTCTCCGGCCGATGTGGCGGGCATCGGCATCACCAACCAGCGTGAGACGACCATCCTGTGGGATAAAAATACCGGACGGCCGATTCACAACGCTATCGTCTGGCAGTGCCGCCGCACAGCGGATATTGTGGACAGGCTGGTGCAGGACGGTCTGTCCGGGCACATCCGCCGCACGACCGGTCTGGTTCCGGATGCGTATTTTTCGGGCACCAAGATCAAGTGGCTGCTCGACCATGTGGAGGGCGCACGAGAGAAGGCCGAGCGCGGAGAAATCCTGTTCGGCACGGTGGATTCCTGGCTGGTGTGGAAGCTGACCGGCGGCAAGGTACACATCACGGACGCGACCAATGCCGCACGCACAATGATCTTTGACATTCACCGTCTGGACTGGGACGATACCCTGCTCCACGCGCTCGATATTCCCCGGGCGATGCTGCCGCGCGTGTGCTCCTCAAGCGAGGTGTACGGTTCTGTTTCCCTGCCGGGCGGCGATATTCCGATTGCAGGCATTGCAGGCGACCAGCAGGCGGCGCTGTTCGGTCAGACCTGCTTTGCGGCAGGCGATGCGAAAAACACCTACGGCACGGGCTGTTTTCTGCTGATGAACACCGGCACGACCGCCTGCGAGAGCGAAAACGGCCTGCTGACCACCATCGGCATTCAAATCAGCGGAGAGACGCAGTACGCGCTCGAGGGCAGCGTGTTCGTCGGCGGTGCCGTCATCCAGTGGCTGCGGGATGAGATGCGCTTTTTCTCCGAGAGTCGTGATGCGGAATACTACGCGGCCAAGGTGAAGGACACCGGCGGCGTGTACCTCGTGCCCGCATTCACCGGTCTGGGTGCGCCGCACTGGGATATGTACGCACGCGGCTGTCTCATCGGTCTGACACGCGGCACAACCCGCGAGCACATTATTCGCGCCGCACAGGAGTCCATCGCCTATCAGGTGAACGACCTGCTGACCGCCATGAAGCGCGATACGGGCGTTTCCCTTTCCTCCCTCTCGGTGGACGGCGGTGCCAGCCGCGACAGCTTCCTGATGCAGTTCCAGAGCGATATTTCGGACTGCACGATTCGCCGTCCGGTCATCCGCGAAACGACCGCGCTCGGCGCATGCTATCTCGCCGGACTCGCGACCGGTGTGTGGCACAGCCGCGAGGAGCTGAAGCAGCTCTGGCGGTGCGATACGCTGTACGCGCCCTCGATGGACGAGAATAAGCGCCGCAAGCTGCTCTCCGGCTGGGATAAGGCGGTTGGACGGTCGCTCGATTGGGCGGAGCATTAAAAAACAGCACAAACAAACCCGAAGTACAGGCGCAAAACCTGCACTTCGGGTTTTGTATTTAATCTGGTTTAGTCGTTCGCTTGAATCCATGCGGGCAGCTGCTCGATATTCAGCAGCACATCCAGATTGGGAAACAGTGCATAATCCTGAAATACAATGTTAAGGCAACACCGCACAATTAAAGCTGCGGCGCTTTGCGGAAATTTCGCGCCCTGACTTTGGCTTCGGTTCCTTGCGCGAGTTCCGTCCGCGCTGCCGAGATTTCACGGTAATACGTCAAGTATTACCGCAAAACCGCGCCTCGTCAGTACGCAAAATTTACTCGCAAATCGCTCTTGTCCAATTATGCGGTATTGCCTTAAATCCGCGTTTCTCCATCGGCGTATATGTGATATCCTGTCCGTTATAGCGGATGGAGCCACTGTCCGCGTCGATAATGCCAAGGATCAGGTTGAGCAGCGTGGTTTTGCCTCAGCCGGACGGACCGAGGATGGAGACAATTTCACCGTCCTCAATACGCAGCGAAATATCTTTCAGCACCTCTGTGCCGTCGAATGCTTTGCGAATATGCTCCTAACATAAGCTGTTGTACTTCCTTCTTGTTTTCAACGGTTTCCATTGTAACCGAACAATCGGTGCCGCTTCTATCGCTTGCGCATCAAGTTTTTATTATAATTCTGTAAAGCGAGGTCGGGAAATGTAAAGTAAAAATCCTCCGTAAAACGGAGGATTTTTACAACACTCATCTTATTATATATGATTTATTTCCGCAGAAAATACACCAGACACGGTCGTCCGCCGGTGCGGTAATCCATCTCACTGCCAATAACCTGCTGTTCAGTCAGGTAATTCATATACCGGCGCACAGTGACAACTGACAAGCCAACATGCGATGCGATCTCATCACTGGTATGCCGTGTATCCGGCGCAGCCCGCAGATATGCCTCAATGCGCGAAAGCGTCTGACTCTGCAAACCTTTTGGCGGCGTGACAGGCTGTGTCGGCACCGCAGCCTGAAACAGCGTATGATCGAGCGCCTCCTGACTGAAGCTGTCACGCTGCACGCTCTCTCTCCGGCGGCAGAACACGTCCAGCGCCTGCCGGAACCGCTCATATGCGAATGGTTTGACCAGATAATCCACTGCACCCAGTCGCGCGGCATCGTTGACCGTTTTTGCGTCATTCGCCGAAGTGACCATGATGACATCCGCGTCCACACCATCCGCGCGAAGCTGCAGCAGCAGTTCGGTGCCGCTCATCTGCGGCATGTAAACATCTAAAATAATCAGGTCGATCGGGTTGCGCTGCAGCCAAAACAGCGCCGGATGCGCCGCTGAAAACGTCTGCACGACGGCAAACCGGCTGTCCTGCTCGATACACCGGCGGTTGAGCCGTGTAATCATCGGATCGTCCTCAATAATAACCGTTGTGTACATCGGATTTCCTCCTTACTGCTGTCCGTTTGCGGATTCCGCAACCGTAATGATGAACGAGCTGCCGATTCCCGGCTCGGATTCGACGCGAATCGTTCCGTGGAACGCGTTCACGGTTTCCTTGACGAGTGACAGACCGGTGCCTCTGCCCTCGCCCTTGGTGGAAAAGCCGCGCTCGAAAATGCGGTCCAGCTTATCGGCAGCAATGCCTGCACCGCTGTCGTCCACGCTGATGAGCATGCCGTGCTCTCCCTCGCGAATGCTGACCGTCACTTCCTTCTGTGCGGTCTCCGGTGCGTTCCGCAGTGCGTCGAACGCATTCTCAATCAGGTTTCCAAGAATGGTGATCAGACTGCTCGCCGGAAGATACCGTCCGTCTCCATGCAGTTCACTCGCCCGGTCGAGCACAAACCGGATACCCAGCTCCGCCGCACGATATGCCTTGCCGATCAGCAGTGCCGCAACCGACGGCTCCCGAATACGCTCGGAAATATAGCTGATCGAGTGCGCACGCGTCTGCGTCAAATGCAGCACATACTCCTCCGCCTGCTTGTCCTCGCCCAGCTGCAGCAGACCGAGGATCACATGCAGCTTGTTGGTAAACTCATGCGTATACGCCCGCAGCGCACCGACAATGTGCTGCACGCCGGTCAAATCCTGCGCCAGTCGTGTAACCTCGGTCCGGTTGCGGAAAATAGCAATCACACCTTCGATTTTTCCATCGCGCCAGAGCGGCATACGGTCGGAAATGACCGAAACGTGCTTGATGGACTCCAGACTGATGTTGTACTCGCTTTTTCCGGTCTGCAGCACGCGCGCCATCGTCGAGCGTGGATAGACCGTCTGTAACGGCTGACCGAGTGCATCTTTCACCTTGATCTTGAGAATATCCGCTGCAGCACGGTTCATATAGGTGATCATGCTGTGTTCGTCGATCGCCATCAGGCCCTCATCCAATGCATCCAGAATATCCATGCGCTGCAGGAACAGCTGACGGAACGCGTCCGGCTCATAGCCGAGAAGCTCCCGCTTGACCCGCTCAGAAAACCGCACGCTGAGCAGACTGCCGATGCCGAGCGCAAACAGCGTGATGAGCAGATAAGACAGCAGCACGCGCAGCACTGTCCGATGGTAGGAGCGCAGATACAGCCCTGCCATGACGATGCCGGCTGCCTGCCCGTTTTCATCGCGCACGACGGCATACGCACAGCGGTCGGCACCGTTCGGCATCTCGTCGCTCGTGAACACCGTTTTTTCCTCGCTGCACAGTCGGCTGACGGTATCTGCCCGCAAGGCCGTCAGCACGGATACGTCTCCCGCACCGGAGGCAAGGTCGTAAAATGCGGTCGGCTTGCCCTCCATATCATACACACCGAGCATATCCACCTCGGATACGTGCTGCACCGTACGCGCTAGATATTGCTGTACGCCGTCCGCCTGAATGTCATCGGTCAGCAGCGGCGCGTCTGCCGCCATCTGCGCCGCATTGGACAGCAGCTGGTCACGTGTCCGGACCTCCTGATGCAGCTCAATCCCCAGACAGACCGACATTGCAAGCAGCAGCACAATCGTGATGCACTGCACCAGCATCCGACGCACCTGCCGGTGCAGCGAGCCGGAGGAACGCGCATTTGTCAAATTCATCCACTCCTTTTAAGAAGATACTTTATATCATAGCACACTGGTCAACATTCATCAAATCCCATCGGCAATTTTTCTGCAAACCCGTCAATTTGCGCGGGTTTATTTTTTTTAGTTTCGTAAGCTTGCGCAAACCTCGACAGTTTTTTACAATAGGCACCGCAAAACAAAAACGAAACACGAGGTGATGCCCTTTGGGTGAAATCAAAGCGGAATTGAATGCCGAACTGCAAACCCATATTGCGTTCGAGATTCCGCTGTTCGGCGGAATACCGGTTCCGGAATCCGCTGTGGTAAGCTGGGCAATCATAGCAGTGCTGACCCTGCTTGCCATCTGGCTGACGCACGGACTGCGCAAGCGCCCCGGGCGGCGGCAGATCGCCGCAGAAATGCTGGTGGGCTTCATCAACAGCTTCTGCCGCGACACACTGGGCGACCGATACTGGCGCACCTTCGCCCCGTACCTCGGCACGGTAGGTCTGTATCTTGCGCTGGCGAACATGGCCGGTCTGTTCGGCGTAACGCCGCCGACCAAAGACCTGAACGTCACCGCCGGTCTGGCGATCATGAGCGCACTGCTGATCTACGGCACGCAGTTCCGTTTCCACGGTCTGCGCGGCGGACTGAAAAAGTTCAGCGAACCGGTTGCAGTCGTCACGCCGCTCAACATTATGGAGATCGGCATTCGGCCTTTGTCGCTCTGCATGCGACTGTTCGGCAACATTTTCGCCGGATTCGTCATCATGGAGCTGGTCAAAATGGCCGTTCCGGTCGTTGTGCCCATCCCGCTGAGCCTGTATTTCGATGTATTCGACGGTATGATACAGGCAATCGTATTTGTATTCCTGACAACACTTTTTCTGTCGGAATCGCTTGAGTAACCACTGTTTTATCTGAGAAAGGACCACAAAAATGAGTATTGCTATTGGTGCAGCTATCGCAGTTATGACCGGCATCGGCGCCGGTCTCGGTATCGGCTATGCAACCGCGAAATCCTCGGAAGCCATTGCACGTCAGCCGGAGGCCTCCGGCCAGATCAGCAAAAACCTGATCCTCGGCTGTGCACTGGCCGAGGCAACCGCCATCTACGGTTTTCTGATCGGTATCCTGCTTATCTTCATGAATTGATCGGGGTGAGATCGAATGATCCTCAATCTAAATTCGCAGATTATCTGGGTGTTTGTTGATCTGCTCATCCTGTTCGTGCTGATGAAGAAATTCCTGTTCGGCCCCATTACCCAAATGCTCGATGACCGTGCGCAGCAGGTGTCGGACACGCTCGATCAGGCGGACAAACGTCTCGCCGAGGCTGAGCAGCAGCAGAACGCGCACGCCGCACAGCTTGCTTCCGCAAAGCAGGAGGCCGCGCAAATCATCGAGGAGGCCCGCACGCGCGGTCAGCAGGAGTACGACCGGCTGGTTGCAGAAGCGCAGACCGCTGTGCAGCGGCTGGACGAGCAGGCTGCCCGCCGTCGGGAGTCCGAGCGGACGCAGATGCTCCGTGAGGCGAAAAAGGAGATTGCCGCTCTCGTTCTGCTGACCACCGCCAAGGTATCCCAGCGGACGCTGAACAGCGACACCGACCGCGCCATGATCGATGATTTTCTGCGGGAAGAAACGGAGGCCGCGCGATGAACTCGACCGCCGTACAGTATGCCGGTGCCCTGCGTCATACCGGCTGCACGCTGAACAATCTGCAGCGAACCACCGATTATCTGACCGGCTGTGCGCCGCTGTGGGACGCGCTGTGCTCGCCTGCCGTTTGTGCGCGGGAGAAAAAAGCTGTGCTGTCCCGCCTGCCCGATTTTGACACGATGGGCGAGCTGAAGCACTTTTATCTGCTGCTGGCGGACAAAAACCGCTTTGCGCTCCTGCCGGAGATCGTCCGGCAGTTCCGACTGCTTGAGCTGCGCGACCGCGGTGAGGGCCTGTGCGTATTCCGCTGTGCCCGCGAACCGGATGATGAATCGCTGAGTTCGCTTGCCAAACTGCTGTGCGCACGGCATGGCTGCCGCGCGGTTACGTTTGAAATCGTGCAGGACGACACGCTGCTCGGCGGCTTTACTGCCGAAATCGACGGCGTAACCTACGATAAAAGCGTGCGCGGACAGCTTCGCGCACTGGCGCATGACCTGTAAAGGGGTGAAAACCATTGAACCATTCAGATGAGATTTTATCTATTCTCCGCGAGGAGATTGAACAATATGACAGCCGCACGCGCTGTGATGAGACCGGCACGGTCATCGAGGTCGGCGACGGTATCGCCACCGTTTACGGACTGAACCGCGCTGTATACGGCGAACTGGTGCAGTTTGACACCGGTGTGCACGGCATCGTGCTCGACCTTAAACGCGACAGCGTCGGCGTGGTACTGCTCGGCAGCGAGGACGGCCTGCATGAAGGCTCGGCGGTCAGCCGCACTGGACGCGCGGCTGACGTTCCGGTCGGCGATGCGATGATCGGCCGCACGGTCAACGCTCTCGGCGAACCGATTGACGGCCTTGGACCGATTGAAACGACCGAGCGCCGTCCGATCGAGCGAGAGGCTTCGGGTGTGGTATCGCGTGAGCCGGTAAACCAGCCGATGCAGACCGGCATTCTTGCCATTGACGCGATGGTGCCGATCGGACGCGGTCAGCGCGAGCTGATCATCGGCGACCGCCAGACCGGCAAGACCTCCATCGCCATCGACACCATCCTGAACCAGAAGGGTCAGGACATGATCTGCATTTACGTTGCCATTGGCCAGAAGGCATCCACAGTGGCGCGTCTGCGCGGCACGCTCGAGAAATACGGCGCACTCGATTACAGCATCATTGTTTCCGCCACCGCAGCAGACGGTGCGCCGCAGCAGTATATCGCGCCGTATGCCGGCGCCGCTATCGGCGAGTATTTCATGAGTCAGGGCCGCGATGTGCTCATCGTGTATGATGATCTGTCCAAGCACGCAGTCGCTTACCGCACGCTGTCGCTGCTGCTGCGCCGCTCGCCCGGCCGTGAGGCGTATCCGGGCGATGTATTCTACCTGCATTCCCGTCTGCTCGAGCGTGCCTGCCGCCTGACGCCGGAGTACGGCGGCGGCTCGATGACCGCTCTTCCCATTATCGAAACGCTGGCAGGCGATGTGTCCGCCTACATTCCGACCAACGTCATTTCCATCACGGACGGTCAAATTTATCTGGAAAACGACCTGTTCTTTGCCGGTCAGCGACCGGCGATCAACGTTGGCCTGTCGGTATCGCGTGTCGGCGGTGCGGCACAGACCAAGGCTATCAAGAAAACCGCCGGTACCCTGCGTATCGACCTTGCCCGCTTCCGCGAGCTGGAGGTATTCACCCAGTTCAGTTCCGATCTGGACAAGGACACTCAGCAGGCGCTCGAGCACGGCAAACGCCTGATGGAAATCCTCAAGCAGCCGCTGTGCCACCCGATGCCGGTTTGGCGGCAGGCGGTTATCCTGTATGCTGCGACCAACGGTCTGCTGAGCGATGTTCCGCTCGACCGGGTACGCAATTTTGTGCAGAAATTTGCCGACAGTCTGCCCGATTCTCTGCTGACAGAGATTCAGTCCACCGGTACCCTGACCGGCACGGCTGCCGAGCAGATCCGGGTAGCCCTGAAAACCTATAAAGATCAGGTGAGCGCAGCATGGCAGGCATAAAGGAGATCCGCACCCGCATTGACAGTGTGCAGCAAACGCTCAAGATCACAAACGCGATGTATCTGATCTCGTCCTCCAAGCTGCGTAAGGCACGGCAGCAGCTGAACAATGTGCAGCCGTATTTTCTCAAGATCAGCTCCACGATTGCCGATATTCTGCACCACTCTGCCGAAATCGAGCATATTTATTTCGACAAGCGTCCCGATGTCAAGCGCCGCAAGTCCGGCTACATCGTCATCACGGGCGACAAGGGACTGGCCGGTGCGTACAATCATAACGTGCTGCGTCTGGCCGAGAAGCATCTTGCGCAGGAGGACGATCCAACGCTATTTCTCATCGGTCAGATGGGCCGCGCGTACTTCGCCGAACGCGACATTCGCGTAGACGGCGAGTTCATGTTCACCGTGCAGGATCCGACGATCGCCCGTGCACGAGATATTGCAGATATTTTCATCCGTCTGTTCCGCGAAGGTCAGCTGGACGACGTGTACGTTGTTTACACCGAAATGATAACGCCTATGCGGCTTGAGCCGCGTGTGCAGAAGCTGCTGCCGCTCGACCTTGATGCATTCCCATGGGAGCCGCGCCCGAGTGAGCACGGCCCCTATCATCAGATGGTGCAGTATGTGCCATCGGCAGACCGCGTACTCGAGCATCTCGTGCCCGGCTACGTCAAGGGCGAGCTGTTCGGCGCGCTGGTCGAGTCCTTCTGTGCCGAGCAGAATGCCCGCATGACGGCAATGGACTCCGCCACCGACAACGCACGCGATATGCTCAAATCGCTGTCACTGCACTACAACCGCGCACGGCAGTCCGCCATCACGCAGGAGATCACCGAGATCGTCGGCGGCACACAGGGCAGCGCCGCGGAAACACCGCAGCCCCGCCGTCCGATTCCGACGCGGACCGTCCGCTTTCTCGCAGACGGCAGACGCGCATAGAAAGTGAGGAAATTACTATGAAACGCAAAGGTACCGTGGTACAGGTAACAGGTCCGGTTGTGGACGTTGCTTTTGACGGCGGCAGCCTGCCTGAGATAAATGAAGCACTCTCCGTTGCACCGGACGGACAGCCGCGCATGATGGAAGTCGCGCAGCACGTCGGCGGCGACACCGTGCGCTGCATCATGCTCTCCCCGAGTGAGGGCATCGGCCGTGGCGACGAGGTGCTGTCCACTGGCCACACCATTGAGGCGCCGGTCGGTGAAGCGACCCTTGGACGCATGTTCAACGTGCTCGGTCAGCCGATCGACGAAAAAGGCGATGTGAACGCACCGGAAAAGTGGTCCATCCACCGTGCTCCGCCGTCTTTTGCCCAGCAGAACCCGACAACTGAGATTCTCGAGACCGGTATCAAGGTCATCGATCTGCTTGCGCCGTATGCCAAAGGCGGCAAGATCGGTCTGTTCGGCGGCGCCGGTGTCGGCAAGACCGTGCTCATTCAGGAGCTGATCCACAACATCGCCACCGAGCACGGCGGCTACTCCATCTTCACCGGTGTCGGCGAACGCACGCGAGAAGGCAACGACCTGTGGCGCGAGATGGCGGAATCCGGCGTACTGAGCAAGACCGCGCTCGTGTTCGGCCAGATGAACGAACCGCCCGGAGCGCGTATGCGCGTTGCGCTGACCGGTCTGACCATGGCGGAATACTTCCGCGATGTAAAAAAGCAGAACGTGCTGCTGTTTATCGACAATATTTTCCGTTATGTGCAGGCAGGCTCGGAGATTTCCGCGCTGATGGGCCGTATGCCCTCGGCGGTCGGCTACCAGCCGACGCTGGCTGATGAGGTCGGTGCACTGCAGGAGCGTATCGCTTCCACCAAGGACGGCGCGATCACGTCCGTGCAGGCGGTCTATGTTCCGGCGGACGACCTGACCGACCCGGCTCCGGCGACCACATTCACCCACCTGGACGCAAAGACCGTCCTCTCCCGTAAGATTGTCGAGCAGGGCATCTATCCTGCCGTTGACCCGCTGGATTCCACCTCGCGTATCCTCGAGCCGGATATTGTCGGCGAGCGGCATTACAAGGTCGCACGCGGCGCACAGGAGCTGCTGCAGCGTTACCGCGAACTGCAGGATATCATCGCCATCCTCGGTATGGAGGAGCTTGGCGCGGATGACCGCCGCATTGTCGATCGTGCCCGCCGCATGCAGCAGTATTTCTCGCAGCCGTTCTCTGTTGCCGAGCAGTTTACCGGTCTGGAAGGGCGCTATGTAACGCTTGAGGACACCATCAGCGGCTTTGAAGCGCTGCTCGGCGGTGAACTTGACCAGTATCCGGAGGCTGCCTTCTCCATGGTCGGCACGGTAGACGAGGTCCACAAAAAGGCCAAGGATATGGGGGCACTCTGATGGAGAACACCTTCTATCTGGAGATCATCACGCCGGACCGGCAGTTTTACACCGGACCGGCAACCAATTTGACTATGCCTGCACTCGACGGTGAATACGGCGTGCAGCCGGGACATGAGCCGGTCGTTACCGCACTCCGTCCGGGTACGGTGCGGTTCCAGACAGACGGCACACCGCACAAGGTCGTTGTCAGTGACGGCTTCGCAGAAATTATGCCGGACTACTGCATTCTTCTGGTATCCAGCGCCGAACGGCCTGACGAAATCGACCGTGCGCGTGCCGAACGCGCCAAAGAGCGCGCGGAAGAACGGCTGCGCCAGAAGCAGAGTATTCGTGAATATCATCTCTCCAAAGCGGCTCTGGCCCGTGCTATGGCACGCCTGAAGGCTACCCGCTGACTCCCCTTTTTAATCGCCTGCCCCAGTGTGATCAGATGGAACATCGGAGCAGGCGTTTTCGCAGATGCTTACGCTGATCCGTACAGGTGTCAGCACCTAAAAACTCAACCGACTTGAGCAATTCGTTGCTGATGCTCGGTCTGGCTGCCGCACTCGCCTGCTGTGCCCTTACATTTCTACTCGGCGGCGCCTGGGTCGAGATGATACTCGCGTTCTTCGGTACAGGTATCGGCAACGCCGTGCGCTGTAAGCGGTCCAAGCACTACCGGACTCTTGTGCTCTGCACAACCGTTTCGGTCGCAGCGGCCTGTCCGGTGTACGCAGGCTGTCTCAAGATTGCCGAAATGACCTGCGGCATCGCCATGGTCAAGTCGGATCTCGAGCGGCATCATTCCTGCGCTGCCGCTCGGACTCATTTTCGCCCGCATTATGACGGATAAGATGTTCCGCCACTGCACCTGATATCGCAGAAAAATCCCGCTGACCTAAAACCAGCGGGATTTTCCTGTTTTCTGTGTTTTCACAGCCGCAGAACACCGTAACGCCCGCAAAATGCAGAAAAACCGCTGTGAAAATGCTCCGTAGCGGTTGCTTTTTATGTAGCTGAAACGGAAAAATCTTGGTTTTATGCAGTTTTCGGGCATAGAAAAAATCCACCGTAATTCTATCAAAATTACGGTGGACTTATGGTGGACCTGGGCAGAGCTTAAACGAACAGCGCCCGTTTCGATATTTTCTACATTGTCGATAACCGATGGATCCAGCGGGATCTCAACCGTGTTTTTACTTCCTGCGTAGTTGAATACGACCTTCATGTAGTCCTGACCGTCCGGGTTGTCGTAGACATAGACTGCAATCAAGAAAGTGTCGAATAACTCCGCTTGGTATTTCTTATCGTGGACATCTCCGGCCTGCAACTTTTTCAGCCACCCTACAAGCTGATCTCTGTTGACAGGAATGACGTCAGCTTTTGCCATTGTGATTTTCCGATCAATGTCCGACTGTTCCTTTTCCAACTCCATGAGACGGGCTTTTGTGGTAGGCGTGATGATGCCCTGCTCTATCGCCGCCATGAGATTTTTGATACTGCGCTGCGTGTCCTTCAGCTGGTCCTCCAAAAGCCCGATCCCGCTTGCGCTTTCCTGATGCTGGCTATACTCGACCACGCTGTCGGCAATCCAGTTGATCGTATCATCATCCAGTGTGCGGCGTTTGATCGCCTTTGCTACCTGAAGCTCGATGTCGTCCCGTCGCAGGTTTTTCTTCTCGCAGGTTTTTTCCGTGCGACGCTTCTGGCAGACGTAGTAGTAATGCAGGTTGCCAGAGCGTCCGGTGCCGGAGATGCCGGTCATTGGACTTTTACAATGCCCGCAGAACAGCTTGCCGGTAAGCAGATAGTCACCATTGACGCGGTGACGCCCTTGCGGATTCTTCTTCGTGGTGATCACCTCCTGGACCTTGAAGTAAAGCTCGTCGCTGATAATCCTCGGGATGCCGCCCTCTTTGCGGACATCGCCGTAGATATAGATGCCGCGATACCGTTCGTTGGAAAGGATCTTCTGAAAGCTCGACCGCCCCCACGGGCGACCGTACGAGGTCTTGATTCCACGGGCATTCAGGCTGGCCATGATATCAACGAAAGCCTCACCGCAGGAAACGCGAGTGAATATCTCCCGGATAACCGCAGCCTTCGGCTCGTCGATGGCATAGTGCAGCGTTTCGTCCGCTTTATAGCCGTAGGGCAGATGGCCGTTCGCCACCATGCAATTCGCGGCGTTGTCATACAGGCCGCGCTTGATGTCCTCGGCCATGTTCTCGGAATAGAACTGGTTGACATTCATCATCGAGCGGGCGGCGAAGCGTCCAGCCGCAGTATCGTCGAAATCCTCCTCCACATAGAGAACGCGAACTCCCAGATCCTGAAGCCGAGCTTCGTTGATCAGAGCCTCCAGCATATTGCGCCCCATGCGGTTAGACTTCCACGCGATTACATAGCGGAACTTCCCTTTTGCGGCGTCAGTCATCATGCGCTGGAAGTCACGGCGCTTGTCGGTGCGGCCGGAAACGGCGCGGTCGGCATAGGTGTCAATGATCCTGATGCCATACTCCGCCGCCAGCTCGTAGCCCTTTTCAAACTGCTGCTCTACGGAAATATCCTTCTGGTTGTGACTGCTGTACCGACCGTAGAGAACGCCCGGCTCTTCGACTTCCAGCTTCTTGCCCCGCTTCGGCTTCGCCGGGTGCTTTGCAGGTTTTCTCGGCAACAGCGCCACCCCCTTCTAACGATAGATTTGCAGTAGTAGATATTCAGAATCAGAAACAGATTACAGATACAGTCTCAGATACAGATACAGGTACAGAGACAGTGCGCGCACGATCGCGCGCACACGCACGCGCGCACGCGAGGTATCGGTACGGTATGGATACGGTATAGATACCCTATCCATAGGGTATCGGAATATGGACTTAAATTAAGCGGACAGCTGTCCCAGTCGCGCAGATATTCATACCGAAAGGTGTGTAGCTTACCCCGACAACGGCATCCGCGCCAAGAGATGCCGCTTGTTGCAACAGGATTTCCGTCGCTCCATCGACACCAGCCTGCCAGCCGCGCTGCACACCCTTGTTCCCGCCGGGCATGACCATGACTTGCGCCGCCGATACGATGCCGAGATATTCGGAGACCGTGCGTCCTTCGACAGATAGTGTGGTCGTGATGATCATAAAATTACCTCCAATTTCCCATCATACAGCAACAAAATGTCGTTGTTTGTCAAAAGTGATTTTATTTCTTTTCGAGCAAAAGCGTGTGCATTTCTGTTACAATCCTTACATACACCACCGGCAAGAATATACGATTGGAGTTGATTAGATGCCTTCGAGCAAAGAAGCAGCCGCAATACTTCGGATTGTGGAAAAACTGGCCCAGGACAGAAAGAGAGAGGCAATCAGCCTTCTTGCCGGTTGGCGAGGTACTGAAGATAGTGAAGAGCCTCCGCTTTCTTCTCGGGAGAAAGTTGGAGAATAAGCGTCGTAAGCGCAATATCCATATCGTCCATAGGTCCGCCCTCTTTCGTGAGGGCGGACAATTCATTTGCGCAGTCCTCGGAAATATCCGACAGCAGATCGATGGGCATATCGTCCACGGCCGTGAGAAGATCTCCCAGAGACATCCCCATAGCTGTGGAAATCTTTTTGAGAGCCGGCAGAGATGGCGTTAGCGGAAGTCCGGTCTTAGGGTTCAAGTTTCTCTCCAGCATGGAAATATAGCCGTTTGACAGACCGCAGATAGCCGCAAACTGGCGCTGCGACAAGTCGTGTTCTTTGCGATATTCCTTCACGAAATCACTGAGCGTCATGAGAATGTCCCCCTAAATTTGTTTAATACATTATACATTGAGGTGCGGCCGGTGTCAATGCGGCTGTGAAATTTATTGAACATTTTTTGTGCAACCCACTTGACACGCTCTTGTGCATAGTGTAGTATGTCTGTGTAATCGGTTGAACACTTCCGTCAACCAAGAAAGGAGGAAACGGCATGGGCTACAAGATTAAGGAACTGCGCGAAGCCATGAAAATGACGCAGGAAGAGCTGGCAGAGAAGAGCGGAGTAAGCCGTGGGACTATTTCTGCCCTTGAAAATGGCATCGACCGAACGACAACCTCGAAGACGCTGGTCAAACTTGCGCAGGCGCTCGATACCACCGTAGACCGTATTTTTTTTACCAAGGGTGTTTAATCGGCTAAACAGTATGTAAGGAGGTGAGCACTTTGCCCGGAAGCGCCAGCCAGGATGACCGCCGAATATCCCTCGAAGGCGAGCTGACCGATGAAATCAAAATCGACACATCGCTGATCCCCGAGCACGTCCGTATGCACCTTGCAGCAAAGACACTGGAGTGTTTCAAAGCATTTTTAGCTGTTCCCGGCAATGCGGAATGGCTGGACGAACAGGTTGCCACAATGAAAGCGGCCGAGGCTGCAGCAATTCGAAAGGAGTGATGAAGATGGCATATTACCGGACTTGCCCGCTTTGCGGGAGCAATAATGACCCGGGTGAAGCCTGTGATTGCCGCGCAGAAACGAAAAAAGAGTCCGCCCCGGCGCAACGGGAACGGACTCAGGCAAATGGATACCCGTACACAGTTTACCAGCCGGGTCGAGCCGCGTCAAGAACAAAGGAGGTGCGACCGTGGCTGAAGAGCTGAGAGAGCTCCGGCTTTCCAAGCAGATACCGGCCAAGGATATGGTCGCGGTGGTACAAGCCATCTACCCAAAGTACGACAAGACCGTTCAAAGCAAGTGCGAGAACGGAGACGCCTACGGCGTGAGCCTGCGGCCGGACGCGATGGCGGCGCTCTACGCGCACTTCGCGCCGGAGCTGGCAGAGGGCCGCAAAGCGGTCAAAAAGGACGCGCACCGGCTGACCTGTCGTATCTCGGCAAGGCTCGAAACCGCCGACTACGAGGCGTTGCAACGGCTGATAGAAGCTGAGGGCTACGCCACCACACAGGACTGGCTGACCGCCACCGTCCGCCGCTACATCGCAGAGGCAGGTGAACCCGAATGAACTACGATCTGCCAGACCACCCCGTTATCCAAAACATGGAGCGCACCGGCTACCCGGACGGCAAGGAGCCGACCTTCCCGATTTGCCCCGTCTGTGGTGAAGAGTGCGAGGAAATTTTCAGAGACAAAGATTTGAATATCGTCGGCTGCGATATCTGCATCAAGCAGTCCGACGCATGGGAGGAGCCGGAGTGCTTCCCCGGAAAGGAGTATTGATGAAAGGACTGGTTATCACTACCGAAAACAAGATGCAGGTCAGGGAGTTCGGCGAGCCTGCCTATGAGACCATCGGAAAGGCTGTCGGCGGATGGATCGAGGTCGTACACCCGAAGGGCCTGCCCGATCCGTTCTGCATGGTCGTCAACGAGGAAGGACTGCTGCACGGTCTGCCGCTCAATTTGTTCGGCTGCATTCTCTACGATACCGTGCGCCACGGAAATCCCATTGTCGGAAACATCGTGATTCTCAAAGAAGGCTTCACCACGCCTGGCGAGAGAGACTTTATCGGGCTGGACGAGGACGACGTCAAATTCCTCGGCGCAATGGCCGTCAGTCTGAGCGGCGGCGGCATCAAGTGGGAAAGCGAGGCGCGATAATGGCAAAGTTCTATTTTACCTACGGCACGGACGGCCAGCCGTTTTTCGGTGGCTGGACTGAGGTCGAAGCACCGGACGCTCACGCGGCCTGTGCCGCGTTCCGCGCCTATCACCCCGATAAGACCGAGGGCTTAGTGAATTGCTCCAGCATCTATGACGAGGAGAAGTTCAAGCTGACCGGAATGTACCGGGAAAGCAATTTCGGTTTCCGGTGCCACGAAATCATCACTCTGCGGCGCGAAGCCGCTACCAACTGAAAGGAGCTATCACCATGATTAGAAACCCGAACGACATCCAGGAGGGCGCAAAGAAAATCCGCATGCTGATCGCCGGTTATCCCGGCATCGGAAAATCCACTCTGGCACTGTCCGCCCCCAATCCCCTGCACATTGACGTCGATTTCGGCATCGACCGCATCGAGCCGCGCTACCGCAAGCCGTACATCCAGCCGCAGAGCTACGACGAGATCCTTGGCGACCTCACCCCCATCAATCTTCAGGACTTCGATACCCTCGTCTTTGATACCGGCGGCAAGCTCATTTCCCTCATGTCCCTGTGGGCTATCAAGAAAGACCCGAAGTATGGCCAGCGCGACGGCAGCCTCTCTCTCAAGGGCTATGGCTTCGTCGGTAAGGAGTTCGTCCGGCTGATGGACTACTGCTTCTATGAGCTGCAGAAGAACATCGTCATTGTGTTCCACGCCACCGAGGAAAAGGACGGCGACAACACCCGCCTCCGCATCAAGGTCGAGGGGCAGACAAAAAACAATGTCTGGGAGCCTATGGACTTGGGCGGCTTCGTGGAGATTTACGGCAATGACCGCACCATCGGCTTCTCCAACTGCGAGAGGTATTTCGCCAAGGGGACGCGCGGCATCTCCGGCATTCGCAAGATCCCCGCACTCGGCCCGACCAGCCCTAACGACTTCCTGACGAAGCTGTTCGCCGAGTACAACGCCAAGGCCACTGCCGAGGTCGAGCAGAACGCTGTTGATCAGGCGGCATACGAGGCCGCGATGGTTGAGGGCACGGCCATCATCGCCGGCATTGTCGATGCCGACACCGCCAACGCCGCCATGCCGAAATATCAGGCCATTAAGCACGCGCTGACCTCCAACAAGGAGCTGGGCGTCCTCTGGAACAAGAAGGTTAAGGAGTGCGGCCTGTTCTACGATAAGGTGCTGAAAAAGTACACGCCCGCGCCGGCAGCGCCCGGAGAGGAGAAGGGAGCTGAGTAAATGGGACGCTACCTGATGACCCATTCGCTGCTGTCGTCCTGGCTCTACACCATGAAAGGCAACCCCTATGAGGATATGACAACGGAGCGCGACCCGATGGCGGAGTTTATGCTGACGCTGCGCCGGGAGCCGACGCCTACCACCGAGGCCATGCAGAACGGCATCGACTTTGAAGATTTGGTGACGAGCATTATCAACGGCCGCGGCGATCCAAACAATCAGTGGTATGCCGCTGCCGAAAAGGTCGCTCGACGGTGCGCCGGGGGCATCCTCCAGTACAAGGCCAAGAAAGTTGTCGAAGTCGGCGGCGTGAGCCTGCTGCTGTACGGCCGTCTGGACTGCTTGAAAGCCGGGGAAATCATCGACGTCAAGTTCACCAAGAGCTATGACGCTGGAAAATATTTCGGCAGTACCCAGCACCCCACCTACTTTGAGTTGATCCCTGAAGCGCGGCAGTTTACCTACATCGCCAGCAACGGGCGCGATGTATGGCCGGAAACATACTTCCGTGAGGACGCTCCCAGCATCTTCCCTGTCATTTCCGACTTCTTCGACTGGCTCCGGGCGGTGGATCTGATGCAGGTCTATCAGGAGAAGTGGGCTGCATTATGAACGGCAGGCTGAAAGACTGGTCGTTCTCTCGCACCGGCGAAAGCGTCCTGACTATCACAACCCGCGAGAGCTGCAAGAAGCTGTGGGATGCGCTCGGCGATCAGGAGATCACATTTTCCATCAAAAGGCGCGTCATCCCCCGAAGCCTCAACGCGAACAACTACGCATGGTCGCTGATTGAGAAACTGGCCGTCGCGGTGAAGTCGGACAAGGACTCTGTTTACGAG
Organism: Butyricicoccus sp. AM05-1; assembly: GCF_003474415.1. NCBI lineage: Bacteria > Bacillati > Bacillota > Clostridia > Eubacteriales > Butyricicoccaceae > Butyricicoccus > Butyricicoccus sp. AM05-1. The sequence continues at coordinate 90,400 of NZ_QUDG01000001.1, read as the reverse complement.
GAAATGCTCCGGCGCTACGGCACCGGCGAGACATACACCGACGAGGCCGGGAACGAGTGCAAGGTACTGTTTTCCCTACGGGAGGGCGTACCGCCTGCACTGGTGGCGCGGCACTACGCAGAAACCGGCGTCGGTTATGTCGAGGGGAAGAAGTTCATTCATTACCGGGCGATCAAAGGCACCAGCGAGTATTCCACCAAGGAAATGAGTGTTTTTTTGGACGGCATCATTTCCGAGTGCCAGGAGGTCGGCATCGAAACCGACACCCCAGAGCAGATCGCCAGATACAAGGAGGCATGGCATCCGTGAGGAAAGTTTATTGCGACTACTGCGGTCGAGAGACTGAGTATGTCGACAGCAAGGTCATCTACGGCAAGAGCTACGGCAAAATCTATCTCTGCCGGAACTGCATGGCATACGTCGGTGTGCATAAGGGGACGGACAAGCCCCTCGGCCGCCTCGCCAATGCGGAACTGCGGAATTGGAAAAAGGCTGCACACGCCGCATTTGACCCTCTGTGGAAGTATGGCCGCTTTCGCGGTCATCGCAACGCGGCCTATGCGTGGCTTGCCCAGAAGATGGGCTTGCCTGTGGAGAAGACCCACATCGGAATGTTTGATGTCGGCCAGTGCCGCAAGGCTATCGAAATCATTGAGAAAGAAACGAAAGGAGACCGTTATGGAAGATACCAAAAAGACCCCCGCTGAGCTGGTCGCTGATCTGATGCTTGACCCCGGCTTTGTCCTCGTTCCGCAGGATCGCTACGAGGAGCTGATCCGCGCTGAAACTGAGCGCGATGTGCTGGAAGCGACCATCAAGGGTGAGAACAGCTACAATGTCGAAAGAGTTCTCGATGCCATTCAGCAGGCGCGCAGTGCGCTGTACCGCATGAAGATGTTGGTGCTGCGAAACGCTGACGAGTCAGAGGATACGGCCGATGCTGAATAAGATCATCGTCATGGGTCGATTGACCCGCGACCCAGAATTGCGGCGTACGCAGTCCGGCCTTTCTGTGACCAGCTTCTCCGTCGCCTGCGACCGCGATTTCAAAAGCCAGTCCGGGGAAAAGGAAACGGATTTCATCGACATCGTTGCCTGGCGCCAGACTGCTGAATTCGTCTGCAAATATTTCAGCAAGGGACGCATGGCGATCGTCGAGGGGCGACTGCAGATCCGCGACTGGCAGGACAACAACGGCAACAAGCGCCGATCCGCCGAGATTGTAGCCGACAATGTTTACTTTGGGGATTCCAAACGCGACGGTGACGGAGGCGGCTATCAGCAGGGCGGTTACGCGCCGCAGGGCGGATATCCTCAGCAGAGTCAGGGCTACGGTGCGCCGGGCGGCTCTTATGGCGGCGCTGCTCCCGGTGGATATCCCGCCTCTGACTACGGCGACTTTAGCGAAGTCGGCGAGGATGATGGAGAGCTGCCATTCTGAAACGGTCGCCCGGGGAACCGGGCGACAGCCCACCGAAGGAGGTGAACACTATGGCGAGCTATCGGAATATCAGCATGGACTTTTGGACGGACAGCAAGGTCGTCGATGACTTTACGCCCGAGGATCGGTACATCTATCTCTACTGCATGACCAATCCGCACACCAATCTCTGCGGCTGTTACGAGGTCAGCATCAAGCAAATTGCCAACGAGACAGGGTACAACAACGATTCCGTGGAGCGCCTGCTGAAACGCCTGGATAGCGCGCACAATGTCATTCGGTATAGCGCGCAGACCAAGGAGCTGCTGATCCTCAACTGGTGTCGATACAACTGGTCGGCGTCCGAAAAGCTCAATAAGCCGCTACTGAGCGAGATTCGCAAGGTCAAGAACGATCGTTTCCGCGAGTACCTGGCAGCGCGCTACAACGAACGCTCTACCGTAACGGCGCAGTATAACGCTGCAGAAGATGACCGCCCCGAGGTCCCCCGCCATAAGCACGGCGCGCATGGATGGGTGCGGCTCACCGAAGAGGAATACGCCCGGCTGATCGACGACCTCGGCGAAGAAGAGTTGACGCGCTGCATCGACTACATAGACGAGTCCGCTCAAATGCACGGCAACAAGAACAAGTGGCGCGACTGGAATCTTGTCATTCGGAAGTGCAGCCGTGAACGCTGGGGCATCCGTGCCGGCAACGGCAACCGACCGAGCACCAGCGGGAGCGCTATGGACGACCTGCAGCAGCTCCACCAGATGTACGCCAGCGAGGAAAGCCTATGACGCACAAGGAAATGAGCGAGATATTCGCCGTGATGCTCCTTGCCTATCCGAATGCAGAGGTTTTCAAGGGCGGCATCGCAAAGCTCGGCCCTACCATCAATCTGTGGGTGACCTGCTTGCCGGAGATCGACTTCTGGACGGGGCAGCAGGCTGTTGTAAAGTTGGTGCGCGAGTGTAAATTCCCGCCGACTATCGCAGAATTCAAGGAAAAAGCCGAAAAGGTGCAGGCCGAAGTGAGGGCGCGGATTGACCAGGCGTGGAATTACCTCAAGCTCGATATGGCCCTTGGGAAAACGCCGGAGGAGGCTGTGGCAAGATTGTCGGAGGGAACGGATATCAGGCGCGTCATTGAGGCTATGGGTGGCCCCTCTCGGTTGATTGCAACAGGAGAGCGCACCTTTGGCGACGGCACCGTAAAGACATACGAGTATTACAACTACGACGGTTTCAAGTCCGCATATGAAACGATCATCCGGCAGACAAGCGCGCTCAACAGCGGACCGCGCAAAGCGGTCGGGCCGGGCATGAAGCAGATAGGAGGGAAAACATGAAACGAAGAAGAAAAAGGAGGGCTTCGCCGGCGCCGCTTATCTGCCTGCTCGCAGTTTTAGCCTGCATCGTGGCTCTCCGCATCAGTGTCAGCGAGGAAACCGCAGCGTCAGCACAAATGACCGGCAAGTTAGAAAACCCAGCAACGACAGCACCTGTCCGACTTTTAGAAGTAGAAATGACCGAGGATGAGCAAGTTACCAGGGCCGAAGATCGTCCCGCCCGTGCAGCTCGGTATGTCAACATCGAAATGACTGACGAGGAGCTGGCAGAACTGGCTGCGGTCGTATTCCTCGAAGCCGGCAATCAGAGCGCCGAGGGGCAGCAGGCCGTTGTCGAAGTCGTTTTCAACCGCGTGCTGCACTCCGCTTTCCCGGGCACAGTACACGATGTGCTGCACCAAGGAGAGGGGGGCAATGTTCCGCAGTTCTCCACCATCTACGCGGTCAGCACCGCGACGCCGACGCAAGCGCAGTATGACGCCATCAACGGCGCTCTGTATGGAGATACGATCCTTGACGCCGACGTGGTTTTCTTCTCCCGCAATGGAGAGAACGACCGCGTATGGGGGCAGATCGGAGATCACATCTTCTGCCGCGAATACATCTGGAGGTAACGAGCATGACGCGAAAGAGATTTCGGCAAGCCTGCGGCATCATCGCCGCGCTCGGCTTCCTCCTGGTCCTCGGAACTGCCGGCGCCAGCGATTGCGACCTTATCCCCATGAGCCAGATACTCCGGCAAGGTTGCATCGGGCTGGGAATGTTCGCCGGTGGGCTATGGCTGGGAGGGTATCTCTCATGACTGAGAAGAAAGACCCGAAGCGCCAGCTGCTCGGCAAGATCGCAAAAGCCCGCGGCAAGCAGTTTGAAAGCCGCATCGACGATTCCTTTGCCTACTACGCGCAGAAAGGCTTTGCGATCATCGAAAAGACGCCGGAGCCGATGCACCCCACGAAAAATCTCGGCAATGGCAAGTTCATCGCCTACTACGAAAAGCAGGCACAGCCGGACTATAAAGGCACTATCAAGGGCGGCAGGACGGTCATGTTCGAGGCAAAATTCACCGCCGCCGACCGAATGGAGCAGAGCCGCGTCCTCCAGAGCCAGCAGGACTATATGGACAGGCATCAGGCGCTCGGCGCTCGCTGCTTTGTCATCGCCGGTTTTAGTTCCGGCATGGTCTATTGCGTCCCCTGGGACATCTGGAAGACCATGAAAGACCACTTCGGCCGCAAGTATGTGACGGAGGCCGACTTGGAGAAATATCAAGTGCAGACGGCGTGGAATGGCACGCTGCTCCTGCTCAACTGAATTGAAAGGAGTTACCACCATGAGCGAAATTTCCATGTATGAAGCCCAAAAGAAGAAGATGCAGGGCCTGTGCGATGAGCACGATCTCGTCTATCGCTTTGAAAAAGACAGATACCCCATCATCTTTACCATCAAGCCCGTACAGGGCATGGACGCACAGATTTCCATGCTGGAGAACGTCGAGGAGGTCGGCTACCGCAGCCCCGACGCCTCCATGTCCTGGATCTTCGAGGACGGCGGTCTGGACACGAAGGTAACGGGCGGCACCTTTACCATCAGCAAGACGCTCCGCACCAAGATCGAGTCCATTCTGGTGAAGATGATTACCTACTGGCAGCAGTATTTTTTCCGCGATGTGCTGGAAAAGAACGCATTGCGCAGCGGCCTCATGCCGGTCATTGACGAGGACGAGGCTGGCGATACCGACGAGGAGCCGGAGGACGAGGGGGATATGCAGGGCGAGGATGGCCCCGAGGTTGACCTGGACGACCCCGACATTCAGCAGGCCATTTCCATTGTTCGGGCAGAGAATAAAGCGACTGTGGGGCTGTTGCAACGCCGTATGAGCGTTGGCCACGCAAAGGCTGCGCGCCTGATTGACGCACTGGAGGAGCTGGGTGTCGTCGGTCCGTATAACGGCTCCGATGGCCGCGAGGTCCTCCCTACCGACGAGCCTGACGACACGGAAGGCGGTGAAGATTGATGCCGACCGTAAATGCCAATAAGCATACCGCGCACGATCTGCAGCTTGCCGGTCAGATGCGCCGCGAGGATTACAAGACAATCAAGCACATGGACAAGGCGACGCTTGCGGCCTACCTCAGCCGCGTGTGGAAACGCGGGTATGACGCCGGGTATCAAGCCGCCGTTAAGTCAGTCGCTCCGCAGCTGCGCGAAGCCGCAGAACTGAAAGCAGCGAACAAGGAGGGCTAAGTCATGGGAAACGCCCTGCGGCACGTCAGAGGGGAAAGTCAGAAGAATATCGTCCGCTTCATAGAAGGGCTGAGTGGGAAGTATTCCCGCTGGGACATCTGGCAGGACTTCATCATCATGTCGGCCATCGCAATCGCCAACACGATGGGAGGCCCGCAGGCCAAGGCCAGGGAAGAAATGTACCGCAGCCGCGCAGAGAAGTATTCCGCTAAGGAGCTGGAAGTCTTTGCAGATATGTTGCTTGAGGTCGTAGCCGAATTGGAGCGCGATCCCGAGCAGGACTTCCTCGGTGAGCTTTTTATGGCGCTCGGCCTCGGAAACGAATGGAAAGGACAGTTCTTCACTCCGTACAGTGTCTGCAGGGCGATGTCCGCGATGACCTATGCGCCTGATATGACGGCGCGGATAGAAAAGCAGGGCTGGATATCTGTGAACGACCCCGCCTGCGGAGCCGGTGCGCTGCTGGTTGCATTTGCCAATGAGTGCCGGAGACAGCATATCAACTATCAGACCTCAGTGTTGTTCGTGGCGCAGGACATAGATTTCCTCGCCGGTTGTATGTGTTACATCCAACTGAGCTTGCTCGGCTGCCCCGGCTATGTTGTCATTGACGACTCGCTCCTGCGGCCGTCCACCAGCTACGACGCCCGCGGACTGCTGCCAAAGGACGGCCCGCAGGTCTGGTACACGCCGATGTACTTCCGCGATGTCTGGCACTACCGCCGTATCGGGGCGCAAATGGATATCCTGTTTCGGAACGCGGCAGAGCAGGTACCGGCAGAGCCGCCGGCGCCTGCCGCGCCGCCGGAACAATCTCAACCGCTGGCGGAAACGAAAACCGGCCAGCTCACTCTATTTTGATGGGAGGGAACGGAATGCGGCAGCCGCCGCCTCTCGGGAGCCGGACATGGAAGCCCGAGGAAGAAGATTATTTGATGGAAAAGTGGGGGCAGATTTCTGTTCCGGCCATCGCAAAGAAACTCAATCGTACTACAAACGCCGTCAAGGTCAAAGCTCAGCGTCTGGGTTTAGGCGCGGTATTGATGGTCGGCGAGTATGTCACTCTAAATCAACTCCTGCTGGCGGTGAACGGAGGAAGCAGCTCCTACGGCTACAAGATGAAAAGCTGGGTCGAAAATCGCGGCTTGCCCGTCCACACAAAAAAGGTCAACCGCTGCAGCTTTCGTGTGGTCTACATTGAGGAGTTCTGGGAGTGGGCCGAGCGATACCGCAGCTTCATCGACTTTTCCAAGATGGAGCCGTTGGCGCTCGGTGAGGAGCCGGGCTGGGTAGCCGAGCAGCGCAAGAAAGACTTTGAGGCATACGCCATTCAGAGGAAAGACCCGTGGGGAGAGGACGAGGACTCTCGGCTGAAGATGCTGCTCAGTAAGCACAGGTACTCATGGGCGGAAATTTCCGAGATGATGCATCGTTCTCACGGTGCGATCGCGCGCCGTTGCCGTGACCTCGGCATCAAGGATCGCCCCGTTTCGATGGAGCTGACCGGCAAGCGTGGCACATGGACCAGCGAGGATTTTGAAATACTGGCAGACGGCATCCGCCACGGCGACAGCTGCGCTGCCATAGGCAAGGCGGTCGGCCGTTCCGAAAAGTGCGTCCGATCCAAGGTCTACAACGATTATCTGACCGAGAACGCCGACAAGGTGCGGGAAATGCTCGGTGATGGCTCGTGGGGACACGGTGCGCCGGAAATGGACGTCCGTCATGGCTTCTATATCTCCCGCACCCGCCATCAGGTCAGGCGCGACCTATCCGCGCTGGCAACGGTCCTTCGTAAGCGCATGAACGATCTCGGCTATGATCCTTACTGGCAGCGGTTTATGTGCATGAATTGGGACGACATTGGCGGATGCTCCGCAGGGTGTACGGATTGCGACAGCTGCACAGCATTCCGGCGTATTCAGCCTCAGTATTGCGCACGGTGCGGAGGCACCTTCTACGAGCGCAAGGAAAACCGTTTCTGCGCGGCCTGCCGCACCGCGAGGAAGAAGCAGGCCCAGCGGCACTGGTGCCGCGTGAACGGCATGAGCCGAAAATAATAAACTGTCCCAGCCGAGGGGCAAAGCTCGGCATAAGAAAGGAGCATTTTATGGCAGAAATCAAGTACATTCCGGTTAAAAAGCTGTGGCAGCACCCTGATAACCCCCGCAAAGATTTGGGCGATGTGACCGAGCTGGCCGAGAGCATCAAGGTCAACGGCGTACTCCAAAACCTCACCGTTGTTCCGCTGATCGGGGAAATCACAAAGAAGTGGGACGGAGAAAGCTACCGCGTCATCATCGGCCACCGCCGTCTTGCGGCCGCAAAGCTGGCTGGTCTGGAGGAGCTTCCCTGCGTCGTGGTCGAGATGTCGGAGCGGGAGCAGCTGAGTACGATGCTCACGGAGAATATGCAGCGGTCCGATCTGACGGTCTACGAGCAGGCGCAGGGCTTCCAGATGATGCTTGACATGGGCGATACCGTCGAGGACATCGCGGAAAAGTCCGGCTTTTCCGCCACCACCGTCCGGCGCCGTGTAAAGCTCCTGGAGCTGGACAAGGACAAATTCAAGAAGTCCGAGGAACGCGGCGTCAGCCTGTTCGAATACATGGAGCTGGACAAGCTGAAAAGCCCGGAGCGCAAGAATGAAATGCTTGATTACATCGGCACCGAGAACTTCAAGTACAAGCTGAAACAAGCCATCAATGATGAAGCTGCAGAGGCGCGCAAAGCCCTATGGGTAGAGCAGCTGAGTACCTTTGCGACGCAGATCACCGACAAGACCGGCTATAAGAGAGTCAATAGCTTCTACACCAATGGAGAAGTCAAAGTGGATCGCCCGGAGGATGCTGATACCATTGAGTATTTCTTCTTCGTCGAAACATGGGGCTATATTGTGCTGATGGTCAAGGATGAGCCTACCACCCTTACCCCGGAGGAAGAAGCGAAAGAGCGCGAGGAGCAGTTGAAGCAGGAGCGAAAGGACGCCGCAGCAAAGGCGCTGTCCGAAGCAACCGCCCGCGCCTATGAGCTTCGTGCCGACTTCGTGGCTACCGTTTCTGCAGCCGCCATCAAAAAGCGCCTTGCGGACATCGTGGCGCTGTGGGCCTACGCCGAATACTGGGACGATACCGGTTGGCTCACTGAAGAGGAAATCGCGCAGGCTACCGGCGCCGAGACCCTTGCCGAAGATGACGAGGACGGCGAGGGCGATGCTGCATTTACGCTCCAGGCCGTGACCGACGCGATCGGCAAGACACCTGAAAAGACGCTCCTGCGAATGATCTATGCGCGCCTGGGTGACGGAAAGTCCGAGGGCTATTTCCGCAGCTACTGGAACAGCTACACCATGAAGCATGAGGAAAACGAGAAGTTAGACCGCATCTATGCGTTGCTCGTCAAGCTGGGCTACGAGATGTCCGACGATGAAAAGGCGCTCCAGGACGGAACACATGAGCTTTTCGGGGAGGCGACCGACGAATGAGAGCATCTACCTGCAAAGGCTGCGGCGCGGCTATCGTCTGGATCAGAACACCCGGAGGGAAGTCCATGCCGTGTGACGCCACCCCGCGCTATTACATCGAAAAGCCCCGCTCCGGCAGTAAAAAGATCGTCACGCCTAACGGCGAGGTCATTTCCTGTGAGTATACGGAAGATCCTCACAAGGCCACCGGCACCGGCTTCGCTCCCCACTGGGGGAGCTGCCGGGCGGCGGGCAATTTCAAGAGGTAAAGCAAAATGGCAATTAAGAATTATACCAGCGGCGTGGACATCTACACGAGCCTCGGCGAGATTCAGGGCGCGCTTGCCCGCGCTGGCGCGACAAAAATCATGGTGGACTATGAATCCGGCAAGCCGACAGCGGTCACGTTCGCCATCGAGACCGTAGCCGGTACGAGGGGCTTTCGGCTCCCTGCGGCCGTGGATGGGACATTGCGAGTGTTCGCGGCGCAGAAGATCAAAGCTGACCGCGCACAGGCTGAAAGGACAGCATGGAGGAATATCCGCGACTGGGTGCTGGCGCAGCTTGCCCTTGTGGAATCCTGTGATGTAGCCGTCGATGAAGTGTTCTTCCCGTATCTCACCGACGGAAACGGCAGGACGCTCTATCAGGCGTATGCGACAGGGCAGCTCATGCTGGAGGGCGCAAATGGATAAAAGTGTGCTTATTAGCATCCGCCCGAAGTGGTGCGAGAAGATCGTCAATGGTGAGAAAACCATCGAGGTACGAAAAACGCGACCGAAGCTGCAAACACCGTTCAAGTGCTATATCTATTGCACTATGGATCACCCTTACATTTCTGTGTCCTGCGGGGAACTGGACAAGCTCAACTATCGCACAAATACCGTTTGTCGGTGTAATGGCAAAGTCATCGGGGAATTTACCTGCGACCGCATAGATGGACTTGCCCCAGCAAACGATCCGTATGGCATCTATGACATTGACGATGATTATGTATTCCAGACTTGTCTTGAAAATGGGGCACTATGGGATTATGGACACGGAACACCGCTTTACGGCTGGCACATCTCCGGCCTGCGCATTTATGATATGCCACGCGATCTGGGCGAGTTCCAGCGCGCAACTGACCCGTGCGATTCTTGCCATGCAGAATACACATGGGAATGCACAGGCTGCAAAAAATTGAGCGGTGACATTAAGCGCCCGCCCCAGAGCTGGTGCTATGTGCTGGAGGATTATCATGCTTGAAATTTGCCCCATGGCGCTAAAAAAGGCCAGCGCCTGGGCGTGCAGCAACGGACACTTTCACGGACAATGCACGGCCTGCGGTTGCGTGGTGCCGAAATGAAAAGGAGTTTCTATGGAACGATTTGAAAACCTGCTCGATTTTGTCAATGAGCTGAACGAAACCGGGCGTATTCAGTACGACGATTACAGCCGTCTTTTTGACTTGGTGCAGGAGTTTGCGGGAGCGGAGGAGGCTATCAACGCCGCCGCGACCGATATTGCCGCTCTGCTTTGGCTGAACGGCAACTGCGAATACTGCGAGCATGGAGAGAAAGAGGAATTCAGCGGCGCGAACAGATGGCATTGCCGCCTCGGGAATGGCATAGACTGCCGCCCTGTGTGGCGCGGGGCTGCAACGAAGGCATCTCTGCCGGAGATACACAAGGCAGAGCCGACTTTGCTTCGTGCAAAGCCCAGCCGCGCGGAGACTATGTTCGGGCCGAAAGAGACCTGGGATATCCCTGATAGAGCAGAAGCCGAGGAGACCACGCTGAAGACATACAAGGGATTTCTGCTTATTCGGTGCGCACAGTGCGGAGATTTGCGAGGCTTTTGTGTCAAACAGCCTATCTCGTCTTATCGGTGTGCGGCCTGCGGTGGAGAAACGCCGCTGCACGATCTCACGTCGGCGCACATCCGCTGTAAGTGCGGGAAGAGCTTCAAGTATCGAACGAACATCGAAGAGGACAGTATCACCTACAACTGCCTTTCCTGTGGTGCGCCGGTCGACCTGGCCTATAACAAGAAAGCTCGCGCCTATCAGACGGTGCGGTGATGCTCATTATCACCGTTCACGTCAATGTTCCGGCAGGACAGGCCATTGGCATAAAGGAGCAGATTGCTCAGGATTTGGAGCGATACGGAGATACCCGTGTGGTGTCGGTAGAGGTAGTGCAGCCAACATACCGGCAAATGCAGATTGGAGAGACTGTCAGCCAGCAGGGTGGCAAGAGGAAGTAAGAACAGATTGGGGTGAGCTATTACGACGCTTTCGGAATTGAATCAGCATTTTGAGCTGATAGAGAAACTGGCAAGGGCAAGGGAGATGCTACAGTCCTTGCGTGACGCGGCTTGCCCCGGCGCGGCTGCCCTCACAGGTATGCCGCATACTCCCGGCATAAAGGATAAGGTCGGAGACCTCGCAGCTGAGATCGTGGATATGGATGCGCGTGTCGGCTTTCTGGAGGAAGAGGTCAAGGCCAGCGAGGGGCAGATCATGCCGTTCATTCAAGGCATCGACGATGACCAGACGCGCCTGATCTTCCGGCTGCGCTTCCTGAGAGGGCTCGCATGGAAAGAGGTTGCAGCGGTCATAGGAGGCCGCAATTCGGAAGATTCGGTAAAGATGGTGTGTTACCGCTACCTCGGTAGTTAAAAGCTGTTCTTCGCTGTTGCAACTCGTTTCTTGATATTCCCCGCACCATGTATTAGGATTAGACTCGTAAAATCCTACATAAGCCAGGCGGCCATCCCTCGCGGGGTGGCCGTCATTCGTTTGGGAAGGAGGTTGAGGCCTGCGCGTTACTCCTTGCGCGCCGGTCATGCGCCGGGTCCGATGTTCGCCAGCAGAGGGCAGCGGTGACATCATAAAAGGAGATTTCCAAAATGTTCGGAATTGTCATTCTGGCCGTCTATGCGGTGCTGATGATCGGCGTCACGCTGATGTTCACCCGAAAGACGACCGACGCAGAGGGCTTCCATGTGGCGGACCGGCGCATCGGCTCGGTAATTGCCGCCATGAGCATCGCCGCCACTTGGATTTGGGCTCCCTCACTGTTCACTTCCTCGGAGATGGCCTATACGCGCGGCATCCCGGGGATGTTCTGGTTTACGGTACCGAATGTGCTGTGCCTGATCCTGTTTATCCCCTTTGCAAAAAGGATCCGGGCGCAGTACCCGGAGGGCATCACCTTGACCGGCTACATGGCGGAGCGCTATCACTCCGGCAAGGTCAAGGGCGTCTACTCCTTCCAGCTCGGCGCGCTGGCCGTTCTTTCAACGGCGGTGCAGCTGCTCGCCGGGGGAAAGACGCTGGCTCTCATTACGGGGCTGCCATTCTGGAGCATGACGCTCGCCCTGGCAGCTATCGCATATTCCTACTCCCGCTTCTCCGGACTGAAAGCCTCCATCATCACCGATGTCGTCCAGCTGGGCATTATTCTCATGGGTGGCGCTCTGCTGGTCGTTCTGAGCCTTCGCATGACCGGCGGCTTTGACACGGTACGGGCAGGGCTCGGTGCTGTCTCCGGAGAATATACTTCGCTCACCTCCTCCACGGGCATTGAGGTCCTGCTGGGCTACGGTCTGCCGATGGCTGTCGGTCTGATCTCCGGCCCATTCGGGGATCAGTGCTTCTGGCAGCGAGCTTTCGCAATCAGGCGCGACCGCATCGGCAGATCGTTTTTTGCCGGTGCGCTTTTGTTTGCGCTCGTTCCGATCTGCATGGGAACGGTTGGCTTCCTCGCCGCAGGCTCCGGCTTTGTGGCCAGCGACACCGGCATGGTCAACTTTGAATTCGTTTCCTCGCTGCTTCCGACATGGGTGCTGGTCCCGTTCCTGTTTATGATTATCTCCGGCCTGCTCTCCACAGTGGATAGCAACCTTTGCGCGGCGGCGTCGCTCACGACAGACTGGCTCGGCATTGGGAAGGACACGGTGCAGACTTCGCGCCGCACAATGCTTTGCCTGCTGATCGTGGCTATCGCCATCGCCAACATTCCCGGCCTGACGGTGACATACCTGTTCCTGTTCTACGGAACGCTCCGCGCTTCGACGCTGCTGCCGACGGTCATGACGCTGCTCGGTAAGAAGCTAACGGGCAAAGGCGTTTTTGCCGGTGTGCTGACCGCGCTGTGTGTCGGGCTTCCGATCTTCGCCTACGGCAATCTCGCCGGCATTCCGGCTGTGAAAGCGGCAGGCAGTCTGACGACCGTCCTGTCCAGCGGCCTTGTCGCCGTTATCGCCTCGAGAAAGGCGGTGAAGGCATGAGCCTCGGGAGGAAGCAGAGTATCGACAACAGTGCATGGCTGGAAGCCGTTGCAACTATCGAAGAAGCCGTTTCCCGCGCAGAGCTGGACGAACTTACTGCCGCGACCGTGGCGGACATCAAGGCCGTGACGGCTGGGAAGTGTGCTGCCTACGCATGGAGCGCTGGTAAGGACAGCATTGTCCTTGGCAAACTCTGTGAAGCGGCCGGCGTCACCGATAGCATGATCGGCGTGTGCGACCTGGAATACCCCGCCTTTGCCGCATGGATCGAGGAGCATAAGCCGGCAGGCTGCGAAGTCATCAACACGCATCAGGATATCGACTGGCTGGTGAAGCATCAAGAGATGCTTTTCCCCAAGGACTCCGCCGCGGCCGGACGATGGTTTTCTATCGTGCAGCACCGAGCGCAGCGTGAATACTTCAAGGCGCACGAGCTGGACGTCATCATTCTCGGCCGCCGCCGTGCGGACGGCAATTATGTCGGTCGCAACAGCAATATCTATACCGATGGCAAAGGTGTTACGCGATTCAGCCCGCTCGCTGCGTGGAAGCATGAGCACATCCTTGCCTATATTCACTACCATCAGCTCCCGCTTCCGCCGATCTACGGCTGGAAGAACGGATATCTGTGCGGCACTCACCCGTGGCCCGCCCGCCAATGGACGGGCAGCATCGAGAACGGCTGGCGCGAGGTCTACGATATCGACCCCGGCATCGTCCTTGCGGCAGCTGAAAAGATCGACAGCGCTCGCGCCTTCTTGAAGGAGGTGCAGGCATGAAGGTCATAAAGAAGCCTCTGACCGAGCTGCGGCGACCGGATCGGAATGTCCGAATGCACACCGACAAGCAGCTGAAGGAGTTCCGCCGCTCTGTCGAAATGTTCGGTCAGATCCGCCCCATCGTGGTCGATGAGGACGGCGTTATTCTCGCCGGCAACGGCTTATACGAAACGCTGCTCTCCCTCGGCCGCACAGAAGCGGACTGCTATGTTGTGTCCGGGCTGACTGAGGCAGAGAAGAAAAAGCTCATGCTGGCCGATAACCGCGTCTTTGACCTGGGCGTTGACGATTTGGCTGCGCTGGACGCTTTTATCCTCGACCTGAAAGACGACCTGGACATTCCCGGCTACGAAGAGGATCTTCTCCGTGCGATGGTGATGGAGGCTGACGAAGCCAGCGACGCCCTGCTTGAGTACGGCACCATTGAGCCGGAGCAGGCTGCGGCCATCACCGAGACGCGCGAGAAATACGCCGCCCGGGAAGAAGCTGCTGCGGCGCAGGCTGAGGAAGTCGCACCCGTGCAGAGCGGCGCGGCGTCTTCCACCGAGCCCGCCAAGAGGTTTATCCTCTGCCCGAAATGTGGTGAGCGGATATGGCTGTAAAGCGCATCAGCTCAGACATCGACGTTGTGACTGCGGCGCGCCAGCGGATCAAGAATGTATTTTCCAATGGCGTCCCCGTATACCTCTCATTTTCCGGCGGCAAGGACAGTATCGTTCTTGCCGACCTGACCTATAAGCTGATCCAGGCCGGAGAGATCAATCCCTCGCAATTGACCGTCCTTTTCGTGGACGAGGAGGCAATCTTCGATTCCATTGAAGCGACGACCAAGGCGTGGCGAAAGAAGTTCCTGCTTGCCGGCGCCAAGTTTCAATGGTGGTGCATCGAGGTCAAGCATTTCAGCTGTCTCAATGAGCTGTCCAGCGATGAAACCTTCGTCTGCTGGGATCGACGCAAGCGCGATGTCTGGGTGCGGCAGCCGCCGCCCTTTGCCATCCGCAATCACCCGCAGCTCCGGCCAAGGATCGACAACTATCAATCCTTCCTGCCCCGCGTGACGATGGACGGCATCATGATCACCGGCGTCCGCGCGGCAGAGTCCATTCAGCGGCTCCAATACATGGCGGCACTGAATATGGGCGCGAAGGGCATCACTGGCACGAACACCATCTATCCCATCTACGACTGGAAGACGGCGGACGTCTGGCTGTACCTGCGAGATCAGCGCATCGAAGTCCCCGAGGTCTACCTGCAGATGTATCAGGTCGGCGTCAATCGGAATCAGCTGCGCGTGTCGCAGTTCTTCTCTGTTGATACCGTACCAGTGCTGGTACACCTGGGCGAATACGACCCATCTCTCATGGAGCGCGTCCTTCGGCGCGAGCCGAACGCCTACCTTGCCATGCTGTACTGGGACAGCGAAATGTTCCACCGCACCACAAGGAAGCGCCGGGAGCTGGAGGGCGAGGACACCAAGGACTACCGTGCGCTCCTGAAGGAGATGCTGTTCGTTCGCCCGGGAGACTTCTTCAATACGGAGCATAAGCGCAAGATCGCCAAGCAGTACCGCAAGATGTTCATTCAGATGGACGGAATGGCGCGGCCGCGTGACTACAAGAAAATGTACGGCGGTCTGACTGCTGGAGATCCCAAGCTCCGCACCCTGCGCGCCATCTATCAGGACATATCCTGCGCCTACGCTGATTACGCCAAGCGCTTCCGGAAGGGAGGTGAGGCAAATGGCTGACGCGGATCTGTTCGCCCCGTTATCCTCCCTGCAATGGGTAGACCGGGAGCAGCTCAAGCCCAATGACTACAACCCCAACAAGGTCAACCGTGAGAATCTGAAACTGCTGGTGCAATCGATCATGACCAATGGCTGGACGCTTCCCATCGTTGTGCGTCCCGACTACACCATCATCGACGGCTTTCACCGCTGGACCGTGGCCGGAGAGGAGCCGCTGCACACCATGCTCAAAGGCAAGGTGCCGGTGGTGATCGTGCGGCATGATGACGCGACCGAGGATATTTACGGAACCGTCACACACAACCGCGCTCGTGGTACACATCTGCTTGAGCCGATGAAAGCCATCGTAAAGCGGCTGCTGGACGAGGGCAAGTCCGTTCAGGAGATCGGCAAACAGCTCGGAATGAAACCCGAAGAAGTATTCCGGCTCTCTGATTTCTCGCGTGATGACTTCCTCGGCATGATGACCAAGGGCGTTAAGGGGTATAGCCATGCGGAATTGCTGACGAAGTTATAACACAATACCACAGCCAGGCGCATACATCGCACGAGAGCGGCGTATCTGCGTCTGGCTGTGTTGCTCCCTCCCCCCTCTCGGCATCGTCGCGCTGAGGGCGGGGAAATGCGTTGCAACAGGCGACGACGGCAAAAGGTACTGTGACGACCCCCGCCCCACACGCCGCGGGCTCGCCGACCCCGAAAAAAGCGTAGTTACCAAGGCAAAATTTTGGCATTTCCGTTCCGCTTTGGCATTGCTTTTGGTGCCAAACGCGGCACCTGTGGCGGTACCTGCCGCAATCCCCCATCGCTTTATCCGTCTTTCTCTGCGGAAATGTGGAGGAAGTCCAGATAAAGGCCTCCTATGAAATATAAGACCACACGCGGGATAAGGGCCTCGCACAGAGCTGCTGGTACCAGCCTGTGTGCTCCAGTGCAATTCTGGTGAGTCCCGCATTCGGACATAAAAAAAAGACCCGACTGCTGCAACAGTCAGGTCTTGCGCCCTCAGGCGATATGGAATCTACGATATCAATACCATATCACAATTTACGCAGACAGTCAAGCCGGCTGGACTGCGCAAGGAAGGAGGAGCGCCATGTCTGAAGCTATTGATGTCATTACCGGGGAAACAGAGGTAAGCACGACAGAGCTGGCCTGCGTCCTGGGCATCACAGGACGGCGCATTCGCCAGATGGCGGAGGACGGTCAGCTGCAAAAGGTCAGCAAGGGGCGCTTCCTCCTTGCCGATTCCGTCCAGCGGTATGTTAAGTTCCTGTCTGACGGCCCGATGGACGAAGAGGATAAGAAGCTGGAAAAGACCCGCCGCGTGGCGGAGACGACGATGAAGGCGTCCAAGGCCACCATTGCCAAGCTGGAGGCTGAGGAGCTGAAAGGCAAAATGCACCGGAGCGAGGACGTGGCCGCGATGACTACCGACTTGATCTATGCCATTCGCGGGGCGATGATGGCCCTGCCCGGCCGCCTGGCCGTGGACGTGGCCTCGGCGAACTCCCCAGCGGAGGCCGCCGAGATTATCCGACGCGAGGTCAACAAGGCCGTGCGGGAGCTCTCCAATTACCGCTATGACCCAAAGAAATACGAGGAGCGCGTCCGGGAGCGGAGGGCCTGGGAAGCTGACAGCGGGCGTGATGTCGATGACGGATAAGGAAACGCGCCGGCTCATAGAGGAGAAAGAGGCCCGCGAGCGGGTAAAGAGGCTGAATGCCGTCATCGGGAAAGTCTTGGCCGGCATGAAGCCGCCGGACGACCTGACCGTGACCGAATGGGCGGAGAAGAATCGCCGCCTGTCGGCCGAGAGCTCCGCAGAGCCCGGACCGTGGCGCACCGAGCGCACCCCCTATCTCCGCGAGCCGATGAATGCATGGACCGACCCAAAGATACGGCACATCGTCATGGTGGCTGCGTCCCAGGTCGGCAAGTCTGAATTTCTCAATAACTGCATCGGCTATGTGATCGATCAGGACCCCGGCTCGATCCTGTTTGTCCACCCTACCACCATTGACGCAAAGGAGTATTCCAAGCTCCGCATCGCGCCGATGATCCGCGACTGCCCCACGCTGCGAAAGAAGGTCAGCGACCCCAAGAGCCGTGACAGCGGCAATACCATTCTGCAAAAGACCTACCCCGGAGGCATCCTCACGATGTGCGGCTCCACCGAGGCCCACGCTCTGGCGTCAAAGCCTATCCGCTATGTGCTGGGCGACGAGCGCGACCGCTGGGCGCTGTCCGCCGGTAACGAGGGCGACCCGTGGGATCTGGCGATGGCGCGGCAGACGACATTCTACAACGCAAAAAGCGGTGAGGTGTCCACGCCCACCGTCAAAAACGCCAGCGCCATCGAAGCCGCCTACGCGACCGGCACGATGGAGCGGTGGAAATCCCGCTGCCCTCATTGCGGCGAGTATCACGAGATCCAATGGGCGGACATCCGCTTTGAGCACGACGAGATCATCGTCGCGGGGAAAAAGACCTACAAGGTCCGCAGCGTCTGCTATGCCTGCCCCGGCTGCGGCTGCATCTCCACCGAGGCGGAAATGAAGCGCGCCCCGGCAAGATGGGAGGCGGACAACCCCGCCGCCTATGAGCAGGGCACGCGCTCGTTCTGGCTGAACGCCTTTGTCAGCCAGTGGGCGAGCTGGGAATCCATCATTCTGAAATACCTGAACGCCATCGGCAGTACCCGCAAGATGCAGGTCGTCTACAACACCTGCTTCGGCGAGCTGTGGGAGGATCGCGGAGACCTGGAGGACGAGGACAGTCTGATGGCGCGCCGGGAGGAATACCCGGCTGAGCTGCCGGAGGGCGTGCTTGTTCTGACGGCCGGTGTCGATACCCAGGACGACCGCATGGAATATGAGATCGTCGGCCACGGCCACTTTGGTGAGACCTGGGGCATTGAGAAAGGCATCATCATGGGACGGCCCGACGACGATGCCGTATGGGTGCAGCTGGACGAGCTGGTATTTGACCGCGTTCTGCGCTTTGAGAACGGCGTGGGGCTGAAAATGTCAATGTCCTTTGTGGACGAGGGCGGACACTTCACGCAGGAGGTCCGTATGCAGTGCCGGGCGCGGCTGGGCAAAAAGGTGTTCTGCATCAAGGGTATGCCCGGCAGCGATAAGCCCTACACCGCGCCGCCGAAAAAGCAGAAGATCATCATCAAGCAGACGGCGGTCGGTACCTGCTGGCAATACCAGATCGGTGTTGACTCCGGCAAGGAGGTCATCATGGACAACCTGCGCGTACAGACGCCGGGCGCGAAATATTGTCACTTCCCCAAGCGGGATGACTACGGCTCCGGCTACTTCACGGGGCTGCTCTCCGAGGTCAAGGTCTACGACCCCAACAAAAAGCAGCCGTGGCAGTGGAAGAAGATCCCCGGCCACGAGCGCAACGAGGCGCTGGACTGCCGCAACTATGCGCTGGCGGCGTTCAAGGCGCTTCCTAAGAACCTGGACGAGATAGACAGGCGGCTAAAGGAGGCGGGCGGCGAACGCGCTCCTGCCCCTGTTGCAACGCCTGTCATGCCGCCTCCCGCCGCCAAGCAGAGGCCGAAGCGCAGAAGCGGAAAGAAATACTACGACGATTGGTGAGGTGTCCGATATGGATAAAGTTGAACTGCGGGCGCGGCTGGACTTCTGGCAGAGCGCCCTCTCAAAGCTGCGCGCCGCATATCTGGCTCTTGTGGACGGCGGCGTAAAAAGCTATGTCATCGACGACCGCGAGCTGACGCGCTTCGACCTGCCTGATCTGAAGGACGAGATCGAGGACGCGGAGAAGAAGGTCGACGAACTGCTCGCGGAGCTGAACGGCCGCAAGCCGAGAAAGGCTTTCGGCATCGTTCCACGCGACTGGTGACCTTTTTCGTGAGGTCACGAAAATGATACCGGCAAAGCGCCCGAAAGGGCTTTTTGCACAGGCAGCCTGGCGGAGTTTGCTCCTTTCGCCGCCGGGCGGCCTGTTTTTTATTCCGAAAACGGGAGGCGATAAGCATTGAGCAACAAGAAAGACCGCCGCCGCGCAGCCGCGCCGCAGGCGAAGGGGTACAGCGAAGCCGGGGCCAGCTTGACGCGGCGGGCGCTCAAGGGATTTGTTCCGGACAGCGGCGCTCCCAATGAGGACATCAACCGCAACAACGCCACCCTGCGGCAGAGGGCGCGAATGCTCTACATGGCCGCGCCGGTGGCTACGGCGGCGATCAATACCAACCGCACCAAGGTCATCGGGACGGGGCTGACGCTCAAAGCGTCCGTGGACCGCGAGGTGCTGGGCATCTCCCCGGAGGCGGCGAAGAAGTGGCAGCACGCGGCGGAGATGGAATTCCGGCTGTGGGCAGGGAAAAAGCAGAACTGCGACGCGCTGGGCCTGAACAATTTTGAGAGTTTGCAGCAGCTCGCCCTGAAGTCGTGGCTGCTCAGCGGCGACGTGTTCGCGCTGGTCAAGCGATACCCGGCAACACCACTAAACCCCTATACCCTGCGGCTACACATCGTGGAGGCGGACCGCACCTGCACGCCAAGCGAATATGGCGGCGGTGTCACCATCGGCGGCTTCGTGGAGGGCAAGATCCCCGAGGGAAAGCCCGGCGCAGGCCACAAGGTCTACGACGGCGTGGAGGTGGATGGCAACGGCCGCGTGGTCGCCTATCACATCAGCAACACCTACCCGCACCAGATCACCAGCGAGCCGCAGAAGTGGCAGCGTGTTGAGGCCTACGGCGCCAAGACCGGCCTGCCGAACATTCTCCACATCATGGACAGTGAGCGCCCGGACCAGTACCGCGGCGTTCCTTATCTGGCGCAGGTCATCGAGCCGCTGCTCCAGCTTCGGCGCTATACGGAGTCCGAGCTGATGGCGGCGCTGGTGCAGAGCTTCTTCACTGCATGGATCGAAACGGAGACCGACCCCTCCGATACACCCTTCAACGAGGTCGGCGCAGGAGATATTGCCGGCGTCCCCGCCGAGGTCAACGCGGACGGCGGACCGATGGCGAACAACATCTCCGATGATGACAACGAGTACGAGATGGGACCGGGTACGGTGACGCACCTCGCCCCCGGGGAAAAGGTCAACTTCGGCAATCCGAACATCCCCACCGCTGGCTTCGAGACCTTTGTCAAGACGCTGTGCAAGCTGGTCGGCGCTGCCTTGGAGCTGCCTTACGATGTGCTGATCAAGGAGTTCAACAGCTCCTATTCCGCAAGCCGAGGCGCGCTGCTGGAGGCGTGGGAAGCATTCAAAATGCGCCGGAAGTGGTTTGTGGACGACTTCTGCCAGCCGGTCTATGAGATGTTCCTGGCCGAAGCGGTCGCTCTGGGGCGCATCAACGCCCCCGGCTTCTTCACAGACCCCCTTGTGCGGGAGGCATGGTGCGGCGCGCGCTGGATCGGCCCCGTGCAGGGCAGCCTTGACCCCAAGAAGGAGGCAGAAGCCGCCCTCATGCTGATCGACAACGCCATCAAGACCCACGAGCAGGTCAGCCGCGAAATGAGCGGCGGCGACTGGGAGGAGAACGTGGAGCAGCTGCAGCGTGAAAACGAGCTGCTGACACAGGCAGGAGGCAACAAGGTCACCGTTGTATCGGCATCGCCGAAAGAAGGTGACGGCGATGAAGACTAACTTCGAGCATCTGCAGAGCCTGAATGTGCGGAGCATGGCGCTCGCCATCTGGAACTACGCAAGCGACTACTGCGCCTATTGCCCGAAGAACATGGAGCGCCGCTGCAACGAGAACTGCCGCGAGGGAATCCGCGAGTGGCTGAACAGTCCCTACATTCCGTCAAGCGATATCTGGAAAGAAAAGAGGTAATGCGCATGAGTATTCCGGCAAAGAGAGCTGGGCGAAAGTCTCCCGCCGTCAGCATCTCGAAAAAGGTCTATACGATGGCCACGGTGGACGGCAGTGATGCTGAGATCACCATGTATGGAGACATCTACGAGGAGCAGCCCACGAACTGGTGGGGCGAGCCCGTCGAGGGGCAGTACATCCTGCTCTCCGAGTTTTTGGAGGATCTCAAGCAGATCTCCGGCTGCACGTCCATCACTATCCGCATGAACAGCTACGGCGGCGACGCCGGCGCGTCCAACATGATCCACAACCGCCTGCGGGAGCTGGCGCGGAACGGCACGAAGCTTACCTGCATCGTGGACGGCGTTGCCATGAGCGGCGGCAGTCTTATCATGTGCGCCTGCGATACGGTCAAGGTCAATCCCTCCAGCCTCGTCATGATCCACAAATGCTGGACCTTCCTGTGGGGCGGCTACAACGCCGACGAGCTGCGGGAACAGGCTACCCAGCAGGAGGCGTGGGACAAGATGCAGATGGAGGTCTACACGCGCAAGACCGGGCTGTCGGCCACGGTGATCTCCCACATGATGGCGGACACGACCTATATGACAGGCCGCGAGGCCATCGACAAGGGCTTTGCGGACGAACTGATCGAGGACGCGGAGCCGACCAGCATCGCCGCCAGCGCGGACGGGCGCAGCCTGTTCGTGAACGGGCGGCAGATGCACCTTGCCCCCGGCATGTTCGCGCCGGACAACATTCCCACAGTCACACCCGAGGCCTCCGCCCCGGTTGAGACAGATAAAAACAAGCCGGAAGTCACCGGCGATGAAGGAGGAATTTCCATGACTAAGGAAGAGCTCCGGGCGAAGTACCCGGACGAGATCGCCCAGGTGGAGGCCGACGCCCGTGCTTCCGTCGATCACACCGAGGCGGTCAACACCGCGATCCAGGCCGAGCGTGCGCGTATGCAGGAGATCGACGAGATCTCCGGTCTGCTCGACGCGACGGACGTGCAGCAGGCCAAGTACGGCGACAAGCCCTGCTCTGCTGCCGACCTGCTGATGGCAGCGGCCAAGAACGCCGCCAAGCAGGGCAAGAAGTTTCTGACCGATCTGAAGGACGACAGCGAGGAATCCGGCGCCGAGGGCGTTCCTGCCGCTCCTGCCCCCGCAGTCGAAACGCCCGAGGGCGAAGACGGCGAGAAGAACGACACCCCCGAGGCGCGCATGACCAACGCCCGGAGCATGGTCGCTGACCTGCTGGGCAAGAAGAAGGAGGGCTAAGAACATGATCAATCTGAGTGAAAAGCTCGGCGAGATGACCTTTGACGGTCTGATCACCGACATCAAGCCCGCGCCCGAAGTGCGCGGCGGCGTTATCCGCAAGCTGTCCGCTGCGGCCACGCTCAAGCGCGGCACCATTCTCGCCAAGTCCTCCGGCACGGCCGGCGACGGCAAGCTGGTGGTGCTGGGTACTGCGGCTGTCAGCAACGAAACGCTGACCCCCGATTGCATTCTGTGCGACGACATCGAGGTCGGCACCGCCGCCGACGAGAAGGTAGCTGTCTACACCGCCGGCTGCTTCGACATCGGCAAGGTGACGGTCTCGGCCAGCTACACCATCACCGAGGGTGATAAGGACAACCTGCGTATGCGCGGCATCGTCTTTAAGGCTGCCGCCGCTGCCAACTAAGGAGGGAATCAACAATGGCTGAACTGAATTTCTTCGATACCTATGTGCTGATGGCGATCACCGAGGAGATCGTTCCTCAGCAGACCTTTTTCCGCGACCGCTACTTCCCCACCGGGGAGCGCGACATCTTCGCCTGCGACAAGGTGCTGACCGAGTACCGCAAGGGCGACCGTAAGATGGCGGCGTTCGTCTCCGCCCGCGCCGGTGACATCCCCATGGACCGCATCGGCTATGCCATCCATGAGTACCAGCCTGCTTTCATCGCGCCGTCCCGTCTGCTGACGCTGGATGACCTGACCAAGCGCGGCTTCGGCGAGGCGATCTACGCCAACAGCACCCCTGCCCAGCGCGCGGCGCGTCTGCAGCTGGACGATCTGACCGACATGGACCGCCGAATCGTGCGCCGCGAGGAGTGGATGTGCGCTCAGACCATGATCAACAACGCCTGCACCATGCAGACCTACATCGACGACAAGACCGAGGGTGAGAAGCTGTATGTCAAGTTCTTCGATGACGCCAGCGACCACACCTATACCGTGGCCACCAAGTGGAACGCCACGGGCGGCGACTTCTTCGGCGATGTGAAGGCCATGTGCCGCAAGCTCTCCAAGCGCGGCCTGCGCGCAGCTGACCTCGTTCTCGGCTCCGACACGGCCGACGCGATTTACAGCATCGAAGATGTAAAGACCCGCCTGGATCGCAATAGTGGCATTATTACTGGCACCATCGACCCCAAACTCACGAGTTATGATGGCGTTGTCTATATGGGCCCTCTCAACTTCGGAGGCTTCGTGCTGAACCTGTTCTCTGTGGATGAGAGCTATGTCGACAACAACGGTACCGAGAAGAAGTATTTCCCCGCCACCTCTGCGATGGTCACCGCCCCCGGCTGCGGCCATCTGATGTACGGCCAGATCACCCAGATCGACTACGGCTCCACCGCCTTTGCCAGTCATGCCGCGGCCCGCGTTCCGAAGTTCTCTCTGAACCAGGAGGCGGACATCCGCAAGCTGCGTCTGGGCGCGCGTCCGCTGGCTGCTCCCCACAACTACTGCCCGTACATCTACGCGGCGGAAGTGGTGTCCTGACCCGGCGCGGAAAGGAGACTGCTATGATGAAAATTGAGATCATCTGCGGCACATACGGCTACAGGCCGGAGGGCTCGAAGCACCCCATTCCCATCGACCGCGGCGGTATCTGTGAGGTCTCCGAAGAGGAGGCACAGCGCCTTTTTGCCCTGTGTGTCGCCCGCCCCGCCGAGAAAACGCCCGCTCCCGCCGTTGCAACGCCCCCTGCGGGCGAGGACGGCGGCGGGGCTGGCGCTGACCCATCTAACAGCGGCGAGGGCGCAGAGGGCGCGGAAAGCGCCCATCTTGACCCCGAGCAGCTCAAAACGCTGACCAACGCCAAGCTCACGGAGCTGGCCAAGGAGATGGGCATCGACACCGCTAAGCTCAAGACCAAGGCGCAGCTGATCGCCGCCATTACGGATGTTCCGCTGGAGGACGCGATCGCCGAGGACGACGACGGCGTGGACGACGGCGAAGCGCCCCCTGTGCTGACACCGGAGGTGCCTGTGGTATGAGCGGCTTCAAGGATATGGTCGCCCGCGACAACTTCGGCGTGTTCCTCAACTGCGACGAGTTCGCGGAAAAGCGCACCGTCAAGTATGACGGGGCGACCTACGAGGATATTCCCATCGTCCTCTCCGGTCTGAAGGAGAAGGACCGCCGCCAGCTGATGAGCGACCATGCCCAGGGGCTTTACATCGTTTCCTCCGTTCTCCACTGCGCCCTGTCCGATCTCGGCGGGGTGCAGCCGGAGCGGGGGCAGCGTATCAGGATCAACGACCAGGAGGGCGGCGGAGGCTTCTTCCGGGAGTTCTATGTCGCGTCCTCGGTCTGTGAGATGGGTATGCTGCGCGTGGAATTGGAGGCGGTGGACGAATGAGCTTTATCCGCGTCAACGAGGTCGGCGGCGACAGCCTGGAGCGCGTGAACAAGCTGCTGCACAATATCCCCGGCGGCGTTTACAAAGCGGCGTTCTCCGCGTTGAGGCGCGCCGGAGATACAGCCAAGACCCGCGCCGGACAGTTCGCCGCCGCCGAGTACACCATCAACAAGGGTGAATTCATGCGGAGAGTTCACTCCAAGACCCACATCACAGGCGGTGCGGGAGGCGTGATGGGTATGAGCATCAGTTTCTCCGGCACCGTGCTCCCGCTGCTGACCTTCAACACCACATACAGCCGGGACGGCACCGTGCAGACACAGGTAAAGCGCAACGGCGGAGCCGCGACGCTTCAACACGCATTCGTGGCCCGCATTTTCGGCCCGACTGCCGTTTTCGAGCGCGTCGGCTCTCCGCGCTTTCCTGTGGAGCAGAAGTTTGGTCCGTCTACCGGACACATGATGCGGAACGAAGAAGTCATCGAGAAGATGGACGAAACGATCCGCGACACCTACGAAAAGCGCGTTGAGCATGAAATCCTGCGCGTGCTGAACGGATGGGGAGGCTGATTTATGACAAGAACCATTCTGCTGAAACGCCTGCGGGCCTTTACCGAGGAGGTCACCGCCGACCTGATCATGCCGACCCGTTTGCAGAAGGGCGACACGGAGCAGATCTTCCGCCCTGCAAAGGTCTACCTGATGCGCCTGCCGGACGGCACTTCTGCCACCAAGAAGGCTCCCTATGTGCTGCACCAGGTCATTACCGGCATGGATCAACAGCCGCAAGGACAGCGTGTGACCTCCAGCGCCAAGGTCCGGTCTATCTGCTGTGTCTATAACGATGACGAGCAGGAGGGCGGGCTGATGCTGCTGAATCTCATGGAACGGCTGCGCATTGCGATGCTCAGGCAGGTCGTGATCGGGGGGCAGTTTACCCTTGACCTGGAGGCGGGGCTTGAAACGCTGGTCTATCCCGATGACACCGCCCCCTATTTCGTGGGGGAAATGATCTCCACATGGAAGCTTCCCCCTGTGGAAAGAGAGGTTAACCTATGAGCGAAAAAATCATCGACACGGCGGCTCAGACCGCCGCACCAAAGACGGCAAAGAAAAAGCCTGCCGCGCCGAAGAAGGTCGCCGACACCGGCGGCTTCTGCGTCTATCTCGGTCCGACCATGATGGGCGTGATCCAGCGCGGTACCATCTATCACGGCGGCCGGAAGGAAGTCCTTGACTCCCTTGCCCCGGTGATCGAGCAGCACCCGCTGATCGCGTCGCTGGTGGTGAGCGATGAAACGCTCCCCGCCGACCGCATCAAAGTCAAAACGCCTGGGAACCTGCTGTATGTGAATTATCACAAGCTGGCCAAGGGCATGAAGTAAGGAGGAAATTTCAATGAACCACGGCGTATATGTCTCTCAGCAGGCTACCAGCGTCAGCACCCCTGTCGTGGCGGAGTCCGGCGTCCCCTTCGTGGTCGGTCTGGCTCCTGTTCAGGCGGCGGATAAGCCTGCTGCCCCCGGCACCCCTGTTCTCTGCACCAGCTGGTCTGAGGCGGTGGAGAAGCTGGGCTACTCCGACGACTGGGCAACCTACACGCTCTGCGAATTCATGTATTCGCACTTCAAGCTGTTCGCCTGCCAGCCTGTCATTTTCTGCAATGTTCTGGATATCGCCACCGCAAAGGAGGCGTCTGCCGCGGCTGATGTTGCGGTGACGGAGCACAAGGTAAAGCTTCCCATCGCGGCCATCAACGATTCCGCTCTGGTCATCAAGCCTGCCGGCGGTACCGGCTCTGCCTATGTGTCCGGCACCGACTATAACGCCTATTACAGCGGCGAGCATCTGGTGGTGGAGCTGCTGTCTACCGGCAGCGCCTATGATGCCGAGCAGGTAAACATCGCCTACAACAAGGTCAAGGCATCCACCGTCACCGCATCTGACATCGCCTCCGCGATGGAGAATGTGGAGCTGTGCCTGACCCTGCTGGGCATCGTCCCCGATCTGCTGTGCGCCCCCGGCTATTCTCAGCAGTCTACCGTGGCCGCTGCAATGACCGCCAAGGCAGGCAACATCAACGGCCTGTTCCGCGCCAAGGCGCTGATCGACATCGACTGCGGTGCTTCCGGCGCGCGTGCCTATTCCGATGTTCTTACCAAGAAGAACGCCGCCAACATCGCCGACGAGGACGAGATTGCCTTCTGGCCGATGGTGAAGCTGGGCGATTATAAGTTCCACCTGTCTACCCAGATGGCGGGGCTGATGGCGCAGATCGACACCGGCAACGGCGGCTGCCCCTACGAGTCTCCCTCCAATAAGGGGCTGCAGTGCGACGGCCTCTGCCTGGAGGACGGCACCGAGGTCAACCTGACGCTTGCGCAGGCCAACTACCTCAACGGCGTCGGCGTGGATACCGCGCTGAACTTCATGAGCGGCTGGGTGGCGTGGGGCAACTACACCGCCTGCTATCCCTCCAACACCGATGTCAAGGACTACTTTATCCCGGTCAGCCGTATGTTCGGCTGGGTCGGCAACTCCCTCGTCAAGACCTTCTGGAGCAAGCTGGACAAGCCTATGACCCGCCGCCTGATCGACACCGTTCTCGATTCCGCCAACATCTGGCTCAACGGTCTGGTGGGTATGGGCTACCTTCTGGGCGCTCGCGTGGAGATGCTTGAGAACGAAAACCCGCTGACCAACCTCATGGCCGGCATCATCAAGCTCCATGTCTACATGACGCCGCCCTCTCCTGCTCAGGAGATCGACTTCGTGCTGGAGTATGACGCCAGCTATGTCACCAGCGCCCTGCAGGGCTAAAAGGAGGTTTGAATCATGGATCAGAGCATTATCAACTTCAAGGTCTACGAGGACTCTGTTGAATATGTCGGTATGGCACAGGCGACCCTGCCTGACCTGACCGCGCTGACGCAGTCCATCTCTGGCGCCGGCATCGCAGGCAATGTGGAGGCGGTCATTCTCGGCCACTTCGACGCTATGACGCTGGGCCTTAACTTCCGCACCGTCACCGATCAGAGCGTGAAGCTCTCCGAGCCTCGCCGTCACACCATCGACCTGCGCGTTGCGCAGCAGGACGAAGATGTCGTGGCAGGCAAGGTGGTCGTCCGCGCCGTCAAGCACATTCTTGTGGTCATTCCCAAGAGTGACAAGGGCGGCTCCGTTGCCCCCGCCGCGCCCTCCAACGGCTCCGGCGAGTACGCCGTCCGCTACTGGGCGACCTACATTGACGGCAAGAAGGTGCGTGAGGTCGACCAGCTCAACTTCATCTGCTATGTCAACGGCACCGACTACCTGGCCGACGTCCGCAAGGCGCTCGGCATGTAAGAGACCTGACAAAAGCCCGGGGCGGGACATCCGCTCCGGGCATCTTTTTGAGATTTGAAAGGAGTTATCACCATGGCTGATATCAACAAGACCGTTGTTCCCGCTGACGCTTTCTCCACCGTCGATCACGACGAGTACGCCGCCGCCGAGGCGCAGGCCAAGGAGAGCGTAGGCAACTACACCCTCAAGCTGAAAAGACCCTTCACCTACGAGGGGCAGACCTTTGACGAGCTGAACTTCGACTTTGAGGGGCTGACCGGCGATGACGCTCTTGCCATCGAGGACGAGCTTCAGGCCATCGGCAAGCCCACCATCTCGCCTACCTTCTCCGGCCAGTTCCTGGTGCGCATGGCGGCGCGAGCCTGCACCAACACCATCATTGACGCCAGCGGCCATCCCCGCCGTATCGGCGACGACGCCCTGCGCGCCCTGCCCATCTTCGAGTTCAACCGCGTCAGAGGCAAGGCCCGCTCTTTTTTGCTGGCATCGGAGCTGTAACCGGCGACGGCGGCGTCTGGCTCCGCAGGCAATGTCTTACGATGGCGAAAACCAATCAGACCCCCGTTTCCTACTGGCTATCGCTGCCCCTGCCGTCCCTGTGCAAGTGGATCAGAGTCAGCAACCAGCTTGTGAAGGAGGCGCGGGAGCGACGCAAGAATAAATAAATCTGAAAGGAGGGCCGTCTATGGCAGGCCGCAAAGAGTATGAGATGCTATTCCAGCTGAACGCGCAGCTTGGAGGCAGTTACAGCAAGACTTTCAAGGCCGCTCAGCAGGAAATTGTGTCCATGCAGAAGGAAATCCAGGCCCTCTCCAAGACACAGGCGGATATTTCCGCATTCCAAAAGCAGCAGGCAGCCGTGGAAGCGACACGGAAGCGGCTGGAAATGCTGCGGCAGCAATATGACAATATCCAGCGGGAGATGGAGGAGACCGGCAACGAGTCCGCCGACATGAAGAACAAGCTGCTGGCAAAGCAGCTTCAGATCGACAAGACCTCCGCCTCGCTGGAGAAGCAGACGGCAAAGCTGAACGAGCTGAGCGGTGCTTTGGAAGAGGCGGGCGTCAATACCGACGACCTCTCCCACAGCTCCGAGCAGCTTGCCGGCAAGATCGACACGCTGAAAAAGAAGCAGGGCGAGGCCGCCGATAAAGCTATGACCTTCGGCGACAAGGCGGGGCAGGCCTTTAATCAGGTACACGAGGCCATCGTGGCCGCAGGCATCGCCGTCGCCCTGAAAGAGATCTACGAATACTTCGCCAGCTGCGCGCAGGCGTCGATGGACTTTGAGAGCGCCATTACCGGCGTCGCCAAGACCACAGACCTCACAGACGAGGAACTGGCGGCAATGTCGGATTCCATCAAGGCGCTGTCCACGGAGATCCCCGCCACCACAGAGGAGATCGCAGCGGTAGCCGAAGCCGCGGGACAGCTCGGCATCCAAAAGGACGCCCTGCTGGACTTCACCGAGATCATGACCATGCTCGGCACTGCCACCAACATGACAGCTGACGAGGCAGCAACCGCCCTTGCGCGCTTCGCCAACATTACCGGCATGGCAACGGACAATTACGGACGGCTCGGCTCTGTCATCGTTGACCTTGGCAACAACTTCGCCACGACGGAATCCGAGATCGTGGCGATGGGTACGCGCCTGGCGTCGGCGGGTAAGCTGGCCGGACTGACCGAGCCGGAGATCATGGCTCTGGCGGCGGCGATGTCCTCTGTCGGCATCGAAGCCGAGGCGGGCGGTACCGCCATGACCCAGACGCTCAACGCCATTGAAAAGGCCGTTGCAAAGGGTGGGGACGACCTCGCGGAGTTCGCCCGTATCGCGGGTATGTCCTCCGAAGAATTTTCTTCTGCGTGGAAGAACGACGCCATGAGCGCCCTGACTTCCTTCATCGGCGGGCTCGGCAAGCTGGACGAGCAGGGCGAGAGCACCGTCCTCGTACTGGAAGACCTGGGTCTGACCGGCATCCGGCAGAGCAATATGCTCAAAGCCCTGGGTCTTGCCGCAGACCAGATGACCGGCGCGGTGAACACTGCAAATACCGCCTGGCAGCAGAATACCGCCCTCACCAACGAGGCCAACAAGCGCTACGCCACCGCGCAGAGCCGGTTGACCATGATGCAGAACGCCTACAACAACCTCAAGGTAGCCATCGGCGACGCCTATACTCCCGCGCTCAGCGAGGCTTACGGTGTCGGCACGAAGGTCCTCAACAGCATTACGGCGTTCATTCAGAAGAACCCGGCGTTGGTCAATGCCATCACCGCCTTTGCAGGCGTGATCGGCGCGGTCGTCGCCGCGCTGGCTGCCTACACAGCGGCAATGAAGCTGGCCAGTATCGCATCTGCGGCGTTTGCCGCCACAACTGGAGTTGCCCTGGCCCCAATCCTTGCTGTCACTGCAGCCGTGGCCGGCGTGGTTGCGGTCGTTGCAGCCCTTGCTACCGCTGCGGCGAATGACGCCGTACCCAGTGTGAAGGAGCTGACCGAAGCCGCCCGAGGAATGCGGGAGGCGATGGACGAGGCCAAGGCCACCTATGACGATACTGTTACCTCCACCATGGCCGCTGCAGGCGTCGCAGACACCTACATCGGCAAGCTGGAGGAGCTGGAGGCGGCGGGGCTCAATACCGACGAGCAGCACAGGCAGTACCACAACACCCTGGCTCTGCTCTGCCAGGTGGTACCGGAGCTGGCCGATTATATCGACCTCGAAACCGACACCATCAATGGTGGCACCGAAGCGCTCCGCGCCAACACCGAGGCGTGGAAGCAGAATGCCATGCAGCAGGCCTATCAGGATCAGCTCACCGAGCTGTACTCCCAGTATTCCGCCGTGCTGATCGAGGCAGAAGAAAACAGCATCGGACTCACCAAGGCGCAGTACAGTCTGGAGGCCGCCCAGCAGAAGCTGTCTGATACCTACGCGCAGATGGATGCGCTATGGGCAGACGCGCAGAAGCAGGCGGATGCCTATTACGACCAGTACGGCTATTACACCGATGCGACCGCTTTTCTCTCGCAGGAATACTACGACCTGCAAAACTCCATCTACGATACCAACAACGAGATATGGGCGGCTGAGAAGTCCATCAAGAATTACAACAAGGCGATGGAGGAGGACGCAGACGCCGTTTCCGAGGCTGAGGCGGAGATCGCCCTCGCGGAAGAGGCGGTCAAGAATCTGACCGCCTCCATGAACGAAGGCACTGGCGCGTCCGAGGAGGCTGCTGCACAGGCCAGCGAGTTCCAGGCCGCCATCTCCGGCGTGCAGGAAAAGATCAACGCCCTTGTGGAGTCCTACAACGAGGCGTACAGTGCGGCATACGAAAGCATATCCGGACAGTATCAGCTTTGGGACGAGGCCGCAAAGGTCGTTGCAACCAGCGCAGGCAGCATCAATTCCGCACTGGAGAGCCAGATCACCTACTGGCAGGACTACAACGCCAACCTGCAATCCCTGACTGACCGCAGCGCCGACATTGAGGGGCTGAGCGACATGATCGCCTCCTTTGCTGACGGCAGCTCCGACAGCGTGAACGCGATCGCCGGCATGGCAGGCGCCACCGACGAGCAGCTGGCCACGATGGTAGCCAACTGGAAGACTCTGCAGCAGGAGCAGCAGAACGCAGCGGGGAGCGTAGCCGACCTCAAGACCGACTTCACGGCCACCATGGACGAGCTGCAGACGGCGCTTGCTGAGGACATTGAAGCGATGTACCTTGGCGACGAGGCCAAGGCAAGCGCGCAGGCCACCATTCAGGGCTTTATCGACGGAGCTGTCGGTATGCTGCCACAGGTGACCGCTGCCTACAACCGCGTCGCCGCCGCAGCCAGAGCCGCACTGTCCGCGTCCGGTACCGGAACGGCCGGCAGCATTCCCGGCTACGCAGTTGGTACACAGTCCGCCGCACCCGGCTTTGCCCTCGTCGGCGAAAACGGCCCGGAGCTGGTCTACTTCAACGGCGGCGAGCAGGTCATGACCGCCGAGGAGACCGCCGCTATGCGCGAGAGCATGGAGATCCAGGCCATCACCTTCGCCCCGCAGCTGCTGGAGGCACTGCACGCCATCCATGGCGACGGCGCGCTTTCGGCAGAGCCGGGCGCAGGCTCCGGCGCCGGATCGGTAGAGCTGCAGATCGTGTTTCAGATCAACGGCGGCGCATCGCCCGAGACGGTGGAAGCTCTGCGTGAGTACGGAGACGAGTTCACCGAGCGCGTCCTTGAAGTCATGGAGGAGGCCGGCATCGACACCGCAAGGAGGGCCTACAAATGAGTAAGACCTACACCACCATTCAGGGCGATATGTGGGACAGCATCGCCTTCTCCCAGCTGGGGAGCGCAGCGTACACCGACCGGCTGATGAATCTCAATCCGCAGTATCTCGGGTACTACACCTTTCCGGCCGGGATCGTGCTGAAGCTGCCCGACCCTGCTGAGGATGTCGGCGACGCCCTGCCCCCGTGGAAGCAGGTGGTCGGATGAGCAACCCGAATCAGGCGCGCCGCGTCACGGCGCAGATATTTTTCCAGGGCGCGGACATCACCGGCAGTATGCGCCCCTATTTCCTGTCGGCCACCTACACCGACAAGGAGGCGGACGGCACCGACGATCTGCAGCTGAAGCTTCAGGACCGCGATGATATATGGCTCAAAAAGTGGCTGGCCGATGCCATCGACGCAGCAGCCTCCGCAGGGAGCTTGTCCGCGTCCTCCAAGGCCAAGACCGATGGTGCGGCAAAGTCCTACAAGGTCACCGCCAAAAGCGGCTTGAATGTCCGCTCTGGCCCCAGCACCAGCTACGGTAAATACGGTGCTCTGGTCTGCGGCGCGGAGCTGCAGGTCGAGGGCATCGAAAACGGCTGGGCGAAGGTCAGCTATAACGGCAAAACCGCCTATGTCAGCGCATCGTACATCAAGGAATCCGGCGGCGGGGGCGGCGATGCTTCTGCCGCCGCTCCTGCCTCTGCTTCCGGCGCCGGCTTCAAGATCAGCGCCGTGTTCGTTCGGGAGAACTGGACGGGCGGCGGCAGGGATAAGGTGCTGGACTGCGGACAGTTTGAGCTGGACAGCGTTGACGCCTCCGGCCCGCCGAACACCATCACCATCAAGGCGACGGCTCTTCCGTACAGCGCACAGATCCGCCAGACGGAGAAATCCAAGGCATGGGAGGCCTACACGCTTTCCGGCATCGCAAACGAGATGGCCGCTGCCAACGGAATGACCTGTATGTTCCTCGCCAACAGCGACCCGTCCTATGGCCGCGTGGAGCAGTACAAGCAGAGCGACATCGCCTTTCTCTCCAAGCTGTGCCACGAGGCGGGCATCTCTTTGAAAGCCACCAATAACCTGATCGTACTTTTCGACCAGGAGGATTACGAGAAGAAATCCCCCGTGCTGACCATCGTCCGCGGCAGCGGCAGCTACACCAAGCACAAGCTGAACGCGGGAACGGCCGGAACGCAGTACGCTTCCTGCCGCGTCAGCTACACAGACCCCGGCACAGGAAAGTGCATCGAGGCCACCGTCAAGGTAGAGGACTACAACGACAAGGCCAAGAACAACCAGCAGCTGGAGATCACCGCGAAGGTGGCAAGCGTGGCCGAGGCCAAGACCAAGGCTGAAAAATATCTCCGGCTGCACAACAAGTACGCAAAGACCGCGACCTTTACGCTGCCCGGCAATCCAGATATCGTGGCCGGCGTCACAGCCAAGCTCACCGGCTGGGGTGCGTGGGACGGGAAATACATTGTGGAGCAGGCTGCGCACTCGGTCGGCTCGTCCGGCTATACCACGCAGGTCAAGCTGCGCAAGACATTGGAGGGATATTGATGGACGAACTGCAGAATATCCTTTCGAGGCTCGTTCAGACCGGCACGGTAACGGCCGTCGACAGCGCAAAGCGCAGGGCTCGTGTCAAGTTTAAGGACACAGGCATCATTTCGGACTGGCTCTATGTGCTCCAGCACTACGGAGCGAATTTCTACATAAAGCCGGACGCAAAGCACACGCACGAGATCACGGACACCTTCACCGGCGGCGGCACAGCCAGCGAATTCCCCGACCACGACCACCTGCCCGGCTCGCATCTGACCTACTGGATGCCGAAGGTGAATGACCGCGTCCTCTGCCTATACCTTCCGGTATTCAACGGGGACGGTTTTGTGTTAGGAGGTTTTTGAGCATGGGAATGGTCGGCTGTCTGGGCGACATCGTTTTTACGGTGTCTGACCGCACGATCGAAACGATCAATAATGTCACCTGGTCTGGGTCTGCCCGGTACGCGACCCATCAGCGGCACGGCACACACGCCCTTACGGAGTTCACCGGCCTTGACCCCGACAAGATGACCTTCGACATCGTTCTCTCCGCTTACCTCGGCGTTGATCCTATCGCCGAGGTCGTGAAGCTGTGGAACTATGAGCGCGGCGGCATCGCCGTCCCGCTGGTGATCGGCAACAAGGGCTACGGGAAATATCGCTGGTCCGTGCTTGATCACAAGATGAAGATGAAAACCTATGACGGACGCGGCAACGTCACCAGCGCCACCGTGTCCGTCAGCCTGCAAGAGTATCTGAGGGGGTAAAGCTGCCATGAGCTACAAGGTGACCGCATCTGACATCGGCGCGGTGCAGCTCAACGAGACTGACACCGTCCGCTCTGTCTTGCAGAATATCGCCATTATCCTTTCCACGCGGCAGGGGACCTGTCCGTTGTATCGCGGCTTCGGTCTTCCTCAGAAGTTCGTGGATAAGCCTCTGCCGGTAGCTATGCCTATGATGTATTCCGAGGTCAAAGAGGCAGTGGAAGAATATGAGCCCCGCGCCGAGGTGGTGAATGTGACCTTTGCGGCCGACAGAAACGCCCCGGGCAGGCTGATCCCTACCGTGGAGGTGAACATCATCAATGAGTGAGAGAAATACGGGATATCAGTTTGTTTCTACCGACACCGAAGCGGTGGAATCGCTGCTGATCTCCATTTACGAAAAAATCACCGGCGTCAGCGTGAAGCCCGCCAGCCCCGAAAAGCTGTTTATCCAGTTCGTGGCCGCCGTGGTGATCCAGGAGCGCGGGCTGAACAATTACACAGGCAATCAGAATATCCCAAGCCGCGCGGAAGGGGAAAACCTGGACGCGCTGGCTGAGCTGTTCTATGTCACGCAGCGCCCGGCGGCGCAGGCTGCGGTCTGCACCGAGCGCTTCCATATCTCCGAGGCACAGACCACGGCGATCCTCATTCCTGCCGGTACGCGCGTCACCGATGCCAGCGGTACGCTGACATGGGAGACGGTCGCGGATGCCTATGTGTCCATCGGCGAGACCTATGCCGATGTGCAGATCCGCTGCCAGACTGTTGGTGCGGTCGGCAACGGCTACGCAGCAGGACAGATCAACACCTTCGTTGACCTGTTCGACTACTGTGAGCGCTGCGAAAACCTCACCGCCAGCGATGACGGCGCAGACCAGGCCACTGACGACGAGTTCTACGAGCTGATGCGCGCCAGTCAGGACGCTTACAGCTGCGCCGGGGCCAAGGGCGGGTATATCTACTTTGCCAAGCAGGTCAGCACCAAGATCGCCGACGTGGTGGCGAACAGCCCCAGCGACGGAGCGGTGGACCTCTATGTCCTCATGGACGACGGCACCATCGCTACCACGGAGATCAAGAATGCTGTCCTCGCTGCCTGCAACGATGACACGGTGCGGCCGCTGACAGACAAGGTCTCTGTCAAGGACCCGCAGAAAGTGAGCTACAATATCACCTTCACCTACTATGTGCCGAAGGACAGCTCCCTCAGCTCCACGGAGATCAAGGCTGCGGTCGACAAGGCCGTGGCTGAGTTCGTCGCGTGGCAGTGCGGGAAGCTTGGGCGCGACATCAACCCCTCCGTGCTGATCGGAAAGCTCATGCAGACCGGCATCAAGCGCGTGGCGCTGACCAGCCCGGTCTTTACCACGCTGCGGGATGGCTCCGACGACACGACGCCGCAGGTTGCGTCGGTCGGGACCATCACGGCCACGAATGGGGGCTATGAGGATGAATAAGGCGCACGGCATCACGAAGGAAAACCTGCTGGCCTCCTTGCCGGCAGTCCTTGCCAATGACGACAATATGGCAGCACTTGCCTCTGCCGTTGCCGAGGTGCTGGCTGCCCGCGTAGGCGAGATCGAGCGCGTGTCGATCTACTCACAGATCGACCGGCTCCCGAACGAGCTGCTGGACATTCTGGCGAACGACTTCAAGGTTGACTGGTGGGACGCCAACTACACCCTGGAGGAAAAGCGCCGGACGCTGAAAGACTCATGGAATGTTCACCGCAGGCTCGGCACCAAGGCGGCGGTCGTGCTGGCGATCTCCGCCATCTACCCCGATACGCAGGTCAGCGAATGGTGGGAATACGGCGGCAAGCCGTACCACTTCAAGCTGCTGATCGACGCCACCTATGAGGATGTCGACCCCGTCAGACATCAGCGCGTGATCGACCGCGTTGCCTTTTACAAGAATCTGCGCTCGGTGCTGGACGAGGTAGAATACTACGACGCCGGAGGACTGGCAACAGAGTATTTCGGCGCGGCCTGCATCGGCTGCGAGCTGGTCGACAGCGCGGCCGCCATTCGATACTGACACGGAGGTGTTTTACTATGGCAACATGGAACGGCGTCATCACCAACGCCGGCAACAGCCTGCTCAATGAGTGGGTGAATGAAAAGACCCTGAACTTCGACAGCGCGGCTGCGGGGCAGGGCACCGTCGCGGCGGCGGCAATGATGGCACAGACCGCCCTCGTCAATGAAAAGCAGACCGCGAGCCTGCTGGGCGGCGAGAGGGTATCTTCCGGCATTCGCCTGAAGCTCCGCATCGCTGCGCCGAATACGGCCTATACGCTGAATCAGTTCCGCGTATCTGCCAGCGTGGACGGAGGAGCGTCCGCCATGATCGCCTTGTTCCAGCTGGAGCAGGGCGTTCCCATTCCCAGCAAGACAGAATCGCCGGATTTCGTCTACACCTTTTACGCGCTGATCTCCTGCTCGAATACCGGCACATGGACGGTGACGGTCGACACCAGCGCCTGCGTCACACAGAGCGATATGTCCGCTGCCATCACTGAGGCGGTAAAGACCAAGCAGGACAAGATCATGGTCAAGGGTCTGCTGCTGGGCGACGGGAACGGGAATATCTCTGCGGCAGTCGCCGGAAAGGACTACGGTTATCCACTTGCAACAGGCTCAGGAGCGCCGACAGCCACGACCGAGGGTACCGCAGGGCAGCACTACTATGACAGCGCTACGGGCAAGGAATACGTCTGCAGCGGCAAGGACAGCAGCGGCAAGTATCAGTGGAAGCTGTCCGGCGCCAGCGACGCGGCCGATCTGACCTATAACGGTGAATCGCTCGACACCTTCCTTGATGGCGTTTCCGGCGACCTCGACACGCTCTCCAAGGGGCTGGATGGAAGTAAGCCACTCACCGGCAAGACCGATCCGACCTCCAGCACGAAGGGCTCGGTCGGCCAGTCGTATCTGAACACAGACACCATGCAGACCTTCTACTGCACGGCAGCCAACGATCAGACCGGCGTATACACATGGGAAAAGCCCAAGGGCGGCGGCGTGGCTCCACAGCTGGAGGTCTCTGTTGCCACCGGATCGGCTATCACCTGTACGAACGGCGAGACTACGCTGACTGGCACCAGCGTCGGCGGTAAATGCGTTTTTGATCTCCCTGGCTACGGTACATGGTCGCTGTATGCCACGCTGAACGGGCAGACCACCGCCACCGAGACTGTGGTCGTGGATCAGGTCAAGCAGTACGCGGTGACGCTGAGTTACTTCGCGGCTACGCTGACCGTAACGGCGGAATCCGGCGCAGTCGTGACCGCCACGCTTGGCACGAAGCAGTATACCGGCACCTGCGGCAGCAACGGCAAGTGTGCGCTGACCGTCAACTATGCCGGCACCTATTCCGTGACGGCCACCAAGAGCGGGGTATCCTCGTCCACGGCGTCTGCGGCGGTGTCGACCTCCGGCGGCAGTTACACCGCAACGGTGAAGTTCTGCACCCTCACCGTCACCATCGACAGCGGCTCTACGGTCAAGGCGGTCAACGGTTCCACCACGCTCACGGCCACCAGCAACGGAACGGCAAAGTTCTACCTGCCGAACACCGGCACGTGGAGCGTCACCGCCACCAAGAACGGCGAGACGGCCACCGGCAGCGTAGCTTGCAGCTCCTACACCGGCTATACGCTGGAGCTGTCCTATGTCAAGGTCTTCGGCGTTTGCTGGAATTACAATGCGCAGTCGACGGCGCTGACGCGGCTGAAGAAGGCCACCGATCCGAACGGACTGGTCAATGTCGACATCACCACGAATCCCGCGCCTGCGGTCGGTACCGGCGCCGGCAGCTCTCCCTTCGACAACTATCTCCCGTGGAGCGGCATGGACGAGTACAACATCATCAACAATGCCGTAAGCTACAAGAAGGGGCAGAGCGGCTTCTCTCGAAGCAGCTACGATACCGTCGTCTTCATCCCCGAGTATTACTTCCGTATTATCGACGATGCCGCCAACAAGAAACGGTACTTCTACATCGCGGATAAGGCCAAGAGCGGCTTCACCAAGCACCCCGGCTCCGGCAAGTATGTCGGCCGCTACAACACGATCTCCGGCCATTATTCCAAGACCGGCGCTGCGCCGATGGTCAACCTGACCCGCGCATCGGCTCGTTCTGGTGCCAGAGGAAAGGGTAGTAAGTGGAGCGAGTATGACTTCGCGTCTTGGTGCGCGGTCTGGCTGCTCTATTTGGTGGAGTTTTCCGACTGGGACAGCCAGAGCAAAATCGGGCGCGGCTATGTCGACGGCAACAGCTCTGCCATTTCTTCCGGCGGCACGGACAGCATGACTTACCATACCGGACGCGCAGCTGGGACGAACGGAAAGACCGCCGTCCAGTACCGGCACATCGAGAATCCCTACGGCAATGTCTTCGAGTTTATCGACGGGATCAACTTCTCCGACGGAACGGTATATGTCTGCCTGAACCCTGCGAGCTATGCAGATGACACCGCGACCAACTATACGAACATCGGCTCCAAGATACAGAGCGATGGGTACATCACGGCCATCGGCGTAGCGGCTGCCATGCCCTGGGCGTTCTTCCCCACGGGGGTCGGAGGAAGCGAAACAACCTATATTCCGGACTACGCCTACTACAGCTCTGGCTGGCGTGTCCTCTTTGTGGGTGGCGGCTGGAGCCTTGGCGGCGATGCCGGCCTTTTCTACTTCAACGCGAGCAGCACCTCGTCGGGCACGAACTCGAGCGTCGGCGCGCGACTCCTTTTCCACCCCTAATGGGGGACCGGGGGCCGCAGCCCCCGGAGCTTTCCCGCCTGCACCAGCTGGCGGCATAAGCGCAAGCCCAAAAGCTGAATGGGGTACGGGGCGAAGCCCCGTCGACACGATTTTTGAAAATAACGTATTCTGTTATTTTCTCCCGTTTTTCCGTATGCGTGGCAGGCTGGAGGTATAATTATCTCCGGGACTGTCTGCGCCATGCGCCGAGGGCTTGATTTCTACGCCAACTACAACTCTGGCTGGCGTGTCCTCTTTGTGGGTGGCAACTGGAACAATGGCGGCAATGCCGGCCTTTTCTACTTCAACGCGAACAACACCTCGTCGAACACGAACTCGAACGTCGGCGCGCGACTACTTGTTTTTCTTTTGACTGGCGCAGGCTTTCCCTCACCGCTTGGTGAAAATATTGCCGCATAGGACGGGGTTTAGTAGGCTTCGGCTCGAATAACCTCGCAGGCAAACAAGGACGGAGGGAAAATCCTATGCCGAAACGAGTCGGCTATCTCTACGACAAGATGGTTGACCGGGACTTCATTCGCGCTGTCATTCAGGAGGCGGCAAAGGGGCGCCGGAGTCGTAAAGACATCGCCCCTGTGTTGGCGGACCTGGACGGGTATGTCGAAAAGACCTATGAGCTGGTCGCAACCGAGAGCTTTGTACCGTCCGAGCCGAAGATCCGCGAGATCTATGATGAGAGCAGCGAGAAACACCGTAAGATCAAGATGGTCCCATTCTGGCCGGACGGCGTGATCCAATGGATGCTTGTGACGGCTATGAAGCCGGTGCTTATGCGCGGTATGCACCCGTGGTCCTGTGCGTCCATTCCGGGACGCGGCGGGAAGCATATCTACAAGAAAATCCGCGGCGCGCTTCGCAACGACCCGAAGGGAACGAAGTACGCCGCGGAGCTTGACGTCGCGCAGTATTACCCCAGCATCTCCGGCAAGCGCCTGATCTGGGCTCTTGCGCGGAAGATCAAGGACAAGCGCTTTCTGCGGACGGTCTATTCCATCATCGAATCCTGCGGCGGCGGGCTGGCTATCGGGTATTACATCTGCCAATGGCTGGCAAACTTCTACCTGGAGTCTCTGGACCAGTACATCATGACGCTGCCGGGCGTGAAGTATATGACCCGCTACATGGACAACATCACCCTGCTCGGGCCGAATAAGAAGCAGCTGCACAAGGCGCGGAAGCTGATCGCCGCGTTCATGCAGCAGCGGCTCGGCCTGTCCATGAAAGCGAACTGGCAGATCTATCCCACGGCAAAGCGCATGGTGAGCGCGGTCGGCTACCGCTTTTCCCGCACTCATGTCATTCTG
Source organism: Butyricicoccus sp. AM05-1 (assembly GCF_003474415.1). Classification (NCBI taxonomy): domain Bacteria; kingdom Bacillati; phylum Bacillota; class Clostridia; order Eubacteriales; family Butyricicoccaceae; genus Butyricicoccus; species Butyricicoccus sp. AM05-1. The sequence continues at coordinate 49,632 of NZ_QUDG01000001.1, read as the reverse complement.
CGCAAGCGGAATTTCCTGCGCTTCACCCGGCAATGCCGCCGCGTCAAAAAGCGGCTTGACGCCGGAAAGCCTATCATGTTCGCCCAGGCCTCCGGGCTACTGAGCCGCGCCGGGCAACTGAAACACTGCAATAGTCATACAATTCGGGTGAAGTACATTGACCCGATTGGAGTAAAACATCTGAAGGAGGTCGTGCGAAATGAGAGTAAGAGGCGACAACGCGCCCAGCAACGCATTCTCGCTGGAGGAGCAGCCTAATAAGCCGGGGGTAGCCCTGGTACGCTTCTATGAGAACGCCAAGCCGTTTGAGGAAAAGCGTGACGAGCTGACCATCAGCGGGTGGGTGTATGATGAATATCACCTGGAGCTGAATATATACGACGGCCTGAGTGAAGACATCCTCGGCAACTATGCCGGTTATCTGGCGCAAGCCAAGCTGCACGAGGCGGAGGGCAAGACGATCCCTTCCCTGCAGCAGCAGGTAGCCGACCTGGAGACCGACAAGGCGGCATTGACGGAAAAGGTGACGAGCCTTGAGGGGCAGGTCACCGATACGCAGATGGCGCTATGCGATGTCTACGAACAGATCGTCGCCGTGACATCTACAACAGGAGGCGAGTAACCGATGGCGAGCAATTACATGGTGAAGGTCTACGCAGACCTGATCCGCAAAGGGAAAAAGACGATTGAGGAAGTTCCCGACCCGCTGCAAGCAGCCGTCCGGGAAATCCTCGAAAATAGCAAGAATGGAGCTGAGGGCTTATGAAAAGCCTTCGGCTCCTTCTTTTATACATTCTGATGGGAAAGGAGGTAGCAGTTATGGCAGTTGTCTACGCGACCCTGATCGTCAAGGGCAAGAAGACCATCGACCAGGTTCCGAGCCTGATTCGGAAGCAGGTCGAGGAGATCCTGGCAGATCTCGAAGTCACCGTCTGACCACGGCATTGATACGGAGGGCAGCTCCTTTGCGGGGGCTGCCCTTCTTATCACGCGCAGAGGAGGATTGAGAGATGACGCTCAAGGAGATTTTGTTTGGTGGGGGAAGTGCGCTGTTTGTGCTGCTGACGCTGCTCCAGCTCGCCCCCATCAAAATCAATCCGTGGTCTGCAATAGCAAAGGCTTTCGGGCGCGCTATCAACAGCGAGGTCTTGGAGAAGGTCGGAAAGCTCGAAAGCGAGCTGCAGTGCGTTCGGTCTGGCATAGCCGAGGAAAAGGCCGTCAACTGCCGGGCGCGCATTCTACGCTTCGGCGATGAATGTCTCCACGGCGAGCGCCACACCAAAGATCATTTCGACCAAACGCTCCGGGACATCGCCGCCTACGAACGATACTGCGAGGATCACCCGGAGTTTGAAAACAATGTAACAGAGCTGACCAGTGACCGGATCAAGACGATATATCGCCGGTGCTTGGACAGCAACGACTTTTTGCAGTAAGGAGGAGTCACCGTGAATTTTCTGGATATGGCAAGTATCCGACTGGCCGTCGGGCTGGTACTTCTGATCGCCGCCAATATCGCCCTCGGCTCCATCAACGCCATTATCGCCTGTGAATGGGATCTGGTAAAGTTCCGCAACGGCTGCATCAAGGGCGGCGTGATCGCTCTGGCGCTGATTGCGGTTTACTTCGCCGGGTACCTCAACCCTGATCTGATGGTGGTGGAGGTGAGCGGCCAAACCGTGAATCTGATGACAGCGGTGTCGCTGGTCATGCTGGCGGCGTTCACAGCCTATGCCGTTGACGTGATTGGCAAGCTGAAAGATATGCTGCTGACCGCAACGCCCGGCACAGATCAGACGCCGGCCGCGCTGCCGGAGGAAAAGACTGATGAAGATGAAGCCCCCGACGCCCCGAAGGAGGAATGACCCATGACCGCTATTGAGCGAGTGATCGCCACGGCCAGAGCCGAGATCGGCTACATCGAAAAGGCCACCAACTCCCAGCTGGAAGACAAGACTGCCAACGCTGGCAGTGGGAACTGGACGAAGTATGCCGCATTTCTCGACGGCCTCGGCGTCTACAACTTCCCGAAAAACGGCTACGCCTGGTGCGATATGTTCGTTGATTGGTGCTATATCACGACCTTCGGCCTCAGCGTCGCCATGAAGATGACGAATCAGCCGATGGGCGGGTACGGCGCCGGCTGCACTCAGTCGGCAGGCTATTATCGTGCGGTCGGCCGTTTCCACAAGAGCAACCCCCAGCCGGGGGATCAGATTTTCTTCACCAACGACGGAGGGAAATCCATGTACCACACCGGCCTCGTCGAGAAGGTGTCCGGCGGCAGGGTATATACCATCGAAGGGAATACTTCCAGCGCCCCCGGCGTCGTCCCGAACGGCGGCATGGTGCGCGACAAAAGCTATTCGATCAACTACGCGCAAATCGGCGGCTACGGTACGCCGGACTGGTCGCTCGTAAAGGAGGAAGAAGAAATGGCAGAGATCACTCAGGACAAATTCAACGAAATGTTCAAGGTCGCCATGAACGCCTACCGCGCGGAATTGCAGGACAATGACTGCGGCAATTTCAGCGCGGACGGCCGAAAGTTCGTTGAGGAAACCGGCCTGCTGGTCGGCGGCAGCAAGCTCCCCAATGGCGAGGCGAATTTCATGTGGCAGGACTTCCTGACCCGCGAGCAGTTCGCAACCGTCCTCTACCGCTTCGCCCAGAAGTTTAGGCTGAGCTGATGGCAAGGCGCAAGCGCAGAGCCGCGAAGAAGCGCAAGGTCGAATGGAGCAAGGTGGTGTGCCTGCTGGCGATGCTGGCCGGTCTGCTGATCGTTCAGGAATGCCTGTTCCTCATGTATCTGTGCATCAAGAGCGGCTATACCGCCGCCGCTGCATGGCTCACTGCCGCCACCGGCGTTGGTGAGGCGATCATCATCGCCGGAGCAAACGGCTACCTCTCGCTTGCGAAGTCCGACCACAAGCGTGGCGGGATCACCTTTGAGGCGGCCAAGGCAAACAACTTCCGGACCGACACGGAGGACGACGGCAGCATCGACAGCCCCGCCATCTGAATACCGCCCATACAATGAAAGCCCCCTCGCAGGATTTTACCGTCCTGTCGAGGGGGCTTTTTCTATTTTCCGGCGCTTTCGCGTTTACGGGGGCGCAGGAGCGTTTTTCGCATTTGGGTGGGTGTCTACCCTCCCACGCCGCAAAGGTGGTGTTGCAACTCGCCTACGGGCCTGTCAGGTGGTGTTCCCGCTGACATCCACTATGTCCACCGCAACAATCTCCACCAGCCGGTCGCCGGCCGCGCCCATATTGAGGCAGGAGCCGATGCGATAGTAGCCCCGGATATCCTGCTCGGTGCCGTGAATCCTGGTGGTGATGGCGTCACCGTCGGCCAGGTGGACGACCACGACCTTCTCGGTGCATCGCTCCAGGTAGGCGCAGAACTCCTCGTAGCTCATGTGGCCCTCCGCTTTCATCGCGGCACTGGCAGCGGCCAACTCCTCGGGCGTCCAAGATTTACTCATGCTCAATAGTCCTCCTCGATACATTCGTCTGCTTCGGTATAATACGCACCGTCATAGCCTTTACCCATGACTTTATCATAGCAGTCGAAACACACCAGCCGGAAAGTGATGCCGTGGCAATCCCGAGTGAAGTGCATGTCCTCCCGATGAAACTCTTTCCCGCAAACCGGGCAAGTCAGCTTCGGCACATCTTCCGATGTCCAATCTTTGCTCATATTAGCACCTCTCATATTTCCGTTCGATACTGCGTATCAAATTCAAGACATCCTGCGCGAAGGGATATTCGCCCGTGTTGTCCCGCACGACCTCTGATAGAAAGCTTCGCAGCTCACGCCAGCATTCTGTGTAGAACATCAGCTCGTCGTCACGCTTCACACTCATTGCCTCCCTCCTCCATGCGCCAGTTTCCCGGCGCGGCGACGATAGCCCATGCGGTCAGCGGGGTGCGGCTGTCCATCATGTCCTCCAGCGCTTCCTGCATCCCACAGGCGTCGCAGATATAGACGGTGGCGCGGCGGCTTAGGGCGTTGTGCGTGGCGCTCTCCGCATCCATCGTCATCTTCCCACAGCGGGGGCAGGCAAAATGCCCGCCCTGCTGCTTCTTGCTGAACTCAGCAATGAGAACTCGCGCCAGCGTTTCCTCATGTGGCTCGATGCTCTCGATTTCCCATACATCGCGGCCGTCGATCCGACCATCGGCTCGGGCCTTTTTCTGCGCCTGCTGCTGATCTGCCGCGAATACGGCGGCAGTGATTCGCTGGCCGTTGTCACGATTGCGATAAGCGACCGTCCAAAACCTGTTCTCCATGGTGTACCTCACTTCCTGTTGTGCAGTTCCTCGATCTCGTCGAGAGTAGCGAGCCGGACATCTAACTCGTCGATCATCTTCTGACAATGACCGGCTATGTCGTGCGCCTGACCCTCCAAAGCCTTCTCCTGCATCTGGCGATAGTTTTCCTTTTCAGCGATGACGCCCTTGCGGGCCCAGCCGAGAATTTCAAGATAAGTCATAGTCATTTCCTTTCTCCCCGTCTTGCCGATAGGTCAGCTTCTGCTTCACAGCTTGCAGAGATCCTTAAACTCGTTTGCGATGTTCTCGATAATCTGCGTGGTGCTGTAATACTGGGTCACATTGTCGCCCTGCATTGCAGCGTCCATGAGCATCGAGAGAAATTCTTCCGCATCCATGCGGTCGATGATGATTTTATCGTCCATGCTCGCTCCTTTCACTCAATGGCAGCTTCGATGCTGCTGATGACTTCCTCCAGGTTATCTACGGCTTCGGAGAGGTTGTCGCAGGCTTCGTCTGCCTTTTCATAGCGTTCGCTCTCCTGCATATTCTCAGGGATATTGTCGCGGTACTCTTCCTCCTCGGCCTGGAGGTCTTCGAGACTGCCTTTCAGCTCCTCCAGCTGGTCGATGATGCTTTGCAAATTTTTGCGGCGGATCTTGTTCATGGTTAGTCCTCCTCCCCATAGTCTTCTTCAAAGCGGCCCTCGGTAATGCCGCCGTAGGTGTAGCCGTTGTCAAAACTCAGATAGACCGGCGTATCTTCATCGTACTGGGCGAGGAAGTTAATCAGCTCGCCGGCCGTCATCGTTCTGCGGATCTGGTCGATGCCGTAACCTTCGCGGAAAGTAGAACAAATCAGCTTTTTCATTGTCGGCGCTCCTTTCTCAAAATCTGAATACCAGCCCTTTGACCTCGCGGCGGCCTGATGGATCGTGCAGTGGATCGCGGGTAACAGTTCCGACGCCCTCCAGATATGCGCCCTCGGCTACCAAGGCGTGGACACTTTCCATGAGCGCGGTTGACTGATCTGTGACGATAATCTCGTCAATATCAGCTGCGGTTAATGCAGCAACGAATTCTTTCATCACGCCGTCCTTAATCTGACTGCCCCATGGAAGCGCTCTGACCTCAAACATATCGGCTCGGTCTTCCGTGCTCTGCGCCCAGCTCCGGTATGCGTAAACCTGTCCGCGAGTGGGGTTCTTCTCCGTGTCGCGGAGTTTTTCAAAGTATTCCTTTGCGGTGTCTCTGTTGAGCGTATCCAAAATCTCCTGCCGGACTTCATCGGTGATATTGATCTTCATTTTGCGTTCCTCCTTGTATTTTCACACTCGGTGCTTTATACTGAGGGGGAGGGGAGCTTTCCCGCTCCCCCTCGCGCCGGGGTTAGGTCTCTTGGCGTTCGCCCTGCTGGGGCTTGCTGTTAGGTTTGATGGTGATTGTAATCCGGTCGGCTAAATCGGGGTTATCAGCCAGCAACCTCAGAAGCTCTTGCAGGGCTTCTTTTTTTGCTTTGTCCATCGGCCTGTCCTCCTTTCCGGAGAGGTTTGTTCCTCTCCCTTACAAGAACTATATTACACTAATTCGTGTCACTTGTCAACGGTTATTTTACATTTTTTCGTGGAAATCGTAAAAAAGTTTTTGACAAGCGACACATTTTAGTGTATAGTACGAGTGAGGAGGTGAGAGTATGGGGCTCTCTGTTGCCGAAAAGATTCGCCTGATCATGAAAAGGCAGAAAATAACGATGGGCGATCTGGCTGAGGCGTCAGGGCAGACGCGGCAAAACCTGTCCAACAAAATGACGCGCGGGAACTTTACTGAAAAAGACATCACGGAGTTGGCGGCTGCGCTCGGCTGCACAGTCGAAATCCGTTTTGTCACACAGGACGGCGAGGAGATATAAGAAAAGGCCCCGGGCGAATGAACGCCCGAGGCCTCGGAGTAGGCTTAACGCTTGCTATGTATATCCGCGCCGGTGCGCGTCTTGACTCTGGTCTCCTTGTTTTCCTCTCGGATCATCAGGTCTGACAACTCACACCCCAGCGCCTCACAAATAAGATCCAGGTGCTCCAGGTTTACCCTTTCTGCGATCTCATGGTACAGGTCATTGATCGTCGAAGGTCGAATGCCTGTTGCCCTTGCAAGGTCAGCTTGTGACCACCTCCGCTCGCCAAGCCGGGTGGACAGTAAAATCCTAATCATAGCCATGCTCCTTTACGGTAGATTCTAACAACGATTTTAGAATCTCGCTGGATTTTGGTAGATTATAACGAAATCCGTTATGGCTATGAAAAAACACAAAGAGGCTACCGCGCAGGAACAATCCTGTGCAGTAGCCTCTTTTTTATTCTTCCGCGTCGAGCGGACAGACCAAAACGAAGACTCCGCCGACCATATAGATTGCAGAGATAGGAGCAGAGCCAGGCGACCTCTCGGTTCGTCTGGCTCTGCTTTGGTGGAGCCGAGGGGAGTTGAACCCCTGTCCGAAAGTGCATCCACGAGGACTTCTCCGGGCGCAGTTTGTCGATTAAAATTCCCGCCGCGGCACGCCGGCAAACAGGCTTACCGTTTTGGTAGAGTCATTTTACATGACGAGGGCAACTCTTACCTCGTACACGTTCACCACTAATCGACGCCGGATCTCTGAGCCGTGGTCCTCTCTGAGCCGACGGGCTAAGCCTAATTAGGCAGCCTGAAGAGTATAATTGTTGTTGTTTAATTTATAAACAGTTGGAGCTTTTATCGCAGATCCCCACTGCGGCCCGCTATCCCGGCTTCAACACCCCCGTCGAACCCGTTACGGCCCCATTTTGAAATGGAGAATGGAAAATTGAGAATGGAGAATATTCTGCTCTCAGCTTTTCCATTTTTAATTAACGATTACGCTCTTTCATCGCGCGGTCCATCTCGCGTTTTGCGTCGCGTGCGGCGATACTGTCACGCTTATCATGCAGCTTTTTGCCCTTGCACAAACCGATTTCAACCTTCACGCGTGAGCTTTTGAAATAAACCGCCAGCGGAATGACCGAATAGCCGTCCTGCTTGGTCTTGCTGAACAGGTTGACGATCTCACGTTTGTGCATAAGCAGCTTACGCACGCGCAACGGGTCCTTATTGAAGATATTGCCCTTTTCGTACGGCGAAATATGCATACCGCGCACAAAAATCTCACCGTCCTTGAACGAACAGTAGGAATCCTTGAGATTGATCTGTCCCAAACGGATGGACTTTACCTCGGTGCCCGCAAGCTCGATGCCCGCTTCATACTTTTCCTCGACAAAGTAGTCATGCCATGCCTTTTTGTTGGCCGCAATCTGCTTTGTGCCCTTTTTGTCAACAGCCATGGCGAAACCTCCCTTACCGTGGTACATCTTATAATAACACGATTGCACGTATTTGTAAAGTTACGTCTGTGTTACAGAGTGTCCTCTCGTGCAGACGGTTTGCCTTTTTGCCGCAGACTGCGGCTGGGAGCGCCGCTGCGCGCGGCAGGCGCACAAGAGGGTAGACAACCTGCGGTTTTCCACCCTCTTGTGAATCACCCCTTTTCCCTTAGGGGGCTTGGGTGCAGATGGTAGACTGCGTAAGCGTAGAAAAGGAGGAACGACAGAGGATTTTTTCTACTTCGTGGTATAACACCTTTCCGCATTGTCGGCTACATTACTGCTACACATATGGTTTACTCTACGCAGGCGCGACATACCCGTGCCGCGCAACACGTTTTCCGGTGCAGGTTATCCATCACCTGCGGGTAAAACTTCTTCTTATTGATGAATACTACTACCGTGGGGCGGCATGACCCCATGCCGCCTTGCAAACCTTTTTATACAATTTTAATTTATCGGCACGTGCCTGTAGGGGCGCGCATTGCGCGTCCTTTTTACCTTCTGCACAATTTCAATTCCTTGACACATACTCCGTAGGGGCGGACCAATGTGTCCGCCCTGTAAACCGTTACACCAGTCGTTAAAACGGGCGCACACGCTGGTGCGCCCCTACGGAACGCGAACGACAGACGTAGCAGCAAGGTAGCCGTGAACTGCGAATCGGTGCAGGAATGGACGCGCAATGCGCGCCCCTACGGACAGGTAACCCGACTGCCGTTCCCCTTTTCAACGCTTACGAAGTCCACCATCTGCGCCCAAGCCTTCTGAGGGAAAGGTAGGAGTTCAAAGAGGAAGGAAAACCGCAGGTTGTCCTTCCTTTTTGCCCTCTGCCGCGGGTACGGCAGCGTCACCCGCCGTGCCACGGCGCACCGCTGTGTTACATCATTCCCACATTTGCGGTCACTCAAACAAAAAGGAGGCTGCACGCCTCCTTTTTTCTCATATGCACTTACTGCTCCCGGAAATGCACTTCGCCGGTCGCAGCATCCATGCCGTCCACGATAGCGAGCGACTCGAGCTGATAGCCCAGATTGCGGATAATACGGCCGCCCTGCTGGAAACCCTTCTCCACGGCAATGCCGATGCCCTCGACCGTACCGCCGGCCTGTGCCACGATGGAGATCAGGCCCTGCAGCGCACAGCCGTTTGCCAGGAAATCGTCGATAACAAGCACATGGTCGTCCGGACCGAGGAACTTTTTAGAAACGATAACCTGATTCTTACACTTATGTGTAAAGGATTCAACCTCGGCAACATAAACCTCGCCGTCGATGTTGACACTCTGGGTCTTCTTCGCAAACACGACCGGAACGCCGAAATGACGAGCCACGATGCAGGCAATGCCGATGCCGGATGCCTCAATGGTAACGATCTTGTTGATCGGCTTGTCCGCGAAACGGCGCTTGAACTCCTCACCCATCTGATCAAACAGGTTAATATCCATCTGATGGTTCAGAAAGCTGTCTACCTTCAGAATGTTGCCTTCCTTAACAACGCCATCCTTGACAATTCGTTCCTCTAAAAAGTTCATGCTGCCACTCCCTGTTTTTTGCTTTATTTTCATCAGCTCTGCAATAGCTGCACTTGGTATTTTATCATTGTACTATACTTCGACAGGTTTTTCAATCATTCGTGCAGAAATTATTCCTCAATTTTCTCCACATACTGCTGAATGATTTCCGCAACCTGCTCATGCGTGCCAACGGCGTTGATAAACTCCAGCAGGGCATTTGCCGTCATGTGCGCAGGCAAATCCAGCGCGTGCAGAACGGCAGCGCGGCGTGCCGTGCTGTCCGATCTGCCGGACAGTCCCCACTCGTAAAAATCCGCCTTGGTGATAACAGGATGCACAGGTGTTTCGATTTCGTCCTGCTGTGCAAAGGTTGCACCCGCTCGGCGGAGCGCGTCCAGAATCACCTGCGGACGCATGCCCTCCACGCCCAGCTTGCCCTCCTTGGAGCCATGCCGCTTGCGGCGTTCCTTGCCCGCGATATCGGGCACATACGCCTGCTTGACGCAGCCCTTCGGCAGTGCGCCCTTGAGGTAATTGCGGATGACAAAGCCCGCACCGTCACTGTCGGTCAGCACGATAAGACCGCGCGTTTCCGCGATACGGCGCAGCAGCTTGAGCTGGTCTTTATTGTTAAAAATACGGAATCCGCCGCTTTCGAGCACCACGGTGTCCACCACCTGCCGGACGGTGTTCACGTCATACCGTCCCTCTACCAGAATCGCTTCCCTGATACGTGTCATTTCTTTTCCCCCTTCAGCTCCGCTGCCATGGTGAGCAGCGTCAGCTCGATCTGCTTCTGCCGGTCTGCTGCGCCGCCCTTGAGTGCGGCATCGGTCTCCGCGCACAGCGACGCCGCCTTTCGCAGCCAGCTGAGCGGCACACGCCGTGCTGCATTCTGAATCTGCCTTGCGTAGTACGGCGATTTCGAGCCGATCATCTCCATCAGCTGTTTTTCGCCGCCGCGGTTCTCCGCGCACAACTTGGCAGCATACAGACGCTGGATGTGACGTGTGATGGCGGTGAAGATCATGACCTCGTTGTTCTTCTGCGCGAGCAGCTCCCCGACGAGCGCGACCGCCCGATCAAACCTGCCTGCGGTTACCGCGTCGGTCAGGTCAAACACGACGGCATCCAACACCGGAGAGCATACCGCGTCGATGTTATAGCGCTTAATAACGCCGGTCGTGGTGTGCGCGGCTGCCTTTTCCATCTCACCGGCGAGGTTGGTCATGGAATTGCCGCACAGGAAGATCATGTACGATGCATCTCCCGGTTCGATCATGCAGCCGAGCGCCTTGGCACGCCGCTCGAGCCACGCCACCAGCTCCTGCTCCTCCGCGTGTGCGAACTCGGCAAAGCAGGCGCGCTTCTCGAGTGTCTTGTACAGCTTGGTTCGCTTGTCCGGCTTGCCGTCCAGCACGTCGTAGTAGAACACGAGGCAGACGTACTCCGGCAGGTCACCGAGTACGCTCGGCAGCACGTCCGCGAAGCCGGCAGGCGGCTTGAACAGGTCGAAGTCCTTGACGATGATGAGCTTTTTATCTGCCATCGCGGGATAGCTGTCAATGGCTTCGGTCAGCATTTCCGGTGTCAGACCCTTGCCCTCGAACTCAATAAGATTGAAATCCGCAAAGGTCTCGTCCACCACCTTCTGCCGCAGCTGCCGCAGATAGTATTCCTTCATGTAGCTTTCCTCGCCCGAAATGATGTACAGCGTGGCAAATTCGCCGTTTTTCAGGTCGCGGATCAGCTGTGATTTTCCGTTTGGTTTGGTTTCTCTTGCCGCCATGTGTTACTCCTTTTTGAACTGCCGTGCGATCTCACCTTCCTTATAGGTGCTCTGCACGTCCAGTCCCTTGTGCGACCGCAGTCCCTTCTCCGAACTCGCCGCAATGATGATATGCTGTGCGCCTGCCGCTTCAGCGTACTGTGCCATGCTTTCGCCGCTGCTCAGATGGTTCGCGCTGAGCACCAGCTCCGCTGCGGCAGGCAGCGTGTTTTTCTCTAAATAGGCCGATAGCTGTTTCTCGGTCGGACTGTGCAGGATGAGCACCTCGTCCGCTATGCTTACGGCCAGTTTTCCCTCGGTGACCGGGAAAATCTCCACCGGTGCGATCGGGTTCGCAAGCGTCACCGGCTCGCTTATCTCCCGCGCCTCACGCTCGTGCACGAAGGAAAGCAAATCGGCGTTGGTCTTGCGCTCCTGACAGCCTGCGGGCATGAGCAGTTCCCCAACCTCGACCGTTTCCATCAGCTCCGGCAGGTTGCGCGCATGTCCCTGGTCGACCGCGGTCAGCACGACCGTATCCAGCCGCTTCAGACCATTCCAGCGCAGCCACTCGCGTACCTGACGCGCAGCGTTCCGGTAGCTGCCGCAATCTATGAGCATCGCGTGTTCGGTGTCGCTCAGCAGAACGGCCTGACCGCTGCCGCACGGCAGATACGTCACCGTATACCGGCCGTTCTGGTGATGCACCTCGGCAATACATAAGCCGATCAGCACCACCGCCAGACACGGCAGCACGGCTTTCCATTTGACGTGCTTTCCGGCAGTCAGCCACACGAGCAGCGCCGCGAACACGATGCCGAGCGCCGCCAGACCGAAGGTGTTGTTCGGGTGCAGCGTGCCGAAGCCGAGGTCCGCGATGATATTCGCTGACCAGAGCAGATAGCTTATAAGCGGACGAACCAGTCCGGCAAGCATCGGCACAAGCGCCGGACAGGCGGCTGCTGCAACACACAGCACGAACCCGCCCACAAAGCAGAGCGAGGTCACGCCGACCGTCATCAGGTTGCTGATGGGCGACAGCACGGACACCGCGCCGAACGAGGTCAGCAGAATCGGTACTGTAAATATCGTAGCACAAACCGTGCAGCTAAGTGCGCTCGTGATGACCGCAAGCACCTTGCGCACGAGTTTCGGCGCACCGGCAAACGGCTTTTCGAGCGCATGCTGCAGCTTCCCTGCGAACAGGATAAGACCGAGCGTGGACGCGAATGAAAGCTGCAGTCCCACACTTGCAATCGAGTACGGATTGACAAGCAGCAGAACAGCCAATGCCATCAGCAGCGCGTTCAGTCCGCCTGAGCGGCGCCGCAGAAGAAATCCGCCTGCAGCCGTCAGGTACATCAGCGCCGCACGCAGTACGGACGGCGTGGCTCCCGCGACCGGCACAAACAGCAGCACCAGCGGGATGGATACAACCGTTCCCCACCGTTTGCCGAACAACAGCGTGCAGAACCCGACGAGAAAGCCGATGTGCAGTCCGGAAACGGCCACCAGATGGCTTAAACCGGCAATACGGAATGCCGTCTGGTCGGTGTCGCTCAGGTTTTTGCTTCCGCCGACCAGCAGTCCGGTCAGCAGACCGGCTTCGCGTTCCGGAAGGGTACGCTGCACCGCATTTCGGCAGAACCGCGCGATCCTCTGCGGCGCAAAGCGCAGACTGTCCCGCTTGGAATCTAAGACCTCAAATTTTACCGGATTGTGCGCCTCATCGGTCGCATACGCGCCTACGATGTAGCAGCCCTCGGACGCCTGATATGCCGCACGGTCAAAGCCGCCGAGCGTGTCCGGCACATAAAGTGCGACCGCGGCACGCACCCTGTCTCCTGCCAGCAATGGCGGTTCGGTTTCCGGTAAGTAGCACCGCAGGCGAAACCGCCTGCCGTCTGCAGTCTCCGCCGAGAGCAGCACGCGCTGGTCAGTATCGTACACCTCGGCATCCCGCAAGGCGGTTGCGGTGATCTCCTGCGTTTCGCCGGCTAAAGCACGAATGGGCGCGACCCGCAAATCCCGGAACACGGCAAAGCCGGTCAGCGCAAGAGCGGCAGCCGCCAGCACGGCAAACACAGTCAGCAGACACTTGCGGCGGCGCAGAAACACAGCCGCAAGCACCAGAAGAAGCGCGATCGGTGCAATGATATGCAGCTGCACCGGCAGCTCCAGACAGACTGCCGCGTACAGCGCGGCAGCCATCGGCGGCACCAGATAAACCAGAGGGCGTTCTCGCATACGGGGTCACTTCCTTGCCTTTTCTACTATTATAGCAAAGACCGGAACGCGCCGCAACCGCAGACCGACTTACAGCGTATTTCTGCGGAACTGGGTCGGTGTTGCGCCGGTTTTCTCGGTGAAGGCTGTAATAAAGTTGACCTCACTGCGGTAGCCGACGCGGAACGCAATTTCCTTGACCGAAAGCGACGTGGACTGCAGCAGGGCCTTTGCCTCGTCAATCCGGTGCAGCATGATGTACTCGTGCGGGGAAAATCCGGTCGTGCTGCGGAACAGCCGCGAGAAATGCGACGGACTCAGGCTGACCGCGTTTGCGACCTGCTCGACCGACAGCGGCTCGAACAGATGTGCACCGATGTACTGCACTGCCTGTGCGATGGCATCGTTTTGCCGGTCAGGCCCGGCCTGTGCCGGGAAAAGCAGCCCACACAGCAGCCCGTAAATGCGCTGTGAGCGCTCGATCTCGGTCATGTCACCGGTACGCAGACCGGAAATGATCTGCGCGAGCTCCTGCTCGACCCGCAGGTTCGCCGGCGGCGTAAGCACCTGCCTGCCGCCGCGGAACGCGAGTATCTGCTCGAAAAATGCCGCCGCATTTGCGCCGTCAAAGTGAATCCAGAGCGCTTCCGCGTCGCCCTTGGTATAAAAATGATGCGGTCTGCGGCAGTCCACCAGTCCGATCTGTCCGCGCTCGGCGCAGTAGAGCTGGTCGGTCTCGAAGTACATCGTACCCGAGCGAACGTAGGTCAGAAAGAGATTCTTATGGCTTTCCAGATGGGCGATGTCGCAGCTGTCGAGAAAATTATACCGCGCATCGTAGTAATAATGTCCCACGCGGGTGACATAGTAAAACAGCCGCCGAGCCGTTGCAGACGGCGTTGAGAAAAATCGTTCCGAGCGCGACAGCACACCCGGCTCACTGAAAACCTTCACGGCATTCCCTCCTCTGCTTTCTATGATAGCACAAAATATGAATAGATTGCAGTATTTTGTTATTGCCAAATCAAAGGAAATTCGGTATGCTGTTTAAAGAAAATAAAAAGCTGCGCCGGAACGATAGATATTGCGGTCCGTTCCGTTCGGTTAGCTTTGGAGAAAAGGGGTTGTTGTAATGATAAAGGAAAAGACATTTTATAAATCCTTTATGGTGCTGGCACTGTCGCTGGCGCTGCAGAACCTGCTCACCTACGGCGTAAACCTGATGGACACCATGATGCTCGGACGATACAGTCAGGATGCCATGGGCGGCGTAAGCCTGTGCAATCAGGTGCAGTTTCTGCTGCAGATGCTGGTCGTCGGTGCAGGCGAGGGCGCGGTCGTTATGGGTTCGCAGTACTGGGGCAAAAACAAGCTGGAGCCAATCCCGCACATCATCGGTGTGGCTTTGCGCTTCGGCGGTACACTGGCGGTGCTGATGTTCGGCATTGTGCTGTTCTTCCCGCACCAGCTGCTGTCGCTGCTGTCCAACTCACCGACGGTCATCGCGGAAGGTGAAAAGTATTTCCAGATCATCTGCTTTACCTATATTATCTTTACAATAACCAATATTCTGGTCGCGTCTCTCCGCTCGATCGGTGTAGTAAAGATCGGCTACATGATCTCGGGTTCTACGCTCATCATCAACGTGTGCCTGAACTACTGCCTGATCTACGGCCACTTCGGCTGTCCGGAGCTGGGCGTGCGCGGTGCAGCTATCGCAACGCTGGTTTCCCGCTGTGTGGAACTGCTCATCGTCATTTACTACCTGAAGTTTAAGGAGCACAAGCTCAATCTGAGCCTGCGCAAGCTGGTTCACATCGACACCAGCTATGTGCAGGATTACATGCACGTTTCCCTGCCGGTGCTCATCAATCAGGCGCTCTGGGGCGTAGCGCAGATGGTACAGACCGGTATCCTCGGCCATCTCGGCGGCGATGCCACGGCTGCCAACGCGATCGCAGTGCAGGTATATCAGGTTCTGTCGGTTGTCTGCTATGGCGCCGCGTCCGCATCCGGCATTGTGGTCGGCCGCACCATCGGCGAGGGCAACCAGCAGCGGCTGCGTCCGCTCGTACATACGCTGCAGGTCCTGTTTGTCTCCATCGGACTGTGTTCGGGTCTTTTGATCTTCCTTCTGCGCGTACCGATCCTTGCGCTGCTCGGCGGTACGCTCACCGAAACGGCGTACAAGTATTCTCTGCAGTTCATGATGGTGCTCGCCATCACGACGGTCGGCACCTCGTACCAGATGGCGTGCGATAACGGCATCATCCGCGGCGGCGGCGACACCAAGTTCAGCGCCAAGATGAATATCATCAGCATGTGGCTTATCGTTGTGCCGTTCTCGGCAATGGCGGCTTTCTGGTGGAAGTTCCCGCCGGTTGTCGTGTTCTTCCTGCTCAAGTGGGATCAGCTGTATAAGATCATTCCCGTGGCTATCCGCCTGCACAGCTGGAAGTGGGTCAAGAAGGTGACTCGGCCGGATACCGCAGAAGGTTAAAATCGAATTTATCCTACCTCTCTCTTTGGAGCTCGCTGTAAGGCGGGCTCCTTTTTTCTGCACCGGGTTTCCAGGGGATACGAACCGCACAGGCGGTTCGCCCTATCCGGGCGGGGGATTTTCGCTTGCGAAGCGAACGGAACTGCGCTGACGCCGCGCGGGCGCACAAGAGGGTAGACACCTGCGGTTTCCACCCTCTTGTGAAACTCCCCTTTCCCTATTAGCGCGGCGAAAATCGGAGAGCGGCGACCGCTGCGAAATAGGGAAACGGCAGTCGGGTTACCGCAGCGTGTCTTTCGCAACCTATTCGCAGTTCACAGATAGCGTACTGCTACACAGACGGTTTACTTCCAGCAGAGCGCGGCATACCCGTGCCGCGCAACTCGTGAGCGCGTTATGATAGATAGGGCCTGCGAGAATAAATGCTGCCGAACGCCTACATTCGCAGGGGCCGGGCGTAACAACGTGCAAACGAGTTGCGCGACACGGTTATGTCGCGCCTGCGCAGATGAAATCACATGTGTAGCAGAACGGTATCTGACACTGCGAACAGGTTGCGAAAGATACGGTAGAAAGAATCCTCTGCCGTACTCCTTTTCGAAGCGGTCACATGTCGGTAATCTGCGCCAGACTATCTAATAAGGGAAAGGCAGGAGTTCAAAGAGGAAGGGAAACCGCAGGTGTCCCTTCCTCTTTGCCCCCCCGCCGTGGGTACGGCGTTACCCCGCAGAGCGCAACTTTCTGCGATTTCGGTTGACAACTGCCCGCAAAAGTGGCATAATAGATACGCAATACAGAAAATGCGATGAGGAAACGAGTTTTCCATCCGCCGTTCTTCAGAGAGAGGACATTCGCTGCAAGTCCTTGTCCGGTGCGGAAAACAGCCACTTCCGAGCAGTCTGCAACTGAAACAGACCGTCCGATCCCCGATACCGGATTACCGAGATGGATATGGCATACCCATATTCAAATCAAGGTGGTACCGTGGAAGCATGCTTTCGCCCTTGAAGTCCGGGCGGAGGCTTTTTTCATTTTCTGTTTTATTTCCGTAAATTCTTTTTTGGAGGAATCAATTTATATGCAGTACAGAGGACTCAACGAGCTGCGCGAGATGTACCTCAGTTTCTTTGAAACCAAGGGTCATCTCCGCCTGCCGAGCTTTTCGCTCATCCCGCAGAACGATCCGTCGCTTCTGCTCATCAACTCCGGCATGGCGCCGATGAAGCCGTTCTTCACCGGCGAGCAGGAGCCGCCGCGCCACCGCGTTACCACCTGCCAGAAGTGCATCCGCACCGGCGATATCGAGAACGTTGGCAAGACCGCCCGTCACGGCACCTTCTTCGAGATGCTGGGCAACTTCTCCTTCGGCGACTACTTCAAGCGCGAGGCCATTCACTGGAGCTGGGAATTCCTGACCAGTCCGGAGTGGGTCGGCATTGACCCGGATCGCCTGTATCCGTCCATCTACGTTGACGATGACGAGGCATTCGAGATCTGGAACAAGGAGGTCGGCATTGCACCGGAGCGCATCTTCCGCTTCGGCAAGGAGGACAACTTCTGGGAGCATGGCTCCGGTCCGTGCGGCCCGTGCTCTGAGATCTACTACGACCGCGGCCCCGAGTACGGCTGCGGCAAGCCCGGCTGCACCGTCGGCTGCGACTGTGACCGCTACATGGAGGTATGGAACAACGTATTCTCCCAGTTCGACAACGACGGCCACGGCAACTACTCTGAGCTGAAGCAGAAGAACATCGACACCGGCATGGGTCTGGAGCGTCTGGCATGCGTGGTACAGGGCGTTGGCTCCCTGTTCGACGTTGACACTGTGCGCAACATCACCAACAAGGTTTCCGAGATCGCCGGCAAGCACTACGGCGACAGCGACAAGACTGATGTTTCCCTGCGCGTTATCACCGACCACATCCGCTCCACCGTTATGATGATCTGCGACGGCGTTATCCCGTCCAACGAGGGCCGCGGCTACGTTCTGCGCCGCCTGCTGCGCCGCGCCGTTCGTCACGGCAAGCTGCTCGGCATTGACAAGCCGTTTATGTCCGACGTTGCTTCCACCGTTATCAACGAGTCCGGCGGCGCATATCCGGAGCTGGTTGAGAAGCAGAAATATATCCACAAGGTTATCGAGAACGAGGAAGCCAGCTTCAACAAGACCATCGACAGCGGTCTGGCTATCCTGAATGACAAGATCGCCGCTTCCGACGGCAAGGAACTGTCCGCTGCGGACGCATTCCAGCTGTATGACACCTACGGCTTCCCGATCGACCTGACCCTTGAGGTACTCGAGGAGCAGGGCATGACCACCAGCCGCGAGGAGTTCGATCGCCTGATGAACGAGCAGCGCGAGCGTGCCCGTGAGGACCGCAAGAAGATGGGCGACCTCGGCTGGCAGAGCGAGGATCTGGGTCTGGACAAGTCCATCAAGACCGCATTTGATGGCTACACCACCCTCGAGGAGTCCGCAAAGATTCTGGCTATCGTAAACGAGGGCGAGGTTTCCGGCGCCGCTGCCAAGGGCGAGAAGATCACCGTTGTACTCGACCGCACGCCGTTCTACGCTGAAATGGGCGGTCAGATCGGTGACCACGGCGTTATCATCGGCAAGAACGGCACTATGACCGTTTCCGACGTGCAGAAGACCAAGGACGGCAAGTACATGCACATCGGCGTTGTCACCGAGGGTGAGCTGTCCGTTGAGGACGAGGTAACCGCTTCCGTTGATGCGGCTTACCGCCAGGCAATCTGCCGTGCACACACCTCCACCCATCTGCTGCAGAAGGCGCTCCGCGCCGTACTGGGCGACCACGTTGAGCAGGCAGGCTCCTACACTGCAAACGATCATATCCGCTTCGACTTCACCCACTTTGCAGCGCTGACCGCCGAGGAGCTGGCTAAGGTCGAGGATATGGTTAACGATGCTATTCTGGCCGGCAGCCCGGTCATCACCGAGGAAATGAGCATCGACGAAGCCAAGAAGAAGGGTGCTATGGCGCTGTTCGGCGAGAAGTACGGCCAGACCGTCCGCGTGGTACAGGCCGGCGACTCCATCGAGCTTTGCGGCGGTACGCATCTGGACAACACCGCGAAGGCTGGTTCGCTCAAGATCATCGGTGAGGCTTCTGTTGCCGCAGGCGTGCGTCGTATCGAGGCCGTTACCGGCAAGGCTGTCCTCAAGCTGATGAACGACCGTCAGGCTGTTCTCAACGAGGCTGCTGCAGCACTCAAGACCAATCCGAACGAGCTGGCTGCCAAGATCGAGCAGCAGATCAATGATGTTCGTACACTCAACAAAAAGCTCGAAAAGATGGGCGCAAAGGTCGCTGCGATGCAGATGGTTGACCTGTTCAACGTATCCCGCAACATCAAGGGCGTGGACGTGGTTGCCACCAAGCTGGATGACGCATCTGCCGACATGCTCCGCACCATGGGCGATGACATCAAGAGCAAGAAGGAGAACATGGTTGCTGTTCTCTCCGCAGTCAACGGTGACAAGGTAAGCCTGCTTTGTGTCTGCGGCGCCGAAGCTGTCAAGAAGGGCGCACACGCCGGCAAGATTATCAAGGAAGTTGCCAAGATCGTTGGCGGCGGCGGCGGCGGCCGTCCGGACAGCGCAACCGCAGGCGGCAAGAATCCGGCAAAGCTGGAGGAAGCGCTCGAGGCTGTCAATAACATCGTTGACGCAATGCTGTAAACCGTAAATCAGGGCAAAACCGCGGGAAATCCTCCCGCGGCACACCCATTCAGAAAGGAGCGATCATTCCATGGAAGATTGTCTGTTCTGTAAAATCATCGCGGGCGATATCCCGTCGAGCAAGGTGTACGAGGACGACCTCTGCTACGCCTTCAACGACATTGACCCGCAGGCTCCCACGCATTTTCTCGTGATCCCGAAGCAGCACATCAAGTCTGTGGCCGCCGTTGATGCGTCCAACAGCGCTGTCGTTGCACACTGCTTTGAGGTCATTGCGAAGATTGCCAAGGAGCGCGGCATGGACAGCTTCCGCGTGGTCTCCAACATCGGAGAACAGGCGGGGCAGAGCGTGTTCCATCTGCATTTCCACGTCCTTTCCGGACGGGATATGACCTGGCCGCCGGGCTAATACGCCCTGCTTCTAAGGGGGACTCCGTCCCCCTTAGATACCCCGGAAGTTCCGGAGAAACTTCCGGGGATATCCCCCTCTCGTCCGCACAACGGACGAGGCCGTGCCGCTGCGGCACGGGCAGTGGAGAAAAAGTCCGGCAGAGCCGGACTTTTTCAGGGAATTTGATCGGCGTACTGCAGTACGCCGCTGCCTGCGCTTGCGCGAACGGCAGGAAAAAGGCACACCGTTTGGTGTGCCTTTTTGTATGCGCTGGTTTACATTTTGCTTTTTCCTTAAATAATGATGCCGTTGCAATGGTCGATTTCGTGCTGAATGATCTGTGCGGTCCAGCCGGTGAAGGTTTTCAGTCTCGTCTGGAACTTTTCGTTCTGGTACTGCACCTTGATGGATTGCCAGCGGCGCGTTTTGCGCGTGCCGGTCAGCGACAGACAGCCTTCCTCGGCCTCATAGCCGCCGGACTGCTTGACGATTTGCGGGTTGAACATCACCATATACGTTCCCTCGTTATCGAACGCGATAATGCGCTTGTTCACGCCGATCATGTTCGCCGCCATGCCGACACAGCCGTCCTTATGCGCTTCGAGCGTTTCCAGCAGGTCATGTGCGGTTTGGATATCGTCCGGCGTGGCCTGCTCGGCCTTCTGCGCTAAAAATTTCTCGTCTTTGCAGATTTCCTGAATCATATTGTGCTCCTTATTTATGTTTGCGTTCCCAGTCGGCCATGACGGCCAGCTGCTCCGGTGTGTGGAACCAGTGCTCGCCTTGCGGCACGATGATCAGCTCCGCACCGGATTTTGCCGTGTAAGTGCGGATAGTCGCCAAGTCAGTCATGCTGTCATTTTCGCCGTAGAGAATGTACTGCGGGCAGTACCAGTCCTTTGCCGGATGCTCCCGCACCCAGCAAAGGTAGTCCCACGAGAGCATATCCCCTTCCCTTGCGGGATACATGCCGCGCTCGCGCAGGATTTGCTCGGTAATGCCTGCCGCGCATATTCTGTCGCAGATCAAGCGCTCCATATCCACGATGGGCGACACAAACAGCGCTTTTTCCGGTGCGGCAAACGCCAGCCGCGCAAAATACGCCCCGATGCTGGTCGCGCGCACGTTTGTCGTGCGCCAGTGTGCTCTTGCGTAAGCCATCACGCGGGTGAGTTCGGGTACGGCTGTCCATGGTGCAAATTCCTCATCCCGGTTTTGGCGTGTGCCGTGATTCGGCAGGTCGATGGACAAAACCTGTGCGTCCGGAGACACGATTTCGGCAAACGGCAGGGCTTCTTCCTTGCAGCCGAATTGTCCGTGAACGAACAGCCACAGCGTGTCCGACGGCTCGCCGTACAGCACCGCCGGTGTGTTTTCGATGAAGAGTTGTTCGGTTTTCATGCGTTATCCTCGTCTGCCAGCCAGTTCAGCGCGCACCATGTGTGCAGTGCTGCGCCGCGCGGCAGGATATCCTCGTTGAACACGACCCTTTCGTTGTGCATCGGCTCACCGAACGCAGGATTTTCCTGCTTGGTGCCTGCACCGATGAGCAGGTATGCGCACGGTAAATCGTAGGTGTAGGACGCGAAATCCTCCGAGCCCATGCCGCCCTCGTCCAGCCGATAGACCAGCTTTTCACCGAACAGCGCCCCGGCAAGGTCTGCCATACGATTGGTCAGCGCAGCGTCATTCCTGAGCGGCGGCGCGGACGCGATCTCTTCCGTGACGGCTGTGCCGCGGAACGCCTGTGCGGTGCACTGTGCGATTTCCCCGATACGGGTGAAGATCTGCGCGGACAGGTCGCGGTCAAAGCTGCGGATGGTGCCCTCGAGCACCGCAGTCTGCGGGATAATATTGGGCGCCTCACCGCCGGTCATGCGGCCGATGGTAACGACAGCAGGCGTTTTTGCGCCGATCTCGCGGCTGATGATCTCCTGCAGCGACAGGTAAATGTGGCTTGCGATATTGAGCGGGTCCACGCCCTTTTCCGGCATTGCGCCGTGGCATCCAACGCCGTTTACCGTGATGCGGAACAGCGTGCAGCCCGCCATAAACGTGCCGCGTCCGCACAGAACCAGTCCGGACGGCGTGCCCGAATTGACGTGCAGCGCAAAGCCTGCCTGCGGTGCCGGGTCTTTCAGCACGCCCGCCGAGAGCATGGCCTTCGCGCCGGTAAAGCCTTCCTCGTCCGGCTGAAACACCAGCTTGACCGTGCCGTTCAGCTCACCTTGGTACTCGCGCAGCAGCTTTGCCGCACCGAGCAGCATCGCCGCGTGCATGTCGTGGCCGCAGGCGTGCATGCAGCCGTTCGCGGATGCAAAATCCAGTCCGGTCTGCTCGGTCACGCACAGCGCGTCCATGTCGGCGCGCAGGAGCAGACAGCGGCCGGTCTCAGTGCCGGTTATCTCTGCGACGACACCACCCGCCAGCTCGCGCGGCTGATAGCCCATCTCAAGCAGGCGTTTTTTGACGTAGGCTACAGTGTTCGGCAGGTCGGTGCCGACCTCGGGTGCAGCGTGCAGCGTCCGCCGGTCGCGGACAATATCCTCGCGGATGCGCTCTGCCGATGCAAGCACCTGCTCCGCCGTTATGGTTAAGGTTTGTGACATGGTTTTTCCTCCCTTGTCGGTGTTGCCCTATATTACAGCAATACCGCATAATTGAACAGAAGCGATTATGGTATGCCTTAAGTATACCATAAATTGCAGGAAAAAACCGCTCTGTTTTTATTTGGCGCAGCCATTTCCCGTATTTGCCTTGACGAAACGCGCTGTAAATTGTATCATATAGGTATATCATTGTGTCCACATGGCAACTTGGCGGCAGCGTGACAGGCTGAGGAGAAATCCGCCGATGCCATCCAGATGCAACGCAAACAAAGGGAGTATGTAGGTATGAAAAAAATTCTAAACAGCCTGCCGTTCAAGCTGCTGCTTGGCGTTGCGGTGGGCATCGTGCTCGGTCTGGTGGCGAACGAGGCCGTGATGAACGTGGTCGTGACGATCAAGCAGGTGCTCGGTCAGATCATCACGTTCTGTGTGCCGCTGATCGTTATCGGCTTTATTGCGCCGTCCATCACCAAGCTGGGCCACAACGCATCCAGAATGCTGGGCATTGCGCTCATTATCGCGTATGTGTCGTCGGTCGGCGCGGCGCTGATGAGCACGGCAGCCGGTTACGCACTCATTCCGCACCTGTCGATCGTATCGCAGGTTGACGGCCTGCGTGAGCTGCCCGAGGTACTGTTCCAGCTGGAGATTCCGGCGGTCATGAACGTGATGAGCGCACTGGCGCTGTCGCTGATGGTCGGTCTGGCTATCACCTGGACCAAATCCAAGATGATGGAGTCCCTGCTTGACGAGGTGCAGAACATTGTCCTCGCCATCGTCACCAAGATCATCATCCCGATTCTGCCGTTCTTTATCGCGTCCACCTTCTGCGGTCTGGCGTATGAGGGCACGATCACCAAGCAGTTTCCAGTGTTCATCAAGGTCATCATCATCGTTATGATCGGTCATTATATCTGGATGGCGCTGCTCTATGGAGTTGCGGGCGCATACTCGGGCAAGAACCCGATCGAAGTAGTGAAGCACTACGGTCCGGCGTACATCACTGCAGTCGGCACGATGTCCTCCGCAGCGACTTTGGCAGTTGCTCTGCGCTGCGCAAAGAAATCCACGGTGCTGCGCAAGGACATGGTTAATTTCGGTATTCCGCTGTTCGCCAACATCCATCTGTGCGGCTCGGTGCTGACCGAGGTTTTCTTCGTCATGACAATCTCGCAGATTCTGTACGGCAAGATTCCGTCTGTCGGAACCATGATCCTGTTCTGCGTGCTGCTCGGCATTTTCGCCATCGGCGCACCCGGTGTGCCGGGCGGTACGGTTATGGCTTCGCTCGGTCTGATCACCGGCATCCTGCTGTTTGACGGCACCGGCACCGCGCTTATGCTGACCATCTTTGCCCTGCAGGACAGCTTCGGCACCGCCTGCAACGTCACCGGCGACGGCGCGCTGACGCTTATTCTGACCGGCTACGCGAATAAGCATCATATCGCGGAGGAAAAGCGTGAGGTTGAAGCAGCAGAAGTTCAGTAATCAAATATGAGAAAAGGAGCCTGCTTTTGCGGGCTTCTTTTTTGTATCGGGAGAAAGCAGGTGCTATGATGGGAAAAGTGCGGTGTATCGCATACGGTGCAGCGTATGCGATGGTTGTTTCGACTGCACCGAAAGCAAGCG
The DNA here is from genome assembly GCF_003474415.1 of Butyricicoccus sp. AM05-1. Taxonomy (NCBI): domain Bacteria; kingdom Bacillati; phylum Bacillota; class Clostridia; order Eubacteriales; family Butyricicoccaceae; genus Butyricicoccus; species Butyricicoccus sp. AM05-1. The sequence goes on along the minus strand of NZ_QUDG01000001.1, from coordinate 25,622 downwards.
CTGCAAAGCAAATTTTCTGCAGGAATTTTCACAAAACGCTTGACTTTTCCCTCCGGATTTGGTATCCTATTTAGGCAAGGTTTGATAGACCGTTGCAAATCCGGGTGTAGCGCAGCTGGTAGCGTGCTTGACTGGGGGTCAAGAGGCCGCAGGTTCAAGTCCTGTCACTCGGACCATAAAAAGCCGTTCTTTCGAGAGAAAGGGCGGCTTTTTTGTAATTTATTTGACATTTTCAAAATCCTGCAAACTGCATTAAAATCTAAGCTGAAACAAAACGGATGCCTCTCCATGTACAGAGAAGCATCCGTTTTTGCAATTTCAATTATTTAACAGAAAACTATGACCGCAGCACACAGCAAATCACGAAGCGACGATCACGCGGATTTTTCCGCCGTTTTCCGCTGTTTTATTGGCGTATACGCGGAAGCTCGTGTAGTTGGATTTCGCCGTCTGCAGCGAAACAAACCGGTTCTGCTCCGAGACGTAAACGCCGATGTTCTCTGCCAGCTCGTAATAGCCGTCCTTGGTGCGGACACCGGAGGAACCGTCAAATGCCGACGACTTTACCGTGTCGATCAATGTCAGCTTGAGCGTATCCAGCGAGGTATTGACGATGCTTGCATCGGTTGAGTACCCTCTGGGGACTGCAATTGGTACACCGCCCAGACCGCGCGGCAGCGTGAGTACACGGAATGTGCTTTCCTCCTGCTTTGCCCCGTCCCAATGGCGGAGCACAACATATTCCGGAGAATTGCCATTTTCCTCATCCGTCTTATCTCGCTTGCCATAGCCAATACCATAAATCCAGCTTTCTCCGGTCACATCGCCCATAACAATATTCGTAACCGTACCTGCATTATCCTGCACGGTATACTTAATCTGCGAGGCCGGAACCGAGGTCAGGTCAATATCGCTGACGTTGATCGCGTTCAGCGGTGCGCCGGAGAGCACCTCCTCATACACGCGCACCTTGGAGGAAACGGCGTTACCGCCCAGCTTGCCCTCCGCAACAGACCAGTTTCCGGCGGTCTTTCCGGAAAGCGTGCGGCGAATCAGATCTGCCCCCTCACCGGACTGGCTGACCGTAACAAGACGACCCATCACATCGGTTTTTACGTCCTTGGCGATCGGAATATCCCGCAGTGTCAGACCGTTTGTCAGCGTGACCGTAGCCTTTTCCCCGCCAATTTTTGTGACAATGCCCTGCATCTCCGCGCTGACATCCTTTTTCGGATACGCAGCCGCAACATTGCCGTCCGCGTCAAACAGCAGCGTGATGTAATCGTTCAGCTTCATATCCTTGAACGTTGCCGCCGCCTCGGAGGAAACCGAGAATTTCTTTCCCAAAATCTCCACCTGAGAGGGATGGCTGTACGTTGTCGAGTCGGTCTGATATTTTCCGCTCAGCTTGGTATCCGAAACGATCGCCTGACGGTTTGCGGCATCGAGCGTCACAACATCGTACTTTTTCAGCTTGCTCGCGTCGATCTTCGCACCGTTTTTGATGATCGTATACTCCGCCGGAATCCGGCGCGAGGTCGCCAGACCGTAAACAAACGAGTGCGCGGCGCCTGCTGTCGTTTTCGGCAAGACTGCCATCAGCTGCAACACGCCGTACTCATTGTAGTACAGGGTCAGCGTGTCGCCGGACTGCAGGTTCGCCCATGCATTTTCATACTCGCCCATGGCATAATCACGGCTGATATACAGCTTGGTTTTACGGTCCGGACGCAGTGTTCCGTTCGTGGTAACGATACGATCCGCTTCCGCATTGACAACCTCATAAGTTTCGGTCTTGTTGCCGTTCGGAATCACACCGACCGCAACCTTGCTGCTGCCCTTGCCGACAACGATTGTGCCATACACACCGATCATGCTGCTGTCCAGCGTACCGGCGGTCTTACGGGGAGATTCCGCATCCACAACACCGTCCTCATAGAACAATGCCGCATCTGCAGCAAGGCCGCTGTATGTTTTTCCGGTCTCAAGCAGAATGCAGTCCTTGACCGTCGAGGACGCAACCTTGTCAAGCAGTGTGCCGCCCTCTTCTCCCTTTTTATCCGTATTCAGAGCGTTCAGCAGAAGCACCGCCGCGTCTCCGCGCTTGACTGCGGCATGTGCATCCGCAATCGTGACACCGTCCGTCAGACCGATGGCCTGTGCCTGCGCGATATAGTCCGCAGGCCAGAACGGACCGACGTCCTCCTCTTTATAGCCCAGCATACGCAGCAGCATGGTGCAGACCTCACCGTAGCTGACAATCTTATCCGGGCCGAAGCTGCCGTCCGCATAGCCGCGGATAATGGCCTTTTCCTTCAGTTCCGGATGGCGTACTGCCGCGTTGATATACGGCGCTGCCCAGTGCGAATGCTTAACATCCGGAAAAATCGTGTAGCTGGCATACGGACTTACATCCGTCACACCCATGGCAGTAACCGCCAGCTTGCAGAACTGCGCCCGCGTCAGCGCCTTACCCGGCGCGAAGCTGCCGCCGCCTACGCCCTGCATGATACCCAGTGCATCCAGAACGGCGGCCGTCTGCGATACCCTGCTGTCTGAAATATCGGTAAACACCGCCGAAGCCGGTGCAACCATAATCAAGCCTGCCAGACACAGGCTGACAAATCTTTTTTTCATTTTCCTACCTGTCCTTTCCTTTTACTGCGTCCGCAGCGCATCTACCGGCTGCAGATTCGAGGCTTTATTGGCGGGATACAGTCCGAAGATAATACCCAGCAGCGCAGAAAACAGAAATGCGCCGATGACCAGTCCCGCAGAGGGCAGTACGGTGAACTGCTCCACGGTCGGCATGTAGCTGTTCTGCGTTTTCGCAAGCAGCAGATTGCCCAGCACCGCCGAAAGGAAACAGCCGAGCACAATGCCGATTACACCGCCGCAGCACGAGACCACCGAGGCTTCTACCAGAAACTGCCCGATAATATCCCGCTTGCGGGCACCGATTGCCATGCGGATACCGATCTCGCGGGTGCGCTCGGTGACAGACACCAGCATGATATTCATAATGCCGATACCGCCGACGAGCAGCGAGATTCCGGCGACACCGCCGCCGAGCAGCGCAAGCATGTTGTTGGAGGACTCGCTCTGCTCCTGCCACTGGCTGTCCGACGAAGCAGAAAAGTATCCGTTTCCCGCCTCGCAGCGGCCCTGCATAAAGCCCGGCAGAAGCTCGTCTGTCAGCTCGGTAATCGCTTCCTTGTCCGCCGCCTTCACGATATACTGGCGGTCTGCCATGCCGTATACACTCATCATCGTGCTCTGCAGCGTGTACGGCATCACAATCATCTGATCGTCTGTATTCAGCTTGCCGTCATACTTGCCGGCATACACGCCGATGACCTCAAATCCCTTGCCGCCGATCTGCAGCTTCTGCCCGATCGGACTCATTGCCCCGAAGAAATACTTGCGCAATGTTTCTCCGATCACACAGACGCGGGCGCGCGTGCGGCAGTCCGCAGCGGAAATATCCCGTCCGGCGGAAATCGCATGACTTGTCACCTCGCCGTAATGCTCGTTGCCGAAGTACATATAGGTGTAGCCGCTGTTGCTGTCGTTGTTATCCAGCCTTTTGGCCCGGTACTGGATGCCGCTGTTCTGCCAGTCGTAATACTGGCTCTGCGGCGACCATGCAGCGATTTTGTCGGACAGATCATTCGTTATATAGTCCTCAAACTCCTGCCAGTCGCGGTTTTTGGCACCGTATCCGTAGATGTCGATGCGGTTGACACCCATCGCCTCATACTGCAGGCGCTGCAGCTTGCTCGTGCCCTGAATCGACGCCACGATAGCGATAACCGATGCCACACCGATGATGATGCCGAGCATGGTCAGAATCGAGCGAACCTTGTTGTTCAGGATGGACTTGAACGCCATACGAACCGTCTGCATCCAATTCATACGGCCCCTCCTTTCATGTCCGAAATGATCCTGCCGTCCTGTATCGTCACGATGCGTTTTGCCATCTGTGCAAGATGGTTGTCATGCGTGATGAGGATGATGGAGGTTCCCTGCTCATTGAGTGCAGTCAGCTTGCGCATAATATCCAGACCGGAGGCAGAATCCAGATTGCCGGTCGGCTCGTCCGCCATGATGATCGGCGGCTTTGCTGCCACTGCCCGCGCGATCGCAACACGCTGCTGCTGTCCGCCGGACATCTCGCCCGGACGGTGATCCATGCGCTTTTCCAGACCGACCGAGACTAACGCCTCCTGCGCCAGACGGCGGCGTTCCTCCCGCGGCATACCGCGGTAGATGAGCGGCAGCTCGACGTTTTCGAGCGCCGTCAGCGCCGGAATCAGATTAAAGCCCTGAAAGATAAACCCGATCTCCCGGTTGCGGATACCGGACAGCACGGACGGCTTCATATCGCTGACCAGCTGCCCGTTTAGATGATAGGAGCCGTAGGTCGGAATATCCAGACAGCCGAGAATGTTCATCAGCGTGGACTTGCCCGAGCCGGACTGTCCGAGAATGCACAGGAACTCTCCCCAGGATACCTGCAGCGAGATATCATCCAGTGCACGCACTTCGTTTTCTCTTCCTTCGTTGTAAATCTTGCTCATGCGCTGAACGTCAATTAACAATTCAGCGCGGCGCTCCGTGTCAGGAGTCTGCGCGTTTCTTTCCCACATAAGCGCGCCCTCCTCAACCGACTGACATACTGACTGACATGCCGTTATCCGACATATCGGCATACAGGTCGCTCGGTCCGGCGAGGAATACCTCGGTGCCCTCTTCCAGACCGCCGAGGATTTCCGTGTTGGTCGAATCGGCAATGCCGGTCTCGACCGGTACAAGCTGATAGTCTTCCGGAATGCCTTCGGTACCCTCGGGGATCGGCAGGGTTTCCTCAAACGGAATCTCGTTTCCGTTCTCGTCCGTCAGCGGCTTGGCGAATACAGCTGTGCCGCTGTCCGTGTTGACGATAGCCGACGACGGTACCATCAGGCAGCCGTAGGACGAGGCCGTCGTGATTTTATATTCGATCGACATACCGCTGTAAATTTTCTGTCCCTCCAGCGGGTCCACCGAAATGACCGCCTTGAAGGTCGGCATGCTGCCCTGCCCGTTACTGGAGTTCTGTGTCGGCTCCAGCGCAACCGACTGCACCTCGCCGGTCAGCGAAATCTCGGAGCCGTCCGACGCGTACATCGTCATAGTCGCCTGCTGTCCCTGCTGCACCGAGCCGATATCCATCGAAGAGACCTCGGCGTTGACGGCAATATCATTCAAATCAGCAACCACAACGAGCGTCTCCGAGCCGGTCGCCTCCTGTCCTTCAACGGCGTTCAGGCTGACAACAACGCCGTCTATCGGAGAGGTAACGGTCGAGTTCTGAATCTTCTGCTGCAGTTCGGCAATGTGTGCCCGCTTTTCGTCTGCAGCCGTCTTTGCGCTGGCAACCGTGCGGTTTGCCGCCGCAATACCATTCTGCGCGGCTGAAATCTCATCCTGAGAAGCGTCACTCGACAGGGACATGATAAGCGCACCGCCGTTGTAGGTGCTGTAGCTTGTGCCGTTCAGCTTGATGATCTCGCCGCTTATCTGTGCGGTGACGGCTTCCTCGCGGCTGTATTCCAGTGTGCCCGCATTCGCCGGATAGATCGCACCGAGGCGTCCGGCATTGATTGTCGCTGTGGCTGTCATGCCCTTTGTCAGCGAACCAGGGTTATTCACCGTAATGCCAACGCGGATAACGCGCACACCCGCACTCGAAATCTGCTGCGTTGTCTCGACCGACGATACCGTACCGCTCACCTCGCTCATCGCAGAAGCGATGGATACCGTGGCCGCCTGTCCGGTGCGAATGCTGCGGGCATATTCGGCGCTGAACGCCAGCGTCAGCTTCATCTGGCGGTCATTTACCATGTAGCCGATGACCTGACCCTCGCTCACCTGCTCACCGACACGGAAGGACACATCCTTGTCGTCCGAATCCTTGGCCGGAATCAGTTTGCCGGTAAACGGCGCCGTGATGTGCAGACGGCTCAGTTTTCTCTGCGCCGCGCTCAAGTCGGACTGTGCCTTGGAGACCTCCAGCTGCGCGTCCGAGACACCGCGTTCCGCCTCGGTCAGTTCCTTTTGTGCATCCGCAAGCTCCTTGCGGGTTTCGGTCGGGTCGATCACCAGCAGCGGATCGCCGGTGTGTACCTCGTCGCCCTCGGCGACCAACACCTGTGTTACCTTGCCCTTAACCTCCCGGCCAAGTTCCTCGCGTTTTTTTGCAGCAGTAACGCCGCTTCCCTCTATGTAGGTCTCCAGATCGCCGCAGCTGACCATAGCCGTGGTCTGCGTCACGTCCTCCGTACCCGCATCGCGGGATTTCACCACAGCCCAGATGCCGCCGCCAAGCAGCAGCGCAACTGCCGCCGCCGTAATGCCGATACGCGCACCCTTGCTCAGTCTGCGCTTTTTGCGATTCATTTTATCTGCGTATTTGTTGCGCTTGGGCTGCACCTCGGCTGCAGGCTCTGCCGTGATTTCATCCTGTACCGCAGGCACCGCCTGCGTCTGCTCTAAAGGCGATTCTTCCTGTTTTTTGTGTCTTCCGAATACCTTCTTCTCGTTTTGACTCATACTATGATGTCCTTTCTGTTCTCTATCCATTATTGATAAAGCGGCATAGCCGCCTTATTTCCACGTAAATCTGTGCTTGTAAAAGGTTAAGCATCCTAATCTGAGTGAATATGACTTTTTCAGCGGCACCTCCACTGCCGCTTTCGATCGCTGTCAGGCTTTCTCGTGATTCGTTCCCGTGCTCGCATATTGTACATTTGTGCATCGGACATGTATCACCATCATATTAGCATATTGCACAAATCCTTGCAAGACGTGTTTGCTTACAATTTAGTGAAAAACACATCCGGACGGTTGGGTGACGGACGGAAACGATAAGTTAGAATAAGCTAACCCATCTGCAGTATATACCGTAACTAATAAGGCTGTATATGTCTGTGCTTTCCTTTATTATATGAGCAGAGCAGGTTTTATGCGCTGTCCAAAAGCAAATTTTCAACGCTTGTTTTCCTGCGCTGGCAAAACGCGTTTGCTTATCATATTTTCTGGCTTCCGTCACAGCATTTGCATCTCATATTTCGACCTTTGGTGCGCAACCTACTATCAGCAAAACCCAACACACCAAACCGAATCGAAAAGGAGCGAACAAACATGACTAACACGAAAAATGGTTCTAATCAGGGCATGGTACCGGAAGCACGCGCGGCAATGGATCGCTTCAAAATGGAGGCAGCTGCCGAGGTCGGCGTAAACCTCAAGCAGGGCTATAACGGCGATCTGACCAGCCGTCAGGCCGGCTCCGTAGGCGGTCAGATGGTGAAGAAGATGATCGAATCCTACGAGCAGAATATGGCAAACCAGGGCTAAACGCTTCTCTTTCCTGCGAAAAAAGGGACACAGAATCATTCCGTGTCCCTTTACTTATGCTTTCTCTGCCTATCTGCGGAACAGCTCATCGAGTGTTCTGCCGCTCTTGTCCTTCCATTCCGTCCAGCCGTTCGCGCTTGCGCCCAAAACGAAGCAGGCCGCCGCACCGGGCGAGGAAAACGACATGGATTTGCTCGGATAATGCTTGTTATCCTGATAAACGATATCCGTTTTCCGATACAAGTCAATTTCTATCCATCCGAACAGTGCAAAGCCGCCGCTTCACAAGGAAACGGCGGCTTTTTACTCTTGCTCAGGACTCTCTCCAGTCCGTGAAAATACGCTCTGCGTCAGACGCGCTTGCGCACGCGAGCAGCTTGTCAGCCAGTTCCCTGCATTCGCCGCAGGAGTGCTTTGCAAGGTCTGCCTTTGCTGCCAGCATTGCGGATGCCGACATGGACAGATTGGTCACGCCGAGGCCGCACAGCACCGGCGCCATGCCGGCCGTGCCTGCCATCTCGCCGCACACGCCGACTTCGATACCGTTCTCGTTCGCTGCTTTGGCCGTCATGGCGATCAGGCGCAGCACGCCCGGATGCAGCGGACGGTACAGATAGGAAATCTTCTCGTTGATGCGGTCCACCGCGCAGGAATACTGAATCAGGTCATTCGTGCCGATCGAGAAGAAGTCAACCTCCTTCGCCAGCACATCCGCGCAGACAGCCGCCACCGGAATCTCGACCATAATGCCGACCTTGACGTTCGGGTTGAAAGGTACGCCTTCCGCGGTCAGCATGTCCTTCGCCTGCTCGAGCACCTGCTTTGCATCACGCACCTCATCCACCGACGAAATCATCGGGAACATAATACGCAGATCGCCGTACTGCGCGGCACGCAGCAGCGCGCGAAGCTGCATCAGAAACAGCTCCGGCTGATTCAAGCAAATGCGGATCGCGCGGTAGCCAAGGAACGGATTCTGTTCCTGCTCCAGCGCCAGTGCGGGCACTTCCTTGTCGCCGCCGATGTCCAGCGTGCGGATGATAACCGGCTTGCCCTGCATGATCTCACACGCCTTCTTGTAGGCGGCGAACTGCTCTTCCTCGCTCGGCAGGTCGGTACGATCCATGAACAGGAACTCCGAGCGGAACAGGCCGACGCCTTCGCCGCCAAGCTCCGCTACGCGGACCGCGTCATCCGGCGTACCGATGTTGCCCTCGATAATTACACGGCGGCCGTCCGAGGTCGCGCCCTCCTTATCCTTGTACTGCGCGAGCATGGCACGATGCGCCGCATCTGCCTTCTGACGCTCGGCAAAGTCGGCAAGCGTCTGCTCATCCGGCTGCGCCACGACTTCGCCTGCCGCGCCGTCGATCAGCAGCAGGTCGCCGTCCGCGATCTCGTCCGCCTTTTCGCCGGCACCGACAATCGCCGGAATACCCATCGAACGCGCCATGATCGCCGAATGGCTCGTGCGGCCGCCGATCTTCGTGATAAAACCGGCAACCGGCTTGCCGCCGATCTTCGCCGTATCGGACGGTGTAAGGTCGTTCGCCACAATAATGCACGGCTCAGTGATCGTGTCGATCGCGTTATCCGCAATGCCCTTCAGATTCTTAATGACCCGCTGCGAGATATCACCGATGTCTGCTGCACGCGCCTGCATATACTCGTCGTCGAGCGCGCGGAACATCGCCTGAAAGTTCTCGCAGTTGACAAAGCACGCGTACTCCGCGCAAACCTTCTCATCCGTTACAATGTTTGTCATACCCTCGACAAAATCAGGGTCGTCGAGCATCATCAGATGCGCGTCAAAAATTTCCGCCTCAGCCGCACCGATATTCTTTTCCGCATCGTCACGCAGCACTTCGATCTGCTGCTTGGCTTTTTCCACTGCGTCGAGAACGCGCTTGCATTCGGCTTCCGCATCGGCAACGGTCTCCTTAACGACCGAAAGATCTTCTTCCTTGATCACGAGAGCCTTTGCCTTCGCCAGACCCTCCGAAACGCCGATAGCCTTGAATTTAACCATGGGGTTTTCCTCCGTTTTTACGATTGTATTTTTATACAAATTTCGCAACCAAACCTATATTATATTGTACAACATCCCTATACTTTCGTCAAGCAAATAAAGTTTTTTCTGCAAACCGACATTTATTTTTGGAAAACGAGTGCCGTACTTGAGATTTGTCTGCTATAATAGAGGCATTCCACACTACTTCTACTGGAGGAAGGATAATTATGGCTAATCGCTGCACTCGTATTCCCGAGATCATGTTTCCGCGTGAAGGCGTGGACCTGTCCAAGTGGGCAGTCATCGCCTGCGACCAGTACACTTCTCAGCCGGACTACTGGGCCGAGACTGATAAGACCGTCGGTGACGCCCCCTCTACCCTGCGTCTGACCCTGCCGGAGGTTTATCTGGAGGACGCGGACGTTGCTGCCCGCACGGAGAAAATCCATCAGACCATGCAGCAGTATGTGCAGGACGGTACGCTGCGCACCCTGCCCGCCGGCGTCGTTCTGACCGAGCGTTGGTCCGGCGGCTCCTGCCCGCGCCGCGGCATCGTGCTGTCGGTCGATCTGGAAGCGTATGAATACACGCCCGGTTCCGCATCCCTCATCCGCCCGACCGAAAAGACGGTTGTCGAGCGTATTCCGCCCCGTCTCAAGGTTCGTCAGGGCGCGTGCCTGGAGCTGCCGCACATTATGATCCTAATCGACGATCCCGACCGTCAGATCATCGAGCCGCTGTTCGAGCAGACCGCCTCTTATGACAAGCTGTACGATACCGACCTGATGCAGAACGGCGGCCATATCACCGGCTGGTTCCTGCCGAACGGTCCGGAGACCGAGGCCATCGAGGCCAAGCTCGAAGCACTCTGCGACCGCGAGACCTTCAACAAGAAGTACGGCTGCACGGATGCACAGGCGCTGCTGCCGTATGCAGTAGGTGACGGCAACCACTCCATGGCCACCGCAAAGGCGTACTGGGAAGAGGTCAAGAAGGGCCTGACTGCCGAGGAGCAGGAGAACCATCCGGCACGTTTTGCACTCGTTGAGGTTGTCAACATCCATGACGAGAGCCTGATCATCGAGCCGATCCACCGTGCTCTGTTCGGCGTAGACGCAGATGAGCTGCTCGGCGCACTGACCGACTTCTACAACGGCGAGGGCTGCAAGGCTTACGTTGCCGATGAGGCTCCCAAGAGTGAAAACGTGCACTTCTTCCCGTTCTGCTCGGCGAACAAGTCGGGCGTGTTCGTTGTCGAGAACCCGAAGTGGGCCATTCCGGTCGCTACCATCCAGACCGGTCTGGACGCTTATCTTGAGACCCACACCTCTGCGAAGATCGACTACATCCACGGCACGGACGTTGTTGTTTCGCTGGCGGAAAAGCCGGGCAACCTCGGCTTCATCCTGCCGGACATCGCCAAGAACGACCTGTTCCGCGGCGTTGTTTTCGACGGCGTTCTGCCGCGCAAGACCTTCTCCATGGGTGAGGCGCACGAGAAGCGCTACTACATGGAGGCAAAAACCATCGTAAAGTAAAGGCAACACCGCACAATTAAAGCAGCGGCTCCTCGCGCAGACTCCGGTCGCGCTGCCGCGGTGCTTTGCGGAAATTTTGTGTCCTGACTTTGGCTTCGGTTCCTTGCGCGAGTTCCGTCCGCGCTGCCGAAGTTTCACGGTAATACATCAAGTATTACCGCAAAACTGTGCCTCGTCAGTACGCAAAATTTACTCGCAAATCACTCTTGTTCAATTATGCGGTATTACCTAAAGTTACGCCTTTTCAGAGGACGCAGCCGCATCGGCTGCGTCCTTTTTCCATTCCAGAACTGCCGTGTTTCCTTCTGTGCGGCAAAGTACAAACGCCGGTGCCAGCGCGAACGGCTTTTTCGGGTCAAACGGGCATTGCAGACGCAGTCCTGTCTCGGTCGGCTGAATCTGCACGTTTTCGTTGGATAGAAGCGCGTCCAGAACCGCATCTCCGGTGACAAGCGGCGGCTCGGGCGGCGCATTGCTCTGCGGCAAAGACTCCGGCGCAGACGCGAGATAGAACCGTTCGGGTTCGCCCTCACAGCCAGTCTCATGCAGCATTTGCCGCGAGAGATGCCGGCGCAGACGCAGACGGCCATGCTCCGGTGCAGGCAGACCGACCCGCAGGATGTTTCCGTTCACAACCGTATAGCAGCGCAGCAGTTCGTCTCCGCAGACAGCGCAGTCGAGATTGACCTGCACGCCGCAGGCGTCCGGGGTCCAGTCGATCGTGCCGATTGGGTTGTCGTTACAGAATACGTCTGCGCGCATGGGCGGTTCTCCTTTCTGCAAGTTATAATTTGTTAAATTGCCGCTTACGAAGCGAGCGAAACTCGCCTTCGCGGCGGGGCGCATAAGAGGGTAGACAACCTACGGGCAAACCTTGGTGGCTACCCTCTTGCCCCTGCCGCGGGGCGCGGCACGTTCCTGCCGTCCGCAGACGGCAAATCCCAGTCTATACGCAAAAAGCGCATACCCCATAAAAGGATATGCGCTTTCTCCCGCCGTTATACGGCTTACCCCTGCACCGAGCCGAGTCCGAAGCTGACTGCCAGTGCTTCATCGACGTGCCGCATGGCTTTTTCGTCGAGCGAGCCCATTTTCTCGCGCAGGCGGCGTTTGTCCAGCGTGCGGATCTGCTCGGTCAGGATGATGGAATCCTTGGTCAGTCCGTAGTTCGGCGCACCGACCGTGATATGCGTCGGCATTTTCGCCTTGTTGATCTGCGATGTAATAGCGGCGGCGATCACGGTCGGACTGTACCGATTGCCGACGTTGTTCTGCACGATCAGCACCGGTCGGATGCCGCCCTGCTCACTGCCAACCACCGGACTGAGATCGGCATAGTAAATATCGCCTCGTTTGATGTTGCTATCCACTTTGGTTCACACTCCGATGAAATAGATTTACGGTGCTGCCTGATGGTTTTCCCGCAAACCTATTTTCCCCGTGTCACACAAAATTATAACTGTATAATGCAGAAAAGCGGAGAGAGAAAAATCTCCTCCGCTTCAAAGCTGTCGCGAAACTACAGTTTCGCCGACAAGCAGGAACGGACCGCAGGCCGTTCCATAGTCGTCCGAAAGTTCCTGTTCAGAAACTTTCTCCCTCCAGAAGTAAGAAAACCGTGATACATGCTCCCGGTTTTCTTGCATTTGCAACGCAAATGCTGTTTTAATAGCGCTGCCGCGCGATACTATCAAACTAACAGGATACCGACTTTGAGAGACAAATGAAGCGAGGGAAAATCCCTCGCTTCATCTTATGCACGCAATGTCAGTAAATTACCGATAGAAACGCGGCACGCGCCGGCTGATGGCGCACAGCACCTCGTACGAGATGGTGCCCGCCGCGTCTGCTGCGTCCTCTGCCGTCCAGCCTTCCGGGCCGAACACGGACACTTCGTCACCGCGATGTACGTCTACGCCCTCCGGAATACGCACCATGCACATATCCATGCAGATGCGGCCGAGCACGGGCGCTTTCACGCCGCCGAGCAGCACCTGCGCCTTGCCCGAGCCGGTACGCAGATAGCCGTCCGCGTATCCCATCGAGATAACCGCCATACGGGTCGGCTCTGCCGTCTCGAAGGTGCGGCCATAGCTGATGGTTGTATTCGCCGGAATATCGCGCACCTGCACCACACGCGCCTTGACGGTCATGGCGGGTTTCAAATCGAGCACCGGCGGCACGGAGGCATCCGGGCGATAGCCGTACAGGATAATGCCCGCGCGCGTCATCGTGCAGTGCATCTTCTCGTAGGTCTGGATAGCACCGCTGTTCGCACAGTGGCGCAGCGGCAGGTCAAGACCGGCCGCTTGCAGACCCTCGCACACATCCGAGAAGCGCTTGTACTGCAGCTCGGTGTATTCCTCGCCCGAGGGCACGTCGGCAACCGCAAAATGCGTGAAAATGCCTTCGCTGATCAGGCCCGGCAGCTTGGAGCACGCAAGGATATCCTGCACGGTCTGCTCACACTCCCACGACGGGAAGCCGAGCCGCGTCATGCCGGTATCCAGCTTGTAGTGTACGGTGACCGGCTTGCCGGTGCGCTCTGCTGCCGCGCTGATGAGTTCAGCTGTCTCGCGGTCGTACACCGGCACGGTGATGCCGTACTGTGCCGCCGTGTCCATGTCATGCTCATCCACATAACCAAGGATGAGGATAGGCGTTTCGATGCCCGCCTCGCGCAGCTCCACGCCCTCCGGGATGGTCGCTACCGCAAAATACGGTGCATCCATCTGCTCCAGCCGCTTCGCGACCGGAACCGCACCGTGGCCGTAGGCATCCGCCTTGACAACGCACAGCACAGGCGCCTGCGCCTGCTCGCAGATCACGCGATAATTATGCTCGATCGCACCGAGGTCGATCTCCGCCCAGGTGCGGTGTTGATTTGCTTCCATTATTTTCGTCACTCCAACAGAGCGGCTATACACCGCTCCCATTTTACTGACAGGATTCCACCTGTATGGTGAGCACCAGTCTGCCATCCTCATACAGCTCGGCGCAGACCGGCTGCAAGTTGCTCTGCCGCAGCCATACCTGCTTTGCTGTATCGTCCTCCGCGTTCTCGTAGCGCAGCACAAACAGGCTCTCGCCGTTCGTGCGCTCGCTCCACACCTGCGCAGGCACAGCATACCGCAGATCGTTCAGCAAGCAGAACCACGCGTCTGCCGGTGTCAGTCCGGTATGCCGAGGAGCAATATCATCCAGCTGCAAGTCGTTGTACTGCAGCGTGAACGCGCCGTTCTCCTCACCCGAGATGCGCCCGCCGATACCGGCGACCGACTCCGGTGCGGTCAGCGTGAAGGAATCGCTGTCCTCTCTATTATAGACATAGTCGCTTTCAAATTCCAGTACAGATTCGTCCAAATCCGAGATTATTTTCAAATGCGCCGTACAGCTGTCCAGCGATGCGAAATGCGCACGCACATCCTCGGCACTCATTTCCGCCGAGCGGCCGCAGCCGCAGAGCAGAACAAGCGCCGCCAAACCACACAGCAGCCTGTTCAGATTACCACTCCTTTGACCGGTTTATCACCATGTTTTCGAGTTATATCGTTTCAGCAGAATCGGCAGCTGCGTCAGCATATCGCTCGGCGTCATGCCGTATTCGCTCAGCGCATTCGCAGCCAGATCTCCGGCTCTGCCGTGCAGCCACGCCGCCGTACAGGCCGCCCGAACCGCGTCAATGCCCTGTCCGCACAGCGAAACCAGCATGCCTGCCAGAACATCCCCGCTGCCGCCTTTCGCCATGCCGGGATTGCCCGAGGTATTGCGATAGCAGCCGCCGTCCGGCGTGAAAATGCGGGTGCGGTGTCCCTTGTAGAGCACGATGCACCGATAGTCCTGCGCGAACTGTGCCGCGTCCGCAGCGGTCGCATCCGGCTTGCCGCTGAGCCGTGCGAACTCGCCCGCGTGCGGCGTGAGCACGACCGGCTTTGCCGTTCGCCGCAATATATCCTTATGCCCGGTAATCGAATTTATGCCGTCCGCATCGAGTACAATCTGGCAGGCAGCTTTTTCGAGCAGAGTACACACGATTTCGGTCAGCGTATCCGAACGGCCGAGTCCGCACCCGATGAGCAGCGCGTCCGCCTTTTCGGCAAGCGCAAGCAGCTTCGGCAGTGCGTCCACGGAAAACAGCCCGTTTTCATCCTGCGGCATGGGCCGCACGACCGGCTCATTCAGCTTGACCGCCAGCACCGGCCACGCACCCTGCGGAACTGCAAGCGTTACAACGCCGCTTCCCATGCGGACCGCGCCCTGTGCCGAAAAATATGCCGCACCTGTATATCCTGCCGAGCCGCACACGCACAGAATGCGGCCGTAGTCGTTTTTATTTGTCTCCGGATTGCGCGAATGCAGTACGCCGTCCGCGAAGTCCTGGTTTATCTCAATCATATCGTTTCCTTTCAAGTCGAAGCCGCTGCCGCGTTCGCCTGCGCGTGCACTGCGTCGATTGCGAGGACGACCGCCAGCGCAAGTGTTTCGTCTGCGGAATCGGCAATGTCCAGCTGATAGCAGTCACCCCAGGTGAACCACTCCTTGGAGATGGACACGATCTCGCGTCCGTTCTGCGTGATGCGGTACTCATGCGCCCAGAAATCACCCTCGATTGTCCAGTCGAGACCCTCGATTTCGTATTTTTCGTAGAAAAATGTAAACCGCTTGACGATTTCCGCGCGTTCCACGCCGTCGATGTACACGAAGAACCGCGGCATCATGCTGAACACCTTCTGCTGGATAAACGCGGTCTCGTGTCCGGTCAAGTCGGTGACATACAGCTTCTTGCCCCACGAGAAAAACTCACCCTCGACATGGTATTTGTCGGCGCCGGTTTCATCAAAAACGGTAAACCGATCCACCCAGGAGAATACCTTTTGTTTGATATATAATTTCATATTGATCCCACCTCTCTTTTCTTACAGAATAACACGGCGTGTGCTGACCGTCAAGCACGGACGTTCTGCCGCGCTGCCGCATAGGCTGACACGAGGAGGTGATACTTTGGCGATCAAGATTTTTGTCGATCAGGGACACAATCCGTCCGGTCCGAACACCGGCGCGGAAGGTAGCGGTCTGCTCGAACAGGATGTGACCTACGCTGTCGGCGTGTATCTGGCTGATCTTCTGCGGGCAGACCCGCGGTTTGAGGTGCGGCTGAGCCGCACCTCACCCGAGGAAATCCTCGGCACAAGCAACGCCACCAGTCTGGCCGAGCGCGTGCGGCTGGCGAACGAGTGGCCCGCCGATTACTTCATCAGCATCCACTGCAACGCGAACGTAAATCCCGCCGTCAACGGCACTGAGGTGTATGTTTATCGTGAAAATACGCAGGCGTACTGGCTGGCGCAGCATGTGCTCGCCGGCATTGTTGCGCGTGTCGGCACACGCGATAACGGCGTGCGCATCCGTCCGAGCCTGTATGTCCTGCGGCGGACACAGATGCCTTCGATTCTGGTCGAGCTGGCATACCTGACCAATGCTTCCGATGCGATGAAGCTGGAAAACGATCCGTTCGGGTTTGCACAGGGCATTTATAACGGTCTGCTCAGTTATTTTGACTTGGAACCGTATTAAAAAAACGAGAGGTCTTTTGACCTCTCGTTCTATCTTTCTTAACGCACTTTACTAACGTCGCAACTTTTCGCGCGTTAGCGCGCATTTAATAGAATTTGCAGTGCAAATTCCAAAAAAGCGGGAGCATGTATCTCGCTTTTTTGACTTCTGGAGGGAGAAAGTTTCCGTATGGGAACTTTCGGACGACTTTGGAACGGCCCACGGTCCGTTCCTCTTGTTGGCCAAACCGTGGTTTGGCGACAGCATCTTAAAATCCCCCGGTGACGCCTAAAACCTGTCCGGTAATGAAAGACGACTTATTCGAGCACAGATACAGAATGCTGTCCGCGACCTCGGCTGCCGCGCCGACTCTTCCGAGCGGTGTCTGATCGGCAAGCTCCTGCATGGTATCCGCACTGTGCATGGCGTTCATGTCGGTGTCGATCACGCCCGGTGCAATGCAGTTGACCCGGATATTGCTCGGCCCAAGCTCCTGCGCGAGCGACTTGCTCAGGCCGATAATCGCAGCCTTGCTCGCGGAATAATGGCTCTCGCAGGACGCGCCGCACTCCCCCCACATGGACGACACCGTGACGATGCTTCCCTTGTGGTTGTGCAGCATTTCGGGCAGCACGGCGCGAATCGTGCGCACCGTACCCATGAGATTGACATCCAGCATGCGCATCCAGTCCGCGTCGGTGATATTCTGGAACAGCTTCTGTTCGGCAATGCCTGCGTTGCAGACCACGGCATCGATCGTGCCGAACCGCGCCTTCCCTTCCGCGACCGCGAGTTCCACTGCCGCGGTATCCTGCTGATCGGCTGAAAGTGCAAGTGCGCCGGTCTCCCCAGCGAGCCTGTCCGCCGCTTCCCTGCTTTTGCTGTAAGTAAACGCGGTATTCCATCCGTTTTCGGCAAACGTGCGCACACAGGCGGCACCGATGCCGCGCGAGCCTCCGGTGATGAGAACAGTCTGCGCCATGTTAGATGGCAACCGTCTGCTGTGCCTCGAACAGACACTGGTTCAGATCCTTGCTCTGTGCCAGACCCTCCTCAATGTCGATATCGGTAACAATGTTGTTATCCGAAACAACAACACGGTTGGCCTTGCCCTCCATCAGAGCACGAACTGCAGCATAGCCCATGCGGGTCGCCATAACACGATCCATAGCAGACGGAGAGCCGCCGCGCTGAATGTGGCCAAGGATCGTTACACGGGTGTCAATGCCGGTAGCCTCGTGAATCTGGTCTGCAACGGTCTGTGCGGAGCCATAGCCCTCGGCTACGATGATGATATGGTGGTTGCGGCCCTTGATACGGCCGATACGCATTTTCTCTACGATCTCGGTGTCGAAATCCAGCTGACGCTCGGGCAGGCAGATCGCGGTCGCGCCGACTGCACAGCCAACCTGCAGTGCCAGATGACCTGCACGGCGGCCCATAACCTCTACAACAGAGCAGCGCTCGTGGGACTGCATGGTGTCGCGCAGCTTATCGATGCACTCGATCGCGGTATTGCAGGCGGTGTCAAAACCGATGGTGTAATCCGAGCAGCCGATATCATTATCAATGGTACCCGGAACGCCGATGCACGGAACTCCCTTGCGGGAAAGCGCCTGTGCACCGCGGAATGTACCGTCACCGCCGCAGCAGATCAGGCCGTCAATACCGAGGTAACGGCAGGTGTCAGCCGCCTTCTGCAGACCTTCCTCGGTCAGCATTTCCTTGCAGCGTGCGGTGTACAGCATGGTGCCGCCCTTGCGGATAATGCCGTCTACACTGCGGGCACCCATCTCGATGATGTCGCCGTTGATGAGACCGCTGTAACCGCGGCGAATGCCGAGAACGGAAATATCGTGTGCGCTTGCGCTGCGGACTACCGAGCGGATAAGTGCGTTCATGCCGGGTGCGTCGCCGCCGCTGGTAAGTACGCCGATTCTGCGAATTTGTTTATCCATGATAAAGCCTCCCTGTTGTCGGGTCTGTTTTCTTTCTTAGCGGCACAGTCGATGCCGCACTGACCTCTGTATTGCAGTTTTGTTTCCCTCTGCGGAAACCGTCTCTCTCCCTACGGATAAACACAGTCTCCTATTGTATTATAACATCTTCCTCGCGCAAGAGAAAGCGTAATCTTGTTAAAAATGCAATATCCGGTTTGCACCAGTACCGGCGGGCAGCGAGCGTCTTTTTCTTCGTGTCCATCGGGTAGAGATAGACCGGCGTATCGCCGGGCTGCGTGCGCAAAACCTCTTTAATCTGCGTCCATTCATCACCCTGCAGACTGGAAATACGCAGAAACAGCTTTTGCGGCGCCAGCTTTGCCGCCTGCGCATCGGTGTAGACCGATTTCTGCGTGCCCTTTTTCGGCTGCTGCAGACTCTCCACTGCACTCTCGGTAAGCGGCTGCGCCTCATTCAGCAGCACCTTGGGCGCCTCATCCTCTCGGGCATCTATCCTGCCGGTGAGCAGGACTGCGCTGTCCTCGGTGAGATATGCGCCGCACTGCTGCAGCGAACGCGGGAACACGACAAGCTCAATCGCCGCCGTGTCGTCCTCCGCGGTGACATACGCCATCATCGAGCCGTTCCTGGTCGATTTCAGACGCACCGCCGTGATGACACAAGCAAGCCGGACGGTCATGCCGTCCTTGTAGACCGGCTGGCTGCTCTCGCCTGTCAGGTCATCGATGATCTGCTTGACGGAGGCCGCCTGCGCCTTCTGCGTCAGGCTGCGGTACTCGTCCATCGGGTGACCGGAGAGGTACAGACCGGTGGTCTCCTTCTCCATCGCCAGCAGCTCCCGCTTGGGCACTTCCGGAATGTTCGGCATCGCAATTTGCGTGTCGCGCACCTCGTCGTTGCCCATGCCGAACAGGTCCATCTGACCCTCGATGTTCTTCTTGCGGTTCTGGGCAATAGCATCTACTACGGGATTGACGATTTTCAAAAGCTGACTGCGATAGTAGTGCATGGAATCGAACGAACCCGCCTTGATGAGACTTTCGAGCGCTCTGCGGTTGAGTTCGCGGTCATACATGCGCTCGCAGAAATCCTGGAACGAGGTAAACAGGCCGTTCGCTTCCCGCTCCTCAACCAGCTGCTTCATAAACGAGCGTCCCACACCCTTGACGGCTGCCAGACCGAAGCGGATATTCTCGCCCGCAACCGAAAACTCGTCGTAGGACTCGTTTACGTCCGGCGGGAGCACCGCGATACCCATATCACGCGCCGCCTGAATATACTCGGAGATCTTATCCGAAACATCCAGAACGCTCGTCAGCAGCGCCGCCAGATATTCTCTCGGGTAATGGCACTTGAGGTACGCCGTGCGGAACGACACGACCGCGTAGCAAACCGCGTGCGCCTTGTTGAATGCGTAGTTTGCAAAATCCATGATCTCGTCAAACAGACTTGCCGCAACTGCTTCGGGCACGCCGCGCTTGATGGCGCCGTCAATGCCCAGCTCCTCGTTGCCGTAGATGAAGTTAACGCGCTCCTTTTCCAGCTCCTTCATCTTCTTTTTACTCATGGCGCGGCGCACCATATCTGCCTTGCCGAGCGAATATCCCGCAAGGCTCTGGAACACCTGCATGACCTGTTCCTGATAGATCATACAGCCGTAGGTGACGCTTAAAATCGGCTCGAGCAGCGGATGCTTGTACGTCACCTTTTCCGGATGGTGGCGGCACTCGATGTAGCGCGGAATGGACTGCATCGGGCCGGGTCGGTACAGCGCAACGACTGCGGTAATGTCCTCGATGGACTGCGGGCGCAGACCGGTAACGACGTTGGTAATGCCCGCGCTTTCCAGCTGGAATACGCCCATGGTCGAGCCCTTGCCAAGCATCTCGTAAGTCGCGGGGTCGCTCATATCCACGTTCTCGATGGAAAAATCCGGCGTGTGACGGCGAATCAGCTTTTCCGCGTCCGCGATAACGGTCAGGTTGCGCAGACCGAGGAAGTCCATCTTGAGCAGACCAAGTTCCTCGATGGTCACCATCGTAAACTGCGTTACCATCTGGTCGCCGTTGCGCGAAAGCGGAACGTAGGTGTCCACGGGGTTTTTGGTGATAACCACGCCTGCGGCATGCGTCGATGCATTGCGCGGCATGCCCTCGAGCGCACGCGCAGTGTCGATCAGCTCGCGCACCTGCGGCTGCTCGTCGTACATCTTTTTCAGCTCCGCGTTGATGGTCAGCGCCTTGTCGATCGTAATGTGCAGCTCGTTCGGCACCTGCTTGGCAACCGCGTCAACGTCGTTGTACGGGATGTTGAGCGCACGGCCGACATCGCGGATGGCACCGCGGGCAGCCATCGTGCCGAATGTGACGATCTGCGCTACGCGGTCCTTGCCGTATTTGCGGGTAACGTACTCGATGACCTCCGGACGGCGAACATAGCAGAAGTCCACGTCGATATCCGGCATGGAGACACGCTCCGGGTTCAAAAATCGCTCGAAGTACAGCGAGTAGTGAATCGGGTCAAGGTCAGTGATAGCGAGGCAGTACGACACGATCGAGCCTGCAGCCGAGCCGCGTCCGGGTCCGACCGGAATGCCCTGACTTTTCGCGTAGCCGATAAAGTCGGACACGATGAGGAAGTAATCGACAAAGCCCATCTTGGCGATCATGTCGATCTCGTACTGCAGACGCTTGCGCACGGTGCCGTCATCGTTCGGGTAGCGTCTTGCGAAGCCTTCATCGCACAGCTTCTGCAGATATTCGAGCGAGGTGTAGCCGTCCGGCACATCGAATTCTGGCAGGTGGTACTTACCAAACTCAAACTCAACCTGACAGCGTTCCGCAATCTTTACCGTGTTGGCGAGTGCCTCCGGGTGCTCCGGAAACAGCGCCGCCATTTCGTCCGCGTCCTTGATGTAGAACTCCTGCGTCTCGAACTTCATGCGGGTCGGGTCATCCACGGTCTTACCCATCTGAATGGACATCAGCACGTCCTGAATGCGCGCATCCGCCTTAGTCAGATAATGCGCGTCGTTCGTTGCCACCAGACCGATATTCAGCTCCCTGGAAAGCTGGTACAGACCTTCATTGACTTTCTGCTGCAGCGGAATGCCGTGGTCCTGAATTTCAAGGTAGAAATGCTCCCGGTCAAAAATATCGAGGAACTGCTCGCAGAGGTCATACGCGCCGTCCATATCGCCGTCTGCCAGCGCACGCGGAATCGCGCCTGCCAGACACGCGGACAGACAAATCAGACCTTCGCTGTGTGCGCGCAGCAGCTCCATGTCGATACGCGGCTTCATATAGAAGCCCTCGGAGAAACCGCACGACACCATGTGGATGAGGTTGCGGTAGCCGGTCATGTTCTCGCACAGCAGGATGAGGTGCGTGTGCCACTCGCCGTTGATATAGCTGCGGTCAAAGCGCGAATGTGGCGCCAGATACACCTCGCAGCCGATGACCGGATGGATCCCCTTGGCCTTGCAGGCGCGGTAAAAGTCGATCACGCCGTACATGACGCCATGGTCGGTCAGCGCGCAAGAGGTCTGCCCCAGCTCTGCCACACGGTCCACCAGCTTTTCGATACGGCAGGCGCCGTCCAGCAGGCTGTATTCGCTGTGGACATGCAGATGTGCAAATGGTACCAATTTAGTCCTCCTTTTCTGCAAGCTCGATGATCTTTTTCAGGCGGTGGCTCAGTCCCGGTTTGGAGATGGGCGGGTCGAACCGCTGCGCCAGCTCGGACAGGCTGTCCGTCGGGTATTCCAGACGCAGGCGCACGGTCTCCCACAGGTTGCCCGGAAATGCGTCCTCCCCCCGGCTGTCGATCAGCGCCTGAATCGCCGCAATCTGCCGTGCCGATGCATCGGCGGCCTTCATCATGTTCGCGGTCTCGCAGTTGACCTGCCGGTTGATCGTGTTGCGCAGATTCTTCTCTACCTTGGCCTGCATCAGCTCCATCGCCGCGTGCGGCGCACCGATGCGCGTGAGGAAATCCTCCGCGCTTGCGCCGTCCTTAAAGTACAGCAGATATGCGCTGCCGCGCCGTGCCTGCTTGGGCGATAAACCTAAATCAAGCATCAGGCTTGTCTCCTCACCCGACAGACTCTGGTGGGTGGTTTTCAGCTCGAGATGGCTTTTCTTGTCCGGTCCCGCGACCGTGCCGCCCATAAGGAAGGCGCCGCGCAGAAAGGACGCAATGCAGCAGTCCTCCTCGAGCAGATTGCGGTTGATATGATAGGTGATATGGCTCTTGCAGTCGTAGCCGAGCGCATCAAACACGCGTCCGATCTGCGCCGGTTCGGTGAGCACAAGCTGCTGCTTGCGGCCTGCCTTCTGCGGCTCGCACTCGACAAAAAACGCGCGCTGCAGCAGCGCCTGCAGGCGACGGACAACGGTCATGTTTTCCGCCGACAGCCGTATCTCCTTGTGCGAAAAAACCGAGGCATGGAGCAGTGCGCCGTAAACCTCGGCACGCGTGCAGCAGGCGCGCTGCATGGATACCCGGCACAGCTCGTTTTTGACCTCGGTTGAAAAAGACATATATTCTCTCCGTTCTGTACAGCACGCTTCGCCTGTCCGGAACAAAGCGGGTTTATCTCTGGTAATCACGGTGCATGGTTACTACACCGTATTCCTTCCTGCGCAGGTGTTCGCTCAGCGCCTCGGTGATAGCGACCGAGCGGTGCTTGCCGCCGGTGCAGCCGATGCTGATGATCAGATTCGCCTTGCCTTCCGCGATATAGCGCGGCAGCAGAAAGTCGATCATGCCCGTCAGGTAGCGCATCAGCACATCCGCCGTACCGCCGCGGAACACATAATCGCGCACCTCCGGATCGGTGCCGTTGCGCTCGCGCAGGCTCATTTCATAATAGGGATTGGGCAGGAAACGCACATCGAACACAAGGTCGCTCTCGGGCGGAATGCCGTACTTGAAGCCGAACGACTGCACGATGACCTCAAACACCTCTCCGCTCTCGGTGCCGGAAAACAGCGTCAGCAGACGCTCGCGCAGACCGGCGGCAGACAGTCCGGTGGTGTCCACCACAAAGTCGGCACGGTCGCGCAGACCGGACAGCATTTCGCGTTCCTTTTCGATGGCGGCTGTCATGGACATGCCCTTTTCCATCAGCGGATGCTTGCGGCGCGTTTCCTTGTAGCGGCGGATGAGCGTCGGCGTGTCCGTGTTGAGGAACAGGATGCGGTAATCGCAGCCCATGCTCTTGATCGAATCCAGCGAATCAAACAACTGCTGAAAATCGCCGCCTGCACGCACATCGGTGACGAGCGCCACACGTTCATAGCGTTCGGTTGCCGCCAGACAGATCTCCGCAAAGCGCGGTATGAGGGAGATCGGCAGATTATCGACGCAGTAATAGCCTAAGTCCTCAAGCGTGGCGACCGCGCGGCTCTTGCCTGCGCCCGACATACCGGAAACAATCAAAAAATACATGTTACCTTTCCCCCTGCCCTGTGGTTCTGCTGTGATAACGCCGCCGAGCGGCGCTGCTGATTATTTTACGATGCGCACCTCGCACTCCAGCTCCACGCCGAACTGCTCGCGCACCCTGTTCTGCACCAGTTCGATCAGACGCAGCATGTCATCGCATGTTGCACCGCCGCGGTTGATGAGAAATCCCGCGTGCTTTTCCGAAACCTGTGCCGCGCCGACGCTCGTGCCCTTGAGACCGGCCTGCTCGATAAGCTGGCCCGCAAAGTGTCCCACAGGACGCTTAAAGGTCGAGCCTGCCGACGGGAAGTTGAGCGGCTGTTTGTCGCGTCTGCGCTGCGCGAAATCGTTCATCTTATCCAGAATCGCCGCCGAATCGCCGTTCTGCAGCTGCATGGTCGAACGGAGCACCGTCCAGTCCGGATGCTTGCGGAACACGCTCGTACGGTAGTCAAAGCCGTGCTCATCGCCCTTGAGTGTACAAATGTTGCCTTCGCCGTCCACGAACTCGGTCTCCTGCACAATGCCGGCCATTGTGCCGTCATACGCACCCGCATTCATGTAAACAGCGCCGCCCAGACTGCCCGGAATGCCGCCGGCGAACTCGGCTCCGGTCAGACCGGAACGCTGTGCGCGGCGGGCAATGCGGCTGAGCAGCGCGCCCGCCTCGGCAGAGACGGTGTTATCCTCGTTTACGCGGACTTCATCCAGCTCGGATGTGCAGACAACCGCACCGCGGATGCCCGCATCGGCCACCAGCATGTTGGAGCCGTTGCCGAGCAGCAGGAACGGAATATTGCGCTCACGCAGTACGGCAAGTGCCGCGGTCAGTTCCCTGCGGGTCTTTGGCTGCACGAACAAGTCGGCCGGTCCGCCGATGGCGAACGTGGTATGGCGGCGCATGAGTTCGTTTTCTGCAATATCTATTTCAGGTGCGGCCTCTCGTAATGCCGCGATGCAATCCTTAATATGCTCCATAAGGCGTTTAATCCTCCAAAAATCTATATAAAAAGTTTAAGTGGTATACCCTCGGAATTCCTGCCGCGTCATGCGGCGGCGCATCGAAGGTCCGGCACCGGGAGCAGGCTCCGGTTTGTCCTGCCGTGCCGTTTTGGTTTTTGCTTTACTGTTTATTATAGCAAATGCAAATGGGATAAGCAATCAGTCCAAGCGGGTTTCCGCAGATTTTTTCGGTTAAAAATCGGATTTTTCTCTATTCGGCACCGGCTGAGCGGGGCACTCGAACTGCGTTAGCGTGTTCGCCCCTAACGGGCGGGAAGTTTTTCGCTGAGATTCAGCGAGGGGATTCGCCGTCTGCGGACGGCGGGAACGTGCCGCGCCCCGCGGCGGGGCAAGAGGGTAGACACCTACGGTTTCTACCCTCTTAACTCCCGTTTCCCTTTATTTCTTAGTCTGGCGCAGATTGCCGACATGTGACCGCTTCGAAATGGGGGAACGGCAGTCGGGTTACCTCAGCGTGTCTTTCTCCGCCTTTTCGCAGTTCACAGACAGCGTACTGCTACACATACGGTTTACTCTACACAGGCGCGACATACCCGTGTCGCGCAAATCCTTGGCACGTTGTAACGCACGGCATCTGCGAATTTAGATGTCCGGTATAATTTATCCTCGCAGATGCTGTCTATCATAACGCGCTAACGAATTGCGCGACACTGTTATGTCGCGCCTGCTGGAAGTAGCCGACCTGTG